>NZ_VLKT01000050.1 GCF_007830515.1 Mesorhizobium tianshanense
CGATGCGCCTTGACGTGGCTGCTATCGATGGAAAGCTCATCCGGAACGGGCCCGGCAGCCGCCATCTTCTCGAAGATACGCTGCCAGATGCGGCGCTGCGACCACCTGTTGTAGCGATTGTAGATTGTGGTTGGCGGACCATAGGCTGCAGGCACGTCGCGCCAGCGGCAGCCGGTCTTGAGAACATGCAGGATGCCCGAAATCACCCTGCGATCATCAACCCGAGGTTTCCCCGCTTTGCCGCGAGGAAGATGCGGTTCCATCGCACTCCACGCCTCATCCGACAACCAAAATAAGCTCTTCGACATCACTTCGGCCTCCAGCGACTCATTGAGGGCGAAGAATATCAATGAAAAGCAGTCAATTGTATGAGTTCTCAACCTAGAGATAATCTTACAGTGCCGCGTGGTATTGGAAACGGCTCCCGCGTGCCGGGGCGCTTTTCGGACGACGGCCGACGGTGGCGTAAGCGCGCGCTCCGAGGCTGGATATTTGTCCCGCTTTTCCCCTCCCGCCAAGCGTCTTTTGACCGCTCTCACCGTTTCCGCGTCTGATCTCTCCGTTCCGTCCAATCGATCCCCGAACGATCGCCAGCGTGCGGCCAAGGTCAATTCCGCTTGGTATCTCGCTCGGTGCCAATCCAAGGAGGCTTGCCATGGCAATCGCCGTCTCGCCTGAGGTCGCCGACGCTCCTGTGTTGCGCCTGACCAGCCTTGCGCATGGCGGTGGCTGCGGCTGCAAGCTGGCGCCGTCCGTCCTTCAGCAGCTTCTCGCGGACCAGGTCGAGGCCAACCCCTTTCGCCGGCTTCTTGTCGGCACCGAGACCGGAGACGACGCCGCCGTCTGGCAGCTCGACGACGACATTTGTGTCATCGCCACCACCGATTTCTTCATGCCCATGGTGGACGATCCGTATGATTTCGGCCGGATCGCCGCGACCAATGCGATCTCCGACGTCTATGCAATGGGTGGCCGGCCGATCATGGCGCTGGCCATTCTCGGCATGCCGCTCGACAAGATGCCGACGCATATGGTCCGAGACATTCTGAAGGGCGGCCGGGCCGTTTGCGCCACGGCCGGAATCCCGGTCGCCGGCGGCCACTCGATCGACTCACCGGAGCCGATCTATGGTCTTGCCGTGATCGGCACATGCCGGCCCGAAGACATCAGGCGCAATTCGGGTGCGAGGCCGGGAGACGCCTTGATCCTGACGAAGGCGCTCGGCGTCGGCATCTACTCCGCCGCCATCAAGAAGCAGGCGCTGCCGCCCGGCGGCTATGCCGAGATGATCGCCTCGACCACCCTGCTCAACCGGATCGGATCGGATCTCGCGCAGGATGAGAGCGTCCATGCGATCACCGACGTGACCGGTTTCGGCCTGCTCGGACATGCGCTCGAGATGGCGCGCGGCTCAGGCTGTGCGCTCGTCATCCGTGACCGCGACGTTCCGCTCTTTTCCGAAGCCGCGCTGCTGGCGGAGCAAGGCTTCGTCACCGGCGCGTCGCGGCGCAACTGGGCAAGCTATGGCGATGCGGTGCTCCTGCCTGCCGACATGCCGGAGTGGCGGCGCCATCTTCTCACCGATCCACAGACTTCGGGCGGGCTGCTCGTCGCCTGCACGCGCGACAAAGCGGCGGCCCTGGTCGAAAAGATGGTCGCGGACGGTTACGCATCGGCCTGCGTGATCGGCGATGTCGAGTCCGGCGCGCCCGCCATAACGGTTCAGGCATGAAGCCGTCAAAGCGCGCGTCATGGCCCTTTCAGCCTAGCCACATCTCCTTTGGACCCCTGTTGAACCCTTGTGCATGAAACTTGGGAAGAGGGCAGAGAGGTCGACCCTGCCTCCTCACCCGCATCTCTCCTCCGCGACGACGAGGCGCTGATATAGGTGTGCGGAGTAAATCGGCTGGCCTCCGCGCCGCTTCAGTCAAGTCGATACTGATCAGGAAATCGTTCGGATAGGGGCTGCCCTTGCCGTTTTCGAGCTGTGCCTTGAGGCTGAACAGGAAGCTGGCCCATTTGGTGCTGCAGTGGTGCATGAAGTCCACGGGCTCCCGCCAGCCCTGCTGCTTGAAGCGGATGGTCGTTCCCGCGCCTTCCGGCGAGAGGTTCCAGATGACCTTGATGCCGATCCACTCCTTCGGCGCGTCCACCACTTCCCACATCACGTGCCTTTCCGGCTCGAGCTCGAGCACCTTCATGTCGAAGAAGCTGCGGTCGCCGAACCTGAATTTGATCACGCCCCCGGTCTCGGGCCGCCCCTGAGTATCGCTCGTTCACCAACTGGAAAGCCCGTCGAGGGTGGTGAGGGCGTTATAGACATCGCGAGGCGAAGCATTGATGCCCACTCGGTGCAGAATGTCGACCATTTCAGTGCTCCTTGGGTTGGCGCCGGCGTGGGACCGGTGGTCTCCAGCGGGGTATGAACGGGCGCGGGCTAGGTCCGTCTTGCTCACATTCCGCTCTTCGGACCGACCGAGCGGTGTCTAGGGCGATCTTTCGGGTCGGCGGCGGCTGGCAGCCGTCACGCTTCCGGGAATGGCCCGAAAAACTAATCGCTCAGTTTGGTTTGATGGCTGCGGCAGACAGTCCCGTGGTCACGAAAGTCAGGCCTGCACCGATATTGATCCCGGCCACCACCAGCGGACGGCGAAGCAGCCAATTGCTCAGGGCCGAAGCGAAGCCGCCGATGATGGAGAGACCGACGACCGCGATGACCGCGAGCCACGCGCCGTAGGTCATCATCTGAACCTCGACCGGGCCGCGTTCGGCGCTGACGAACTGCGGGATGAACGCCAGGACAAACAAGCCGATCTTGGGGTTCAATACGTTGGACATCAGGCCGGTCAGATAGATCGCATGCAGCGGACGCCTGGCGGCCGGCGCAAAGGTGACGAGGTTGCGGTAGAGCAGAGCCCTGGTACCCAGCCAGATCAGATAGGCCGCTCCCACCAGCTTGATCGCCAGGAAAGCCATGGCGGAAGTCTGGATGACCAGAGCGAGGCCGTAGGCGGCGGCGACCGTGTGGAACAGGATGCCGGTGCCGGCTCCCAATCCCGAAAGCACTGCCGCGAGCCGGCCCTGGCTCAGACCGCGCGCGATCGAGAGAACGATGTCGGGCCCAGGCGCCAGGACAATCAGGACGCTGGCAAGGGTGTAGGCCAACCAGATGTCGATCGGAAACATGGTTTTTTCCTTTGCTTGGGTTCGGGCCGCGCATGGACGTGAGCTGACGACCGCGCCGGCGGTGGGGCGCAGGGGATCGGTTTCCCGAAGGCAGGAGCCGGAATGTCGTGGAGCGCGTCCGCTATGATGACGCCGGTCCGGTTAGCCAGGCGGCATCTTCTCGAACGTCTTCAGCGCGGTATCCATCTTGTCCCAGGGGAGAGCCCGGATACCGTAGGTCACGACGGTCGGATTGAACCGGCCCGGATCGTCGAGACTTGCGGCATGCACCGAGATCGAGTCCGGCATGGCGGCGAACGTCACGTAGACCGGCGTGCCGCAGACCGGGCAGAAGGAATGGATTTTCTCGTTCCCGCTGTCCGCCACGACGCGCCAGTCCGTCGCCGTGCCGGTGATCTTCACGTCCGCTCGCGACGGAAACGTCAGATAGGATCCATGACCGGTGCCGCTTCTTTTCTGGCAATCGCGGCATTGGCAGTGGTTCTCGAAGACGGGGGCTGCCTTTGCCTCGTAGCGGACCGCGCCGCACGCGCATCCGCCGCTATAGGAAGTGCTCATGTGCTCGGCTCCTTGCTGCGGTGTCATGCCGCCAGTTCGGACGCGCGCGGCTTCGCGAAGACATCGATCGCCTGGCCCGTTTCGAGGAAGGATTTCAGGCTGGAGAGAACGATCGGCCAACCGCGTCTGATGCCGTTTGCCATTCCGCTGCCGGCTTCGAGTTCGTCATGGGTGACGGTCAGCCGGACCATGGCCTCGTATTCCTCGATCTCGAAGGTTACCCGGCTGTAGCTCGCCGGATCAGACGCCTGCGAAGCGTTTGCCCAGGTGATGACGAGACGGGTCGGCGGGGAGACCTCGATGACCTCGCCGACGAGTTCGACGGTCCGTTCATCATTGGTGCGGATATGCTCCCATCTCGAACCGGGCTTCCAGTCAGAGACGTTCTCGTGGCCCCAGTAGCGCCGTGCGAGGTCTGGTTTCGTTATGGCCTCGAACACCTTCCCCGGCGTCGAGACGATATAGGTCGTGTAAGTAAAGCTGATCGCTTCGTTGGTCATTGCTACGCTCCTTTTGTTTCACCAGTACAGGTAGATGGGGGAACGGGACTCGTGTGAGTGACAATCCTGTCGCGATTGATCGCTTCGATCGCAACGCTCGGCTGCTTGCCGGACAGGGATGAACGATAAATCCCCACCCGTGGCGCGGACAGTCACAGTGACCAGGCATCTGATATGGTACAGTGTTGTGTCTGAGCGAACTGTACCATCCAAGAAGACAGCCATCTGTACCAGTCGGCGTCGGTGGATTCGCGGTAGGTAGGGAGCATGCAAGATCAAGAACCCGTCGAGATTCTGTATCTGCAGGTAGCGGAATCGCTCGCAACACCGATCCGCGCCGGAACACTCGTTCGCGGCGAACGCATCCCCTCGGTGCGTGAACTGGCGCGCAGCCGCGACGTCTCTGTTGGCACTGTCCTGCAGGCCTACCGGATACTGGAGGACGCACATCTGATCGAGGCGCGGCCGCGCTCGGGCTATTTCGTCGCCGCGCGGCCGCCGCGCCTCCCCGAACCCGAGACCTCAAACCCCCCGGCGGATTCCATGGCAGTGGACGTCAGTTCGCTCGCGGCGCGCGTGATGCACCTAGCGCACGATCCCGGTTACGCATCGTTCGGCGCGGCCTGTCCGGGCGCGGAGCTGTTCACCGAGGAACGGGTGCGCCGTGCGGTCAGCCGCGCCGTGCAACACCATCGCGCGACGTTATGTCAGTACACGACCGGCTACGGCGACGAGAGCCTGCGCCGGGCAATTGCACGCCATGCGCTGCGCATGGGGTGCCAGATCGACCCGCGCGACGTCGTGGTGACTAATAGCTGCCTCGAGTCGATTACGCTGTGCCTGCGCGCGGTGACGCGACCCGGCGACATCATCGCGCTCGAATCGCCGACCCTCTTCGCTTTTCTGGAGATCCTCGAGAACCTGCACCTGCGCGCGCTCGAGATTCCGACGCATCCGCGCACCGGGTTCTCGCTCGACGCCCTGCAGCTCGCCTTTGACACGCAGCCGATCAAGGCCGTGCTTGCGGTGCCCACGCTCTCCAATCCGATCGGATCGAGCATACCTCTGGCTGATCGGCGCCGCCTCGCGCAAATGGTCGCCGAACGCGGTATCCCGCTGATCGAAGATGTCCTCTACAACGACTTTGCCGAACACGAAGACCAGCGCCAGGCGGTGCGCTCGTTCGACACGACGGGGCACGTGATGATTTGCGGCTCGTTCTCCAAGACGATCGCGCCAGGGCTTCGGCTCGGCTGGGTCGACGCCGGGCGCTGGGGCGCGAAGCTTGTGCGCATGAAGGAATCGACCAGCGGCAGCCAGACGACGATAATCGAGCGGGCGTTGGCCGATCTGCTGGCGCAGCCCGGCATCGAGGCCGGGTACCGCCAGATCCGCGCAACGATCGCAGCACGGGTCGACGAAGCGCGTGGGCTGATCGCGCGGCACTTTCCGGGAGGCACGCGCGTCACCGATCCGAGGGGAGGTTTCATTCTGTGGCTCGAACTGCCGCACGGCATCGATTCACTCGACCTGTTCCAGGCCTGCCTGGCCGAGAGCATCGTGATCGCCCCGGGCAAGATGTTCAGCGCGACGAACCATTTCCGCCACTGCATTCGGCTCGGGCTCGGCGGACGGTGGGACGACGCCCATCGTCACGCCCTGCGGCGCGTGGGAGAACTGGCGGAAACTATGGCACTGAGCAGAGTTGCTCGCGGGTGACCGCCGACATGCCTGCGTGGCGAACAGCGATACAGAAACGACAGCCGCGCCGAGCCAAATGGCTTCCAACACGACAGAAGGTTGACGCATGACGCGCTGGCAGCTTGCTCATGGACGGCATCTCGATCTTGGCGTGAAATCGTTGCTGATGGGGATTTTGAATGTTACGCTGGACAGTTTCTCCGACGGGGGAGAATTCGACCGGCCGGAGCGGGCGCTCCAGCAGGCCCGGCGCATGATCGGCGAGGGCGCGGCGATCATCGATGTCGGCGGCGAGTCCACCCGGCCCGGCGCCGGCGCCGTATCGGCGTTGGAGGAACAATCGCGCATTCTCCCGGTCATCAAGGCGCTGTCGTCCGAAGGCGGCAGCCTCGTTTCGGTCGACACCTATCGGGCCGAGACGGCGCGTCTGGCGGTCGCGGCGGGCGCGCATATCGTCAACGACGTGCATGGCTTGCAGCGCGAACCCGACATCGCGCATGTCGCGGCGGAAACCGGCGCCGGCCTCGTCATCATGCACACCGGGCGCGGTCGCGAAAAACTGGCGGATGTGATCGCCGACCAGTTCATGTTCCTGAACAGATCGCTGGAGATCGCGCGTGACGCCGGCATCCCGGACGACCGGATCGTGCTGGACCCGGGCTTCGCCTTCGCCAAGGACGGAGAGGAAAACCTCGAGCTCATGGCTCGCTTCGGTGAATTGCGCGCTCTCGGTTTTCCATTGCTCGTCGGCACGTCACGCAAGCGTCTTGCCCGTCACTTGGTCGGCGAAAGCGATGAGGCGCGCGACGTCGGCACGGCGGCAACCAGCGTCATCCTGCGGTTGAAGGGCGCTTCGATCTTTCGCGTGCACAATGTCACGCTCAATCGCGATGCACTGGCTTTCGCCGACGCGGTGCGCGAGCGCGAGACCATGGAATAGAAGAGCGCGTCAGGCGGGCTCGGTCACGACGCCGATCCGCCGGTAGACGAAAGGTGTGTCCGTCGAGGGAACTGCCGCGGCACGCTGGGCTTCGTCGATCAGCATTGCCATGCGCGCATGGATCGGCGATTTCGCGCAAGCCGGGTCCGTCGCGGCAGCATCGCCGGCGATCGCCATCGCCTGGCAGCGGCAGCCGCCCCAGTCGATCTCACGCCGGTCGCAGCTGCGGCAGGGCTCCTGCATCCAGTCGGTGCCGCGAAAGGCGTTGAATGCCGGCGAATCGGCCCAGATCTCGGCCAGGCTGCGCGGCCCGAAACGCTCGAAGCTGAGCGACGGGATGGTCTGTGCGGCATGGCATGGCAGTACGGTGCCGTCCGGCGTCACCATGAAGGCGTCGCGTGCCCAGCCGCCCATGCACGGCTTGGGATAGATAGCGAAATAATCCGGCGGCACGAAATCGATGTTCATGATGCCGGAGAGCCGTTCGCGCGCCGCCGCGACGATCTCCGCCTGCCGGTCGACCGCGGCACGCTCGGGCATCAGTTGATCGCGATTGGTCAGCGCCCAGCCGGCATATTGCACGTTGGCGATCTCGAGCCGCTCCGCGCCCAGCGAAAGCGCCAGATCGATGAATTCCGGCACTTCCTCGATGTTGTGGCGATGGATCGGCGCGTTGATGGTCAGCGGCAGGCCGGCCGCTCGGGCGCGGCGTGCCGTCTCCAGCTTCTTTTCGTGGCCGCCTTTGTGGTTGCCGATGCGGTCGGTGGTCGCCGGCCGAGCACCCTGAAAGCTCAGTTGCAGATGGTCGAGCCCGGCTTCGGCAAACGCCACGATGCGGCCTTCGGCAACACCGACGCCGGCGGTGATCAAATTGGTGTAGACGCCGCGCGCCGAAAGCCCGGCGATCAGTTGCTCGAGGTCGCGGCGCAGCGTCGGCTCACCGCCGGACAGATGCACCTGGAGAACGCCGAGATCGGCGGCCTGCGAGAACAGGTCGAGCCACGTCTGCGTGTCGAGTTCGCGATTGGCCTTCAGCAATTCGAGCGGATTGGAGCAATAAGGGCATTGCAGCGGGCAGCGGTGCGTCAGTTCCGCCAGCATGCCGATCGGAGGGAGAAGGGGCTCGCTCATAGCTTGACCAGAAGCTTGTCCGACCATTCCTGCAGAAAGGCGATGACGTCGGCCGCCACGGCCTCCTGTTCTGCGTCATAATCCACGGCAAGATCGGCAATGATGTGGCCGACCGTGGAGCGTCCATCGCAGCGGCGCAATATATCGAGACTGATGTCGTTCGGCCAGAACACCTTTTCCGGCGAAAGCACGGCGAATGCCTGCCGTACGGGGTCGTACTGTATGCGCACGTGCTGCGGCAGCGATGGCACCGACTGCGGCGACACCAAGGCTCTTTCGCGCAGCGCCATCATGGGGCTGCCTCCGGACGGAAGGCGCCGGGCGGGATGTTTCCCGGCTCGCCATAGGCGTGTTGAAGCGCGTCGAGCATGGCCCACAGTATATCGCATTTAAACACCAGTGCATCGATCGCCTGCTGCTGGCGTTCCGCCGTGTCGGCATGGCTAAGCACATAGGCGAGGGCGAAGTCGGCGTCGCGCGAGGCCTGTTCGGGCCGTCGCTTGAAATAAGCCAGCGTATCCTCGGTGATGTAATCATATTTGGCCAGCATCGCCGGCACCCGCTCGCCGATGATGACCGGTGAGAACATTTCGGTCAGCGACGACGCGACCGCCTCGAACAGCGTCCGGTTCGTGCAGAAGGAGAGGTAGGCGCCGACCGCGAAACGCGTCGCCGGCAGCGCCAGCCTTTCGCTCTTCACCGCATCGGCATCGAGACCGAGCGAGGTCGCCAGATGCAGCCAGCGCGCGATACCGCCGCTCCAGCCGTCCTCGCCGTCATGGTCCTCGATGCGTTTGCGCCAGGCGGCGCGAAACGCCGGGTCCTCGGCACGTGCCAGGATCATGGCATCCTTGCGTGGGATGACCGCCTGGTAGCAATAGCGATTCAGCGCCCAGGCCTGCATCTCGGCCCTCGACAGCGCACCGCTGGTCATCCTGTGATGAAAAGGATGACGGTTGTGATAGCGATCGGCACCGACCTGCCGCAGCACGGCTTCGAGTTCGCTGGAGGACAGGCCGTTTCTGGCCGCGTCGTGAAAATCACTCAAAATTCCATCTCCATGCCATCGCGGGCGATTTCCCAGCCTGCCGCTTTGACCGCTTCGTGTTCGGCGGAATTCTCGTCGAGAACAGGATTGGAGTTGTTGATATGCACGAAGACACGCCGGCCGATCTTCACATCGGCCAGGCCGGCGATCGAACCCGCGTCTCCCGACATCGCCAGATGCCCCATGCGCGAACCGGTTTTCTGGCCGACGCCGGCAGTAACCATCTCGTCGTCGGTGTAGACCGTGCCGTCGAACAGGAGGCAGGCGGCATCGGCCAGGCGCGTGCGCAGGGTCGCATCGATGCGCGCGCAGCCCGGGATATAGAAGACGGAGCTGCTGCTGCCGGCGCCGGCGATACGGACGCCGATCGTGTCGCCGGAATCGGAGCTGAAATTGGCATCCGGCTGGCTCCTTTCCTCGAGATAGAGCGCTATCTTCCCGGGCACGGAAAAGCTCTCGACAGTCACGCCGGTGTCACGACCGTCCGCATCGCGGATCATCAGTTCCTTCGCTGGCGGCAAGGTGCGTCGCGGCACGAGCGCCGGATCGAGAACATTGAAAATCGAATTCGCCTCCAGCGTCGCCAGAACCTGTGTCGTTGCATAGATGGCGAAAGGCTGCCGCTCACGCAGGCTGAGCAGGCCGGCGACATGATCGACATCGGCATTGGTCAGCACCACCGCGCGGATGGGCGTCGAACGCAGCGGCGCATCGTGCGCGGGCTGCAATTCGGGCGTTTGCGCAATCTGCTGGCGAATATCGGGCGAGGCGTTGAAGAGAACCCAGCCGGCCCCATCCGCTGACGCGGCGATGCTTGATTGGGTTCGTGAATGCACGCCAGCCATCCCGGTGCGAGCCGCGCGGCTCAGGCGATAGTTGCAGTTCCATTGCGGAAAACCGCCGCCTGCCGCAGAACCGATGATCTTCAAGCGCATGGCAACGCCCGCTCCGCGGCTTCTCTAGCGAGTTGGATATTTGCAGCCGCAAAAAACTCATCGCCCGCAAAGCGTGCGTCAAAGTCCTTCACGAGAATCCCATGCGGCAAGGCGGTGCGTGTCCCCGTTGCCAGGGACACGCACCTCTGCGGGCTACTTCTTGGGAGGAATTTCAGCAGGCAGATACCGCGAAATTTCGAAGCCCGCAGCAACTTGGCACATGGTCGGTTTCGTCCAGCTCTTCTTCATGGCATTTCTCCTCTTCTACCAGCCCGAAGGGGCCGATCTTTTTTTCAGTCAACCATTGCTGGGCACCATTGCAATGGCTCGTCCATCACATCTCAAATGGACAAATGAAACGGTAGGTTCTGAAAAGTCGAAAAATATGACGATCGAAATAACAATGCGTATGCTCAATTGCCGATCACGTAAGGCTTCTTCTCTTCCAGCGGAAGGTTTGCACGTTCCCATCCATCGGCGCCGGGCGGATACCAGATCACCGAACTGTAGCCCCATTCGATAGCCCGTTTCGCGGCATTCCAGGACATCCAGCAATTCGTCATGCAATAGAACACGATCGCGCGCGACTTGTCGGCACCGGCTTCGGCCGCGAGGCCCTGGCGAAAATAGCTGGCGGTCTCCTCGGAGATAGCGCCGTAACCGACATTGGCCAGCCAGATGCTGCCTGGGATGTCCTTTCTGGCCGTCTCTCGCCAAATCGTTCCTGCCGGCAGATTGGCCGGCTTCGGCGTGTTCGGCATGACGTCGAAGAACACGGCCTTCTTCTCTCGCCACAGCGCCTCCGCTTCCGCCGTCGTCACCACCTTGGCGCCTTGCAGCGTCTGCGGTACCGGCGCCCGGTACTCATCCATCCGGTAGCCGCCGGGTTCGGCGATATCGCCGGCCCACATCGGTTCGGCCAGACCCAGAAGGCTCGCAGCGACCAGCAAAATCGTCTCCTTTCCCTTCATACCGGTTTCGTCATTGCGTGATCGGATTGTCGTGTTCATCGATCAGCGGCACATTGTAGTCGAGCAGGATCTTGTTGATCTCCGCCTGGTTTTCCCTGATCACCCGATTGAGCGTCCGCTTCCATTCCTGGTCGGATGGACGCACGCCCATCGTGATGCGGTAGGACATGCGCGAGCCGGTCTTCTCCTTCACCAGCGGGACGATCGTGAGATCGGCGCCGAGTTGCTTGGCATAGTAGCCCGCCATCGGTCCCCAAATGACCGCCGCGTCGATCTTGCCGGCGAGCATGTCCTTGATCATGACCTCCCCCATGGAAGGGGTGAGGCGCGTGTCCACCGCCAGCGGATAGATTTTTGCCGTTCGCAAGAGCTTGTTGGCGGCCATGTTGGCAGTCGGCGGCGTGCTTTCGACGACGCCGATCCTCTTACCGGTGAGTCTCGGATCCTCGATCGTCTCGACGCCTTCCATGCCGTTGCCCTTCGGGTGCACCAGCACATAGGAGGAGCGATAGTAGGCGTTGGTGTTCTGCACCAGTTCATCGCCCTGGGCATAGCCCATGACGATGTCGCAGCGGTTGGCCGCCAGCGTGTTGCGCACGAAGCCGGCGACAATGGGAAACCATGTGTAGGCGACGGACTTCCGACCGGTTTTCGCGGCAACCAGCTCGGCCAGCTTGTTTTCGAAGCCTTCGCCGCTCTGGTCGGTGAAAGGCATGTTGGAAGGATCGGCGCAGACGCGCAGAATGTCGGGGTCGACCAGTTCTCCCGCGGCGCCAAGGCCGGCGCCCTGCGCCTGGGCGTTCGAAGGCAGCAAGGCGAATGCGCCGAGGATCGGCAGGACAAAGCGCAGCTTCGATGCATCGCGGCTGATCATGTCATCTACCCATGCAGGATGCCTCGGCATCCTTCGCTGCCTGCGGCTTGTCTGCTTTCTTCGGCGGCCTGCCGCGGGGCGCCGCACCGTCGGCGCGGGCACGCAGATAGACGTAGAGATCGTCCATGTAGCAATAGACGTTCTTGTTGTCGCCAAAGGCGGGCATGACGTTCTCCTTGCCGCCACCGACATTCTTGCGGCCTTCGGCGACGATCGACAGGAACGTGGCGTAATCCATGGTTTTCAGGCTGTTGACCAGGCCCGGCGCATAGGTCGAACCTGTGCCGTCCTGTCCGTGACAGACATGGCAATCGGAGTGATAGCGGCGGTAACCGCTGAACGTGTACCAATCCACAGTGCCGTTTTCGATCTTGAAGGTCGGATTTCCGTCCGCGTCGAAGTACTTGCCGTTTTCTTCCGTCACCGCCTTGGCTTTTTCCGCGCTGTCCTCGGCCTGCGCGAGACTTGAACTTGCCAGAGGCAGCAGGGTCAGAGCGAGAGCGGAAATTGCAATGCGAACGGACATTCAGACTCTTCCTTCATTTCGCCTGGACACGGTTTTGCTGTCGTGAAGCGGCATTGATCGGTGTTTTGGGTGCGCGGCGAAATCGAGAGCCCGGTCCTGGCTTCCCGGTGATCCGGGCTCTCGTTTTTCAAGCCTCGGTCTTCTACAAGACCCGCGGCGTGCCTAAGGTTCCCGTATCAGTCCGGGAGACCGAAGACGGTGAGCTGGCCGCCCAGCGTCGTATAGTCTGCAAGTGCTGCGTAGCCACCGACCGCACCCAGACCAGCGGTCCCAACGACCGCGGCCTCGTCGCCTTGCGCACGGCCCTGATCGACGGCGCCATGCCAGGCAGCGGCGTTGTCGGGCGAAAGCAGTCCGCCTGCCAGGCCGATACCGGCCCATCCGCCGACGCCGGACAGAACGGCGATGTACTGCTTGCCGCCATGCTCGTAGGCCGTGATGTTGCCGATGATGCCGGACGGGGTCTTGAACTTGTAGAGCTCGTTGCCGTCATGATCGACCGCCTTGATGTAGCCCTCGAGCGTGCCGTAGAAGACGACATCGCCGTCGGTTGCCAGCGCGCCCGACCACACCGAGAACTGCTCGGGCTTCGACCAGACGATCTCGCCCTTGGCGGCATCCCAGGCAATGAAGTTGCCCATGTTGCCGTCGCCTCCGGGTGGAGGATACATCGACACGGTTGCGCCCACGTAAGGCTGGCCGGCAGTGTAGCTCACCTTGTAGGGCTCATAGTCCATGCAGACATGGTTTGTCGGCACGTAGAACAGGCCGGTCTTCGGCGAATAGGCCGCCGGCTGCTGGTCCTTGGTTCCAAGCGCCGCCGGGCAGATGCCCGTCGTGTTGGTGTCTTCGCCATTCTGCTGGGTCGAATATTTGGCCACGACCTGCGGGCGGCCATACTGGTCGCTGTTGGGGTCCATGTTGACTTCCGTCGCCCAGTTCACTGCCGGATCGTATTTCTTGGCGACGAGAAGTTCGCCAGTGGCGCGATCCATGGTGTAGGCAAAGCCATTGCGGTCGAAATGCACCAGCACATCGCGCTTGGCGCCGCCGACCTCCATGCCATCGACGAGAATCATCTCGTTGATGCCGTCAAAATCCCACTCGTCATGCGGGGTCATCTGGTAGAGCCATTTGGCAACACCGGTGTCCGCATCGCGGGCCATGATCGTCATCGACCAGCGATTGTCGCCGGGGCGCTGGACCGGATTCCATGTCGAGGGATTGCCGGTACCATAGTAAACCAGGTTCAGCTTGGGATCATAGGAATACCATCCCCATGTCGTGCCGCCGCCTGTCTTCCACTGCTCGCCTTCCCAGGTGTTCGTGCCGGAATCCTTTCCGACAGGCTTGCCGAGATGGGTGGTCTTTTCGGGATCGATCAGGGTGTCTGCGTCCGGACCTTCCGAATAGGCTTTCCAGGCGAGCTTGCCGTCCGACAGATTGTAGGCGGCTAACCAGCCGCGAACGCCGAATTCAGCGCCGGAGACGCCGACGAGCACCTTGTCCTTGACGACTACGGGCGCTGACGTACCGGATTCACCCTTTCCGCCATCGGTCTGCTCGCCGTTCTTGACTGACCAGACGACCTTGCCGGTCTTGGCATCGAGCGCGACGACGGTGGTGTCGGCCTGGTTTAGAATGATCTTGCCGTCACCATAGGCGACGCCACGATTGACCGTGTCGCAGCACATGATCCCGATGACATTCGGGTCTTGCTTGGGTTCGTATTTCCAGAGGATCTTTCCATCATTGTTGAGATCGAGAGCGTAGACGGTGTTCGGGAACGGCGCGTGGACATACATCACATCGCCGATGATCAGCGGCCCGCCTTCATGGCCGCGCAGCACGCCAGTGGAGAAGCTCCACTTGACCTGCAGGTTCTTCACATTGTCCTTGGTGATCTGGTTAAGCTTGGAAAAGCGGGTGTTGGCGTAGTCACCCGTCTGCATCACCCAGTCCTTGGGGTTTTCGGCCATTTTCATCAGCTCTTCATTGGCCGATGCCATGTGGACCGCGCCGAACGACATGAGCGCCGCGGTCGTTAGTAGGTAGGCAGTTTTCGCAAATACACGCATCAAAGTCCTCCCAGGGTTCACAATGACGAATCGTCCGTTGAGCCCACGAGGGCTTGCCCAAGCGATTCATGTGGGGGAAGTATTTCCGGCAGCGTGTCACGACCTAAGCCAGATGAGCAGAGGGCACCGTTACTGCCCATCCCACTTGGCCTACGAAAGACTGTCGCCGCTCCCTAATGACGGTGACGCCCTTGAAGCCGGAAACAGGATGAAGCTATGTCATCCCCAGGCGGAAGGCAAGAAAAATCAATTCCGCCCATGTTGCACTGCAATATAGAGAAATAAATATTAAAAAACTCATATAGAAAGCTATTTATCGACTGCGATCGGGGCCGGATTTATATAAGTTGGCCAATTTTGCGTATTTTTTTGGCAGAATGTATTGATTTTTATTTAGGAATATTCATCTGAACGGGAGACCCTAAGTATGCGCGCGTCGCTTCGGGTGCCGATAGTGGGGGAGGCATGAAATGAAGGCCAGCACCAGGATTCGGAGCGGATGATCGTGGTGTCGGAGAGGTCTTTTGCCGGCCGGTACGGCACTGCTCCTTTGGTACTATACGGTGAGCATGAGAGCTTGACTGGCCTGGTGGCAGGGGGCCAACTGATATGGTGATCTGTCTCGATCCGTCGGGCTCGATCTATCGCGTCCCAGGCCAATCGGAGGGTTCCCCATGATCAGATATGTCGGCTTTTCGACCTTGCCGCTGTTGCTTACATCGGCCCTGGCCTTCGCAAATCCGGCGGGCGCCGCCGGAGACTACCCAACAGCCACGGTCGTCGACTATGTGCTCGGCTGCATGCAGACGAACGGCCACACACGCCAGGCGCTGGAGAACTGTTCCTGCTCGATCGACGTCATCGCCTCGATCCTTCCCTTCGACCATTATGAAAAGGCCGAGACCTTCAAGAGCATGTCCTTGACGACGGGGGAGCGTTCGGGACTGTTTCGCGAAAGCGCGCCGGCGAGAGCCGCCAGCACGGAACTGAAGCGCGCGCAGGCGGAAGCCGACGTGCGCTGCTTTTAGAGCGCCCTGCCACGCGGCGACGGCTTCAGAGCCCCGTAGCCTCCAGTGGCCATTGATCGCGAAATACCTTGCCATCCGTATCGATCGCTTCGACCTGGATTTCGCCATTGCCGTGCGCCTTGAAATCGAACCGGAAATTGGGGTCTTCCGAAATCGATATTCCGCCTTCCATCGAGAGGATCGGCTGGCCCGCCTGCGAGATCGACAGTTTCTGAACAAAATGCGCGGGGATGAAATACTGGGTCAGCGGATTCCGCTGCAGGCCCGAATTGTTCGGGTGCCGGATCATCAACTGCAATTCCTGTGCCTTTGTCATCGTCTCCTGAGGCGGGAATTGGCGCAGCTTCATCTGCCCCATCGTCGCTCTCGCTTCGTCCTGGTTCTTGACCGCCGGGGCGGAGCATCCGCCTGACGCCTTGACGAACGTCTGGGCCATGTGAAGTTCGCCGCCCTGCGTCTCCGCAATGGCACGCAAATAGGAATAGTCGTTGACGCGCACGCGCGTCGACAGATGCGTGACGCCGGCATCCTTGCCGATCTGGAACGCCGCCGCCACCGGTGCCGGATTGACGTCGATGATCAAGGTAACGGATTTGATGCCGTCGGGTGCCTTGTCGGGGTCGATATAGATGTCGACGGGGACGATGGCGGCATCCTGTGCCCGCTTCGGCGCCTCGATCCTGACTACGCCAGTATCGATCAGAATTGCCCGATCGCCGAATACGTCGCCTTTCAAATCCTGCCAGATACTGTCCGAAGATGCGGTTGTTTGCTGCGCGTCGGCGGCCCCGGGGGAGCCAAGGAACGTGCCGACGGCCAGGATGATCGCGGCGAAGATGGCTGCGAGCGGCAAGGCAGGCTGCCGGCTCCGGTAAGCGTGGTCTTGCATTTCGATGCCTCCACCAATGTCAGAGAGGTGGTGCCCAGGCTGGTGTCGAGGATATGCCTTTGACGATGTGTTGGCAAATCGATCCATTTCATCACGTCTAGAGCGGCGGGGTGCCGCCGCTCTATCTTTTTGTTTGAGCATCGGATTTTCCCAAACCGGTATCCACTTTTGGGTCCGATGCTCCAGCGCCTGTCGTTGCCGCCTATTCCCATTCGAGTTCGGCAAAAGCGGCCGTTGCATTGCGCTCGTTGTGGTCGTCGAACAGACGCCAATTGCCCCGTTCGCTTCGGCCGGCGGTCTTGACCGCCTCGCTGAGCGGCATTCCGACGGCGATCGCCTTGCGAATATCGCGCGCCAGCGCCTCGAAATAACGCCGCTCCGCCGTCAGCGCCTGCGGCCAGTCGGCCGGCACCGGTCCATGACCCGGCACGACGCGCGCGGCGCCGATCCCGGCGAGCGCATCCATCTGGCGGAGCCAGCCGAGCAGCGATCCGTCGAGCGTCGGCAAGGATCCTATGAAAACGAGATCGCCGGCAAACAGCGTGCCGGTCGCGCCGTCGAAGACGGTCAGGTCGTTGTCGGTATGGGCCGCCTTCCACGCCTGCAATTCGAGCACGCGCCCGCCGAGGTCGAGTTGCAGGCGATCATCGACCAGCATCGTCGGCGGTACGATCTCGATCCCTTTCATGAGCGCTTCGCCGATCTGTTCGCGAAAGCTCTGCAGGTAGAACGCGCCGCGCGCCTCGAGCGCGCGCGGCAGATTGTGATGGCCGACGATGGTCGCGCCGATCCCCCGGAACACCGCGTTGCCGAAGATATGGTCGGGGTGCATGTGGGTGTTGATCAGGTAGCGAACCGGCTTGGCGGTCATTTTGCCGATCGCGGCGATGAAGGCGTGCGCTTCGACCAGGCTGCCGCCGCTGTCGATGACGGCAACGGCGTCGGTCCCGACGACGACGCCGAGGTTCGAGATCGCGCCCTGGTTGGCGGGGCTCATCAATTCATCCACGCCCTGGAAAGCGAAGACGCCGTCGGCGACTTCGCTGACCTTGAATTCAAGGCTGCCGGCAGCGGCGAGAGCGGCTCGCCCGAGACAACAAGGCAGCACCGCGGCGCTGGCCGCGGTGCAGGCGAAGCCATTCACAAGCTTGCGTCGTACGCTGTCGATCGGCATGGCTATCCCTCGATATGCATTGCTAGGCGATCAGGCGACGCCAGGAAATTTCTGGTGAAACGACCGCAAGAGGTCGCTCATCACCTGTGGATTGCGATAATGCCGCGGCAGCCTTACGTCGAACATGCCGAGCACACGGGCGGGCCGCTGCGCCAGCACGATGATGCGATCCGACAGCATCAGCGCCTCGCGCAGATTGTGCGTTACCATCAGAGCGGTCGTAGGCCGCGCCGACCACACGGTCAAAAGCAGGTGCCGAAGCCGCTCGGCGGTCCGTTCGTCGAGTGAGGCAAAGGGCTCGTCCAGGAAAAGCACCGCCGGTTCGGTGGCGAAGGCCCTGGCAAGCGCTGCCCTGCGCGCAAGGCCGAGCGAAAGCTCGGCCGGATAGAGCGAGCGCATGCCGGCGAGGCCGAGCGTGTCGAACAGCCCATCGAGGTTCTTCGTTCTCAGGCCTTTCGGCAGCGCCAGCCTGACATTCTGCTCCACCGTCCGCCACGGCAGCAAGGTTGGTTCCTGGAATACGGCGGCGATCCGGTTGGAGCCGCCTTCAGGCAGTTGGAAGGACCCTGAAAAGTCCTTGTCCAGTCCAAGCAGAATGCGCAGCGTCGTGGTCTTGCCGCAGCCCGACGGGCCCAGCAGGCAGGCGAATTCGCCTTGCCGGACCTCGAAGGAAAGGTCCTGGAGCGCCGTAACCGAGACGCCTTGCGCGGACCTGAATATCTTTTCGGCGATGTCGACCCTAAGCGGGACGGCGGCGCCAACGGGTTGCATGTCGTTCAACGGGCTGCACCAGAAGGAGTTCGATGACAAGCATCACGGCCACGAAAGCCAGCGTGTAGGCAAGAATGGCGGCGACGTCGAAGAGTTGGAAATAGAGATAGATCTGGAAGCCGACACCGTTGGAGCGGCCGAGCAGTTCGACCACCAGGACGATCTTCCAGATGAGGGCGATGCCGGATCGCGAGGCGGCGGCAAGATAGGGCTGCAGTTGCGGCAGCAGGACATGGCGGATGCGATCGAAGGGGCCGAAGCGGTAGACGGCGGCCATTTCGGCGTAACCCGGGTCAAGCGCCCTGGCGCCTTCGCGCATGGTCACCACGACATTCGGGATCTTGTTCACGGCAACCGCGCCGACCGCCGCCGCCTCGTTGAGGCCGAACCAGATGTAGGCGAGCACGATGACCACCAGCGCGGGGATGTTGAGGAACAGGATCACCCAGGGGCTGAAGAAACGGTCCGCGCGGCGGTAGCTGCCGAGGAAAACGCCGATGACCGAGCCGACGACCATCGCGATGACGTATGCCGCGGCAACCCGGCCGAGCGTCGCGCCGAGATGGTAGAAGAGGTCGCCGTTCGCCGCCTCCGCGAGCAGCACCTGCCAGACCTGTCCCGGCCCGGGAAAGGCACGGCTCGGCCAGGCATTTGCCGCAAGGCCCCACAGCAGGCAAAGCCCGAGCAGAGAGACCGCGACCGTCAGCACGGGTGCCACCGCCGTCGCAAGGCCGGATTGGCTGTCGGCCGCAGCGCCGGGCGCGCGATCGCCGGTGTCAGGTGCGGTCATTTCGGAAGTTCCTGCCAGAACGTGCCGGGCGCCATCTCGGGTGCGCTGCCGACCAGCCTTTCGCCGCCGATCTCGGCCAGCACGCGGTAGAGCCTGCCCGCGTCGGCCGCATCCTCGGCGATAGGACGCCTGGGAATGCCCTCGCGATAGCGGTCACGCAGTTTAGCCAATTCCTCGCCTTGCGCGCGGACGATCGGCGCAAGGCGCAGCCATTCATCGTCGGATCTGGCCAGCAAGTCCTTGGCCTGCGCGGAAGCCTTGATGAAGCCCCTGACGGCGTCGGGATTTTCGTTCGCCCATTCATCATGGAAGACGTAGCCGAGCGCCGACACGGCGCCTGATGCCCCGAGCGCTTTCGCCGCATCGTTTGCGCCGATCAGCCGACGAAAGCCGTTGGCCTCGAGCCGGGCGCAAAAATGCCAGAAATTGAGCACCGCATCGAGTTCGCCTTGCATCGCCTTTTCCGAAATCAGTGGCGGCGCGCCAAAGACGATATCGCTGGTTGCGGGCAGGTCGAGGCCGTGATCGCGCCGGGCCAGCGCCTGGATCAGCAGCCAGCTCTTGTCGAGCGGCCCGCCGGCGACGCCGATCTTTTTTCCCTTCAGATCGGCGATGGTCCGGATCGGCGATTCCTCCTTGACCATGATCGCCCCGACGGCGGTCGAATAGGGAACCAGTGTGAGGTCGACGCCCTCCGAACGCTGGCGCGAGACCCACAGCCAGTCGGTCACGATCATGTCGATCGCTCCGGCCAGCATCGCGACGTTGGTTGCGTCCTCACCGGCGAAATCGATGACTTCCAGATCGATGCCGCTGGCTGTGTCGAACTTGTGTTGTTTCATGGTGTCAAGCGCCCAGCTCACGGTGCCGAACTTCAGCACACCAATGCGAACCTTGGCCGTGGCGAAGGAGGGGCCTGTGGCGGAAGAGGGCCTTGAGACAAGAGCCGCGGCTGTTCCAAGGGCTGCCAGACGGAGCGTTCGTCGACGCGAAATCATCATGATGTCCTCCTCCCGAGGCGTGCTGAACCAGGGCGCGATCAGATCGCACGGCCCTTGTTCGGGAAAGCGCATTTCCAGCGCTTGACCTTGAGAGCCGGGTGTTCCTGCGACCATTTCGCGATTTCGCTGGGCGCCAGCACCATGCACTGGACGAGAGAGCCACGACTCTCGAAATAGAGATGTTCGTCTCGGCAGTCGCCCGGATTGGCAATCAGGCAAACCGTCAATATGAGGTCGACCATATCCATTCAGCACCTCTTGCGCGCTTAAAGACGCCCGCTTCGGCGAGATCCGGCCCGATCCGCGAGCTTGGACAAAATCGCCACTTACCGGAGTCCGAGGTGCCCATGGAAACCGGAATGGTTCGAGGCTACGCGTTCGCCCGATGGCCGTCAACAAAGGCGAATGGATAGGCTGGCATTCACTGCAGGCGTCGATTCGCAGCCCTGAGGGACGGCGCCGAAACCTGAAATAAAAAACCCGCCTCGGCGGCGGGTTGTTGGCGCAAAATCAGCACCGTGCTCATATCAATAGCATAACTGCCGTCACAAAGCAATTGATGGCAGTGTCTCAGTTTGAAATCTGATGGACCCGCTGCCACGAAAGGCGTAACGTCTAGCTAGCTCGAAAAGCCCTCCACGAAAGGAGCGCGCGATGCCAGGCAAATACGATGAGTTCGTGCACCTCGAAAACATCAGGAATTTCGAAAAGAAACTAGAAACGGAAACAGATCCCGTAAAGCGCGATCTGCTTGTTAAGTTGTTGGCCGAGGAGAAGGTGGGAAAACTCTCGCCCACTGTTACTGAGCCTCAGGCCCGCTTTTTGTAAGGACCGCGTTTGCCCGGTCGAATTTCAAACTGAGACACTACCCAATTGATCGCGAGCTCGTAACCAGGGCAAATCGCTTCAGGTTTGCGCTGCCACCCATTGCCCTGCCGGGCACCTCTCCGCACAGGAACGGGGAGAAGGGCGCCTTCGCAAAGGATTTCGCCGGCATCGTTTCGCCATGGGTTGGACGCCGTCATTTGTCTGAAGCGATGCCTGTGCTTGCGTTCTCTAAACCTTTGCATGGTTGACATCCCTCATCTGCCGGGTAGCTTCCAGGATGCAGGCGCCGCAACTTCACAAGGGAGAGGCGGATTTCGCTCTGCCATAAACGACGCATGCCGATGATCAAACAACGGCATGCGCAATCGTCCAGGGCACCTTGACGATCAATGAGGAAATGCCATGCGCGCAATCGCGTTTTTCGCCGTCGTGTCCGTTGCGACGTTCATCACGAACCAATCCCAGGCGCAGGACGCCGCCGCGGGCGAGAAGGTCTTCGCCAAATGCAAGGCCTGCCACGTCGCCGACGAGGACAAGAACAAGATCGGCCCGTCGTTGAACGGCGTCATCGGCCGGACGGCCGGCACGCATCCGGGGTTCAAATATTCCAAACCGATGACCGAGGCGGGGGCATCCGGCGTCAAATGGGACGATGCCACGCTGACGGAGTACCTTAAAGATCCGAAGGCCAAGATCAAAGGCACGAAGATGGCGTTTGCCGGCCTCAAGAAAGACGAGGACCTCGCCAACGTCATCGCCTACCTGAAGCAATTCTCCAAATGACCCGGTTCTTCCGCAGGAAGTAACCCGGTTCTTCCGCAGGAAGTAACCCGGCTTCGCCGGCCAGTCGAACGTTCGGCCGGCACCCCGCCCTGGCGGTGGGTGCTGCGGTCAAGAGGCGTCCTGCAGCCTCTGCATCGCAGAAGGCAGATCGAGGAGGCTGTCGCAAACGAGGTCGGCGTCAAGCTCTTCGACGGAAATCTGGGTGTAGCCGCCCCGCAGCAGGATGACCGGCATGCCGGCGGCGCGCGCGGCGACGACGTCGGCGCTGCTGTCTCCGACCATCAGCGTATCACGCGGTTCGACCTGAAGCTGGTCGAGCGCCAGCAGCAGAGCGTCGGGCGCCGGTTTCATGTATGTCACCGCGTCTCCGCCGACGATCGCGCCGAGATACTCCGTCAGTCCAAAATGCAGCAGGATTTCGCGAGCCGCCAACTGCGGCTTGTTGGTCACCACGCCCATGGCTATTCCGCTCAGGTGGAAGTGCGTGAGAACCTCCCTGACGCCAGGCATCAGCCTCGTCAGGCCGGTCAGATGCCGGCGGTAGATCGGCATCATGACACGGTTGGCCTCATCGAGCGCACCGCCGAGGAGCGGCGTTCCGGAAGCCGTGAAGGCCCGTTCGACCAGTTTCCTGATGCCGCCGCCGATCATCGCCTTGACCTGCTCCAGGCGCAGCGGCGGTAGATCGCGGCCGGCCAGCAATTCGTTGACCGCGGCCGTTATGTCAGGCGCCGA
This sequence comes from Mesorhizobium tianshanense, assembly GCF_007830515.1. GTDB lineage: Bacteria > Pseudomonadota > Alphaproteobacteria > Rhizobiales > Rhizobiaceae > Mesorhizobium > Mesorhizobium tianshanense. The sequence goes on from NZ_VLKT01000050.1 coordinate 22,448, forward strand.
ATCGACCAGCGTGCCGTCGAGATCGAACAGGATCGCCTTTGGCGATCGAAACGGCCTGCCCGCGCCGACGTTCATGCGGCGTCCTTCCACTTGATCGAGCAGCCGATCGAGGCGATCTGGTCGAGCGGTCCGTCGCCGGTTCGGGCAATTTGCTTCATCGCCTCGAACAGGTCGCGCCTCAGCCTGGGCGGTCCGGCATCTCGTCGCGACGCGTCCAGCCGGCCGCGATATTGCAGCGTCAACTCGCTGTTGAGCCCGAAGAAATCCGGCGTGCAGACGGCTCCATAGGCATGCGCCACCGTCTGGCGCTCGTCGTGGAGGTAGGGGAAGGTGAAGCCGTTCGTCCTGGCGAAGAGCTTCATGTTGTCGAAGGAATCATCCGGATAGGCGTCGGCATCGTTGGCGTTGATCGCGACGAAGCCGATGCCTTCGGCCTTGAGGTCGTTGGCATCGCGCACGATGCGTGAAATCACCGCCTTAACATACGGGCAGTGGTTGCAGATAAAGGCCACTACCAGCCCGTTCGGGCCGGCGTGGCTGAAGATCGAATGGCGTTTGCCGTCGACGCCGGGCAAGACGGCATCGACGGCTTGCCAGCCGAAATCGCAGACAGGTGGGATTGCCGCCATATTTGCCCTCCGATGAAATTTGCCCTCCGATGGACGGTTTACGCGGCCTTCCGGATCGCCCCGTCGGCTGCCTGCCTGATGGCGCCGATATTGGCGCGGTAGGCGGCCTCGGTGCCGCCCTTGAAGATGGCCGAGCCGGCGACCAGCACATTGGCGCCGGCCGCGGTGACCAGCGGCGCGGTCTCGGGCGTGACGCCGCCGTCGATCTCGATGTCGATCGGGCGGTTGCCGATCATTGCCTTGACCCGCCTGACCTTGTCGACGACCGCCGAAATGAAGGCCTGGCCGCCGAAGCCCGGATTGACCGTCATCAGGAGGACCAGATCGAGCCGGTCGAGCACATATTCGATGACGCTTTCCGGCGTCGACGGGTTCAACGACACGCCGGCCTTCTTGCCGAGATTCCTGATCGCCTGCAACGAACGGTCGAGATGCGGCCCGGCCTCGGCATGCACAGTGATGATGTCGCAGCCGGCATCGGCGAAGGCGGCGAGATAGTCGTCGGCCGGCGCGATCATCAGATGGCAGTCGAAGACCTTGTCCGTTCGATCACGGATCGCCTTGATCACCGGCGGACCGAAGGTGATGTTGGGCACGAAGTGGCCGTCCATCACATCGAGATGGATCCAGTCGGCGCCAGCCCGGACGACCGTTTCGACCTCATCGCCGAGCCGCGAGAAGTCCGCAGAAAGCACCGAGGGCGCAATGATTGTCTTAGTACCCATGGTCGTCGGCTCCCATTCTGTCTTCCGTTTCCGGTCGCTGCACACCAACCGGCGTCATCTTTGTCAGCGCGCCTTCGTCTCCGGTTCGCCTTCGAGCTTACCTTCCGCGAACACGCGGCTGCCGCGAATATCGGATTCCTCAATGGTGACAAGGTCGGTTTTCGTCAACGCCCGGTCGCGCGACGCGAAAAGCCGGTTGGCCTGGCGAAGCCGCGCCCGGTCGAGCCCATTGCGGACCGAGCGAGCGTTGGAGAAATGCGGCAGCCGCATGCGGATCGGGAGATACTCTTCGAGCGCCTTGGCCGCCGCCTCGCTGAGGCGGTAATTCTGTTCCGCCAGCATGATCTCGGCGATCGATTTGAGTTCGCTGACGCCGTAGTCGGGAAAATCGAGGTGGTGGGCGATGCGCGAGCGCATGCCGGGATTGCTGTCGAAGAAGCGGTCCATCTTGTTCTTGTAGCCGGCAAGAATCACAACCAGATCGTCTCGGTTGTTTTCCATGCATTGCAGCAGGATTTCGATCGATTCCTGACCGTAGTCGCGTTCGTTCTCGGGCTTGTAGAGATAGTAGGCCTCGTCGATGAAAAGCACGCCGCCCATGGCGCGCTTGATCACTTCGCGGGTTTTGGGCGCGGTGTGGCCCACATACTGGCCGACGAGATCGTCTCGCGTCACAGCGACCATGTGGCCTTCGCGGACATAGCCGAGACGATGCAGGATTTCGGCCATCCTGAGCGCCACGGTGGTCTTTCCGGTACCGGGATTTCCCGTAAAGTTCATGTGCAGCGTCGGCGCGCCCGAGGTCAGCCCGAACTTGCGGCGAAGCCGGTCAACCAGGAGGAGAGCCGCGATCTCGCGGATGCGGTTCTTGATGGGCTTCAGGCCAACGAGATCGCGGTCGAGCTTGTCCATCACCTCGTCGATGTTGGACGCCTCGAACTCGGCCTGCAGATCAACCGATTCGTCCTGCCCGGCAGCACCCTTTGCTATCGCATCCAGCATGGCTTCGGCTAGCTCCGCTCGCCCTCGGGCCTGTCGGTCGCATAAGGCACGATCGAATAGCCCTGGCTGCGGCCGTCGCGCTCCTGGCGCAGCAGCCGGAATCCGGGTTCGTTGGGCGGCCGGTTGACGATGAACGACATGCGCGGCGCTTCCCAGCCCTTGGTCGAATCGAAGGTGGTGACCCGGACATACATGTTGGGCATGGCTTTCCGGCAATTGTTGACTTCAAGCAGGATGCCCGCCGGGTCCTTCAGGTCGAACATCGGGTTGCCGTACATTTCCCAATAGGTGTTTCGCGGATGCGGATCGTCCGTGTACTCGACGCTGACCGCCCAGTGGTTTTTCAGCGCGTATTTGATCTGCGCCGAAATCTGCTGATCGGTCAGTGCGGGCAGGAACGAAAACTGTCCCTGCGTGACCTTGTTTCCAGGATTGGTCATCATGGCGACGGTTCCTTTCGTCTAGAAGCTGGGCGTTGCGGTTGGCACGAAGTCGGCCGTGTCGGTCGATTCGTAGTTGAAGGTGACGTCCTTCCAGGTCTCCAGGGCCGCCTTCAGCGGCGTGCACCATCTGGCTGCCTGTTCGAGGATCTTGGTCCCTTCGCGCAGATAGTCGCGGCCTTCGTTGCGGGCGAGGATCATCGCCTCCAGCGCGACGCGATTGGCCGTCGCGCCGGCCTGGATGCCGTCCGGATGGCCGATCGTGCCGCCGCCGAACTGCAGGACTACGTCCTCGCCGAGATAATGGATCAACTGGTGCATCTGGCCGGCATGGATTCCGCCCGAGGCGACGGGCATCACCTTGTTGAGCGAGGCCCAGTCCTGATCGAAGAACAGCCCGGTTTCGAGGTTCTGCGGCGTGCGCTCCTCGCGCAGCGTGTCGTAAAACCCCTTGATCATCAGCGGGTCGCCTTCCAGCTTGCCGACCACCGTGCCGGCATGGATGTGATCGACGCCGGCCATCCGCATCCATTTGCAGATCACGCGAAAATTCATGCCGTGGTTCTTCTGGCGCGAATAGGTCGAGTTGCCGGCGCGGTGCAGGTGCAGGATCATGTCGTTGCGGCGTGCCCACTTGGCCATCGACTGGATCGCCGTGTAGCCAATGACCAGGTCGATCATGACGATGCAGGAGCCAAGCTGTTTTGCGAATTCGGCGCGCTCGTACATCTCCTCCATCGTGCCGGCGGTGACGTTGAGATAATGGCCCTTGACTTCGCCGGTGGCGGCCGACGCCTTGTTCACAGCCTCCATGCAGTAGAGGAAGCGGTCGCGCCAGTGCATGAAGGGCTGCGAGTTGATGTTCTCGTCGTCCTTGACGAAGTCGAGGCCACCCTTCAGCGCCTCGTAGACGACGCGGCCGTAGTTGCGGCCTGACAGGCCAAGCTTCGGCTTCGTCGTCGCGCCGAGCAGCGGCCGGCCGAACTTGTCGAGCCGCTCGCGTTCCACCACGATGCCGGTCGCCGGGCCCTGGAAGGTTTTGAGGTAAGCCACCGGGATGCGCATGTCCTCGAGCCGCAAGGCCTTGACTGCCTTGAAGCCGAACACGTTGCCGATGATCGATGCAGTCAGGTTGGCTATCGAGCCCGGCTCGAACAGGTCGAGGTCGTAGGCGATGTAGGCGAAGTATTGTTGCTCGGTCCTGGTGCCGGGACCGGTGTTCGGCACCGGCTCGGATTTGAACGCCTTGGCGCGGTAGAGCTCGCAGGCGGTCAGCCTGTCGGTCCACACAACGGTCCACGTCGCGGTCGAGGATTCGCCGGCGATGGCGGCCGCCGCCTCCTCGTGGTCGACGCCGGGCTGCGGCGTGATCCGAAACATGGCGATCAGGTCGGTCTCCTTGGGCCGGTAGTCCGGCTCCCAGTAGCCCATCTTCTTGTAGGGGATGACGCCTGACTTGTAGCGTTCCTTGCCTTCCTTGAGCGTGCCTGCTGACGGCATGTCGATCTTGTTCATGACAGGTCTCCTGTTTGCCGCTCAGGCGGCTTTCGCGGTTGCGATGTGCGGGTCGAGTTTTCCCGCGGCGTAACGTTTCGCCATCTCGTCCATGGCGATGACCCTGATCTTCGAGGCGTTGCCCGCGGTGCCGAAGCGCTCGAAGCGATCGCGGCACAGGTCGCGCAAGGCGTCCATGGCGGGTATCAGGAATTTGCGCGGATCGAATTCGCGCGGGTCCTCCGTCGCGACGCGGCGGAACTGCCCGGCCATGGCCATGCGGCAATCGGTGTCGATGTTGACCTTGCGCACGCCGTAACGGATGCCGCGCTCGATCTCCTCGACCGGAACGCCAAAGGTCTGGGGCATCTCGCCGCCATATTTGTTGATGATGTCCTGCAGTTCCTGCGGCACCGAGGACGAGCCATGCATGACCAGATGCGTGTCGGGCAGCTTTTCGTGGATCGCCTCGATCACCTGCATGGCCAGGATGCCGCCATCGGGCTTGCGGCTGAACTTGTAGGCGCCGTGCGAGGTGCCGCAGGCGATCGCCAGCGCGTCGACCCGGGTGGCGGTCACGAAGTCGACCGCCTGATCGGGATCGGTCAAAAGCTGGTCGTGGGAAAGCGCGCCTTCGGCGCCGTGCCCGTCCTCGGCTTCGCCCTGGCCGGTTTCCAGCGAGCCGAGCACACCGAGCTCGCCTTCGACGGAAGCGCCGACCCAATGCGCCATGCGCGCGACACGTTCGGTGATGGCGACGTTGTAGTCGTAGCTCGCCGGCGTCTTGGCGTCCACCATCAACGACCCGTCCATCATCACCGAGGTGAAGCCGTGGCGGATCGCCGAAAGGCAGGTGGCTTCGTTGTTGCCGTGATCCTGGTGGATGCAGAGCGGAATGGCCGGATGCATTTCGGTCAAAGCCTCCATCATCTTGGCCAGCATGATGTCGTTGGCATAGGAGCGGGCGCCGCGCGAAGCCTGGATGATGACCGGCGCGTCGCAAGCCTTGGCCGCCTCCATGATGGCGAGGCCCTGTTCCATGTTGTTGATGTTGAATGCCGGAACGCCGTAGCCGTGCTCGGCGGCGTGGTCGAGAAGCTGGCGAAGGGTGATGCGGGCCATTGTCGGGTTTCTCCTAGATGATGAGCTTCAGCGCCGCCGCGGCGACGGCCTCGGGCGTGATGTCGAAATGCCGGTAGAGATCCGGGGCAGGGGCGCTGGCGCCGAAACCGGCCATGCCGACGAAAGCGCCGGTGTCGCCGATCCAGCGGTCCCAGCCGAGCCGCGCCGCGGCTTCGATGGCGATGCGCGGCGCCGAGCCGAGGACGGCCTTGCGGGTGCCGGCGTCCTGTTCCTCGAAGAGCTCCCAGCACGGCATCGAGACGACCGCGGCGGCGATGCCGTGCTCGGTCTCCAGCCGTTCGGCGGCGGCAACGGCGATCTCGACCTCCGACCCGGTGGCGATCAGCGTCACGGCGCGGCGCCCAGCTGGCTCGCGCAGGATGTAGGCGCCCTGGCTCGACCGGTTCTCGTCGCTGTATGCCGGGTCGCTGTGTGCTTGGCGCAGCATCGGCAGGTTCTGGCGCGAGAGCACCAGCACGCTCGGCCGGTTCTCGCTCTTCAGCGCCAATTCCCAGCATTCCGCCGTTTCGATGATGTCGGCCGGACGGAAGACATTGAGGTTCGGCGTCGCCCGCAGCATCGCCAAATGCTCGACCGGCTGGTGGGTCGGGCCGTCCTCGCCGAGGCCGATGGAATCATGCGTCATCACATAGACGACGCGCTGGCCCATGAGCGCCGAGAGCCGCATCGCGCCGCGCGCATAGTCGGCGAAGCACAGGAACGTGCCGCCATAAGGCACGAAGCCGCCATGCAGCGCGATGCCGTTCATGGCCGCGGCCATGCCGTGCTCGCGGATGCCGTAGTGGATGTAGCGGCCGGCATAGTCATCCGGCGCTATACGGTCCATGCCCTTGGTGATCGTCAGGTTCGAATGCGTCAGGTCGGCGGAGCCGCCGACGGTCAGCTCGGTTGCGGCATTGATTGCGCCCAGCGCCATTTCGGAGGCTTTTCGCGTTGCAACCTTGGTCGCCTTCTCGACATGCTCCTTGCGGAACGCGCCGAGCGCTTCGAAGACAGCGTCGGGCAGCTTGCCGGCGATCGCGCTCTCGAAGGCCTGGCGCCGCGGGGAGGCGGCAAGCCGCTGCTCCCAGGCATGCCGTGCCGCTTGCCCGCGCTCGGCAATTTCGCGCCAGGCAAAGAGGATGTCGTCCGGCACTTCGAACGGCGCGTAGGCCCAGCCGATGTTTTCGCGCGTCGCGGCGATCTCCGCATCGCCCAGCGGCGCGCCGTGCGTTTTTTCCGAACCGCCCAGATTGGGCGCCCCCTTGCCGATCACCGTGCGGCAGGCGATCAAAGACGGCCGATCCGACTGCTGCGCCGCTTCGATCGCCGCGGCGACGGCTTCCGTGTCGTGGCCGTCCACCGATTGGACATGCCAACCGGCGGCCTTGAACCGGGCCGGCTGGTCCATCGATGTCGACAGCGACGTCGGCCCGTCGATCGAGATCGCATTGTCGTCCCAGAAGACGATCAGCCGGGAGAGCTTCAGGTGGCCGGCAAGGTCGATCGCTTCGTGGCTGATGCCTTCCTGCAGGCAGCCGTCGCCGGCGATCACGTAGGTGAAATGGTCGACGAGATCGGCGCCGTGGCGGGCGGCAAGCATGCGCTCGGCCAGCGCCATGCCGACGGCGGTCGAAATGCCCTGTCCGAGCGGACCGGTCGTCGTCTCGATGCCGAGGGCATGGCCAAATTCGGGATGTCCGGCGGTGCGGCTGCCCAGCTGGCGAAACCGCTGCAATTCCTCGACCGGCATGTCCTTGTAACCGAGGAGGTAATGCATCGCATATTGCAGCATCGAGCCGTGCCCGGCCGAAAGCACGAAGCGGTCGCGATCGGGCCAGTCCGGCGTGGACGGATCGATGGTGATGAAGCGGCTGAACAGCACCGTCGCGACATCGGCCATGCCCATCGGCATGCCCGGATGACCGGAATTGGCCTCTTGGACGCTGTCCATCGCCAACGCGCGAATGGCGTTCGCCATATCGCGCTCCGAGACGGCGGCGGCGACAGGCTTCAAGGCTGCTTGGCTGGTCATGGCGTCCTCCTCACGACACGCGTTTCTTGCGTTCGATCAATTGCAGGATGAGCGGCGTCAGGATCAGCTGCATGGCAAGGTCGAGCTTGTTGCCTGGCACCACGATGGAATTCGGCCGCGACATGAACGAGTCGTGGATCATCGAAAGCAGGTATGGGAAATCGATGCCGCGGGGATTGGCGAAGCGGATGACCAGCATCGATTCGTCGGGCGTCGGAATCCAGCGCGCGATGAACGGGTTGGACGTGTCGACGATCGGCACGCGCTGGAAGTTGATGGCCGTCTGCGAGAATTGCGGGACGATGTAGCGGACATAGTCCGGCATGCGGCGCAGGATCACGTCCATCACCGCTTCGGTGGAATAGCCGCGCGTTGCGCGGTCGCGATGGATCTTCTGGATCCATTCGAGATTTATGACCGGCACCACGCCGATCTTGAGGTCCGCGTGCCTGGCAAGGTCGATCTTGTCGGTGACGACGCAGCCATGCAGGCCTTCGTAGAAGAGCAGGTCGCTCGGAGGGAACTCGCGCCATTCGGTAAAATGTCCCGGCGGCGTGCCGTACTGCTTCTCCTCGTCCTCGTCATGGATGTAGGTGCGGGTCTTTCCGGTTCCCCGGCGGCCATACTCCTCAAACACCTCTTCGAGGATTGCGAGCTCGTTGGCCTCGGCATTGAAATGGGTGAAGTTCGGGTTGCCCGCCTTCTCCTCCTCGGTCACTTTCGCCTTCATCGTGGCGCGGTCGTAGCGGTGAAATGCATCTCCTTCGATGAAGGCGGCCTCGATATTCTCGCGCCGGAAGATCAGATCGAAGACGCGCTTGACCGAGGTGGTGCCTGCGCCCGACGACCCGGTGATGGTGATGATGGGGTGCTTTGCCGACATGGTGCTCAGGCCCTGAAAAGGCCGCGGCGGCTGAACAGCGGCGCACGCTCGCCGATCGCGCTGGGCTCGGTGTGGTAGCGGGTGATGCGCGCGACTTCCCGCGCCGATCCGAACACCACGGGCACGCGCTGGTGCAGGCTCTCGGGTTCGATCTCGAGGATGCGGGTGATCGTATCGGTGGCGGCGCCGGCCGCCTGTTCGACGAGATAGGCGATCGGGTTGGCCTCGTAGACGAGGCGCAGCCGCCCCTGGCGGTAGCCCTTGCGCTGGTCGCCTGGATACAGGAACACACCACCGCGCATCAATATCCGATAGCAGTCTGCAACCAGGGATGCGATCCAGCGCATGTTGAAATCCTTTCCGCGTGGGCCTTCGGTGCCTTCGAGGCAGTCGTCGATGTAGAGCCGCACCGCCTCGTCCCAATGCCGGTAATTGGCGGCGTTGATGGCGAACTCCTGGGTGCGCGCCGGGATGATCCGGCTCTCGTAGGCCTGGACGAAGGTGCCGAGCCTGGTCGAGAGAACGAAGACATGCGTGCCGCTGCCGAGCGACAGAACGAGCGCCAGCTGCGGCCCATAGATGAAGAAACCGGCCCCCAACAGGTTCACGCCTGCCTGCAAAAAAGAGGCGGCCGGATTTCCATCCGGCGCGCCAGTTGCAGGGAGGAGCGAGAAGATCGTTCCGATCGACACGTTGGTGTCGATGTTGGAAGAGCCGTCGAGCGGGTCGATGGCGATGGCGAGAGGCGCCTGCCTGTCTAGCAGGACCGGCAGCTCCAGTTCCTCTGAGGCGTAGAGCGCCACCGGAGCGTGGCGCATGGCGTCGAGGAAGATATCGTCGGCGAAGATGTCGAGATCCTTCTGGATGTCGCCGTCGGCGTTGGCGCTGCGGGTTCCGGCAAAGGCGGCGCCGAGCACCCCTTGATTGATGGTGTTGCGGATCTTGGTGGCGGCCTGCGTCAACTGACGGATGGTCGCGACGACCGCGGAGCGCAGTTCGTCGGGCGGGCCAAGATAGGAATTCAGAAATGCGTCGAGCGTCGCCGCTGGCATTGTAACCTCCCGATCCAGCCGCATCTCCTCGGAGGCCGGATTGGGAAATGAAAACAAACGATGCCGGATAAGTAAAATTCAATAACTTTACTTTAGCAGTAAAAAAATTTTAGTATGCGCTATGAGAAACCTCACGCTCAAGCAATTCAAGACCGTTCAGGCGATCATCAGCCATGGAAAAATCGTCAGTGCGGCCAAGGTGTTAGGCCTGTCTCCTCCAGCGGTGACGATCCAGTTGCGGCAGGTGGAGGAGGAGTTCCAATTGGCCCTGTTCGACCGGACGTCGGACGGCATGCGTCCCACTGCCGCAGGTCTGGCCTTCGTCGAGACGGCGCAGGCCATCGAGGAGCGGCTTCGTCTGCTCGAAGACAAGATGGATGCGATCAAGGGCGTGCGCACCGGCAGCTTGAGGCTCGGCGTCGTTTCCACCGCCAAATATTTCGCGCCGCGGCTGATGGCCGGCTTCATGAAGGAGCATCCCGACATCGACATGCGGCTCGCCATCGGCAACCGCGCCGAAACGATCGACAGTCTGAAGAACCACGACATCGACATCGCGCTGATGGGACGCCCGGCGAAGGAAGTCCCGGTGCGTGCCTCGGTCTTCGGCGATCACCCGCTGGTCATCATCGCGCCGCCCGACCACCCGCTGGCGTCGGCACGCGACATTTCCAAGGAGCGGATCGCCGAAGAGCATTTCATCATTCGCGAGCCCGGTTCCGGCACGCGCATCTCGCTGGAAATATTCCTGAGCGACGTGCCCGGCCGCATCGACGATCTCGGCGTCGAGATGGGCTCGAACGAGACGATCAAGCAGGCGGTGATGGCCGGTCTCGGCATCGCCTTCATCTCCGCCCACACCATCGCCGCGGAAACCGAAGCCGGCCGGCTGGTCATCCTCGACGTTGTCGGCATGCCGATCCGCCGGCAATGGTTTTCGGTGATGCGCACCGATCACGCGGTCTCGCCGGCCATGGCGACGTTCCACGATTTCCTGATGCGCAAGGGCGCGATGTACCTGCCCCTGTTCGGCAAGCTCTATCCGCACGACGAGCCGAACACCAGAGATCGCGCGAGTTAGGGCGCGCGGCCGCCCTGCGTACGGCACGCCTTAGTTCGACGTGCCGAGAGCTTTCAGGATAAAGCGAATCTGCTCGCGCAGGGCCGCTTCGGTGTCTTCGCCGTTTTGAACGCACTGCTCGATCAGAATCGGGTGGAAGAACGGCGTGAACGCGGTCCTGACCGCACGCGCCGCTCCCGAGGGATCTTCGACCTTGAGTTCGCCCGCTTCGATGCCCTCGCGGATGATCGCCTCGAAGATCGTCGCCATCCGCTCGACATGCGCCCTGACGATCGCCCAGTTTTCCTGCATGGCGGCGACAATCAAGGCGTGCATGCGCTTTTCCTTGGCCAGTTTCGTCTTGTTGTGGTGGTGAACGGCAGTCAGGAGCCGGTCGAGCTTCTCCGAGGCTGGCGCGTTCGCGCGTGCGATCGCAAAGGCGATGTCAACGACCTCGTTCATGACCCGCCCGCAGATGGCCTCGTTGATCGCACCCCTGGAGGGGAAGAAACGGTAGACGTTCGCCGGGCTCATGCCCAGTACAGTGGCGATGTCGGCCACCGACGTCTTGTGGTAGCCGATGCGACGATAGTGCTCCTCCGCTACGTCCAGGATGCGCGCACGCACCTCGTCGGGATCAGTTCGCGTTCGGACCGAGCGATTCACGGATGTCTCCAGAACTGATGAAGCGATCTGCCGGATTCGCCGTGGATCATCTGTAAGCGGCAAGACGTGCAGCTGGCCCTGCGTATGTTCAGGCAAAGCCGGGGGCGAGAACTTGACCCGTCTCCTCTGACAAAAGGGCCTCACTCGGCAGCCATTGCTATTCGCTGTTCCGGTTCCTCCGTCGATACCTCATGGTTCTCATCGGCAGTCGGCCTGATCCGGAACCACGCGGCATAGAGCGCGGGAAGGAAGAGCAAGATCAGCACCGTGCCGACCGCCGTGCCGCCGATCAGCGTATAGGCCATCGATCCCCAGAAGACGGAGCTCGTGAGGGGGATGAAGGCCAGCACGGCGGCGAGTGCCGTCAGGATCACGGGCCTCGTGCGTTGCACCGTGGCCTCGATGACGGCGTGATAGTCGTCAAGGCCGGCAGCACGGTTCTCCTTGATCTGTTCAGTCAGGATCAGCGTGTTGCGCATGAGGATGCCGGCCAGTCCTATCATGCCCAGAATGGCGTTGAAGCCGAAGGGCTGGTTGAAGGTGAGCAGCATCGGCACGACGCCGACCAGGCCAAGCGGCGCCGTCAGCATGACCATGGACATCGTCGAGAAGGACCGCACCTGCAGCATGATAACGATCAGCATGGCGGCTATCATGACCGGGAAGACTTTGGCTAGCGCGGTGTTGGCCTTTTCAGCCTCCTCGATCGATCCGCCCAATTCGATGCGATAGCCGGCCGGAAGGGATGCGATCAGCGGCTGAAGCGCCTTCATGATCTCCCTGGAAACCTCAGGAGGCTGGGTCGCCTCATTGATGTCCGAGCGGATCGTGATGACGGACGTGCGATCGCGGCGCTTGAGGATCGGCTCTTCTAGACGAATTTCCGAATGGCCGATCTGGTCGAGCGGTATCGAGCGGCCGTCCCGGCTCATCAGGGAGAAGTCCGCCAAACGCGCCGGATCCAGCCGCTCGCCGCCGGCGCTGCGTGCCACGACGGGGACATTGCGGATGTCTTCGCGAACCTGCGTAACGGGGATGCCGGTGAGCAGGAACTGTAGTTGCTGGGCCGCCTCGGCCGGCGAGAGGCCAATGAGGCTCAGCCGATCCTGGTCGGGGACGAAGCGGAGCACAGGCGTGCGATTGCCCCAGTCGCGGCTGGCCTGCCGCACGTCCGGAACGCCCCGCATGATGTCGAGGGCCTTTTCGGAAATGCTGTACAGTTGCGCGGAATCGGGTCCCATGACCCGGAACTCGACCGGGAACGGCGTGTAGGGGCCGAACACGAGCTGCGTGACGCGCACATAGGCCTCGGGTGCAAGCCCCTGTGATACCGCCTCTCGGAGCCGGTGCTTCAAAGCCTCACGTGCCTCGGCGTCCGGGGTCAGCACGACAACCTTGGCGAAGGCAGGGTCAGGCAGCTCCGGCGCCATCGCGAAGAAGAAGCGCGGAGCGCCTTGACCGACATAGCTCGTGACGATTTCGGCCTCGGGCTGTTCGTCCAGCCAGTCTTCGAGCTTCTTCACTGTGGCGGTTGTCGTCTCGATGCTGGTGCCTTCCGGCAGGCGAACCTCCACCAGCACTTCGGGGCGGTCGGATGTCGGGAAGAACTGCTGTTTGAGGGAACCCATGCCGACAACGGAAAGTGCGAAGGCGATAGCAACGATACCGGAGGTTGCGAACTTGTGGCGCACAGCAAAGGTGATGAGCCGCCGCAGGCGCCGATAGTTCGGTGTGTTGTAGATCGCGTGGTGGCCGCCTTCGACCGGTTTGATCTCGGGCAGCATCTTAACGCCAAGATAGGGCGTGAAGATCACCGCGACGATCCAGGAGACGATGAGGGCGAACCCCACGACCCAAAAGATGTTGCCGGCGTATTCGCCCGCCGTCGAGCGCGCGAAGCCCACCGGCAGGAAGCCGGCGATCGTGACGAGGGTTCCCGACAGCATCGGCGCCGCGGTGTGGCTCCACGCATAGGCCGCCGCCTTTATGCGATCCATTCCCTCTTCCATCTTCACCACCATCACCTCGATGGCGATGATGGCATCGTCCACGAGAAGGCCAAGCGCCAGGATGAGGGCGCCAAGCGTGATGCGGTCGAAGAACCGACCGGTTTCCAGCATGATGAGGAACACGACGGCAAGCGTCAGAGGGACGGCGGCCGCGACGACGATGCCGACGCGCCAACCCATGCTGATCAGGGCGATCAGCAGCACCACGCCGAGCGCCATCGCGAATTTCATCATGAATTCGTCAACCGCCGAGGTGATGTTGACGGCCTGGTCGCTCACCTTGTCGAGCGTCATCCCGAGCGGCAGTGTCTTTGCGATGGCCGCTGTCCTGTCCTCCAGCGCCTTGCCGAGCGCGAGGCCGTCCCAGCCCTCCTGCATGACCGCCGCGAGCATGATCGTGGGCTCGCCCTGGCGTCGGATGAGATAGGTGGGAGGGTCCTCGTAGCCTCGGCGGACCTCGGCGATGTCGGAGAGCTTCAACGTCCGCCCGGCAGCGACGATCGGCGTGTCGGCGATCCCCTGGACACTGTCATAGGCGCCGTCGACCCGGATGAAGACTCGCGGCCCCTTTGTGTCGATCGAGCCCGCCGGCGTGACGGTGTTCTGCCGCTGCAAGGCGGCGACGATGTCCTGTGCCGACACGCCGAGGGTCGTCAGTTTGGCATAGGAAAACTCGACGAATATCTGTTCGGGACGTTCACCGAGAATATTGATCTTTTTGACGCCGGGCACATGCAGTAGGTCCTGGCGGATCACTTCGGCCTGCCTGGCCAGTTCACGCATCGGCATGCCCTTGGCCTTCAGCGCATAAAGGGCGAAGCTCACGTCCGAATATTCGTCGTTGACAAAGGGGCCATAGACGCCCGGCGGCAGGTTGCGGGCTTCATCCCCGAGCTTCTTGCGGGCCTGGTAGAATTCCTCCTGCACGACGGATGGCGGTGTGTTGTCCTTCAGCGTGACAGTCATATACGCATAGCCTGGCCGTGTGGTCGTCTCCACCCGGTCGTACCAGGCCAGCTCCTGCAGCCGCTTCTCCAGCGGTTCGGCGACGAGATCCTGCATCTCATGTGCCGTCGCGCCCGGCCAGGCCGTCGTGACCGTCAGGGTCTTGATGGTGAAGTTGGGATCCTCCGCCCGTCCGAGCATGAGGAACGCATAGGCGCCGGCGGCCACAAGCAGGAGGATGAAGAACAGGGTGACGGCCCGTTCGCGAACGGCGATTGCGGAAAGATTGAGGTTCATCCCTTGTCTCCGCTTTCAGACGCAGTCCTGACGCGCGCGCCCTCCTGCAGGAGATGGGCGCCGAGCGAAACGATCGGGTCGTTTGAGTTCAGTCCGGTGACCACGGCGGTTTCGCTGGTCACCCGAACAAGCTGGACGGGCTGAAATTTCACCGTCGAGGTGGCGCTGTCCAAGACCCAGACGCCGGTCTTTTCACCGTCGTCGAGCACGGCTCCCAGCGGCACCTGGACTTCCGCCTGGCGTGCCGGGCTCGCAAGCCGAACGGTTACCGTCGCGCCAAACGGCGCTGCTGCGGCCTCACCGTCGAGCACATAACGCGCCTCATAAGTACGGGTACGGACATCGGCGGAGTTCGACAATTGCCGGAGACGTGCCGTATAGCGACGCCCATCGCCACCATACACGCTGGCCTCGGCCGCCGACCCGATCGCCGGCCGGATTGTTTCGGGAAGCGCGACCACCGCTTCGCGGGCGCCGGCCTTGGCGACCCGCACCACCGCCTGGCCGGCGGAGACGACCTGCCCCGGCTCCCCAAGCGTCTCAACCACCGTTCCATCCGCGTCCGCCAAGAGGACCGCGTAGGCTGCCTCGTTCTCGGCGACCCTTGCCTCCGCGGCGGCGGCGGCGAGTTGCGCCTTGGCCGTATCCAGCGCGGCCGTCGCCTGCTCGTAGCGCTGTCGGGGGACAAATCCATCCTTAAGCAAACTGGCGTATCGCCGTTCGTCCGGTTCCGTCTGAACGACCATCGCACGCGCTGCGGCAACGGCGTTGCGCTTCGCCGTGAGCGCGAGGCGAAGGTCGGTATCGTCGATCCGCATCAGCGGCTGACCGGCCTTGACCTCCTGACCGACATCCACGAGCCGTTCCACGATTTTGCCGGGGACGCGAAAACCGAGATTGCTCTCCACCCTCGCTCCGATGATGCCGGTGAAGTTGCGTTCGGACCCGGCCACCGGCGCTGCCGTCACTAGCCTGACGATCGGCCGTTCCTGTCTCGGGTCGCTCACGGTGGAGGTTTCCTGAGTGGAAAGGGCAAATGTGGCGAATGCCGCCGACACTGACGCTGCGGCCAAGACACCGGCTAATACCACAAGATTTCTCTTTTTCATGCCCGTCGCCCTCACATCAAAAATAGATTGCATTCACACTCTATATTCGATATAGATTACGAATGCAATCTAAAAAAGGAGATGACGATGCGCGTAAGTCGCAGTCAGGCCGCGGAAAACCGCGAAACCGTGATCAATGTGGCAAGCCGCCTTTTTCGGGAGCGAGGCTTTGACGGCATCGGCCTCAAGGATCTGATGAAGGGTGCCGGGCTGACCCAAGGCGCCTTTTACAAGCAGTTCGCATCAAAGGAGGACCTGGCGGCGCAGGCGTCCAGGCGGGCAATGGAGAGCGCCACCCTCCGATGGTCGGCCGCGACCGCAGCAAAACCAGAGGATCCACTTGGCGCGGTGATCGCGTTCTACCTCAGTATGGACCATCGCGGAGAAAGGATGGACGGCTGCCCGATCGTAGCGCTCGGTTCGGATGCCGCCAGACAGGGCGTGGACGTGAAAGCGCCGTTCGAAGCGGGGATCAAGGAGCATCTCGAGATCCTTGGCCGTTTCATTGCCGAGACCAATGGCGAGGAGTCCGATGGAAAGGCCATGGCCATTCTCTCGACGATGGTCGGTGCGCTGACACTATCGCGCGTCGTCAACGACCCCGACCTCGCGCAGGCCTTTCTGGATGCGGCGACCAATCAGATTCGCGAAGCAGTCGCCGCTTGAACGGCGTGGGCAACGCTGGCGGCGCACCCAAATTGATAGGAGAATAGATGCGACGGATTGTCGTTACAGGCATGGGAGCGGTCACGCCCCTTGCTGCCGACGTCGAAGCGTCCTGGTCGCGCCTCCTGGCCGGTCGCTCGGGCATCCGGAGGCTTCCGGACGATGTGGTGGGAGACCTTCCGGCGAAGATCGGAGGGGTGGTTCCCTCCCTGGAAGAAGACCCCGAAGCCGGCTTCGATCCGAATACCGTCCTGGCTGCGAAGGACCAGCGCAAGGTAGACCGGTTCATCCTCTTCGGGCTCGCGGCTGCACAAGAGGCACTCGCCCAAGCAAGATGGGCACCCGTCTCGGAAGCGGATCGCTTGCGCACGGCCACGATCATCGCCTCGGGCGTTGGCGGGTTCCCGGCCATAACCGAGGCGGTACGCACGGTCGACCGGCGCGGCGTCCGCCGCCTATCACCTTTTACAGTGCCATCCTTCCTGGTGAACCTCGCAGCGGGCCACATCTCGATCCGCTACGGCTTCAAAGGACCACTCGGCGCACCGGTGACGGCGTGCGCGGCCGGCATTCAGGCGATCGGCGATGCGGCTCGCCTTATCCGCGCCAATGAAGCCGATATCGCCGTGTGCGGTGGAACGGAAGCATGCATGAACATCGTCAGTCTCGGTGGTTTTGCCGCGGCTCGCTCCCTTTCCACCGGCTTCAATGAGACGCCGGCTCAAGCCTCGCGCCCCTTTGATATGTTGCGTGACGGCTTCGTCATGGGCGAAGGAGCCGGTGTCCTGGTCATCGAAGAATTGAACCACGCGCTTGCGCGCAGCGCGAAACCGATCGCTGAACTCGTCGGCTACGGCACGACGGCGGATGCTCATCACGTCACTTCCGGTCCCGAGGACGGCGACGGTGCGCGCCGAGCCATGGAGATCGCGATCGCCCAGGCCGACATTTCGGCGCGTGAGGTTCGCCACCTCAATGCGCACGCGACCTCCACGCCCGTCGGCGATCTGGGGGAAATCGAGGCGATCAGAAGAGTCTTCGGCGCAGATTTCACCATAGCTGTCAGCGGAACGAAGTCAGCGACCGGACACCTGCTTGGAGCCGCCGGCGGGCTTGGAGCCATCTTCACAATCCTGGCACTCAGGGATCAAGTGGCTCCGCCGACCCTCAATTTGAGCGCTCCGGATCCAGCCGGCGAGGGGATCGACTTCGTCGCAAACCAGCCCCGGCCAATGGGGATGGACTACGCAATCTCCAATGGCTTCGGCTTCGGAGGCGTCAATGCCAGCGCACTATTCCGGCGCTGTACGGACGAGCTGGCCGGTGCGAGCATCGGAGAGTCCGGTGATTGAAGCCCTGCCTCTGACGCCTGGCAGCCCGACGCTTGCGATCGCCCCCCGCCTGATCCCGCGCGGGAGACGGGCATTACCCTATTCGTGTGCTCCCTGCCGTCACAGGCTTGGATTCCGACTCGCTGGAGATTGGCGATGACTGCCACCCCCAACATCGTTGAACTGAAGCCCAGGATCACCGTGATCGGCGTGGGCGGCGGCGGTGGAAACGCCGTCAACAACATGATCGCGCAGAACCTTGAGGGCGCAGAGTTCATTGTTGCGAACACCGATGCCCAGGCGCTCGCCATGTCGAAGGCATCGCGCCTGATCCAGCTGGGCGTCAACGCTTGATGCCATCCCAATCCCACTGTCGCTTTGGAGGAGAAGTCCAATGTTATACAGTTACATTGTGAAGAATGAAATCCGAAAGACCTTCGACCACGTCAACAACCATCGCTGGGATGAGGCGGTGAAAGCAGTCGCGCCGTATGTCCATCACCGCGTTTCCGGCGCCCACGCGCTTGGTGGTGAGCGCCACGACAAAGAAGCCCTGCGCCGCTGGTTTGAGCGCCTCGGCCGCGTCCTGCCTAACCTCCATCTCACGGTTAACCACATCTGGGTGCAGGGCTGGCCGTGGCATACCACCGTGTTTGCCCAGTGGGACGGCACCGCAACGTTGCTCAACGGCGGCGCGTCGTACGTGAACCGTGGTCTCCACGTGTTCACCCTGCGGTGGGGCAGGGTCCATGCACTCGAGGAATTTCAAGATTCACAAGCAGCGGGCCGTGGTCTTGCCGCCCAAGCGGCAGCTGGCCTCGAAGAAGCTGTCGCCGAACCAATTGTAAGTTAGCCAAAGCGGCAAGCGCGACGCTCTGTGACGTCAAGCTTGGTCGTCACGCGGCGACTGACGGCGGATGCTATTCGGGTGTTGCAACGCGAATTGGACGGGTGCCGATCTTTGCCCCTGTGACGGCATCCACGGCGACCGGCTCGATTTCATCGCCTGTCTCTGCGTCTATGTATCGCGCCAACCTGCCTTCGCCACGGTACTGGCGTCCCCACGCACCCATCAAGATGAGCACCGGCAAGAAGTCGCGTCCGGCGGCGGTCAGCACGTACTCATCGCGCGGAGGCCGCTCCGAGTAGCGCCGCTTTTCCAGTAATCCCTCCTCCGTCAGCGTCGCCAGCCGCCGGGTCAGGATGGTGGGGGCGATGCTCAGACTTTTCCGGAATTCGTCGAAGCGGGTGAGCCCCTGGCTCGCGTCGCGAAGGATCAACATGCTCCACGCATCGCCGACGCAGGTAAGGCTGCGGGCGATCGGGCAAGAGGCGTCGGAAAGATTTTTCATGTTCGTATCATTTTGATAGTGACTTGATATCGAAATGATAGTAACATCATTTCGATACCTAATCCAGCACAAAGAAAGGAGTGCCTACCATGAACAAGACCAATCTTGGCGTCACCCATCTAGAACCTAGCCGTCAGCGAAGCCTCGCGGCGATCAGCCTCATCGGTGGTGTGATGGCATTCGGCCTGGCCGTGTCCCCGCTGCATGCCGGTGAGCTGTCGGCCATGGCCGGGGAGAGTATCCATCTCGGCGGTTTTCGCGGCGTCTTACACTACACCGACGAAAATGACGGCTATCGGGTGATCGCAACGATAGCCGATGGTGAGGCCGGGCTCCCGATGCGCTTCTCGGCCACTCTCTCCGAAGGGCAGTCGGCTACGATATCCGTGCCGCGGAAATTGGGCGAACCCGACCAAAGCCTCGAGATTTCGCGCTCCGGCGACAAGCTTACCGTCACCGAGGTGGGATCGGTGTCCAACCAGCGAACTGGGGCCATTGCCGAGTAATGGCCTCATCGGATCGCCGGGGAGTGCGCCACATCTCCATTTGTGCGCACGCCTGCAGCCGGCAATCGAACCCAAAGAAAGAAATGATTTCGATGAACAAGACCAATCCTGGCGTCGCCCTGGTGACGGGGGCGTCCTCCGGCATCGGGCGCGCGACGGCCATAGCTTTGCAAAGCGCCGGTTTCCGCGTGTTCGGCACCAGCCGTCGCGCAGCCGCCAAAAACTCTGACGGCCTGACCATGCTGGCCTGTGACGTGACCGACGACGCGTCGGTGGCGAAACTGGTCGATGACGTGCTGGCCGAGACCGGGCGCATCGACCTGCTCGTCAACAATGCCGGCATGGGTCTGTTCGGCGGCGCGGAAGAGTCCTCGCTGGCGCAGGCTCAGGCACTGTTCGATGTGAACGTCTTCGGCGTGCTCCGCGTGACCAACGCGGTCCTGCCGACAATGCGCCGTCAAGGCAAGGGTAGAATCGTCAATCTGAGTTCGGTGCAGGGGTTCATCCCAGCTCCCTATTTCGCGCTTTATGCGTCGACCAAACATGCCATCGAAGGCTATTCCGAATCGCTCGACCACGAACTGCGCCCGTTCGGGATTCGCGTTGCATTGGTCGAACCCGCCTATACCCGCACGTCCTTCGAAGACAATCTCGCCAGGCCGGACCAGTTGCTTGATATCTATGACGCTGCGCGCGCTGGCATGAACGCAGTCGTGCGCAAAGCAATGGAAAAAGGCGATTCGCCCGAAGTGGTAGCCAAGACGATTTTGGCGGCTGCGACCGATGCCGTTCCGAGGAGGCGCTATGCGGCGGGAAAAATGGCGCGCCAGGTCAGTCTCCTGCGCCGTTTCGTCCCCGCGTCCGCATTCGACAAGAGCCTGCGAAAGCAGAACGGGTTGCCGGTCTGAGGCGACCGTTGGCGTTAGATAAGCAGTATGTTATGTTGCACTGCGAAAAGAACGGGGGCCACGTCCTTTCACGCCTGTAAGCGATCTGTATGTGCGACCCCTGCAGACTGGTCGGTATCTCGGAAACCTCCCGGGCATGGGGTTCGGGAATTCGATGGGGACAAGGGGTAATGCTTTACACACTCGTTATGATGGTCTGCCTGACCGATGTGCCGCAGACCTGTGAACAGCGCGAACAAATGGTGGACGGCCTGGCGATGAATCCCGGGACCGCCTTCATGCAGGCGCAGCCGCTGGTGGCCCGGTGGGTCGAGACACATCCCGGCTATTTCGTGCAGCGTTGGCGCGTGCTGCCTGGCCGCGGGATATGAGATCCGCCGCGAAGATCGGATAAGGTCTATTTCTTCGCGGCTAGCGTCTCCGAGACAGTCTTGGACAGTTGATAGAGCCGCTGCTCGATTATCGTCGGCACCTCGCAGACGTAGGTCAGCGATTGGACGCGTTCATTGAAAATTCGCGTTGCGAAAGTCAGTTGATCGGTTCGCCGCTGGATTTCGTCGGGACCCGCATCGGGCTTTGCCCGCAACGCATCGACGTCGGACGCTTCCTTGCGCAAGCCGGCGGCCATTTCGATCTGCTTGCGGGCGTAACGGGAAATGCCCGACATCACCTGCGAACGCTCGGCGTCCATGTGGTCGAACATGCCTTGCACCAGCATCGCCATTTTCGGTGCAAGCTGCTCAGCCGGCATGGCGGCGGCGAAATCCCTGATCTTCTTCTGGGCTTCCGCAATCGGCACCCTCCGGGCTGCCACCTCCTCTACCAACTCGGAAATGGCGGGGTCCTTCGACCAGCCCTTCGCCGCCGGGGGAAGCTCCGGCCCGTTCCAGATCTGGCCGAGCGAGAGTTGCGGCACCTTGCGCTGTATGCAGGGCCAGTCCGGATCGGCGTTCGCCGCGTTGGCTTTCACGCCAGGCGCGAGCAGGGCAAGCGCAACCAGGCCGCGAACAAGGCTCATTCGTGCCATCAGGCATTTCCTCCCGTGTCCTGTTTGCGGGTTATCAGGCCGCGCGAAGGGTCGTAGGCGATGATGGCGGCGGCAAGGAACAGCACTGTGCAGCCGGCAACGACGCCCAGCGAAAGCCAGTCGACCTGGCCGTAGAAGGCGAAGCGGATCAGTTCGACGGCATAGGTGAACGGATTGGCGAGGCAGATCTTGTAAAGCAGCGGGCTCGCCTCCTGGATGCGCCACAACGGATACAGCGCCGGAGAGGCGAAATAGCCGGGGAAGATGACGAAGTTCATGATGCCGGCGAAGTTTTCGAGCTGCTTGATCATCGAGGACAAAAGCATGCCGAGCGCGCAAAGCATCATGCCCGACAGGAACAGCGCCGGCAGCACCATGAGATAGCCGAGCGGCGGCGCCTTGACGCCCCAGAACCAGGCAACGATCAGGAACGCGTAGACCTGCGCGATCGATACGGCGACGCCGGCGAGCATCTTCGACACCAGAAGAAACCAACGCGGGAAGGGGCTAACCAGCAAAGTGCGCATGTTGCCCATCTCGCGGTCATAGACCATCGACAGCGAAGACTGCATGCCCGAGAACAGCAGGATCATGCCGCACAGGCCCGGCGTGATGTAGACCTCGTAGAGCACGTAGGTCTTGTAGGGCGGGATGATCGATACGCCGAGCACCTGCCGGAATCCGGCGGCAAAAATGAACAGCCAGATGAGCGGCCGAACCAGCGAGGATATGAAGCGCTCGCGCTGGTGCAGGAAGCGCAGGCACTCCCGCAGGACTACGCCCTTGAGGCAGATGAGATAGTGGCGCAGGCCGAATTTTTCGAACCTCGGCATGATGCCGGCGACTTTTTCGGGCATTGCGGGAGCGCTCATGGCGATATCTCCGCGCTGCCGGCCGGTTCGATGCGGCTGAGCCTCGAAAAGGCGTCGCGGATCGAACCGGCACCGCTCGCCCTGACGACATCGGCCACCTTGCCCTTGGCGACTAGGTCGCCCTGCCGCAAGACGACGGCATGGTCGCCGTCTTCGACCTCATCGATCAGATGCGTCGCCCACAGCACGCCGATGCCCTCGGTTTCGACGAGCTTGCGAATGGTGGCGAGAATGCCCGCGCGCGACTGGATGTCGAGGCCGACGGTCGCCTCGTCGAGCAGCAGCAGGGACGGGCGGTGGAGCAGTGCCCTGGCGATCTCGATGCGCCGCATCTGGCCGCCGGAAAGACTGCGTGCCTTGTCATGCTGACGGCCCTGCATGTCCACTGTATCGAGCAGCGCGGCAATACGCTGCCGGGCCTCGCGTCCTCCGATGCCATGCAGCGAGGCGTGGTAGGAGAGGTTCTGGTGGACGCTGAGATCGAGGTCGAGCGTGCGTGCCTGGAACACGATGCCGACACGCCTGAGCGCTTCGCCCGAGGCGCGGCTGACGTCATGGCCGAAGATGCGGATCGATCCGCGGCGCGTGTCGTAAAGATGGCTGATCAGCGAGAACAGGGTTGTCTTGCCGGCGCCGTTGAGGCCGAGAAGAACGGTGAAAGTCGCCGGCGCGATCGAGAACGAAACGTCGTTGAGCGCCCGCTTCGGACCATAGAAATGGCCGACGCCGGCAACGTCGAGCGCCGCCACCTCATCTCCTGGCCCGCTTGTCCTCACATGCTGCACGCCGGCTGGCTCCTTGTCGTCGACGATAGTCTAGCGCCCCGGGAGTCTAGCACACTAGGAGCCCGGCGCACCGGCAGTCTGGCGCACCGGGCTCGATGGCGCAGGCCCTGCTTTCCGGTGACCCCACTTGCCGCTGACCCTACTTGATCGTGATCGTGCCTTTCATGCCCTTGTCGGCGAGGTCGGGCACCGACCACGTGTAGATGCCGGGCCTCACGGTGGTGAACTGTACCTGGATGGTGCCGTCGGCGTCGAATTCGAGCCATGCGGGCGCGCCGTTCATGTGCACCTCGAGGTCGTTGATGACGATCTGATTGTTCCACACATTGCGGAAGAGGTCGGTATGGAATTTGTACTCCAGCCCGCCGGCCGCGGTGATCTTCCAGCGATAGCCCTGGCCGGCGATCAGCTGGAAGTCCTTCTGGTTGACGGTGAACTGGTCGTCCTTGGCGCCGAGGATAAGTTCCGGCACGTCCTTGCTGGCCCGGGTTGCCTTCTCGGTTTCGGGACTGGCGTCCGTCTTGGTGGCGGCACCGGCGGCTGCGTCATCGTCATCGTCGTCGTCCTGCGCCCAGGCGTGGCCCTGCGTGAGTGCCATGCCGACCAATGCAGCGAATGCAAGTGCCCGAAATTTCCGCATGATTTCCTACCCTTCTGCTGTTTTTCTGCCTGTTTGATTCAATTGGGCGAGACGACGACACCCCACGGCAGCGCGCCGACGGTCACCGACTGCACCGGCTCGTCGGTCGCCACGTCGATGAAGGTGATGTCGTTCGATACGCCGTTGGTCGAGATGATGGTCTTCTGGTCCGGGGTGAAGGCGAGCTGCCAGACACGTTGGCCGACCAGCACGTATTTCTCGACCTCGTATGTCTCAGTGTTGATCACCGCGACGCGGTTGGCCGGTCCGAGCGCCACATAGGCTTTCTTGCCGTCGGCGGTGATGCGCACGCCGACCGGCTGGATGGATTCGGCCCTCAGCCCAGCAATCTCGAAGGTGATCTTGTGGACGATCTCGCGCGTTTCATTGTCGATCACCGAAACCGTGCCGCCGATCTCGGCACTCACCCAGGCCTGCTTGCCGTCGGGCGTGAACTCGACGAAGCGCGGACGCGTGTCCACCAGTACATTGTGGGTGATCTCGTGGGTCGTCGTATCGATGAAATGCGCCATGTTCGTCGTTTCCGACGTGTTGACCATGGTCTTTCCGTCCGGACTGACGCCCATGCCTTCCGGTTCGACGCCGACCGGGATCTCGGCCAGCACCTTCTTGCTCTCGATGTCGATGACGGTGACGAGATTGTCGTCCTCATTGGCGACGTAGAGTGTCTTGCCGTCAGGCGAGAGCACGAAGAGTTCCGGGTCGGGCCCGGAGGGCAAGGTATCGACGATCTCCAGGGTTGCCGTGTCGATCACCTCGATCGAATCATCGTCGCTGGCGCAGAGATAAACGTGCTTGCCGTCATGTGAGATGGTGATGCCGCGCGGACGCTGCCCCACATTGACGGTCTTCACCACCTGCATCGTCGCGGTGTCGACGACGCTCATCGTGTTGTCCTTCTCGTTGGAAACATAGGCCGTATAGGCCGCCGCCGGGCCGGCCATGAAGCCGGTCGCGAAAATGGCGAGCGCGTAAGCTCCTCTCTGCACTGAAATCCCTCCCAATTTGTTCTACTCAAGCACGCATTTCGTTTCCGGCTCATCGACCCCGAGCGTATCGAGCTCGGACACCTGGTGCAGAAAACCTTCCTGCGGCGA
Source organism: Mesorhizobium tianshanense (assembly GCF_007830515.1). Taxonomy (GTDB): domain Bacteria; phylum Pseudomonadota; class Alphaproteobacteria; order Rhizobiales; family Rhizobiaceae; genus Mesorhizobium; species Mesorhizobium tianshanense. Next base: position 47,121 of record NZ_VLKT01000050.1, read on the forward strand.
GGTCGAGACGACCGACCGGTTGTCGCCGAGGAAGATCGGCTGCCGCAACTGCTGGTTCCACTTGCGGAAGGTCAGCTTCTGCCCCTTGAAGGCGGCGATCGAGAAATCGTCGGAGCGGATGAAGTCGGCCATCTTGCGCGGATCGGCGCCCTGCGTGCGGGTCGCGGCCTCGCCGAGGATGCGCACCGCGGTCCACGCCGCCATGTCCTTCGATATCATGCGGCGGCCGTTTGCCTTGGCGAAGCGGTTCTGGATCTGGGTGCCGCCCCATTGCTCGCTGGCCGGATGCCAGGCCGACGGCGTGAGGCCGGCGGTGCCGGCGACCGGTCGCGCAATCCAGGTGCGGAACGGAACGTAGGTGCCGAACACCTCGCTCTCGTCGGCGACCAGCAACACGTCGTGCTCCGGCAGGTCCTGGGTGAAGACAGGCATCTGCCGCTGGATCTGGACGACGCCGGAATCGGTCCGCCGTGCCGTGCCGGTATCCTTGAACTCCTTTTCGCCGACGATCTCGCCGCCGAAGCGGGTCGCCGCCCGACGCAGCGCCTCGGCGAAAAGCTGGTCCCGCTCGTGCGAGCCGTAGATCAGCACCCAGCGCCGCCATTGCTTCCAGATGAGATATTGCGCCAGCCCGTCGGCCAGCATGCTGCGCGTCGGGATGGTGTGGAAGATGTTGGCGCGGCATTCCTCCTCGCGAAGACTGTCGTCGGTGGCGCCGGCATTGAAGATCAAGACGCCGTTGTCGCGGGCAAGATCGGCGATCGACAGCAATTGCCTGGCCGAGAGGTCCGCAACCACATAGCGATCGCCCTTGGCGATCATTTCCTGGAAGGCCGGAACGACGTCCGCGTCCGGCTTTACCTCGGTGACGTCGAGGCTGAATTTCTGGCCGAGGAAGCTGCCGGTCGTGTTGTTGTCGGCAATCGCCACATTGGCGCCGGCAACACCTTCATCGCGCGGCGGGACGTCGACCACCGACAAAGCCAGCTGCGGCGCATAGGCGCGCAAATAGCCTATCTTGATTTCGGTTACCTTTTTCTCCGGCTTGGCCGTCGCGGCCGGCGACGCTTCCTGGGCTAGCACGCCGGGAACGTTGACGGTCAGGGAAAAAAAGCACAAAAAGGCCGCGAGAGTGCACGGCACCGCGCTCGTCATCGATAAAATTACCCGTTCTTGCGCTAAAGTCCGATTGTTGTCGGACCGGCGCGAAGTCAAGGTGCCCGTGATGAGCTTAGCTGACCCGCAAAATTTATCAAACCCTAGAAGTGGACTTCTTGCGTCTGCTTTAGTCCGAGGCCTTCTCGCCGGAACGGCAGCCGGGCGGATTTCGGTATACGGGCCCAGGATCAGCAATGCCCTTGCCGATATGGAGTCTGCCGCCGACGAGGCGGTGGGCGAATCCTCGCACCGGAAGATCAATCGTCTCGACAAGGGCGTCCTGTCGCCGGAGAAAGTCCAATGACCAGAATGCTGGCCAGCGTCACCGGCGTCGACGAGGCGGAGATCGCGCTTGCGGGCGGCGTCGACATCGTCGACCTGAAGGACCCGAAGGCGGGAGCGCTGGGCGCGGTATCCATTCAAACGCTCAGCCGGACGATTTCGCTGATTGCCGGCCGGGCGCCGGTCAGCGCGGTGTGCGGCGACCTGCCGATGGAACCCGAAACGATCCGCGCCAAGGCCGAAGAGATCGCCGCCACCGGCGTCGATTACGTCAAGATAGGCTTTTTTCCGTCGGCAAATGCCGCTGCTTGCGCGGCGGCGCTCGAGCCGCTCGCCGCGCGAACGAAACTGATCGCCGTGCTTTTCGCCGATCTGGCGCCGGATTTCGAGCTTTTGCCGGTATTTGCCAAACATCGCTTCCATGGCGCCATGGTCGACACCGCGAACAAGGCGAACGGGCGGCTGCTCGACCATCTGCCGCCTGAGCAAATCCCGGGGTTCGTCGATCGAGCGAAATCGCTCGGTCTCATGGTTGGCCTGAGCGGATCGCTGGAGGCCCCCGACATTCCGCGCCTGTTGCCCTTCGCTCCCGATTTTCTCGGCTTTCGCGGGGCGCTGTGTGGCGACTCCGGCCGCACCGGTTCGATCAGCGCCGAGGCGGTTTCGCAGATCCGCGAGCTGGTTCCGGAAGTCTCCCGGGCCGGCGGCTCGTCGAGCGTCGACTACCGCCTGCTGGCGGCGAGGGGCTATTCGCCGGACACCGACCCGACGCTGGGCACGGACAAGATCTTCGTGCGGGACTTTGTCCTGCCGGTCCAGATCGGCGCTTACAGCTTCGAGCACGGCCATACACAGAAGGTGCGTTTCGACGTGACCGCCGACGTGCTGCAAGTCACCGACCATCCCGAAGACATGCGCCATGTGTTCTCCTACGACATCATCATGGACGGCATTCGCACCATCGTTGCGCGGGGCCACGTCCAGCTTAGCGAGGCCCTGGCCGAGCAGGTGGCGACGTACATCCTGGAGAACCCGCGTGTCGTGCGCGTCACGGTAAGGGTGGAAAAGCTCGAACTCGGCCCAGGCGGCGTCGGCGTCGAGATCGAACGCAAGCGCCAATCGGCAGGCCGCGGCGTTGCCTCCGGTTCTGCCGGCCGAAAAGGCCAAAGCGCTGTTTCCCAGCCGCGACAGGAAAGGCCCGAGGTCGTCAGGCGCGCCGTCGTCAAGCTGGGCGGCAGCACGGTCCGTGCGGCGGAACTGGAAAGCTGGATCGCGGCGCTGGCCGGTTCCAAGCTGCCGGTCGTCATCGTGCCCGGCGGCGGCCTCTTCGCCGACCAGGTGCGCGAGACGCAGATCCGCATGGATTTTTCCGACACCGCCGCCCACGCCATGGCGATCCTCGCCATGGAGCAGTTCGGCCAAATCATCCTCGACCGTGACGAAAGGCTGGCGCCGGCACGGTCGCTGCAGGAAATGGCGCGGGCGTCGGACGCTGGGAAGGTCCCGGTGTGGCTGCCGTCGTCATTGGCCCTGTCGGCGCCGGACATTCCGGTGTCCTGGGACATCACCTCCGATTCGCTTGCCGCCTGGCTTGCCGGCAAGCTCGGCGCGAAGGCGCTGCTGCTGATCAAGCAGACCGGCGCCTTCTTCGGCAGCGACACCATCGACAGCCTGGCCACCAGAGGCATCGTCGACGCCGGCTTCGCCGCCATGCTGCCCGACGGCGTCGATTTCCATCTCGCCGGCCCGAAAGATGCCGCCGGGGCCGGGGCGCTGCTCGCGGCGGGCAATCTGCCCGGCGTCGCGATCGCGGCGCCGGTCAGGCCGGCAAGAAAAGCAGGGTAGGCGATGGCGACGCTGCATACGCCGCGCTGGGCATGGGTTTTGACCGGTTCCGGTCATTTTTTTACGGAGAGCTTCGCACTCATTCACCAACTCGAGCATTGCGATGTCTTCGTGTCGAAAGCCGCCAACGAAGTGCTGCGCATGTACAAGCTCAAGCTGGATTTCCCGCAGACGACGCGCGTGCTGCACGACAAGACGGCGAGCGCGATCCCGGTCGGCGAATTCTATCACGGCGTCTATCACACGGTCGTGGTGGCGCCGGCCAGTTCCAACACGGTCGCCAAATGCGTGCACGGCATTTCCGATACGCTTGCCACCAATGTCTTTGCCCAGGCGGGAAAGTGCCGGGTGCCGGCCATCGTCTTTGCCTGCGACACCGCGCCGGAGCTCGAAACCATGGCGCCGCATGGGCTGGTCAAGGTCTATCCGCGCAGGATCGACCTGGAGAATACCAACCTGCTGAAGAGCTTCGAGCGCACCCAGGTGGTCGAGTCGCTCGCCGATCTCGAAACCTCGGTCAGGCGGCGCCACGCCGAACTCGCAAGCCATGGCTGAGCGGCTGGTCTTCCTTACCGGCCATCTGGCCAAGGTCCGGTTGGAACGGCTGCTGGCGGGGCTTGGCGAAACCGAATTTGCGTGGGAGATCATCGACATCGGCGTCAAGGTTGCGGCGCTAATGACCGAAGACATCATCAAGCGGCGGCTCAGCCTGACAGGCGGCACCGACCGCGTCATCCTGCCCGGCCGCTATCGGGGGGACATCGAGCACCTGTCGAACCATTTCGGCGTGCCCTTCATACGCGGCCCCGACGAGATCGCCGATCTGCCGGCCTTTCTCGGCCGGGCGGGCGAGCCGCCAGACCTTTCGCGTCACGACATGCGCATCTTCGCCGAAATCGTCGATGCGCCGATGCTGTCGGTCGAAGGGCTGGTGGCGCGGGCGCGGGCGCTGGTTGCGGCCGGCGCCGACGTCATCGATCTCGGCTGCCTGCCGGAAACGCCGTTTCCATTGCTGGAAGAGGCTGTGCTCGAGCTGAAGGCACGGGGATTTCTGGTCAGCGTCGATTCCGCCAGCACGGACGAACTGTCGATCGGCGCGCGCGCCGGTGCGGACTATCTTCTCAGCCTCGATGAGAACACGCTGCCGCTGGCCTTCGGCCACAAGGCTGTGCCGGTGCTGATCCCGTCCGCCCCCGGCGATCTTGATTCGCTCGGGCGGGCCATCGATGCGGCGCAAAAGGCCGGCGTCGCCTTCATCGCCGATCCCGTGCTCGACCCGATCCATTTCGGCTTCGCCGCCTCACTCGGGCGTTTCATCGAGGCGCGCCGCCGCTGGCCCGAGGTCGAACTGCTGATGGGCACCGGCAATCTCACCGAATTGACCGACGCCGACAGTTCCGGCGTTACCGCCGTTCTGGCCGGGCTCTGCTCGGAACTGCAGGTCCGAAACGTGCTTGCCGTGCATGTCAGCCCGCACACGCTGCGAACGATCGAGGAGCACGATATTGCCCGCCGCATCCTGTTTGCCGCGAAGAACGACGGTGCGCTGCCGCGGAGTTACCATCCGGGGCTGCTGCAGGTTCACGACCGCAAGCCGTTTACGGCCTCGACCGGCGATATCGAGGCATTAGCGGCAGAGGTGCGCGACGCGAACTTCCGCATCATGACCGCCGAGGACGGCATCCACGTCTTCAACGGCAAGGGGCATGCGGTTGCCAGGGATGCGTTCGAACTGTTTGCCGGGCTCGGCGTTGAGGCCGATGGCGCGCACGCGTTCTACCTCGGCGCGGAACTGATGAAGGCCGAGATCGCGTGGCGCCTCGGCAAGCGCTATGTGCAGGACGAGCCGCTCGCATGGGGCGTTGCCGCGCCGGCTCCCGAAACCGACCGCACCCGTCTTGCGGAAGCGGGCCACACGCTTCGCGCGAAGAAAGAGCGCTAAACCATGCCCTACATTCGCGAATCGATCATCACCACGGTCAACAAGGCCGGAACCGTCCACATCGCGCCGATCGGCATTATCGCTGAGAAGGACGGCTGGGTCATCGCGCCGTTCCGGCCGTCGGTCACGCTCGACAATCTCGCCGAAGTGCCATTCGCCATCGCCAATTATACCGACGACGTGCGTATCTTTGCCGGCTGCCTGACCGGCCGCAAGCATTGGCCAACCGTTGGGGTTGACGGGTTTGCGGTGCCGAGGCTCGCGGCGGCGCTCGCGCATTCCGTCCTCGAAGTCGAAAGTGTCGATGACGATGGTATGCGGCCCCGCCATTTCTGCCGCGTGGTGCGGGAGGAAACGCATGCGCCGTTCACCGGCTTCAACCGCGCCAAGGCGGCGGTGCTGGAACTGGCCATCCTGGTCAGCCGGCTCGGCATGCTGCCGCGCGACAAGATCGAGGCGGAAATCGCCTACCTTTCGATTGCCATCGAAAAGACCGCTGGCGAGGGCGAAAAGGAAGCTTGGGGCTGGCTGATGCAGCGTGTCGGTGAGCACTTGGCGGCCAAGGATGCCAGTGGCGAGGATGCACGGGGCTGAACCGGATACGCTGAACCAGAGTAAGCGTCCGGGCTGACGCGTTTTAGCATGGTACACGGTGGCCCCTGATCTCAAACGGCAGTTTTCGATCCTTTTGCAGGCATTGAGCCCGGTATGCACGATGACCGGAGTGGGGCCGAAACCGGTCGGGCCGCTTCCGTGAAGAGTTTCGGGCGCCGGCAGGCGTACGAAAGTCCCCGAGGAAGGAACCCGCGGGCCACAGGCGATGGCTATGGGGATTTCGGATTTCGGCAGATGTCGGCGATTGCGCGACCGCCGTCGGGAAGCTCTGGGGTGAATGCGGACAGACCGCTTCGTTGCGCCTCCGCGCGGTGTTGTCGGGACGGTGGGCAGCTGGGCGCGGCCCTGTCGGCGCCGATGATCACCATGGACGCGCGTGGGTTCGCCGCCGGAGGCTGAGTGCCTGCAGCTGAAGGCGGAACCATTCCATGCCGGGTCATGGCGTGCTGCTGCTCCCGGTCGACGGGGAACCGTG
>NZ_VLKT01000051.1 GCF_007830515.1 Mesorhizobium tianshanense
AGCTTTGCCGTCGCCCAATTCGACACGCTGCGTTTGCGCCTCATCAAGATCGCTGCGCGGGTGGTCGAGATGAAGACGCAAATCCGCCTGCACCTGCCGACATCCTGCCCCGACCAACGCATCCTGCGCATCGTCCTCGATCGCATTCCGCGGCTCGCGACATAACGATGGGGCGCAGACGCCCCGAAACGAACCCGCCGACCGCAACCTGCAAACCCCACCTGCCATCACGACGGATCACCGCCGGCGCCTGGACGCGGCGCGCGGAAAAGCGCCCAACAGCGGCCACATCGCCGCTTCAGGCCGCCAAAACCTCATCGCCGTGCATCAAGGCGGCTAGGTGACCGCCATCAGATCATGGTCGGATCTGTCAAATATTCATTCGCCGGCAAAACCCTGGTGCCAGACGCTTAGGGCCGTGCGAGAGCGTGAGGCCAAGGCCGCGCTTCGTGCCTGAAAACCGTGAGGACGATGTCACTCCGATGCTGTCGGGCAGACAAAACCGTCCGACCAAATGGAAGACCGGTGCGAGGTGCCGGTCTTGCCTATCGTGGCCAGCAGACGAGGTACTGACCTTCGGTCTCGGATTACCTGAAGCAATCAGGCGGCCTTGCGTTCCTTCAAAGCCTTCTCAAAGGCATCCTTGATCGGTTTGGACGCGTCCTCGGCAGCTCTCATCATCACGGCCTGCAAGGCCTTGGCCTGCTCGGCGGACTTTTCGATCTGTTTGTGCAGGAAAGCTGTCTGCAGTTCGAAGAACTCGGACGGCGACTTCACGGTAGCCAGCGCTTCGAGGTGCGTGAAGCCGGCTTCGGCGTTGGCTCGCAGAGCAGCAATCATCTTCAGGGATACCTCGTTGCTGGTCGTCTTGGCCATTTCAAAGGTCGACTCAAAGGCCTTTTGAGTCGTTTCGGCGTCCGAACTCAATTTGGAAAAAGCTTCCTTCGCCTGCTCAACGCCCTGTTCGGCGGCAGCGCGGACTTGCTCGGTGGCCTTGGACGGGTCGAAGGTAGGGAGTTCGACGTTTTCGATCGTTTCGGTCTTGCCGGGGATCTTGGACATTTTTCCATCCTTTTCCAGGGGGCGGCCTCAAAACAACGCCGTCTCCTTCATGTACGAAACCGTCGCAACGGATTTATGAAGCTGACATGAATTTGCGCGAGCGGGCTGCGCGAATAGAGGTCAGCGAGGGCATGGCGGCGCTTCAGACGCTCACGACGACATACAGGAAAAGCGCCCGCGACGGTGGTGACCCACTTGCGACGCGACGCGAGGTTCGAAGGGTTGTGCCGGGGCACCGAGTGACCGCCAACCGTGACACTGCAACTGCCGGTCGTACAGCACGCTGCAGCTTCACAAGTCGCACCCCACGGTCGGTTGTCGGCGTGTGCCGGATGGGTTAGGACTGCAACAAAACCGACACAAATCTGTCATGGGCGAAATCGAGCTGAAATTCATCCTCGACGAAGCGTCGCCGAGCGAGTTCTTGGCGCGCGTGAAGGCGTCGAAACTGGCCAAAGGCAGCCCAACGACGAAGACACTGAGAAGCATCTATCTGGACACCCCCGAACACGGGCTGAAGAAGGCAGGGATAGCGTTGAGGCTGAGGCGCGACGGGCGGCGCTGGGTCCAGACCGTCAAGACCGGGGCCGAACTGCACGGTGGCCTTTCGCAGGTCGGCGAGGTGGAAAACCCGGCGCCGGGCGGTCGGGCATGCCTCGAAGCGATTCCCGATGCCTCGGTCCGGGAAGAGGTCCTTCACCGCATCAACGGCGATCCGCTTCTGCCCGTCTGCGAGACGGTGATCAAGCGTTCCGCCAGCGAACTGTCCCTCGAGGACGGCACCCGCGCGGAGCTGGCCGTCGATGTCGGCCAAATTCACGCCGGGGAGCGCTCGGCCGACCTGCGCGAAGTGGAGATCGAACTCCTTGAAGGCAGTCCGGCCGGATTGTTCGAGATCGCGCATGTGCTGTTTCCCGACGGAGGCCTGAGGTTCTCGCGGCTTTCCAAGGCGGCGCGCGGCTATCTGCTTGCGGAAGAGGGGCGGATCGACCTACCGCTGGCGCCCCGAAATGCCGAGGACGTTGCGCTCGATGCGGCTGAGATCGCCGAGCACGCGGCGCGGAATATCCTGCGCGAGTGCCTGGATCAGATCGCCACGAATGTCGTGGTGGTCCGAAAGCTGGATGATTCCGAGGGGCCGCACCAGTTGCGGATCGGCCTGCGCCGCTTGCGCAGCGTGTTCTCCGTCTACGCTCCGGTGCTGGAGAGCCCGGAAATGGCACGGCTTAACGACGAAGCGCGCTGGCTTGGCCAGGAGGTCGGTAGCCTCAGGGATCTCGATGTGGTGGCGAACGACATCGTGCAGCGGGAGGCCGGAACCCATCCGGATGAACCCGGTCTCGCCGCGCTTTCCAGCACGCTCTCACGGCAGGCAGTGGAAGTGCGCCAGCGCCTTCGTAAACTGCTTGCCGGGGCGCGTGTGCAGGCGTTCCTCATCGATCTGGCGCGGTTCGTGGAGACACGCGGCTGGCTCGTTCCGCAGGATTTCGGCCAGACGGCGCGGCTTGCAACGCCGGTCACCGAGTTGGCCGGCCAGGCGCTTGGCAAGCGTTGGAAGAAGGTCGGCAAACGCGCACGCAAGCTCAACACTTTGACGGTAGAGCAGCGCCACAAACTGCGCAAGGAACTGAAGAAGCTGCGCTATGCGGTCGAGTTTTTCGCCTCTCTGTTCGCTTCAAAACGTGTCGATCCGTTCCTGAAGCGCTTGAAGAAACTTCAGACGGTCTTTGGTGACCTGAACGATGCCGCGACGGTAAAAGCCATGCTGACGGGAGCGGAAGCACCCGGCGCCGGCGATCCGGCCGCGCAACGTGCTACCGGGTGGGTGATCGGGGCCAGTCAGACACGCGCCGAACATGGCTGGGCCGGAGCAAAAGCGCTGTGGCGAGACCTTGAAGAGACCCGCCCGTTCTGGAAGTGAAGCAGGCCAAGCGGATCGACACCAGTCTTACGAGTGCGGCGCGAAGGTCGCCAATAGGATAGGAGGCGACCTTGCGGGTGCCGCCAGTTAAGGTCTCGAAATGGCGCGACTTGCTCGTCGTCCGTGAACATTGAGGCTTTTCAGCCTGGGATGGGTTTGGGCTGGCTTTGGAGGGCGGCGATGAGAAGCCACAAAAGCTGGCTGAACCAGTTGAGCAGGAGGGAGAAGTTGTAGCCTGCAGCGGCCAGGATGGCGTTGACGGCGTCGCCTTGGTGGCCGGCGAGGTAATTGCGGCCCATCCGGTGCTCGGCCTTGATGTGGCCGATCACGGGCTCGATCGCGGAGCGGCGGCGCATCTGGCGCTTGGTGGCTGGGGTGAGGCGGCGTTTTTGACCGCTGGTGAAGACCCTGAACTTGTGGCTCTGCGGTGCGTTGTGGCCGCGATAGCCGGCGTCGGCGAGGATGCGGCTGATCTCGTTGCCGATGGCTCTTTCCATGTCTGGGATGACGGCTGCGAGCGTGTGGCCATCATATGGATTGCCGGGCAGCGCTTTTGCATGCAGGGCGAACTGGCCGCCCTTCGAGCGGATCATAGGGGGCGTCATTCGATAGCCACCGCCGGGCGACAGAGTTCTTGGCGTGCCCGCCCGTGGCACCCAGCAGCAATCCAGTATAACAAAGGAAAGGCGCGCGAACGCGTGTAACAAGCGCGTATAGCAAAGCGCCGAAGCACGTTATCAGGCGCAATGGGATTTTGGAATCGGCAGTGTCGCAAGGTTCACGATGATCGAAATCCGATAGCGCGACAGGCCGGACGCGGCGGTTTCTTTGGCGGCCGCGCCCTTTGATCGATAGGCGCTGTACTGGACAAGCCTTGCATGAACATTGTGATGTTTACCAACACATTCAGCCCGCATGTCGGCGGCGTTGCACACAGCGTCGCGTGGTTGTCGGAGACGCTGCGTGAGTTGGGACATGCAGTCTTGATCGTTGCGCCGGACTATGCGGAAGCAGGTCGGTCAGAAAGCGACATTCTTCGCGTCCCTGCGATCCAGAATTTTAACGGGAGCGATTTTTCAGTGCCGATCCCGTTCACCCGCTCCCTCGAGAAGACGCTGAACGCCTTCGAGCCGGATATTATCCATTCGCACCACCCGTTTCTACTCGGCGACACCGCCCTTCGCACCGCCGCGTCGCGAGCGTTGCCGGCCATATTCACCTATCACACCCGCTACGAACTCTACGGCCACTACGTTGCCCAGGACGCTCCGGTCCTCCAACGGCTCGTGCTCAGCCTCGCGGTCGGCTACTGTGATCTGTGCGACCATATCATCGCTCCAACGCTCAGCATTGCCCACCTCTTGCGCCACCACGATGTCACCAAGCCGATCACCATAATCCCGACAGGGATTGATCTAGCCAGGTTCTCCAACGGAAATCGGCTGAGATTGCGGAGCCGCTTGGGAATAGCGGAAACCGATTTCATCGTCGGGCACGTAGGCCGGTTGGCGCCGGAGAAGAACCTGACTTACCTCACCGAAGCAGTCTGCCTGTTTCTTTCGCAAAATGAACGCACGCATTTTATCGTCGCCGGCGACGGTTCGTCAGCGTCCGAAATGCGCCGGATGCTGGACGAGGCTGGTCTTCAGGACAGATGTCATCTGCTGGGCGTGGTCGAAGGCGCCGATCTGGCCGACGTCTATGCCGCCATGGACGTCTTCGCCTTCTCGTCGCGTTCCGAAACCCAGGGTCTTGTGCTCGTCGAGGCGATGGCAGCCGGCGTTCCCGTGGTTGGGCTTGATGAACCTGGAGTCCGCGAAGTGGTATGCAACGGCAAGAACGGCTATCTCCTGTCGGCAGATGCGTCCCCAGATCAATTCTTCGAAGCTCTCGTCAAAGTCCGTGCGGTCACGCCACGGGGCCGAGCGATGTTGCAAGAAGAAGCCAGACTGACTGCGGCCTCCTATTCACGATCCTCGACCGGGCAGCAGACCATCGATCTCTACACGCGCGCTGTGGCGAGTCATGCCGGTATCCGAACTCTCGGCACTCGCTCCTTTGAGGCGACGCTCGAAGGCCTCAAGCAGGAATGGAGAATCCTCGCCAACATTGCGAATGCCGTCAAGGACGCGGTGGCGACGCGCGGTGACCCCGCAAAATAACGGCTGCTGGACCCTCAGGAGGTTCGCGACAGTCAGCGCCACGCGGTCAACCCCATTCAGAGCCGTTTAGTCGATCCACAATATGGATCACGTTCCAGCCCACAAGTCGCTTGATATTAAGCCAATCGCGTGCGAATAAATCCGTCGTGCAAAATGACAGGTCCATACTGTAGACCTATTATTCGAGGCCCGGAGGAGCGGGAGGAGATCGCTTCGTTTCGGTTTCGGCGTGAACGTTCAGGCCGGGCGCCGGTTCGGGCGGAGGAGCTTGAATCATGACAGCCGCCAGCAACAACACGATGACCGTCGATACGCCGGCCGAGGTGCTGGATGCACGGCCCGGTTCGCGGCTGATGTGGCCGGTCGAGGCGGCGGCTTCGATCCTGCTCGTCCTCGTCGTCGGTCTGCTGCTCGCCGGCGTCATCTCGCGCTACGTGCTGTCGCTGCCGATCGTCTGGATCGACGAGGCCGCCTCCATCTCCTTTCTCTGGCTCGCCATGCTCGGCTCGGCAATCGCCATCGACCGTAACGAGCACCTGCGTCTTACCATCTTCCTCGGCATGATCCCCGAGCGCGCCCGCGACTTCGTGAACGCGCTTGCTTTGCTCGTGGTGGCGACGGTGCTGCTCGCGTTGATTGTGCCGGCAAGCCAGTATGTACAGGATGAGTGGTACGTCACTTCGGCGGCGCTCAACATTCCAATGAGCTTCCGCGCCTCGGCAATTGTCGTCGGGCTGGCGCTGATGTCCGTCATTGCCGTGGGCCACGCGATCCGCGTGGCGACGCTCGCCAACCTGGCCGCCGCTATCGCCGTGATTGCTGCGCTGGCCGCGTTCGGCTGGCTGCTTTCGCCGTTGTTTCTCACGCTCGGCTACGCCAACATCCCCATCTTCCTCGTCGGCGTGGTGGCCGTCTGCCTTCTGCTCGGCGTGCCGATCGCTTTCTGTTTCGGCATCGGCACGATCGCCTTTATCTCCTTCAGCACCCATGTGCCGATGATCGTGCTTGTCGGGCGCATCGACGAGGGGATGTCGAGCCTCATCTTGCTGTCGGTGCCGATCTTCGTTCTGCTCGGCTGTGTGCTCGATGCGACAGGCATGGGCAAGGCGATCGTGGAGTTCATGGCGTCGTTGCTCGGCCATGTGAAGGCCGGCATGTCCTACGTGCTTTTAGGCTCGCTGTTCCTCGTCTCGGGCATTTCCGGTTCGAAGGTCTCCGACATGGCGACCGTCGCGCCGGCACTCTTCCCCGAAATGAAACGGCGCGGCCACAAGCCCAAGGAGATGATCGCGTTGCTCGCAACCGGCGCTGCGATGGCCGATACGGTGCCGCCGTCCATCGTGCTGATTGTGCTGGGCTCGGTCGCCGGCGTTTCGATCGCCGCGCTTTTCACCAGCGGCTTCGTCATCGCCATGGTTCTGTTGCTCGTCCTTGCGGTGCTGGCACGTTGGAAGGCCTCGGGCGAAAGCATGGAAGGCGTGCATCGCGCTCCGTTTTCGGTCGTGTGGAAGACGCTGCTCGTCTCGGCCCCGGCACTGGTGCTCCCCTTCCTTATCCGCGGCGCGGTCGGTGGCGGCGTCGCCACCGCCACCGAGGTTTCCACGATTGCCGTGCTCTACGCTCTGGTCATCGGCGCGTTGTTCTATGGCGGCATCGGCGCCAAGAAGTTCTACGCCATGCTGGTCGAGACGGCGGCGCTGTCTGGCGCCATCCTGCTCATCCTCGGTACCGCCTCGGCGATGGCCTGGGCGCTGACGCAAACCGGCTTCGCCAACCGTCTGGCCGTCTACATGACGGACCTGCCGGGAGGCTGGTTCTCCTTCATGATCGTCACGATCGCCGTCTTCATGGTTCTCGGCTGCGTCCTTGAAGGTCTGCCGGCGATCGTTCTGATGGCGCCGATCATGTTCCCGATCGCCGCTCGGCTGGGCATCAACGATGTGCACTATTCGATGGTCGTCGTGACAGCAATGAACATCGGGCTCATGGCCCCGCCTATCGGCATCGGCTTCTACATCGCCTGCAAGATCGGCGACGTCTCGCCCGACGAAGCCATGAGCGCCATCTGGCCTTATCTCGGCGCGTTGCTTGTCGGCCTGTTGCTGATCGCAGCCATCCCGGCGCTGTCGATAGCCTATCTCTAGGCACCCGGATTCAACCAGGAGGAAACACAATGAATATCACCCGCCGCACCTTGCTGATGGGCACAGCCGCATCCATCCCGCTTGTGAGCACCATCCGCTACGCCGGGGCTCAGGCAGCGGAGTTCAACTACAAATACGCCAACAACCTGCCGCTCACCCACCCGATGAACCTGCGTGCGCAGGAAGCCGTCGACAAGATCCGCGAGGAGACCGGCGGCCGCGTCGCCATCCAGATATTCCCTAGCAACCAGCTCGGCGCCGACACGGACATGCTGAGCCAGGTTCGCTCGGGCGGCGTCGAATTCTTCACGCTGTCGCCGCTGATCCTTTCCACGCTCGTCGCCAATGCCTCGATCAGTGGCATCGGCTTCGCCTTCCCGAATTACGACGCCGTTTGGGCGGCCATGGATGGCGACCTCGGCAAATACGTGCGCGGCGAAATCGAAAAATCGAACCTGGTCGTCATGGAGAAGATCTGGGACAACGGCTTCCGACAGATCACCAGTTCCGTCGGCCCGATCGAGACGCCCGCAAACCTCGAGGGCTTCAAGATACGCGTTCCGGTCAGTCCGCTCTGGACCTCCATGTTCACTGCCTTCAAGTCGGCGCCGGCCAGCATCAACTTCGCCGAGGTGTATTCGGCGCTGCAGACGAAGATCGTCGACGGGCAGGAAAACCCGCTCGCCATCATCTCGACGGCCAAGCTCTACGAAGTGCAACAGTTCTGCTCGGTCACCAACCACATGTGGGACGGCTTCTGGTTCCTCGCCAACAAGCGGGCTTGGGAAGCTATGCCGGAAGATGTGCGAGAGATCGTTGCCAGGAACCTTAACGAGGCTGGCGTAAAAGAGCGCGAGGACGTCGCCAAGCTCAATGCCACGCTTGAGGAGGAGCTCGCCGCCAAAGGCATGAAGATCAACAAGCCGGATGCTGTCCCGTTCCGGCAGACGCTGAAGGACGCCGGCTTCTACGCCGAGTGGAAAGGCAAGTACGGCGACGAAGCCTGGGCGATCCTGGAAAAGGCTGTTGGCGCCAGCCTGACCTGAACGCCGGGCCGCTTCCCACCGAAGGCAGCGCAGTAGAACTTCGCGGCTTTTCGGGCGGGATCGTACAGAAAGCGAAAGTCTGGCGGGCTGGCCACGTGGTTCGCCCGCCAGACAACAGGCGCGGTTCTAAGGAATTCGAAGGTGGCCGACCGACTCACAGGAAAATCCGCAATCGTCTTCGGCGCAGGGTCGTCCGGACCCGGCTGGGGCAACGGCAAGGCAGCGGCGGTTGCCTTCGCGCGCGAAGGGGCGCGTGTCGCCTGCGTCGATCTCGCCGCGGCGGCTGCCGCCGAAACCGCGGCGATCATCCATGATGAAGGCAACCAGGCGATCGCGTTATCGGCCGACGTGACCAATCTAGCCTCCGTCGAGGTGGCAGCAGCGGCTGCAATGGAGGCGTTCGGCGCCATTGACATCCTGCACAACAATGTCGGCGTGACCCATATGGGCGGCCCGGTCGAACTCGACGAGGACGAGTTCCAGGCCTCCCTCGACCTCAACATCGGACCGGTCTACCGCACCGCCAAGGCGGTGTTGCCGCATATGCTGAAGGGCGGCGGCGGTGCGATCGTCAATATCTCGTCGCTCGCCGCGATACGCTACGTCGGCTATCCCTATTTCGCCTATTATGCGACCAAGGCCGCGGTGAACCAGGCCACCGTGGCGCTGGCCATGCAATATGCGCGGCAAGGCATTCGTGCCAACTGCATCATGCCGGGCCTGATCGATACGCCGATGATCTACAAGCAGATTTCCGGTCAGTATGGCTCGGCCGACGAGATGGTGGCCGCCCGCAACGCCATGGTGCCCATGGGAAAGATGGGAACGGCGTGGGACGTCGCCGCGGCAGCCGTGTTTCTCGCCTCCGACGAGGCGCGCTTCATCACCGGCGTTTGCCTTCCCGTCGATGGCGGCCAAAGTTGCGCCGTTTCCGAGCTCCGCTGACCATGAACATCGCGCCGCCCCCAGAACGCGATCAGACCGGCTCGCAGAGCGTCGACCGAGCCCTGAGCCTTCTTTCGATGGTCGGCCGGCACGCCGACCGCGGTGTTTCGCTCTCCGACATCGTCGAAGAGAGCAGGCTGAACAAGCCCACGACGCGCCGCCTGCTCCTGGCGCTGATGCGCGCGGGAATGGTCGAGCAGGATGAGACGACACGGCGCTACTATCTCGGCGAGGAGGCCTACGTGCTGGGCAGCCTCGCCTCGCGCCGTTTCGGCCTGCTACAGGTCTCGATGGAAAGCCTGCTGCGCCTTTCGAAGAAGACCGAGGATTCGAGCTTCCTCTCGGTTCGCCGCGACACATTCTCAGTCTGCCTCTATCGCGAGGAAGGGACATACCCGGTCAGGACCCACGCGCTACAGGCCGGCTTCGAGCATCCTCTGGGCGTCGGCGCCGGCTCGCTAGCCATGCTCGCGGCGCTCCCCGACGAGGAAGTGGAAGGGGTGCTGGCCGCCAACGACGCGGTGCTGAAATCGGACTACCCAATGCTCCCGGCCGAACAGATCCGGCGCGACGTTGAAGCGACGCGCACCAACGGCTATTCGCTCAATCCTGGCCGGATCGTCGCCAATTCTTGGGGGGTAGGGGTTGTGCTTCGCAGCGCGGACGGCCGGCCGGTGGGCGCATTGTCGATCGCCGCGATCGACAGCCGAATGCAGCCGGCAAGACAGTTCGAACTCGCTGGATATCTCACGCAAGAGGCAAAGCGCGTCGAGGAGCGGCTCGCCCAGATGTTCACCTCGCGTGCACTCATGCGCGAGCACCAGCCCATAAAAACCCATGCGAGGAGAGCGCCTCGATGACAAAAGCTCAGATCGTCGGATGGGCGCATTCCCCGTTCGGGAAGTCGGAATTGGAAAACACCGAGCAGGCGGAGCGCGCGAAGTGATGGCATTGGCTCCAGGTGGCGTGACGCCTTCCTCCACGCGCGTCATGAACCTCTCGCATTTTTTGACCCAGACGGCACGACGCAATCCGGACGACATTGGCTTCGTCTGGCGCGAACGGCAGTGGACATGGCGCGAGATGGATGCGCGCGTCAACGCGATGGCCGCAGCACTGCGCGACGAGTTCGGCGTGGCAAAGGGCGATCGAATCCTGGTCCAGTCGGCCAATTGCAATCAGATGTTCGAATCAATGTTCGCCTGCTTCCGGCTCGGAGCCGTCTGGGTGCCGGCGAACTACCGCCAGTCGCCGGACGAGGTCGCCTACCTCGCCAAGGCGAGCGGCGCGCGCGGCCTGATCTGCGGCGCCGGCTTCCCGGCTCATGCTGCTGCTGCCTGCCGGCAAACAGCCCCCGGAATCCGCTTCGTCCTGTCGATCGGCGAGGCCGAATTCGGCGATGATTACGACACCGTCGCCGCCCGTTTTGCCGGCCGGACCATTCCCAGCGTCGCCGTCGATCGCGACGATCCGTGCTGGTTCTTCTTCACCTCCGGCACGACCGGCCGGCCGAAGGCCGCCGTGCTCACGCATGGTCAGATGGGCTTTGTCGTCACCAACCATCTGTGCGACCTGATGCCCGCCACGACGCGCGACGACGCCTCGATCGTGGTGGCTCCGCTTTCGCATGGGGCCGGCATCCACCAACTCGTACAGGTGGCGCACGGCGCCAAGTCTATCCTCCTGCCGACCGACAAGCTCGACGTGCCGACGGTCTGGGCGCTGGTCGAAAAATGGCGGGTGACCAACGCCTTCACCGTGCCGACCATCCTCAAGATGCTCGTGGAGGACGACAGCGTCGACCGGTTCGACCATTCCTCGTTGCGCTATGTCATCTATGCCGGTGCGCCGATGTACCGCGCCGACCAGAAGCGGGCGATGGAAAAGCTGGGGCCGGTTCTGGTCCAGTACTTTGGCTTGGGCGAAGTCACCGGCAACATCACCGTCCAGCCCCCGGCCTATCATTGTGTCGAGGACGGCCCGCATGCGCGCATCGGGACCTGCGGTTTCGAGCGCACGGCCATGCAGGTCGAAATCCAGGATGACGCCGGCAATCCGGTCTCGCCGGGCGAAACCGGCGAAATTTGCGTGATCGGGCCGGCAGTCTTTGCGGGCTATTGCGACAACCCGGAAGCCAACGCTGCGGCGTTCCGCAACGGCTGGTTCCGCACCGGCGATCTGGGCCACATGGCCGAGGACGGCTTCATCTACATCACCGGCCGCTCGTCCGACATGTATATCTCCGGCGGCTCCAACATCTATCCGCGTGAGATCGAGGAGAAGATCCTGCTCCATCCCGACATCAGCGAAGCCGCCGTTCTCGGCGTTCCCGATCCCGTCTGGGGCGAGGTCGGCGTCGCGGTTTGCGTTGCCCGCGCCGGCGCTGTGCCCGAAACGATTGAGCTTGAGCGCTGGCTGGAGGGCAAACTCGCCCGCTACAAGATGCCCAAGCGCTTCGTGTGGTGGGAGACGATGCCCAAATCGGCCTATGGCAAGATCGCCAAGAAGCTGATCCGCGAAGAACTGGAGCGCCGCGGCGAGTTGGGCCCGTCCGAGCGCGGGCTCTCGGCATGAGGAGCAGGCGATGAACAGCAGCAACCAAGTCCGCGCCGTGGCGATCACCGGCGGCGCATCCGGCATCGGCCTTGAGACCGCTCGCCTCCTGACAGAGCGCGGCTTCGAGGTCTTCCTCCTCGACCTCGCCGCGGCAACGCTGGGTTCGGCCTGCGCGGATCTCGGCCTGCCCGAGGAACGCGGCATCGTCTGCAACGTCGTCGACGAAGCGGCCGTCGAAGAGGCCATCGGCCGGATCACGGCCGCGCACATCCTCGCCGCGGTCGTGAATTCCGCCGGCATAGCGATGGACCTGCCGTCGGTCGAGACCACAGTCGAGGATTTCCGCCGCATCGTCGACGTGAACCTCACCGGAACGTTCATCGTCTCGCGGGCTGCGGCGCGCTACTGGCTCGAACGGCAACTGCCGGGCGCGATTGTCAACATCACTTCGGTTTCGGGTCTTTGCGGCAACAAGGGCCGCAGCGCCTACGGCGCGTCGAAAGGCGGACAGAATCTGCTCACACTCGTCATGGCCAATGAGCTCGGCGTCAATGGCATCCGCGTCAACGCCGTCGCACCTGGGCCGGTCGACACGCCGTTGACTCAAGCCGTCCACACCCAGGACGTCCGCCGGCAGTGGTTGGACCGCGTGCCGCAGCGCCGCTACGGCACGCCGCGCGAGATCGCAGGAGCGGTGGCTTTCCTGATTTCCGACGACGCCAGTTACGTCAACGGTCAGATTCTCGCCGTCGACGGCGGCTTCATCCATGCCGGCCTCGCGGCCTGAGATGGTTCCGTTGCGCGGCATCCGCCATCCCGGCCCGATTGCGGCGGAACGGTTTACAGCGATGCCCTGCGCGGCACAGCCGCTGACGTTGCGGCTCGAACCCGGCCGCTCCATCAACGAGGCCGTGGCCCAGGCCTTCGCGGACGCCGGGTTCAGCGGCGGCTATATCCGCCTGCGCAACGCGCGGGTTGACCCAATGCGCTACGTCATCCCCGCCGCGTCTCCCCACGGCACGCATGCTGCGTGGTACAGCGACACATTCGCACCGGAGGGCATAACGGTCATCGAGGATGCGGGCCTCGTCGCCGGCCGGCGCGACGACGGGCCCTTTCTTCATAGCCATGGCATCTGGCGTACCCCAGACGGCGTGCGCCGCATGGGGCATCTCCTGCCGCTCGATTCGAAATTGGCGGAGCCGGTCGAGGTTACCGCTTGGGGCATTGCGGGCGCGCTGTTCGACGTGCGCGACGATGCCGAGACGAATTTTCGTCTTTTCGTGCCGGTCAAAGCTCCGGTCCTGGGTGAGCGCCGCGGCCGCCGAGCAGCCATCTGCACGGTAAAGCCCAACCAGGATATCGGCCAGGCGATCGAAGCCGTTTGCCGACGGCACGGCTTTGACCATGCCTCGATCCAGGGCATCGGCAGCCTGGTCGGCGCGGATTTCGACAACGGCTCGACCGTCTCGTCTTACGCGACCGAAGTTTTCGTCACGGGCGGTGCTGTCCGCTCGCGACGTTGCACGCTCGACATCGCGCTGGTCGGCATGGACGGTACGATAAGCGCAGGCCGCCTTCGCCGCAGCGCCAACCCCGTCTGCGTGACGTTCGAACTGCTGGTTGTCGCATCCGATAGCTGAGGATGCCAACCACGCTGCGCGCCGGTTCCTGTCGAACCTTGACGTGACTGCCGATCACGGGTGCGCGTTTTTTAATGGACGCAATAGGCGGCTTCGTCGGCACTGCTGAAGTTCGACCTATCTTTGTGCTGCGGCAATCGAGGCGGCAATCGCGGCAATCGATCGGAACAAGACGAGCGGATCGTCCTTGGACGGAACGAAGCCACGCCGGTGCCAGAAGGCAGCGGCTTCGTCGTCAACGGCGTTGACCATCAGTGCGCGACCGCCCACGAGCCCAGCCGCAGCTACGCAGCGCTCAAGAGCGTGTTTGACCAGACCTGTTCCAATCCCGCGACCCACCCAACCGATGTCGGTTGCAAGTTGCCCGAGCAGCAGGCACGGCACCGGATCGGGCGGTTGACCGGTGCGGATAGAGCGAGGGAGCACGTTTGGAACGACGGCGGTCGGCGCGAGACCATAATAGCCAACGACGCGTCCGGCATCATGTACGACCAAGACGGCGGTGAAACCCTTCTCCTGATTGGTGAGCGCGCGGGTCTTGAGCCAATGGTCGAGAGTTGGCGTGCCGCAGGTAAACTCGGAAACATCATGGGCCGCGGTGAGAGGCTCGGGAGCCGAGAGGACCACGGCTCAGCGCTTTGCGATGTAGCCTGGCTCCCACGGGGAGGGGCGCTTTGCCAACTCCACCATCTCCGGCACCGGGCTTGCAGGCCCGGACAAAGCCGCCATGAACTCCGAGAAGCCATCTGGGCTCATGCGGATGAGCCGGTTTTCCATCAGGACATCCTCGGCGGCGCGAACGGCAGCCTCACGCACGAAGTCCGTGCGGGATCGGCCGCGCAGGCCCGCAGCGCGATCGATCATCGCGACGTCGGCCTCGGGAAGGCGCATTGAAATCGGGTGCTCTTTGCGTTCAGCCTTATTGGTCATCTTTTTCTCCTGTGCGGAAAAATAGATGAGTGTAGCGCAAATTACAATACACAAATGGACCAGGTAACGGGGTTGCGGCCGTCGAGAGGGCGGCGCGGCGAAAACCAGTCCCATTCATTCATGGTGATTGCCTTGTGGTCGAACTGGCGTTCTCCCGTGGGATTGCCGCACGACGTTCCAAGGCAATGCTCAGCGTTGACCGTCGATCAATCCGAAATTTCGGTCTCGTGGCCTGCTCAGAGCGGTTTCCGGATCCATTTTGCCAGGACGCCAACGACGCCTTCCCGGAACAACAGCACCGCGACGACGAAGATGATGCCCTGGCCGATCGTGACCCAGTCGCCAAATGTCGCGAGGTAGTTCTGCATCGTGACGATGACTGCCGCGCCGACAATCGGTCCGAACACCGTGCCCATGCCCCCCAGGAGCGTCATCAGCACGACCTCGCCGGACATGGTCCAGTAGACGTCGGTAAGCGACGCCAGCTGGAACACGATCGCCTTGGTTGCGCCGGCGACGCCGGCGAGCGCGGCCGACAGCACGAATACGGCGAGCTTGTAGCGGTTGACCCGATAGCCCAGCGAGATCGCGCGGGGCTCGTTCTCGCGGATCGCCTTCAACACCTGCCCAAACGGCGAATGGATGATCCGGTAGATCAGCAATATGCCGGCAAAGAAGATGGCGAGCACGAAGAAATAGAGCACTTCGCTTGAGCGCAGGTCGATCAGCCCGAACAGATAGCCGCGCGGCACGGCCTGGATGCCGTCCTCGCCGCCGGTAAACGCCGCCTGCAGCGAGAAGAAATAGACCATCTGCGCAAAAGCCAGCGTCACCATGGCAAAATAGATGCCGTGGCGGCGGATGGCGAGCGAGCCGATGGCGAGACCGAGCACGGCTGCCACCAGCGTGCCCGCGACAATGGCGAGTTCAGGCGTCAAACCCCACACCTTTGCCGCATGGGCCGAGACATAGCTCGCCATGCCGAAATAGGCAGCGTGGCCGAAGGACAGGAGCCCGCCAAAGCCGAGCAACAGGTTGAAGGCGCAGGCAAACAGCGCAAAGCACAGCACCTTCATGACAAATACCGGATAAAGCAGAAATGGCGCGGCAATGAGGAAGATGAGCAGCGCGGCGAAGATCGCAAGGTGATGGCGTGGCATGCCGGCGGTGCCAACGGACGTGATGGCGGCAATGGCGATTGGGCTGGTGTCGATTGCCATCACGCGCTCCGTCCAAACAGGCCGGCTGGCTTGACCAGCAGCACGAGCGCCATGATGACAAAGATCACCACGGCCGAGCCTTCCGGATAGAACACGCGGGTCAGCCCCTCGATCAGACCGAGCCCGAAGCCGGTGAGGATCGAGCCCAGGATCGAGCCCATGCCGCCGATGACGACGACGGCGAAGACGACAATGATCAGGTCTGCCCCCATGTTCGGATTGACTGCGTATATCGGCGCGGCGAGCACGCCGGCGAAACCCGCGAGAGCGACGCCGAAACCATATGTGAGCGTGACCAGCAGCGGCACGTTGATGCCGAACGCGCCGACCATGGTCGGGTTCTCGGTCGCTGCCCTGAGATAGGCGCCAAGCCGGGTCTTTTCGATGATGAACCAGGTCGCGAGGCACACGATCAGTGAAGCCAAAATCACCCAGGCGCGCGAATTGGGCAGGTACATGAAGCCAAGATTATGCCCGCCGGTCAGAAGCGGCGGCGGCGGGTAAGGCAGGCCGGATACGCCGAAAAACTGGCGGAAGAAGCCGACGATGATCAGCGCCAGGCCGAAAGTGAGAAGCAGCCCGTAAAGATGGTCGAGATGATAGAGCCGTCGGATCAGGACGCGCTCGAGGACGATGCCGGTGAGGCCGACGATCGGCGGGACGATGAGCACAGCCCACCAGTAACCGACGCCGAGATAGTTGAGCAGCATCCAAGCGCCGAAGGCGCCCAGCATGTACTGCGCGCCATGCGTGAAGTTGATGATGTTCAAGAGACCGAAGATGACCGCCAGCCCAAGGCTCAGAACCGCATAGAAGGATCCGTTGATCAGCCCGAGCAGCAATTGGCCGAACAGGACTTGCGGCGGAATTCCAAGGAGTTCGAACATGGTCGCTCCAGTTGACTTGTCGACGAAAGGACGCGCCGAGCGGCTCGGCGCGTCGTTGGCGAGGTTCGCTTATTTGACGAGCGGACAGTTGCCGTCGGCGAGCGGGCGGAACGCCTTGTCGGCCGGAATGGTAGCCACGGTCTCGAAATAATCCCACGCCCCTTTCGATTGGTCCGGCTTCTTGACGCGGAACAGATACATGTCGTGCAGCTTGCGCCCGTCCGCGCGGATCGTACCCTTGCCGAACAGTGGATCGTCCGTCGGCATTTCCTTCATCTTGGCCATCACCTTGGCCGCATCCTTGTCGCCGACGGCCTCGACTGCCTTAAGATAATGCAGGACCGAAGCGTAGACTCCGGCCTCGATCATCGAAGGCTTCTGTCCGGCATTCCGCTCCTGGAAACGGGCAGAGAATTCACGCGTTTGATCGTTCATGTCCCAGTAGAACGCGCCGGTGAGCACCAGGCCTTGCGCCACTTCGAGGCTAAGCGCATGCACGTCGTTGATGAACATCAGCAGGGCGGCGAGCGATTGGCCGCCCTGCGTGATGCCGAATTCCGACGCCTGCTTGACCGCGTTGATCGTGTCGCCGCCGGCATTGGCGAGGCCGACGACCTTGGCACCAGACCCTTGCGCCTGCAGCAGGAAGGACGAGAAATCCTGGCCGGGGAAAGGATGGCGAACGGCGCCGAGCACCTTGCCGCCCGATGCTTCCACGACCGCCGACGTATCGCGCTCGAGCGCGTGGCCGAAGGCATAGTCCGCTGTGACGAAGAACCAGCTATCGCCGCCCTGCGCGACCATGGCCGAGCCTGTGCCGTTGGCAAGTGCCCAGGTGTCGTAGGTCCAATGGACGGTGTTGGGTGAACAGGCTTTGCCGGTCAGGTCGGAGGAGGCCGGACCCGAAGCGAGGAAGATCTTGTTCTTTTCCTTGGTGATCTCGTTGACGGCGAGCGCAACCGACGAGGTGGGCACGTCGGCGATGACATCGACATTTTCGGTGTCGTACCACTGGCGGGCGATGTTCGAGCCGACGTCCGGCTTGTTCTGGTGGTCGGCGGAGACGACCGACACATTGATGCCCTTGTCCGCCGCCTTGAAGTCTTCAGCCGCCATCTGGGCCGCGATGACGGAGCCTTCGCCGGCGATGTCTGCATAGATGCCGGAACGGTCATTCAGAACGCCGATCTTGACGTCCGTGGCATAGGCCGCGCCGGCCATCAGCAGGCTCGCCGTTGAAGCCAGAATGAATCCCATTTTTTTCATCGCTACTTCCCTCCGATTTGCGGCGCGACGCGCCGTTGATGATTGCCTCAGACACCGAGATAGGCGTGCAGCTTGTCAATGTTGGCGTCGAGTTCGCCGTTGGGGATCGTGTCGATCACGCGCCCCTGTTCCACCACGTAGTGCCGGTCCGCGACCAACGCGGCGAAATGAAAATTCTGTTCGACGAGAACGATCGTGAATCCCTCGTCCTTGAGCCGGGCAATGGTGCGGCCGATCTGCTGCACGATGACGGGCGCAAGCCCTTCGGTCGGCTCGTCGAGCAGCAAGAGCTTCGCGCCCGTCCGCAAGATCCGGCCGATGGCGAGCATCTGCTGTTCGCCGCCCGAAAGCTTGGTGCCTTGGCTCGAAAGCCGCTCCTTCAGGTTCGGGAAGAGCTCGAAAATCTGCTCGACGCTGAGCCCGCCGGGGCGCACCTGCGGCGGCAGCATCAAATTCTCCTCGACCGAGAGGCTGGAGAAGATCGCGCGCTCCTCCGGGCAGTAGGCGATGCCCATCTGCGCGATCAACCGCGACGGCAGCTTGATCGTCTCGCGGCCGTCGTAGCTGACCGAGCCCGAGCGCCTGGAAAGGATGCCCATGATGGCCTTGAGCGTCGTCGTCTTGCCGGCGCCGTTGCGGCCGAGCAGCGTCACCACTTCGCCTTGGCCAACCTCGAAACTCACGCCGTGAAGCACATGGCTCTCCCCGTACCAGCCCTGCAGGCTATCGACGCGCAGCAGAGGTCTCGCCGAAGCGGCAGCAGCCGGCCTGCTCGCAAGTTCAACTTCAGTCATGTCCGGCCCCGATATAGGCTTCGATAACGCGCGGATCCTTGGAAACGGCGGCGTAGTCGCCCTCGGCGAGGACTTTGCCGCGTGCGAGCACGGTGATGCGGTTCGACAGCGAGGCGACGACCGACAGATTGTGCTCGACCATCAAAATGGTGCGGTTCTTGGAGATGCGCCGGATCAGCGCCGAGATGCGCTCGATGTCTTGTTGCGCCATGCCGGCCATGGGCTCATCGAGGAGCAGCATCTCGGGGTTCAGCGCCAGCGTCGTGGCGATCTCGAGCGCGCGCTTGCGGCCGTAGGACAGATCGCTGGCGCGGACATCCGAAAACTCGGTCAGGCCGACATCGGCGAGAAGGCCCGCGGCCTCGCTGTTGAATTTGGAGAGCACTTTCTCGGAGCGCCAGAAATCGAAACTGTCGCCGCGCCGGCGCTGCAGCGCGATGCGGACATTCTCGAGGGCTGTCATGTGCGGAAACACCGCCGATATCTGGAAGGAGCGCACAAGGCCGAGCCGCGCGATGTCGGCCGGCTGCATCCTGGTGATGTCCCGGCCTTGGTAACGGATCGCGCCGTGCGTGGGCTGGAGGAATTTGGTCAGCAGGTTGAAGAGAGTTGTCTTGCCTGCGCCGTTGGGGCCGATCAGCGCGTGGATCGATCCTCGCTCGACCGTCAAATTGACATTGTTGACGGCGACAAAACCCTTAAATTCCTTAGTCAATCCCGCTGCTTCGAGGATTGCTCCGGAATTCATGCGCAGGAGCCTTCGCACGCCATCGGCGTGAAAACGTGGAAACGCGCTGTGAGGCTGTCCGCCCCCAGGGTAACTTCCATGGTTTCCTCCCGTGGCTTCCCCGCCCGCAAACAAACGACCTAAACCACATCGCGTCAAGGCTGCAATTTTTCAGAAGCGTCGAACGTCGCGAAAGCTTGGGTCAACCGTGCTTGGCGCAGGGCTGACTGGAGAAGCTGGCGAGCGGTTGCAATCACATCCGATCAGGCGGCAATTGACGGCAGTCAGGCTTGATATCCTAATCTTATCCGCGACGCGCCCAGCGCGGGGTTGAGTCCGAAGATGCCGTTGAC
Source organism: Mesorhizobium tianshanense (assembly GCF_007830515.1). GTDB lineage: Bacteria > Pseudomonadota > Alphaproteobacteria > Rhizobiales > Rhizobiaceae > Mesorhizobium > Mesorhizobium tianshanense. Next base: position 19,657 of record NZ_VLKT01000051.1, read on the forward strand.
AGCCTTCTGGGGTTCGGACCTTTCGCCTACGGCGTTAGGTAGCAAACGCCGCCAGAGATGTTATAAATATTCGAAACATATCCATTTTTTCAGAAGCCAAACGAGTCTTCCGGCGAGGATCGCCCGCGTGATGTCCGTCTCAACCCGGATATGACTGCGCCAAGGATGATCCTTGGCGCGAAAGCTCGACCTGATCAGATTTCCATTTCCTTTTCTGCCCACTCCGCGAACCTTTCCAGCTTATCGAGCAAGCTCTCGGCATCGGGTAGCGATTTAGCCCTGATTCCGTATTGAGCTTCGACCTTCTCATCGAGGATGCTCCGCAACCTGCTAGCCTGCGCGGCAGGAAGACGATTTCCAAGCGCGTCGCGCATGGTTTTCACCACGGCCGCATGATCCGCGCGGTTGATCTTTCCTGCAAATCGGGCAGTTAGCGCATCGGCGTATGCGATTGCCGCATTCACGACTGGTCATGCCTATGCCTTCTGGCGCGTTTTTGTTGCGAGTTCGTCCGGGCGTGAACCGAAGACGGCAAGGGCATCAGCTTCGACCCCCTTCCACCACGGGTCTCCCACGCTCGACAGCCTTGCCACATCCTCCGCAGTGAGTCCCACCACCGAAGGATTGAAGCCAAGCTCTTCACCGTGGGTCACCAGCGTCTCGCGGATTTCCTGGAGCGCGCTTTCCAGCTTCTCGGACGATGAAACCACAGCGATGTCGAGATCGCTGTCTGGACGGTCCTCGCCCCTCGCCACGCTGCCGTAAATCCAGGCCGCGAGTACGTTCGGCCGAACTGCGGAGGCCGCGTCAGCGACTACGGCGCGAATGTTGGAATACCGAAGCGCCTCCTGCTCAAAGAGGGCTTCCAGTGATGTCGCCAGCGGATGGCTATCGTTGAACCGATAGAGGCGAACTCTGCCCATCCCCTCTGAAGATACGATGCCAATCCCTTCCAAGGTTCCGAGAGCAGACCACACGCTTGCCCTCGCAAGCCCGCTACGTTCCGCAAGCAGTGGAGAAGAAAGCAAGCCGCCATGCCGCGACAACTCCCGGAGCACCCTTACGTTTGCGTCGGTGCCGAGAATAATGGTCAGTGGATAGCGCAAGGCGCTTTGGGTGGCCGAGCGTGCCATGGCACGGGAACGGTCGCTACGTCGATTCAAGAAAATGATCGTGGTTCGAATGGCGCGAAAACGCAGCAAACGATTTTTCTTGCGGCCGATCCACCTCCGTCGCTGGCGATTGTGCGAAGTGGGCCTTGGACAGTGCGGCTGCGGCCACGCCCCTGTCAGCGCCAAGACCATTGGCTGTGCGCGCCATCATTGCGACATTGGCGGCAGGAAAAGGCTTGACGTTATCATATCCGGATGCGTTACTTGATCCGTAACTAAGATATAAATTCCATTAATATGGAATACAGCGAAGGGAACTAAGATGAAGCGCTACCTGCAAATCGTCGCTTCGCTCGCCGCGCTTATGCTGCCGGCGACGAGCGCTGCGTGGGCCGAGCCCGCGAAAGGTGGAGTGATCGATGTGGCGACCATCGGAGAACCGCCGACGCTCGATCCGATGGCCTCGACCGCCGATCTGGTTGGCATCGTCACGCAACACATCTACGAGACGCTCTATACCTTCGACAAGGATTGGGGCATCGCACCGCTGCTGGCCGCCGACATGCCGCAGATTTCGCCGGACGGCCTCGCCTACACCATCCCGCTCGGAACCGGCATAAAGTTCCATGACGGCAGCGACATGAATTCGGCTGACGTGATCGCCTCGTTGCAGCGGTGGATGAAAATTGCCACGCGCGGCAAGCAGGCAGCCGAAGTCATCGCCGCGATCGATGCCGTTGACGACCACGCCGTCAAGATCATTCTGAAAAAGCCGTTCGCGCCGCTTTTGTCGCTGCTGTCGCTGAACAATGCTGCCGCGATCATCATTCCGTCGGAAAACGCCGGGCAGGAGCCGCTGACCAGCTTCATCGGTACTGGTCCCTACATGTTGAAGGACCGCAAACCCGATCAATACATCCAGCTTGCCCGTTTCGACGGCTACAAATCGCGCGACGGCGAACCCAACGGCTATGGTGGCGCCAGAAAGCAGTATCTCGACGAAATCCGCTTCGTGCCGGTTCCCGATGCAAACACCCGCGTCGAAGGCGCGGTCGCCGGCCAGTTCGCCTATGTTGACTCGCTGCCGGTCGAGTCCTTTGACAAAATCTCGGGTGGCAAGACCCAGCCGATTATTCTGAAGCCGTTCGGCTGGCCGGTTTTCGTCCTGAACACCAAACAGGGACTGAATTCCGATATCCGCATCCGCAAGGCCATACAAGCGGCGCTGGCGCCGAACGACATGCTGCTCGCCGCCTTCGGCTCGAAAGACTTCTTCGCCGTCGATGGCGACATGTATCCGGAAGGTTTTGCCTGGCACACGGACGTCGGCACGGATGCTTACAAGCCGGATGGCGACACCGAAGCCGCCGCGGCGTTGCTAACGGAAGCCGGCTATGACGGCAAGCCTTTGCGCATTCTCACCAGCCGCCAGTACGAGTTCCACTACAAGATGGCGCAGGTCGCCGCCGAGTATCTCAAGGCTGCCGGCTTCCAGGTCCAGCTCGACGTGGTCGAATGGGCGACACTGACCAAGAACCGCACCGACCCGGCACTGTGGGACATCTATATCACCCATAGCCCGTTTCTGCCCGAGCCGTCGCTGACCGGCATCATGTCGGATTCCTCGCCGGGGTGGTGGGTTTCGGACCGCAAACACCAGGTGCTTGAGGCCTTCAACGCCGAATCCGATCCGGCCAAGCGCGTCGCGCTGTTCGCAGATGTCCAGAAGGCGATCTACGACGAGGTTCCGGCCTTCAAGGTCGGCGACTTCAACGCGCTAGCCGCCCAGGCGCCGACGCTGAAAGGCGTGAGGCCGGCCCCATGGCCATATTTCTGGAACGCCTATCTGGAAGGCAACTGAGACGGCCCCTCCCGCCTGTCGCCTCAACCGGGAACAGACGGCCGGGTGCCAGCCGACAAGCCGGCGCCCGGCAAACCGCTCGATGATTGCTCAGGGATGGTATGAACGCCGATGCTGCGCTCGATCCTCAACAGACTTCTCGGCATGATGGTCGTCATGGCACTGGTCGTGACGATTGTCTTCGTTATCGTGCGGGTGACCCCCGGCGATCCGGCGGCGGTCATGCTGGGGCCAGAGGCCACGGCCGCTGATATCGCCGCGCTGCGGTCCAAGCTCGGGCTCGACGGCTCGATCCTCGAACAGTTCGGGCGCTATGTTTTCGATATCTCCCAAGGCAATTTCGGCCAGTCGATCTTCCTCGGCGAGCCGGTCACCACCGCGCTTGCTCAGCGCGCCGAACCGACCTTCTTCCTCACCGTCTTCTCCTTGGTGATCGCGACGGTCATCGCGCTGCCTGTCGGAATACTTTCGGCCTACAGGCGCGGCTCGATCTTCGACCAGGCGGCGACGACCATCGCCATGTTCGCAGCCAGCGTGCCGAGCTTCTGGCTCGGCCTCTTGTTCATCCAGTTCTTCGCCGTGAAGCTCGGCTGGTTCGACACGTCTGGTTATGGCGGACCGGGAGCTTCGTTTGCCGACCGGCTTGACCATTTGGTGCTGCCGGCGCTGGCGCTCGGCCTTGTGAGCTCGGCACTGATCACCCGCTTTACCCGCGCCTCGATGCTTGATGTGCTCAATGACGACTACGTGCGGACCGCCCGGTCCAAAGGCATGAGCGAATGGCGCGTTGTCCTGAAGCACGCCTTCAAGAATGCGCTGATCCCTATCCTCACCGTCATCGGCCTGACCGCAGCACTGTTGATTTCCGGTGCGGTGGTGACTGAGACAGTGTTCGGCCTGCCCGGCGTCGGCAGCTTGGTCGTTTCGGCGGTGTTGCGGCGCGACTATCCGGTCATCCAGGGCGCGCTGCTGGTGATCGCTGGGCTGTACGTCTTGGTCAATTTCGCCATCGACATGCTCTATCTGGCTGTTGATCCAAGGGTGCGCTACTGATGGCCGCGATTTCCGTCCCACCCCAGGCCGAGCCCAATGTCCTTTCGCGGCTGATGACCCGGCCGACGGCAGCCGTGGGTGTCGCCGTGCTGGTGGTCATCGTGCTCGCCGCCATCCTCGCGCCCGCCATCGCCCCCTATGCGCCGACCAAGCTCTCCATCGCCAGCCGGCTGCATCCGCCGAGCCTCGACCATCTGTTTGGCACCGACGATCTTGGCCGTGACGTCTTCACGCGCATGCTCTACGCCGCGCGCACTTCGCTCAGCGTCGGCTTTGCCGTCGTCATTTTTTCGTCGATTATCGGCATCGTTTTGGGATTGACCTCCGGCTTCTTCAAAAAGCTCGACGCGCCGGTGTCGCGGCTGATCGATGCCATGATGGCTTTTCCCGACATATTGCTCGCAATCGCGCTCGTGGCGGCACTTGGCGCGACCGCGATCAATGTCGTCATCGCCCTCGGCATCGTCTACGCGCCGCGGCTCGCCCGCGTCGTGCGCGCTTCGACGCTGGTCATTCGCGAACTCCCTTATGTCGAGGCTGCCCGCGCACTGGGCGTGCCGACGCCGGTCATCCTGGTGCGGCACGTACTGCGCAACGTCACCTCGCCGCTGCTGGTGCAGGGCACCTTCATCTTTGCCAACGCCATCCTTGCCGAAGCCGGCCTCTCTTTCCTCGGCGTCGGCATCTCGCCCGATATCCCGACCTGGGGCACGATGATCGCCACCGGCCGTCAATACATGGATCAGGCCGGTTGGATCATGATGTTCCCGGGCGCGGCGATCGTCCTCACCGTGCTGTCGCTGCAGCTTGTCGGCGACGGCCTGCGCGATCTCCTCGACCCTCGTCTGGCAAAGGACATTTGATGTTCGGCAATCGCTTTTCCCAAACCGAAAGGTCGCTATTGATCAAGGGCGCACGACCGATCGGCTTCGGCGGCGGGGTTGGCAAGACCATCGACGTGCTGATCGGCAAGGATGGCCGCATCGCCGAAACCGGTTCGACGATCGCCGTCGGGGATGACGTGAAGGTGGTGGAGGCAAATGGCGCGTCCCTGTCGCCTGGCTGGACTGACCTCCACGTCCATGTCTGGTATGGCGGCACCGACATTTCGCTGCGGCCGCAGCAATGTGGCGCCGCGCGCGGAGTCACCACCATGGTCGATGCGGGCTCGGCCGGCGAAGCCAATTTTCACGGCTTTCGCGAGTTCATCATGGAGCCGGCGCGGGAGAATATATACGCGTTCCTGAATATTGGTTCGATTGGCCTCGTCGCCTGCAATCGCGTCAGTGAGCTGATCGACATGCGCTCGATCGACATCGACCGCACCATTGCCACCGTCGAGGCCAACCGCGACGTCATTGTCGGACTGAAGGTGCGCGCCAGTCACGTCATTACCGGCGGCTGGGACCTGACACCGGTCCGGCTGGCCAAAAAGCTCTGCCGCATCCTCAAGCTGCCGCTGATGGTGCATGTCGGTGAGCCGCCGCCACTTTATGACGACGTTCTCGGCCTGCTGACCGAAGGCGACATCGTCACGCATTGCTTCAACGGCAAGGCCGGCGGCTCGATCATCGAAGATGACGATCTTTACCGCCTCGCCGAGGATGCGGCGCAGCGCGGCATTGTGCTTGATGTCGGCCATGGCGGCGCCTCCTTCTCCTTCGATGTCGCCAAGGCGGCACTCGAGCGCGGTCTGCCACCGAAGACGATCTCGACCGATCTGCACAACCGCTCGCTCGACGGCGCGGTGTGGGATATGGCAACCACTATGTCGAAGCTGCTGTCACTCGGCATGGGATTCGAGGACGTGGTGGCGGCTTCTACCACGGCGCCGCGCCGCGCCATCCGGTTGCCCTCGGACGGGCTGCTGGAGAAGGGTAGGCCGGCGGAATTCACTGTGTTCGACCTCGTCGATGCCGACCTCACCGTGAAGGATTCGCAAGGGGCGACAAGCACGCTGCGCCGGCTGTTCGAACCGCGCCACGCCATCCTCGGCGCCGAGGCGATCGTTGCCCACCGCCACGTGCCGTCGGATGGTTCTGCGGGCAGTGTGCACGTCTGTCCGCATTGCGGGTGGAAATCATGACCGGCGAGATCGCCAGCGACGTCATCCTGTCGGTTCGGGATTTGCGAACCTGGTTTCAGACCCGCCGTCTCACGGCCAAGGCTGTCGATGGCGTGACCTTCGACTTGAGGCGCGGCGCAACGCTGGCCGTTGTCGGCGAATCCGGTTCCGGCAAGTCAGTGACCAGCCTGTCTATCATGGGCCTGCTGTCGCGGCCCGGAAGGATCGCCGGCGGCAAGATCTTGTTCCGCGACCGGCAGGAGTACATCCACGACCTCGCCGGGTTCACCCAGAAGGAATTCCGCAAGATACGCGGCCGGGAAATCGCCATGATCTTCCAGGAGCCGATGACCAGCCTCAACCCGCTATTCACGGTCGGCGACCAGATCGGTGAAATGATCGCGCTGCACGAGCCGGTCGACCGTCACGCCGCGCGCAAACGTGCGCTCGCTTTGCTGAAGCAGGTCGAGATTCCGGACGCCGTCTCGCGGCTCGACGACTATCCGCACCAGATGTCGGGCGGTATGCGCCAGCGCGTGATGATCGCCATGGCGCTCGCCTGCAATCCATTGCTACTGATTGCCGACGAGCCGACCACGGCGCTCGACGTCACCATCCAGGCGCAGATCCTCGATCTGCTGCGCCGACTGCAGGCCGAACTGGGCATGTCGATCCTGTTCATCACCCACAATCTCGGCGTGGTGGCCGAGATTGCTCACGATGTCGTCGTCATGTATGGCGGCCGCGTCGTCGAACAGGCGCCGGTCAACGACCTGTTCTCGCATCAGCGCCATCCCTATACGAGAGGGCTGCTGGCCTGCACGCCGAACGCCGCCCGCGACATCGACGACGATGGCGAGCGCCGCGCGCTCTATTCCATTCCCGGCAGCGTGCCGCCAATCACCGATCTGCCGCTTGGCTGTGCTTTCGAGCCGCGCTGCGACTTGGCCATTGCGCCCTGCCGGGCAGCACCGCCAGCGCTGGTGCCAGCCGGGCCGCATGGCGCTTCCCGTTGCATCAGGAGCGCGGAGCTGTGAGCGTCGCCGTGATACCTGATCAAGCACAGGCAACACCGCTGCTCAGCGTGCAGGGCCTCACCAAGCATTTTCCCGCTCGCAATGGCCGCATAGTCCATGCCGTTGAGGATGTCAGCTTCGACGTCAGACGCGGCTCGACCGTGGGGCTGGTCGGCGAGTCTGGCTCCGGCAAAACCACTGCCGGGCGCGCCATCCTCAGATTGGTCGAGCCGACCGCAGGCAAGGCGCTGTTCGACGGCGTCGACCTCTTTTCGCTGTCCGCGCGCGAAATGCGCACCTACCGGCAAAAGCTGCAGATCGTGTTCCAGGATCCGTTCTCCAGCCTCAACCCGCGCATGCGCATTGCCGCCATCATTGGCGAGGCACTCGACGCGCGCGGCTTTGCGCGAGGAAAACGTCGCGCCGACAGGGTCGCCGAACTGCTGGCGCTGGTCGGCCTGTCGCCGGATCACGCCTCGCGCTATCCGCACGAATTCTCCGGCGGCCAGCGGCAGCGCATCGGCATCGCGCGCGCTCTTGCCGTCGAGCCGGAATTCATCGTCGCCGACGAGCCGGTCTCGGCGCTCGACGTGTCGGTGCAGGCGCAGGTGCTCAACCTGCTCGGTGAGCTGCAAAAGCGGCTTGGCCTGACGCTCCTGTTCATCGCGCACGATCTCTCGGTGGTTGAATACCTCTGCGACGAAGTGGTGGTGATGTATCTCGGTCGCGTCATGGAGCGTGGCCCGCGCCGTCTCCTCTACGCCGCGCCGCGACATCCCTATACCAAGGCGTTGCTGGCGACTGCACCGGTGCCCGACCCGACCCGCCGACGCACCCGCGTCGCCTTGCATGGCGACATTCCAAGCCCGATAGACCCGCCTTCCGGCTGCGTCTTCCGCACCCGCTGTCCGGAGGCGATTGCCGCCTGCGCCGGGATGATCCCGCCCCTTGACCATGTCGGCGGCGGGCATCATGTGGCCTGCATCCGGCACAACGACAAAACGATCTGACTGGAGTTTGTATATGACTTTTTCCGAACTCAAGAAGCGTCCGGAAAGCACGCCCTACGACCGGCTTGCAGCGCTTGGAATAACGCTGCCCGAGGCACCGTCACCGATCGCAAATTTTGTCACGCATGTGCAGGAGGGCAAGCTGTTGTTTCTATCCGGGCAGGGGCCATACGAGGCCGACGGCCGCTGCTACACCGGCAAGGTCGGCGCCGACGTGACGGTCGATCAGGCCTATGCCCATGCGCGGCTGACTGGCATCAACCTCATTGCCGTCATGCACGCAGCGCTCGGCGATCTGCGCCGTGTGCGGCGCGTGGTGAAACTGTTCGGCATGGTCAACGCCACGCCGGATTTTGCCGATCACCCCGCGGTCATCAACGGCTGCTCGGACCTGCTCATCGATGTTTTTGGCGAGCGCGGCATCCACGCCCGCTCTGCGGTCGGCCATGGTTCGCTGCCGGGAAGGATCAGCGTCGAGATCGAAGCCGTCATTGCCATCGATCGATCAGACCACGAATAGCTGGAGCACAAGACCATGCCTGTCGACGATATCCGCAGCCACTTGGGCCTTCGGCCCGTAATCAATGTTTCGGGCACGATGACCTCGCTCGGTGCCTCCATTGTCGTTCCCGCGGCTGTCGAGGCGGTGTCCGGCATTCTCACCGAGTTTGTCGAAATCGCCGATCTGCATCGCAAGGCCAGCACGGTGATCGCCGAATTGACGGGCGCGGAGGCCGGTTTCATCACCGCTTCCTGTTCCGCCGCAATCAGCCTAGCTGTAGCGGCTAGCATGACCGGCCCCGACCTCGCCGCGATCGAACGGCTACCGGATGCTACCGGCCTGAAAGACGAGGTCGTCATCCAGTCCGGTCATATGGTCAGTTATGGCGCGCCGATCGAACAAGCGATCCGTCTCGCCGGCGCCAAGGTCGTGCCGGTCGGTCAGGCGACCAGCGCCTCGGCGTATCAGCTCGCCGGCGCCATCACGGAGCGCACTGCTGCCGCAGTCTATGTCGTATCGCACCATGTCGTGGAGTACGGGCAAATCCCGCTGAAGATCTTCGTTGAAGGCGCCCACGCACGGGGCGTCCCGGTCATCGTCGACGCGGCGTCCGAATATGATCTGACGGGCCTCCTCGCCAGCGGGGCCGATCTGGTGCTGCATTCGGGTCACAAATTCCTGGGTGGCCCGACATCCGGTATCGTGGCAGGCTCGAAGGCGCGGGTGCGCGACGTCTATTTGCAAAACCGCGGCATCGGCCGCGGCATGAAAGTTGGGAAGGAAGGCATCGTTGGCGCGCTCGCTGCTCTCCAGGCCTGGAAAACCCGCGACCATGACGGCATTCGCAAACGGGAACGCCGAGCGCTGGATTGCTGGGCGGAAGCACTCGAGGGGCGGCCCGGAGTCACCGTCGCCATCGTACCCGACCCGACCAGCAATCCGCTCGATCGCTTGAAGGTGTCGGTCGCTGCGGCCGATGCCCGTATCACGGCCTGGGATCTGGCCGACCGGCTGGCCACCGGCAGCCGGCCGGTGATCGTCCGCGATCACGAAGTCGAGCACGGTTATTTCTTCCTCGATCCGTGCAACTTGCATCCGGACGAAGAATTGGTCGTAGCGTTTCGGCTTGCCGAGGAACTTGATGCCGCAAGCATGTCGAATGCGATCATCGCCACACCGCTGACCGAGCGTCTCATGGCCCGCGAAGCCGCGATCCTCAACTGGCCGGATTGAGAGGGGCTGTGGTAAATGCCCCTGCTGCCCTACAGTGCACGCGATAATCGATGCTGGGAATGCCATGCCAACGACAGCGACCGACCTGGATCTGAATCCCGCCGAAGGCGCGCGAGAACCCCGCCGCTCGCGCACCAGCGGTATCGATCGCGCGCTGCAAATACTCGACTATCTGCAAAAGAAGGGGCGGCCAGCCACTGCATATGAGATTGCGCATGATATCGGCGCGCCGCTGTCGACCATCTACGTCATTGTCGATGATCTGGTCGAGAAGGAACTGCTGGACCGCAAGGATGGCGGCCTGCTTTGGCTCGGCCCGCGGCTTTACCAGTACGGTCTGACTTATGCTCGCACGCTGGACCTGCTCAACGTAGCGACGCAGGAGATGCACGAGTTGGCGCAGAGTTCGAAAGAGACAATCCAGCTATGCGGACGTGACGGTGACCATATGGTCGTGCTTGCTATGGAAGAAGGCAAAGATCACTTTCAGGTCACGTCTCGCGTCGGTACCCGCACACCCCTGAACTGGACAGCGTCTGGCCGGCTGCTCGTCGGCCACTTGCCGGAAGCCGAACGCCGCGCCATTTTCGCCCGATCTGCGATCGCCTCTCCGACCGGACGTGCCGAGACCGACAAGGATGTGCTCGCACGAGCGGCCGCGGCGGCGCTGGAGAAGGGTTTATCGATCCAGGCCGGCGAATCGGACTTCTCCGTTGCCTGCATCGCGGCTCCCATCCGTGACAACCAGGGGGCCTGTCGTGCGACGATCTCGATCGTCGTCCCTGACGTGAAGTTGAAGCAGGAAAATCCCGATCTGATAACGATGGTCAAGAAAAGTGCTCGCCGCATCGAGTCGCGACTCGGGTGGCGTGCCGACCGGCCATGACGGCCGTCCCTTCGATTGCTGCGAACGTTTCTGGAAAACCTTTGCCGATACAACGTTCGCTCAGCGCTCTCTATTGAGATGCGCCGCAGTGTTCGAGCCAGGCCTCTTCTCGCCTCCGTTTACCAACTTCAGATAATCATCTGGTGGATGTCCGTTGCGTTAACCGTTTGGTAACCCTCCGAACTCGAAAGTCAGAAAGCAGTGGCTCCTTTAGCCCCGATAAATGTTAGGGCTGATCGCAGCGAGACAAAGGAGAAAAGACCGGGATGGCCACGGTATTGAACGCCAAGGGCGTTCCACTCCCCTACAGCGGGTCCTCCGTAAAGTGGTACTCGGCGACGAATTCCGGCCCAACCCTTTATGGCAGCCTCTACAACGACTCGATCTACGGCGACGGCAACGTCACCGTCACAATGTATGGCCGCAAGGGCGACGACATTTATTATCTGTATTCCTCGAAAAACAAGGCGGTCGAGCTGCCTAACGAGGGTGTCGATACCATCTCGACCTGGATGAGCTATACGCTCCCAGCCAATTTCGAGAACCTGACGGTCACGGGCGACAAACGCTATGCTTTCGGAAACGAGCTAAACAACATCATTACCGGCGGCTCCGGCCAACAGACGATCGACGGCTTACAGGGCGATGACGTTCTCAAGGGCGGATCCGGGGCGGATATTTTCGTCGTCACCGAAGGTAACGGCAGTGACCTGATCCTTGACTTTCGCGCCGAAGATAGCGTGCGCGTCGGGAGCTACGGCTTCACCTCCTTCGAGGAGGTGCGTGCCAACATGGTCCAGTCGGGAGCCAACGTCCGACTTAATCTGTCCGATGACGAGTTTCTCGTCTTCGCCAACAAGACCATCGGCGAGTTCACCGCAAGTCAGTTCAAGCTGGCCGTGGACAGGTCGGAGTTGGAACTTACATTTTCGGATGAGTTCGACACGCTGAACCTGTGGAATGGCACGAGCGGCACCTGGGACTCGAACTTCCCGTGGGGAGCCGCCAACGGCAGCTCGATCACCACCGCCAACGAGCTTCAATGGTACATCGATACCGACTACGCCCCGACGAGCTCCGTCAACCCATTCAGCGTTGAGGACGGTGTTCTCACGATTACTGCCGCCCAGGCTCCCGCGGCGATCCGGCCCTACATAAACAATTACCAATACACGTCAGGTGTGCTGACGACCTACGAATCCTTCACGCAGACCTACGGCTATTTCGAGATTCGAGCCGATATGCCCGAAACAAAAGGTGTATGGCCGGCCTTCTGGCTTCTTCCGGCGGACGGCTCCTGGCCACCGGAACTGGATGTCATAGAGATGTTCGGCCAGGATCCGAACAAGCTCATTTTGACGGCTCACTCGAACGCGACGGGAACTCATACGAAAGTCGGCTCGACTGCCTATACCGCGGATACCGAAGGTTTCCACACATACGGGGTGCTGTGGACAGAAGACGAACTCGTCTGGTATTTCGACGACGTCGAAGTTGCACGTGCCGCAACGCCTGCCGACATGCACGATCCGATGTATATGGTGGTGAATATGGGGGTTGGTGGCCTCGCGGGAGCGCCCGCCGATGGGCTTGCGACGCCTGCAGAAATGCAGATCGACTACATCCATGCCTATGCGTTGAACGATTGGGTTATCTAAGCGAAATACCCGACGGTGGGTGCGGCACGGACACGTTCGGCATCAGGCCTGATTTCGGGCGCGATCGTTGCCGCCTGAGACTGAACTGGGACTGATGTGAGGGCGATGTCGCTTCCCCATCCATCCGAGCCGCAGCGAACAACCCTCGCGGCGGTTCTGGCTTCCTTCCGGCGAGCGTTGGCGGGAATTGCATTGATGAGCGGCGTCGTCAATGTTCTGGCACTGACCGGCTCGTTCTTCATGCTGCAGGTCTACGATCGCGTCATACCTGGCCGTAGTTTGCCGACGCTCGTCGGGCTTGCCGTGTTTGCCGGCACACTGTTTGTTTTTCAGGGCGTTCTCGAGCTCATCCGGTCGCGGTTGCTCGTGCGTATAGGAATGGCCCTGGACGCGCAATTGAGCGGACAGGCCTATACCGCCCTTATGCATTTGCCGTTGCGCACCAAGCTCGCGGGCGACGGCCTTCAGTCACTACGCGATCTGGACCAGGTGCGGTCGTTTCTGTCGAGCCCGGGCCCGATCGCGCTTTTCGACCTGCCGTGGATGCCGCTCTATCTGGCAATCTGCTTTCTGTTCCACTTCTGGATCGGGATGACGGCACTGGCCGGCGCAGTCATACTCTTCAGCCTGACGTTGTTTGCCGAAGCGCGCACAAGAGAGCCTGCGAGACGGGCCAACGGCCAGGCCGCAGCGCGCAACACGCTTGCCGAGGCCACGCGTCGCAATGCCGAGGTCCTGCAGGCGATGGGCTTTGGCACGCGCATCGCCGAGCGCTGGTCCAGCGTCAACGCCGATTATCTGAACACGAACGCGAAAGCCAGCGATCTGGCTGGGACCCTGGGAACGCTCTCGAAGGTCCTGCGCATGATGCTGCAGTCGGGCATCCTGGCGATTGGCGCTTACCTGGTCATTCATCAGGAAGCCACAGCCGGGATCATGATCGCCAGCTCGATCATGATGAGCCGGGCGCTCGCACCGATCGAACTGGCTATCGCCCACTGGAAGGGCTTCGTCACCGCGCGCCAGGCATGGGCCCGGCTGACGCAGCTTTTGGCACTGCTTCCCAAAACCACAACAAGTGTCTCGCTAGCGGCGCCTATATCTGCTCTTGCGGTCGAAGGCCTCAGCGTCACGCCGCCGGGCGAGCCCCGTGTGGTCGTGCAAGACGTCACCTTTGCATTGGAAAAAGGCGCCGGCCTCGGCATCGTCGGACCAAGCGCTTCGGGTAAATCATCGCTCGTGCGTGCGATTGCCGGCATATGGCTCCCAGTCCGCGGAACCGTCAGGCTGGATGGCGCAACGCTCGATCAATGGTCGCCGGAAGAACTGGGCAACCATCTCGGCTATCTGCCGCAGGACGTGCAACTGTTCGACGGCACCATTGCCGAAAACATCGCGCGCTTCGAACCGCAAGCGCCATCGGACAAGATACTCGAGGCTGCGCGAGCAGCCGGCGTTCATGATCTCGTCACCCATCTACCGGAGGGCTACGAGACGCGGGTTGGCGAGGCCGGGTCGGCGCTTTCGGCTGGCCAGAGGCAGCGGGTTGCGCTCGCCCGGGCGCTCTATGGCGACCCGTTCCTGGTCATCCTCGATGAGCCGAATTCCAACCTTGACGCGGAAGGCGAAGCCGCCTTGACGGAAGCAATCCAGGGTGTGCGTGCCCGCGGCGGCATTGCCGTCGTGGTGGCACATCGGCCGAGCGCGCTTGCAAGCCTGGATCAGATCCTGGTCATGGCAAATGGCCGGATCCAAGTGTTTGGCCCGAAGAATGATGTCTTGAACAAGGTAACCCGTCCGGGAGGCGTTCCTCTGAAGGTCGTCTCTGGTCCTGAAGGATCTGCATCCTGATGGCACAACGCACTGCATCCGCGATTGACCGGACCATTCGGCGCTATCTGCTTGCTGGGGTCGCAGTCTGCATCCTTCTGATTGGCGGCGTGGGAAGCTTGGCCGCCGTCACCGAGATCTCCGGGGCCGTGATTGCCTCGGGAAAGCTGGTCGTCGATTCCAGCGTCAAGAAGGTACAGCATCCGACGGGCGGCGTTGTCGGTGAAATCTTGATCCGAGAAGGCGATGCCGTAAAGGCGGGCCAAGTCTTGATCCGCCTTGATGAGACCGTCACTCGAGCCAATCTGGCGATCGTCACGAAGAGCCTGGACGAATTCGAGGCCCGTTTGGCGCGCCTCGAGGCCGAGCGTGGTGGCACCGACACCATCGTCTTTCCATCTTCGCTGACCTCGCGGCAGGACGATCCCGAGATCGGTGGTGCGATGGCCGGCGAACAGTCGTTGTTCGAATTTCGCCGGCAGGCGCGCGCTGGCCAGAAGGCTCAGTTGACAGAGCGTATCGCTCAGCTCGCCGAAGAAGTCTCCGGCTTGACCGAGCAAAGAGATGCCAAAAGCCGGGAAATCGAGTTGATCGGGTTTGAACTTGAGGGGATGCGCAAACTCTGGCAACGCAAGCTGGTTTCAATTGACCGCATAACTGCACTTGAGCGCGATGCCGTCCGGCTCGAAGGCGAACACGGGCAACTGACTGCGTCCATAGCGCAATCGAAGGGCCGTACATCCGAAATCCGTTTGCAGATCATTCAGATCGATCAGGATTTGCGAAGCGAAGTGGCGACCGAACTGCGTGAGGTCCAGGCAAAGATTTCTGAATTCGTCGAGCGCAAGGTTTCGGCCGAAGATCAGCTCAAGCGGATCGATATACGCAGTCCGCAGACCGGCGTCGTTCATCAGCTCGGTGTGCACACAGTCGGTGGTGTTATCTCTCCCGGAGAGCTCATCATGCTCATTGTGCCGGTCACCGACGACCTGACCGTTGAGGCGCGTGTGGACCCGCAAGATATCGATCAGCTGGCGCCAAGGCAGAACGCAACCTTGCGGCTTTCGGCCTTCAACCAGCGGATAACGCCAGAGCTGGATGGAGTGGTGCGTGAGATTTCCCCGGATCTCAGTATCGATGAGCAAAGCGGCGCCAGCTTCTATACTGTGCGTCTCAGCCTGCCACGCACCGAACTTACGCGGCTGAAAGGCCTGGTCCTGGCGCCAGGCATGCCTGTCGAAGTATTCTTTTCGACCGGCAGCCGCACGATGTTGTCCTATCTCGTAAAACCTCTGACCGATCAGATCCAGCGGGCATTCAGAGAAGAGTGAGTTGCGTCTCGATTTCGATCTGATGACGGTCCGCCTCTGCAGAGAGCGGACCTTCCTCATCAATGCGCCCTATGCTCCAGGCGTGACAGGAATACGGTTGTCGAACTCGGAAATTTTGAAGTTGAAGAGGGTTGGAAAGACGACTGAGCCCTCGACTGCCTTGCTGTCTCGCGTGCTGTTCGAATGCGTCGCCGAAAATCTCTTGGTTACCCGAGAGAGTAGCCCGAGTACGAACTGTGAAGGAGGGACAGTATTTGTCTGAACCGGACGCTTTGCACCCAATCGCGTTCGATCAGCACGGTCAGGTCATCCGTGGAAATCGGATAGGTGATTTCGCCGTGGCGGTCCTTTAGAAGCCGCCGATGATGGCCTCGCATTCCTTGTCGAGTTCCTTCGGTTCGTAGTGCGCACGCTGCGTGAAGCGCCCGATGCGATCGGCGACATAGCGGACCATTAGGAGGTTCCACCCTGGTCGAGTTTGCGGCGGAAGGCGACCATTGCCTCGGATACCTGTTTTTGCGAAAGGTTTTTATCTCGTACGTCGTCGGGAAACCGACCGGCGAGATAGTACAGCCAGTCGCGGTCGATGCCGAGGACGTCGGCGAATTGCTGGACAATGCGATCCGAAGACGGGCTGCGACGATCATGTTCGATGTCGTTGAGATATAGCGATGAGATCGGTTCCTTATCCTCGCGTAACACACGTGCATACGCGGAATCAGCGTAAAGGAGAACCGACCATTTTGGTCAAGAGGTTGCCTACTGTAAATCATTATGAAATATCCGCACTTACCGCGGATTCACTGAAACGATTTTCCATGTTCTCGCAAATCATGTTGAAAAATCCGTGCCAAGCGCGGATAATTAGACATGGTACACGATCAACGTTCAGCCCTGTCTTCCTATATGGCCGGCCTGCTAGCCGCCGGGCGGCTGGTCTTTACCGGTGGCGAGGCTGCGGAGGCCCTCGGCGTCGGACGGGGCGCGTTCCTGGACGCCGCTGAGCGCCTCCAACGACGCCGCCATCTCCTGAACCCGCGGCAGGACTTCTACGTCGTCGTGCCGCCGCAGTTCGCCTCGTGGGGTGCACCGCCGCCGCCTTGGTACATCGACGCGCTCATGCGCCATACCGGCGAGCCCTACTATGTCGGGCTCCTCAAGGCGGCAGAACTGCATGGCGCGACACACCAGGCGGTGATGGAATTCCAGGTCGTTACCGGCAAGCGCCTTTCCAAAATAAGGGCGGGCCGCAACCTGATCGCTTTCTACTACCGCAAAGACATGGCCGCGGTCGCCGACGGCATCGAAGACCGGAAGACGGACACTGGCACGATGCGCGTGTCCGGCGCCGCGCTGACCGCGCTCGATCTCCTGCGCTACCCTCGCGCGGCAGGCGGCCTCGACAATGTGGCGACTGTCCTCGCCGACCTCGCGGAGAAAATCGACGATCACCAACTGGGCGCATTGTCAGCCGCCGCCGAACGCCCCATCGTCCAGCGGCTTGGCTACTTGCTTGATCGACTCGGACATGGGGAGCGAGCCTCCGCGATGCACTCCGGGCTTATGGAGCGCGGCGCAGTCAGGTGGACGGAGCTCGACAGCAAGGAAACGGCCGATCCGGATTTCGCACCGCCGATACAGGAGCGCAACAAACGCTGGCGTGTCATCGTACGGCGCATACCGGAGTTGGATGAATGATCCCCGCGCAGAACATCGTCGCTTGGGGGGCGCTCGTCCCATGGGCCGACCAGCGCCAAGTCGAACAGGACCTCATAATCAGTCGGGCTATCGTCGCCATCTTCGATGATCCGTTCCTGCATGAAGCACTTCGTTTTCGGGGCGGCACCGCCCTCAACAAACTGCATTTCCCGTCACCTCTGCGTTACTCGGAGGATATTGATCTGGTGCGCACGCAGATCGGGCCGATGGGGCAGGTACTCGACGCCTTGCGCGCCGTGCTTCAGCCTTGGCTGGGTAAAGCAAACTATGATCCCAGCGTTGTCGCCCCAAAACTCCGCTTCCGCGTCGAGGCGGAAGATGGAAGCGGCGTGCCAATACGCCTCAAGGTGGAAACCAATACCAGCGAGACTGAAGCTTTCGACACTCCGCTTGCGTTGCCGTTCTCAGTCGACAGTCCGTGGTTTGCGGGCACGACGACAGTGCCGACCTTCTCGCGCGAGGAGATGCTGGCAACCAAACTGCGCGCCCTGCTTCAGCGCGACAAGGGCCGCGATCTGTACGACCTCGATCACGCGCTCGGCGCGTTTGACGAGGTAGATGTCGCCAAGGTGGTCGATTATTTCGGGCGGTATGTTGCCCTGTCGGGCCAGGCGATCTCCCGGGCCCAGGCGCAGGAACGCATGTTCGGCAAACTCGCCAAACCGCGACTCCTCCTCGACATGAGACCTCTCTTGCCGGCTGCACAGGCCGACGCCCTGACCGATGCCTCAACGCTCGTCTCCTTCCAAAATGTCTACGACAACTTCATCGAGCGGCTTCCCGGCCAGCCCTGGGCGCGCGCCGACGAAATGAAAGAACGCTTCGGGCTTGCGACTTGACCGCCTTTCAGCGTCCCTTTGGCTCGGGCTGGGCACAATCGATCAACACATCGAGAGCGGCGGGCCGGTCGGCGCTAGCGGAGCAATGGTGGCAGCTCGACTAGGAGGTCGCGCCGGTCGGCGCGCTTCCCTCACCGGCTTTGGTCCAGCGCCAACGACATTTTGAAGCTCGTCGCACCACGGAGAACGGCAAGGCAACATGGCATATCCGAATGCCCTGCCGCGCCTAGGGCATTCAATTCCCGTATGGGCTAATTGCTCTTCAATCGGCCGACGCGATTTTCGGCGATCCAGCGGGCGGCGAGCACCAGCGCGCCCATGCTGAAATCCTTGCCGTGCTTGGCCACCATTTCTTCCGACAGTCTGGCGAGCCGTTCGAAAAACTCGTCCTTGCTCTCGTCCTCGGGAGTGGGTGCGGTTTGCATTTCTTCCTCCTGTCTCTTGCGGGTCTGCTTGCGTTATTTGAACATCTGCGCGGGAAAGGTGACGATCGCGGCGGTGCCGTCGACGGCGCCCACCGCCAGATGCCGTCCGTCGCCGGACCAGGCAAGCGCGGTCACCGCGCCGCCCAAGGGCCTGACGAGGAGTTCGCCCGACGCGCCGATCTGGGCGATGCTGATTCGGCCGTTGGCGTAGCCGGCCGCGATGAGTTTCTTCTCTGGGTGCGCCGCCACTGTTTCGATCAAAACCAGCCCGGTGCGACCCGTCTCCAGCGCGCCAGACTTTTTGTCGCCAAGGGGAGGGGCGTTCATCGACCAGCCGGCGATCCGGAATGCGCCCGATGCGAACAGCGCATTGTCCGGCAGGCTCCAGCACACCGTGCGGACCGGCGATGGAAATCCTGCGACAATGTCAGTCCGGCCATCGGCCACGCTGACCAGGGCAAAACCCCCGGCTTCGAGCCCGCAGGCCAGCCATGTGCCGTCGCCACTCCAGCGGATCGATACCGGGCGCGCCGAAAAGGACACCTCGCGTATCGGGGTGGCGTCGCCGTCGATCGCCCAGATCGATAGTCCATTGTCCCGGCCGCCGGCCAGGCGCCGCCCATCTGGCGAAAAGGCGAGAGCCTCAGTAGGCTGTGTCGCTCCATGTCGCAATCTTACCGCATCGTCTCGGTTGCGCGACAGGAAGACGTCCTGGCCGTTGCTGACGGCCGTCGCCGCCGCCTTGGCACTATGGTCGATGGCGACGACCGGCCCATCGATCTTGACCAGCGTCTCCACAACATCTCCACCCGCAGTCAGATGCACGGCTTCGCCGCCCGCCGTTCCGACGAGGAAGTCGGACCGAAGATAGCTGGCGAGCGGGACGTCTCCATCCCCCAACGCAACGGTGGCGATCAATGGTGCTGGTGGCTTCTCCCGCGGGCGGATCGTCGTCTGGCCGAGATCGCCGCTCACCCTGATCCGCGACTCGGGCGGCTCCTGGTCGGCTACCGCAGCGATGGCGACCGTTCCGTCCACGCAGGTGAATGCAACAGCCGAGCCATCAATGCTGAAGCACAGATCGGCGATCGCCGAGGCGCGATGCCAGCTTCGCGCCAGAAGGTCGAACAAGGTCAGGTTCTGTATCGCGTGCTGGTTCATGACCATTCCCTTCGTCAGTTATCCTCGGTCGCCGCGAGGCTGCGGTCGACGTCCTCGACGTCGCTCTCTGCGGCGACGATGCGCTGCTCGCACGCCGCGCATGCCAGCATGGCCGCCGCGGCTCTCTCCTGCGCCTCACGCAAGTCCTGCACCAGTTGCGCGCTGGCGGCGCTCCTGCCGATTTCAAGCTCCAGGCGCAGCACATCCATCTCGACACCGGCACGTTTCTGATTGAGCCGCAGCGCCTCGGCAGTGAGCGTCGAAACATTGGCGACGAGCGCCAGCCGCCGGGCGAGCAGCGCGTCACGATCGGCAATCTGATGCATCGGATCCTCCGTCATTCTTCGCTTCCAGGTACCGATCCCGGCGGCTTTTCGAAAGCCGACAGCAATCCGGGCAACGTGCCGGACTGCGATTGGAATTGCTTTTCGGCCGTTTCGATGTGGCTTTTGAGCTGATCCCAGATGTCGACCCGGATCATCGATGTCGTGTCGCCGGTGAGGCGTTCGATCTCGTCGACGCGGAACTGGCGCGACAGCGAAACACCCGAAAACACGAATTCGCGCAGCAGGATCGCATGGTTCTCGATGAACAGATGGATCATCGGATGCGTCTCCGTGGTGATGCCGCTGGCGGCAAGCTCGGTCCGGATGAAGTCCTGGAAGTGGCTCTGCAGGCGGTACTGGCTCTCGCCCATGAAGCGCATGACGAAGACCAGGTCGCGGGGCATCAGCCTGACAAGATCGCCGGTGACGCCGTCGGCCTGGCTCGACATTGGCTCCGGTGGGCAACGGCTGTCCTTGTCGTTGGGCATCGTCTCTCTTCAGCGTTGGGCCCATTCATGGGCTGTTGCGCTCAAATAGTATAGGAAGATGGTGAATTGAATAGATGGAATGTATTTTTGAATATGCTGCGAGTGCTAAGCAATATGTTGCAACTGCGAAATAAATGTAAATATTACATGTGTAATTTACAACTGTAAAAGAACGTTACGGTTGGCTGTATTTTCAGATGTCGAAAATGGCTTCGTTTTTCCTTGAGTGCCGACGGCAGGCAGTATTTTCAATCTGGCACGGCGCTTGCTTTGTTCATTTTCACAAGAAGCCCATCGCGCTTTGACGCGGTGCCAAAAGAACGAAGGAACGGAGGAAGCAGGGACAAGTCACGTCCGCTTCGATACGCCCATCGCGAGTGCGGTTGGCGCCGCGGTCCCTGCCCTCGAAAACCTTTGCCACGATCCACTTGAATGGCCGGACCATGAGTCGCGCCTGAATGCGCAACCCTTTGTCATGCCGTTCGCACTCTCACTGGCGGTGCTGTGCGCCGCCTCATGCCGGGGTCAAGGGACCTGCGGCTCAAACCTGGTGGAGGCTTATGACCATGACGTCTCTGACGCTCAACAAGATTACCTCGCAACGCGGCATCTCTGTCGGCGAGGCAACCAAGAAGATTGCCGATCTCGGCTGGAATCCTTCCTACGTCCAGGAAGCGATGACCTTTCCGACGGACTACAAGATCAACAAGACGCCGCGCGACCCGATGAAGCAGGTCCTGCGGTCCTACTTTCCGATGCAGGAAGAGAAGGACAATCGTGTCTACGGCGCGCTGGATGCGGCGTTGCGTGGCGACATGTTCCGCAACGTGGAGCCGCGCTGGGTCGAGTGGATGAAACTCTTCCTCGCGATCATTCCGTTCCCGGAAATTTCCGCTGCCCGCTCGATGGCGATGGTCGCCCGGATCGCGCCGGGCGAGGAGCTCAGGACCGGCTTCACCATGCAGATGATCGACGAGTTCCGTCACTCGACGATCCAGATGAACCTGAAGAAATGGTACATGGAAAACTACATCGATCCGGCCGGCTTCGACATCACCGAGGAAGCCTTCGGAAAATGCTACGCCACGACCATCGGCCGGCAGTTCGCCGAAGGCTTCATCACCGGCGATACGATGACCGCCGCCTGCATGTACCTGACCGTGGTGGCCGAGACCGCCTTCACCAACACGCTGTTCGTCGCCATGCCCTCGGAGGCCGCCCGCAATGGCGACTACGCGCTGCCCACCGTCTTTTTGTCGGTGCAGTCCGACGAGAGCCGGCACATCGGCAATGGCCACTCGCTGCTGATGGCGGCGCTCAAGGAGCCGGAAAACCACCTCTTGCTCGAGCGCGACCTGCGCTACGCCTTCTGGCAGAACCACGCCATCGTCGATGCGGCCATCGGCACCTTCATCGAATACGGCACCACCAACCGCGACAAGAACAAGGAGTCTTACGCGGAAATGTGGCACCGCTGGATCTATGAGGACTACTATCGCACCTACATGCTGCCGCTTGAGAAATATGGCATCAAGGTCCATCACGACGACGTCCAGGCGGCCTGGGAACGCATCACCAAGAAGAACTACGTCCACAAGGTCGGACAGTTCTTCGCGGTCGGCTGGCCGGTCAATTTCTGGCGCATCGAAGCCCAGACCGACAAGGACTTCGAATGGTTCGAGCACAAGTATCCGGGCTGGTACGCCGAGTTCGGCGATTTCTGGAAATGGTACGCCAAGCTCAGCCACAAGGGCGAGAAGGTGCTGCTGTTCAACAGTGACGTCGGCTACGTCTATCCGCACCGCTGCTGGTCCTGCCTCGTTCCCTGCCTGATCCGCGAGGACATGGTTGTCGGCGAGATCGACGGCCAGCTGCACACCTTCGCCCACGAACTCGACAAGTGGACCGCGACCGTGGCCTTCGCCGACGAGTATCAAGGACGTCCGACGCCCGCGATGGGCCGCTTCAGCGGCAAGCGCGAGTGGGAGACGCTCTATGACGGCTGGGATCTGGCCGATGCCATCAAGGACCTGAACTTCGTCCGCTCCGACGGCAAGACGCTGGTCCCGCAGCCGCATATGCGCTTCGACGACAAGGAGATGTGGACGCTGGACGACGTTCGCGGCAACACGCTCGGATCGCCGCTCAACGCGCTGCGTGCCATGTCGCCCGCGGACCGTGAGAAGCATCTGGCGGAATACCGGGCCGGTTTCACGATCAATCCCTGCAACTGATCAGCCAAGGGGGGCGGGTTCGTCCCGCCCCTTCCTTTCACTGGAGGCCCGTATGTCGGAAACCCACACGGTCAGGCTCAGCCCGGTCGGCGTCGAATTCGACGTCGAGCATGGCGAAACGGTGCTCAACGCTGCTTTCCGCCAGGGCATCGCCCTGCCGCACGGTTGCAAGGAAGGGCAATGCTCGGCCTGCAAAAGCGTGTTGCTCGAAGGCGAAGTCGACATGCTCAAATACTCGACCTTCGCGCTGAACGACATGGAGAAGGAGAGCGGCCACGTCCTTTTGTGCCGCTGCATCGCCTACTCCGACCTGGAAGTCGAGCTTCTCAACTACGACGAGGAGATTCTGGCGAAAGCGATCGCCGTGAAGACGTTCAAGGGCCGGATTGCTCGGATCGAGCACCTGACCCACGACATTCGCGGCATCGAGATCGAACTCGGCTCGCCGATAAAGTTCTGGGCGGGGCAATATGTCGACATCACGGTTACCACGCAAAAAGGGGAGACGATTACGCGCTCGTTCTCCATGGCAAATACGCCGGACCAAACCCAAAAACTCTGCTTCATCATCAAAAAATACCCTGAGGGAAAATTCTCCGGAGAACTCGATTCCGGAGGAATCAAGGTCGGAGCCGAAGTCACCGTCGTCGGACCCTATGGAACCTGTTTCCGCCGGGAAGAACGGCAAGGACCCCTAGTCCTGGTCGGCGCCGGCTCGGGCATGTCGCCGATCTGGTCGATCCTCAACGACCATCTCAACAGCGGCGAGAAACGTCCGGTCTACTTCTTCTACGGTGCCAGGACGCGCAACGACCTGTTCTATCTCGACAGGATCGCCGAGCTGATCGGCCAGCATTCGGATGTCACTTTCATTCCCGTGCTTTCGCACGCGGCTGATGACGCCGAATGGCAAGGCGAGCGCGGCTTCGTACACCAGAGTGTCGACGCCAAGCTCAAGCAATTGGCGGTCGACGGGCAGGGCGATGTCCATGCCTGTGGCCCGCCACCGATGATCGATGCGCTTCAGCCGGTTCTGTTCATGAACGGCTTCGAGACGGAGCGGATCTTCTTCGACAAGTTCACCACATCGGCAGGTGCTACGCCGACCCACTAGGGGGGGCCGCGCAACTGCAACCACAAATGCAACAAGGGAGTGAAGACTATGCCAGCTACCTCGAGTTCAGTCGGTTCCGGAGCCGCCGGCGCGGCGACCTTTGCCGACTCCGACAGCCGGAAGTACCGGTATTTCGACCCGAAGGGCCAGCGCGCCACGCACTACGAAGACATGACGGTCGACGTACAGCCTGACCCGGAGCGTTACCTGATCCAGGACTGGATCATCTCCTTTGCCGACGGCAAGGGCGCTTATGTCAAGCAGAACACCGCCGCGCAGAGCTCCAACTGGCATGCCTTCCGCGCCCCCGATCAGGAGTGGGAACGCACGCACTACCAGCGCCAGTCGAAAATCGAGACGATGGTGCAGAGCGTCATCAACAATGCCCGCAAGTCGGGGGCGCCGAAGACCTTCGACAAGGCCTGGGTCAAGATCCTGCAGACGCAGCTCGGCGCCTGGAAACACGCCGAATTCGGGCTCGGCACCTCGCTGATGCAGGCGCAGCGTTACGGCTACACCCAGATGATCAACAACGCGACGCTGACCAACTCGTCCTACAAGCTGCGGCTTGCCCAGGACATCACGCTCTACCTTGCCGAAATCGGCATGGACTTGCCCGGCTGGGACGACGAACTTGGCAAGAAGGCATGGCTCGAGGACACGAACTGGCAAGGTACCCGCGAAGCGGTCGAGACCATCATGGGCGCGACCGACTATCTCGAACAGTATTTTGCCATCAACATCATCTTCGAGCCGCTGGTTGGAGAAGTATTCCGCTCAGGTTTCCTGATGCAGATCGCCGCCGCCAATCATGACTTCATCACGCCTGCAGTAATCTCGGCCGCCGAAGCCGACTATGAGCGCAACCTCGCCAACACGATCGACCTCATGTACTTGCTCGCCAACGACGAGAAACACGGCGTGGCGAACAAGAAGCTTTTCCAGGGCTGGGTCAAGAAGCACAGCGCGCTCGCCGACAAGGCAGCCATCGGCCTTCAGCCGATCTGGTCGATGCCGCATTCCAAGCCGGTAGCGTTCGCGGATGTCCGCGCCAAATCCGAAGAACGGATTGGCCAGATACTCGGCGAACTCGGCCTCAAGCGCTGACAAAGGGAGAAATCGTCATGTCAACTGCAGCACGCGACGCATCGCAATCCAACATCTTCAGGTCGATGAAGGACATCACCTTCGAACAGACGATTTCGCATCAGTGCGGCGTCACCATGAACGACTCGGTGGAAGCCAGGGCCATTGCTGAATTCATGGGCCAGAAGCCGGGGGTGACCATCACCTACCAGCCGGCACTGATCCGTATCGACGGTGACGGCAAGCTGATCTTCAAGATGGACGCGATCGGTGAATATCTCGGCCGCGAGATTTCGGCCGAGACCTTCGAGGTCAACACCTCCACCCACTACGGCCGCATGGTTCGCGTCGACGACAACACCGTGATCCTGTTCGGCAACATGGACGAGATGTTCGAATACATCGAATAGACGCCAAAAAATCAGGCGCGCCGCCTGGTTGCGGCGCGCAGCCCGATCAACGCAATCAGTGCTGAGGGAACCATGTTTATCACACCGGAAGGCAAGGAAATCTTCGTGGTCGACGGCCACACCCATTTCTGGGACGGCAGCCCCGAGAACCAGAAGAATATCCATGGCAAGCAGTTCATCGAGTGCTTCTACGCCTATCACACGGGGCTGAGCCCCAAGGAACAGCTGTGGGAGAAGAGCAAGTTCGAAAAGTACAGCGCCGACGATCTCTATCGCGACCTGTTCGTCAATGGCCCTGATGATGTGGCGATCGTGCAGTCGACCTATCTCAAGGATTTCTACAAAAACGGCTTCAACACGATCGAGCGCAATGCCGAGGTGGCCAAGCGCTATCCGGAGCGTTTCATCGTCAACGGCGCCTTCGATCCGCGCGACGGTGAGAAGGCGCTCGAGTACATCCACTTCCTCAAGGAGACCTACGACGTCAAGGGCGTGAAGATGTACACGGCCGAATGGAACGGCGCTTCCAAGGGCTGGAAGCTCACCGACCCCGATGCCTACAAATGCTTCGAACTCTGCGACAAGCTCGGCATCAGGAATATCCACGTCCACAAGGGGCCGACCATCATCCCGCTCAGCAAGGACGCCTTCGACGTGCATGACGTCGACCATGCAGCGACCGATTTCCAGAACCTCAACTGGATTGTCGAGCATTGCGGCCTGCCGCGCCTCGACGATTTCTGCTGGATCGCGACGCAGGAGACCAACGTCTATGGCGGGCTGGCGGTGGCGCTGCCGTTCATCCATTCGCGCCCGCGCTATTTCGGCGAGGTCATCGCCGAACTGCTGTTCTGGATCGGGCCGGAGAAAATCCTGTTCGGTTCCGACTACGCGATCTGGACGCCGCGCTGGCTGGTCGAGAAGTTCTGGGCCTACCAGATTCCCGAGGATATCGCGGCAGAACGCGGCGTGCAGCTGACCGACGAGATCAAGGAGAAGATCCTCGGCCTCAATGCCGCGCGTCTCTACAACATCGACATCGAAGCCAAGAAGGCGGCGCTCGCCAGTTCGCCCTTCAGCATCGCGGCGGAGTAGGAGCCATGGCAACCGCCAGCGTTTCCGGCAGCCGCGAGAACGAACTCTGGCGGCGCCTTGGTGAAGTCAACGACCCGGAACTCGACGAACCGATTACCGAGATGGGCTTCGTCGAGCGGGCCGAGATGGCGAGCAATGGCAGTGTGGACATCGACTTCCGCCTGCCGACCTACTGGTGCTCGCCCAACTTCGCTTTCCTTATGCTGGACGGCGTCCGCAAGGCGCTCGACCAGCTCTCATGGTCGCCGGCCTATCGCGTCAAGCTGCACGACCATATGTTCGCCGAAGAGGTCAATCGCGGCATGGAGGCCGGCAAGACTTTCGTCGACATATTCGCCGAGCTTGCCGAGGATCAGGATCTCGGCGCTTTGCGCGAAACCTTCAGGCTGAAGGCATTCAAGCGGCGCCAGGAGGCCGTGCTGCGCGGCTTCCGGCAGCACGGCCTGACCGACCGGGAAATCCTCGGCATGGACCTGCCGGCATACGACGTCGCGCGGTTCGAAACGGGCGAAGCGGCCAACCAGAAGCCGAGGTACCGGGCGGCTCTGCTTGAGCGCTTTCCCGACCGCAGGGCGGATGCCCCTGTCTTCGTGACATGGGAAGGGCAGCGCATACCAACCGGCGCGCTCAGCGCACATCTCGCCGAGTTGCGCAGTGTGCGTATCAACATGGAGTTCAACGGCGCGCTTTGTCGTGGGCTCAAACAGACCAGATACAAGGAACTGGGTGTGGTCGACGGCGAACCGACGCTGGTCGATTTCATCATGGATCGCGTGCCGCCAAGAGCCGCGCCAACCGTCTGAAGCAGAGCTGACAGCAACGGCCTCCCTCGCACGAGGCCCCTAACCAACAACCCGCCCGTAAGGCGGAAGGAGGAATCATGCCCAAGATAATGCTCCACAATTCCGACGCGCGTCGTGCTCTTGCTCGCGGCGTCTTTCGGTTGGCCGCCGCCGTCGAGCCGACGCTCGGCCCCAAAGGCATGAACGCCATGATCGACCGGCCAATCGGCACCCCGATGGTGACCCGCGACGGCGTCAGCATCGCTTCCGAGATCGAGTTGCACGACCGTTTCGAGAACATGGGCGCGCAGGTCGTGCGCGAAGTGTCGATGCAGACCAACGAGGTCGCCGGCGACGGCACCACGACTGCCATCGTGCTCGCGAACGCGCTCATCCAGGGCGGCATCGAAGCCAATGAGCGCGGCGCGAAATCCGTTGATTTGTGCAAGGGTATCGACCTTGCCGTGACGGCGGTGGTGGCGGCGCTCAAGGCTTCGGCCAAGCCGGCCAAGGGCAACGGCATTCTCGCTTCGGTCGCCAACATCGCGGCGACCGATGCCAAGCTTGGCGCGCTGGTGGCGGAAGCCCATCAGCGGGTAGGGGCCGAAGGCGTCATCACCACCGACTTCAGTGTGACCACCCAGACCACGCTTGATGTGGTCGAGGGCATGTCCTTCGAACGCGGCTATCTCTCGCACCATATGGTCACCGATCAGGAGAAGATGGAGGCGGTTCTCGAACGACCCTACATCCTGATGACCGATCTCAAGATCAAGGAGCCCGAGGCGCTGGATGCGGCTCGCCGCATTGCCGACGAGGATGGTCGGCCGCTGCTGATCGTGTCGGAGGAAATGTCGCCGGAAGTGGTGGTGACGCTGCTCGGCAAGCAGGGGCCTGGAAAATACCTCGTCGTCCATCCGCCCGAATACGGCCATTGGCGCAAGGCGATGATGGAGGATCTGGCGATCATCACCGGCGGCAAGGTGATCGCCCGCGATCTCGGGGGCCGGCTGGAGGACATCACCGCCGACGATCTTGGAACGGCTGACCGGGTGAAGACCAGTTCGTCCTACACCTCGATCATTCGCGGCGGCGGCGACCATGCGGCAATCGCATCGCGCCGCGCCCAGGTGCAGCGGCAGTATGAAGCCTCGCCGCCGAACATCGATCAGGACAAGTTGCGCGAACGCCTGGCCAAGCTTTCTGGCGGCACCGCGATACTCTATGCCGGCGGTGTCACGCCGGTCGAGCAGAAGCGAACCATACAGCTCATCGAGGATTCGCTGAATGCGGTGCGCGCCGCTTCAGAAGAGGGCGTGGTCGCCGGCGGCGGCTCCGCACTCGCCCAGATCGCACCGCTGCTCGACAAGGTGGCGGCGGGCGTCGAGGGAGATGTCGCAGAAGGCGTGCGCCTGGTGCGGTCGGTGCTGTCGAGGCCGCTCTGGCGTATCGCCGCCAATGCCGGCGCCGATCCTGAAGCAGTCGTGGCGGAAGTCACGCGCATCAATGGCGGCTACGGCTACAACGCATCTGCCGGCAGCTACCAGAACATGTTCGAGGCTGGGATCATCGATCCGGTCCGCGTCACCTATACGGCACTCGCCAACGCCGCTTCGGTGGCAACGCTGATCCTGACCACCGAAACGCTGATTGGCCATCTCGCCGAGGACGAGGACCCGACGGCCGGACCGGCGCGCGGCGGCGGCTCTGAAAAGCTCGGCCGCGCCTGAAATTTGAACAATCTCGACGTTGAAAGGATACGACGATGAAAGCTGCCAGACTTTACGAATACGACCCGCGCATGAACGTCCAGCTCAAGATCGAGGAAGTCGCGGCGCCGACGATCACGGCCCCCGACGAGGTAATCGTGCGGGTCGGTGCCGCCGGCCTCTGCCGCACCGACCTGCACATCATCGAGGGGGTTTGGAAGCCGACCATGGATCCGGAAGGTACGCTCCTGCCTTACATCATGGGCCACGAGAATGCGGGTTGGGTGGAGGAGGTCGGCAGCGGCGTCAGATCGGTCAAACGCGGCGACGCCGTGATCTGTCATCCCTTCCGCTCATGCGGTATCTGCCTCAACTGCCGACACGGCGAGGATATGTACTGCGACAACGGCCAGTTTCCCGGGCTTGGCATGAATGGCGGCTTCGCCGAATATTTCATCACCAGCGAGCGCTCGCTGATCAAGCTGAATGCCAATGTCACCCCAATCGAAGTGGCGCCGCTGGCCGACGCCGGCATCACTGCCTACCGCGCCGCCAAGCGGGCGGCGAAGCTCTTGAGGCCAGGGAGTTACTGCGTCCTACTCGGCATAGGCGGGCTCGGCCATATCGCGCTGCAGTCCCTGCATGCGATTTCGGGCTGCCGTATCATCGCCGTCGATCGCGAGCCGGCGGCGCGGCTGCTCGCCAAGGATCTCGGCGCCGACTTCGTCCTCGATGGCGGGCCGAATGTCGTCGAGGAGGTCAGCCAGATCACCGGCGGCGGCGCCCATGTGGTCATCGATTTCGTCGGCGAACTCGGTGTCGAGAACATCTGCTGGAAGATGGTGCGCAAGGGCGGCCAACTGTTCGTCGTCGGCTATGGCGGCACCGTCACCGTGCCGACCGCTCATCTGGTCATCGAGGAGATCAACATCGGCGGCAGCCTGGTCGGCAATTTCACCGAACTTGTCGAACTGATGGAGCTGAACGCCGACGGCAAGGTGAAGATGCACTACACCGAATACAATCTCGCCAACATCAATACCGCGCTCGACGACTTCAAGAACCGGCGGTTCACCGGCCGTGGCGTCATCGTACCATAAAATTGCCCTGACCCGCTGCGGGCGAGCTCGCGCCGAACGCCAGAATTCCTCCCACCCATGGCGCAAATGCCATGGGTTTCGTTGTGTGTGCCGAGCATGATCGACAGCTTGGAGGTGTAAGTCCTCTACCCAGCCTGATGGCGGCGAAGGGTTAGCGAAGCGCAAGGGCGTCGTCGCAAGGCGGGGTCTGAAGGAAGCGTGGAGCAAACCCGCGACCCGATGGACAAGAACCGGATACGAGGCCTACCCGGCCGGACGAGCGGGCACATGACCGCGAAGTCCATGGTCATCAAGGACCGGGGTGGTAAATCCGGCGGGTGTGCGGGGAAGGCGGTCGATCTTACCTCGGGAGATCTGTGCCGTGTCCGGAAT
>NZ_VLKT01000052.1 GCF_007830515.1 Mesorhizobium tianshanense
ACAGCGGCCCCGTCTCGAACACGACCCGCCAGGCATACGGTGCGCGCTTGCGGATCACCGCCGCGAGCAGTTGCGGGTCGGACGCGCACTTGCCCCGCCAAATCCTCTTGCCGTCCTGCCGGATCGAAATTGCCGTCTCTTTTATGGATACGTCGAGACCGATATACTGCTTCATGGCTGTCCTCCGTTCGATGCCTGGGCCCGGTGTCCATCGTGAGCCCGTTCTTCATCCTAGCGGGGGACAGCCAGCCGGCTAGAGCTCCGAACATCGCCGCCACAGCTTTGGTGGCCACCGCTCCCGCGATTACGTCATGTTCGTTCTTCGGCCCTTTTCGGTTGTTCAATGATACGCGTCGCGATGGCTGGTTATGGCGCAATCACGCCATTCCGGCAGATATGAAAGGCAAAGTCCCACCCAACCTTGCCGTTCCGAGGCCAGGCTTTCACCACTAGGCGCCTGCCTTCTTCCAGCCGTTCTTGATGTGCTTGTAGCCTTCGCGATAAACGGCTTCCGGGCTTTCGGAAAAATCGCGCCACACCTTGGTGGCCGCCGCCAGATCTTTCAGCGAGCGACCGAAGGCTTCGATCGTCAGCCAGTCGTCATAGCCGTTCTTGCGGATGGCCGAAAACGTCTCTTTCCACGGGATGTGGCCGCGCCCAGGCACGCCGCGATCATTCTCCGAAATATGGATATGGACGACATTCCTGCGGTTGCGCGTATAGGCGTTAATCGGGTCGGCCTCCTCGATATTGGCGTGGAAGGTGTCATACATCGCCTTGATGTGCGGACGGTTGATTGCGTCGATATGCTCCGACAGATCGTCCATCGTGTTGAGCAGGTAGCACTCGAAGCGATTGAGTGCCTCCAACCCGATGGTGACGTTTTTCTTGCCGGCATGGTCGCCGATGGCGCGTTGCGAGGCAACCGAGCGCTTCTTCTCCGCCGCCGTCGGCCCACTGCCGGAGAAGGCGCCGAGCGTCGAATGCAGCGGGCCGCTCAACGTTTTGGCGCCAAGCGCTTGTGAGCAGTCGATCGCCCATTTCATATAGTCGATGCCGGCCTTGCGCGTTGAGCCATCGGCCGAGATCAAGTTCATCGCTGGATCGCCCATGGCCGAAACGGCGGTGCGCTCCAGTCCAATGCGGTCGAGCAGTTCGCCAAGTTTTGTGTAGTCGTCCGGCGTGCCGGCAAAGATCGGTATCTCGACGCCATCGAAGCCAGTCGCCTTGATATCCCTGAGCAACGGCTCGTGTTTCTTCGACACGGCCGTCGTCCATAAGAACATGCACATGCCGATTTTCATCGACGCCCCCTCCCCTTTGATCCCTTCCGCTTGTTAAATCAGAGCTTCGTCCAGGCCCCGTTCTTCTTCGAAGACTTCACGCAGGCCTCGATGAACGCCATGCCTTCGACGCCGTCCTGGATGGTCGGGAAGATGACATCCTTAGCCGGCTTGCCGCCTTTGCGGCGCGCCGCGCGGATGGCGCGGGCCGCCTCCTGGTAGATGTTGGCGAAACCTTCGAGATAGCCTTCCGGATGGCCTGAGGGAACACGGCTGACGCGCCCAGCGACGGGCAGCGCGCCGGCGCCATTTCGGGTGATCAACTGCTTCGGCTTGCCGAATGGCGTATACCAGAGATAGTTCGGGTCGGCCTGCACCCATTCGAGCCCGCCCTTCGTGCCGTAGATGCGCAGCTTCAGCCCATTCTCGTGGCCGGGGGCAACCTGGCTCGCCCACAACATGCCCTTGGCCGGGTGCGACTTGCCGACTGGCTTGAAGCGCAGCATCACGTTGACATTGTCATCGAGCTGCCGCCCCGGCACGAAGGCGTCGAGATCTGCGGATAGCGAATCGAGTTCCAACCCGGAGACGAAGCGCGCCAGATTATAGGCATGCGTGCCGATGTCGCCCAAAGCACCGCCCGCACCCGCCTGCTTGGGATCGGAGCGCCAGGCCGCCTGCTTCTGGCCGGTGGCGGCAAGGTCCTCGGTCAGCCAGTCCTGCGGATATTCCGACTGCACGATGCGGATGTCGCCAAGCTGGCCCTTGGCCACCATCTCGCGCGCTTGCCGTATCATCGGATAGGCGGTGTAGTTGTGGGTGAGGACGAAGACCTTGCCGGTCTTTTCGACCAATGCTGCCAGCCTCTTCGCTTCCGCAAGCGTCGTCGCCAGCGGCTTGTCGCAAATGACGTGGATGCCAGCCTCGAGAAAAGCCTTCGCCGCCGGTACGTGCACATTGTTGGGCGTGACGATGGCCACCGCCTCGATGCCGTCCGGCCGCTTGGCCTCGGCCTTGGCCATCTCGGCGAAGGAGCCGTAGCTGCGCGTCGGATCGAGCCCGAGTTCCGCGGCCGATGCCTTGGCACGCGCCGGATCCGACGACAGGGCGCCGGCCACCAGCACGAACTCATTGTCCATGCGCGCCGCGACCCGGTGCACCGCACCGATGAAGGCGCCTTGCCCGCCGCCGACCATGCCGTAGCGGATCGGGCCGCCTCCCGTTTCCGACTTCGATGCGCCGACCATGATTTTCTCCTAGCTGTTGCTTACCTCCCCCTTGAGGGGAGGTCGATCCGCGCAGCGGATCGGGTGGGGTCGCCGGGCGTGGAGCTCGATATGAACCGACCCCACCCGGCCCTTCGGGCTTCCCCTCCCCTCGAGAGGGAGGGGAAGCCGCTTCAAATTCCCATCATGGCGCGCAGCACCTTCTTGTCTGTCGCGCCGCCGGCGAAATCGTCGAATGCCTTTTCCGTCACCCTGATGATGTGGTGCTGGATGAACGGAGCGCCTTCGGCCGCCCCGTCCTCCGGATGCTTCAGGCAGCACTCCCATTCCAGCACCGCCCATGAATCGTAGTCATACTGGGCGAGCTTGGAGAAGATGCCGCCGAAATCCACCTGTCCATCGCCGAGCGAGCGGAAGCGTCCGGCCCGGTTCGTCCAACTCTGGTAACCCGAATAGACGCCTTGCCGGCCGGTCGGATTGAACTCGGCATCCTTGACGTGGAACGCCTTGATCCGCTCGTGGTAGATGTCGATGAAGTCGAGATAGTCGAGTTGCTGCAGCAGGAAATGCGACGGGTCGTAATTGATGTTGCAGCGCTTGTGGCCGCCGACAGCGTCGAGGAACATCTCGAAGGTCGCGCCGTCGAACACGTCCTCTCCTGGATGGATCTCGTAGCCGAGATCGACGCCATTGTCCTCATAGACGTCGAGGATCGGCTTCCAGCGTTTTCCCAGTTCGGAAAACGCTTCCTCGATCAATCCCGCCGGCCGTTGCGGCCAAGGATAAAGGTAGGGAAAAGCCAGTGCTCCGCAAAAGGATACCGACGCCTTGAGCCCGAGATTCTTCGAAGCCTTGGCGCCGAACTGCATCTGTTCGACCGCCCATTGCTGCCTGGCTTTGGGATTGTTGTGCACCGTCGGCGGCGCGAAGCCGTCGAACTGCGCGTCATAGGCCGGATGCACCGCCACCAACTGCCCCTGCAGGTGTGTCGACAGCTCGGTGATCTCGACGCCGGCGTCAGTGCAGATGCCCTTCACCTCGTCGCAATAGGCCTGGGAAGACGCCGCCTTCTCGAGGTCGAACAGCCGGCTGTCCCAGGTCGGGATCTGCACGCCCTTGTAGCCCAGCCCGGCCGCCCATTTGGTGATCGATGGCAGCGAATTGAACGGTGCGGCATCGCCCGCGAACTGCGCCAGAAACAGTCCGGGACCCTTCATCGTCGACGGCATCGATATCCTCCCTAATTATCCATGACCAAGCATAGCGCCGATTGAAAGCAGGGCCAGCCTCTTTGGTCTTTTCGTACAGTGCGCTGCGCACCGCTATTCTGGTATTACCAAATGTCAAAATCTGGTCAAGTCATCTGACTTGCCTTCCGAAGCCTGCAACTATGCCGAGTTATGCCGCATATTGCAATATAATCAATGCTGTAAACAGGGATCTGAGCAGCACTTCAGCACTTCTTGCCGTCCAGATGAAATTGCTGTAGACCTCCTTACAGGCCCAATTGGTCGAACCAGTTTACAAAAATGCTGGAGCGCCTTGGGGAGGAATCACGCAACGCACTCTGGTGGAGCGCGTCACGGGCGAATTGTTATAGGCGAATTCTGGGAAGGACAGACCATGCATCTTTCGACGCACAACTGGATGCGGGCGGAACCGTTGGAGACGACGCTCAGGCGCATCAAGAAATTCGGCTATGAATCGATCGAGATTTCCGGTGAACCCGAGCAGTACAAGACCAATGAGACGCGTGCGCTGCTGAAGGAGCACGGCATCCGCTGCTGGGGGGCGGTGACGTTGATGCTGGGCGAACGCAACCTGGCCGCCAAGGACCAGGGTCAGCGCGAGCGCTCCGTGCAGTATGTCAAGGACGTGCTGACCATGGTGAGCGAACTCGACGGCGAGATCATCACGCTCGTTCCCGCCACCGTCGGCAAGGTGGTGCCGGACGGCACCGAGGCGGAAGAATGGAAATGGGTGGTCGACGCCACCAGGGAATGCTTCACCCATGCCAAAAAGGTGGGCGTCAAGATCGCGGTCGAGCCGCTCAACCGCTTCGAGACCTATCTGTTCAACCGCGGCGCCCAGGCGCTGGCGCTGGCCGATGCGGTCAGCCCCGAATGCGGCGTCTGCCTCGACGCCTACCACATCCATATGGAAGAGTTTAACGTCTACGACGCCATCCGCCAGGTCGGCAAGCGCCTGTTCGACTTCCACGTGGCCGACAACAACCGCTTCGCCGCCGGCCTCGGACAGATCGACTGGCCGAAGATCGTCGGCACGCTGAAGGAAGTTGGTTACGACGGCGCGCTGACCAACGAGTTCGTCGCCCCCGTCGACCGCACGCCGGCCGCTCCCTATCCCGACATGGTCGAGCGCAATCCGGTCGACATCTCGCCGGAGCAGCTCAAATTCATCCAGGACCACGGTTCCAGCGTACTGACGGAAAAGTTCTACACCGATCAGATGCGCATCAACGCCGAAACGCTGCTGCCGCTGATCAAGTAGTCGATCCGTTTGGGAATGAGCCCTTCCGCCCTGACTGGCGGCTGGGCCGGGGATGAACATGCGCATCAAGACGGTCCAAGCCTGGTGGGTCCGCATACCGATCGAGGCCGCGAAGCAGCACCGCAGCGACTTCGGCCAGGTGACGACGTTCGACGCCGCCATCCTGCGCATCGAGACCAACGATGGGCTGGTCGGCTGGGGCGAAGGCAAGAACGCCGCCGGCAGCGCCGGCAGCTATGGCGCCCTCGTCCATATGCTGAACAATGAAGTTGGCCCGCAGCTGATCGGCTGCGATCCGGCCGACATCGGGGTGATCTGGGAGATGCTCTACAATGGCGTGCGCCACGACAGTGCCGCGCAAAATGGCCACGCCATGCCGCAACTGGCGCGGCGCGGCATCAGCGTCGCCGCGATCAGCGCCGTCGACATCGCGCTATGGGATATTCTGGGCAAGTCGCTGGGGGTTCCGGTTTGGCGGCTGCTCGGCGGCCGCAAGCTCGACCGCATGCCGGCCTATGCTTCCGGCGGCTGGGCCTCCACCGAGGCGATCGGCGACCAGTTGAAATCCTATATCGCCAAGGGCGGCTTCAAGGCGCTGAAGATGCGTGTCGGCGCGATGGACGGCGCTCCGCACATTTCCGCCGCCCGCGTCCGCGCCGCAAGACAGGCGCTCGGCCCCGACGTCGAGCTGATGGTCGATGCGCATGGCACCTATACGGTGGCGGAAGCCAAGCGCTTCATCCATCTCGCCGGCGATCTCGATCTGGCCTGGTTCGAGGAGCCGGTCATTGCCGACGACAAGCCAGGGATGGCCGAAGTGCGGGCGTCCGGCTCCATCCCGATCGCCACCGGCGAAAGCGAAGCGACGCGCTATGCCTTCCGCGACCTCGCCACGCTCAAGGCGGCCGATATCTTCCAGCCTGACCCCGCCTTTTGCGGCGGCATCAGCGAGGCGATGAAGATCGGCACCATCGCCAGCGCCTTCAATCTGCGCTTCGCGCCGCATCTGTGGGCCGGCGCGCCTTGCTTCTTTGCCGGGCTCCATGTCTGTGCCGCCTCGCCGGCGAGCTTCACCGTCGAATATTCGCTCGGCGCCAACCCGATGATCCACGACCTGGTCGAGGAGACTGTCGAAGCAAAGGACGGTATGATAGCGATCCCCGAAAAGCCCGGACTGGGATTCACCCTTTCGGAACGGTTCCTGGAGGCGCACGCGCTACGCGGCTGATCATGAAAGAAAAGAACCTTCTCGCGGAACTCGCCGCCCATCTGTTCTCCCACTCCGACAAGGCGACGGGCCGAACGCCGTCGGAGCGAGAACTGGCGGAGCATTTTGCGGTCAGCCGCGGCCAGATCCGCGAGGCGCTGGCCATCCTCGAAGCCATGCGCATCGTCGAGCGCCGGGCCAAATCCGGAATCTACATCGACACCAAGCAGGCCAGCGTCGAGGCGATGGCGCTGTTCGCGCGAGCCGGCCTGCCGCTCGATCCGATCCAGATCTACGAGACGGTCGAATTGCGCAAGATCCATGAGATCAAGGCGGCCGAGCTTGCCTGCTCGCGCGCCACCGAGGAAAATTTCGAACGGCTGCGCGAGATCCTGAAGGCTTCGGAAGAGCGCATTGCGGCAGGCGAGGGCCTCGCCAAGGAGGATCGCGAGTTTCACCTCGAGATCGTGCGGGCAACCAAGAACAGCGTTTTTCACAACATATGCAGCGTCTACTACATGATGGGCGAGCAACGCCTGCCGATCTATTTCAACGATCCAGAACGCAACGTGCGCTCGCATGCCGAGCACATCCAGATCTACGAGGCGCTGCTGCGCCGCGACGGCAATCTCGCCCAGGCGCTGATGAGCGCCCATCTGCAAGGTGCGGAGAGCTACTGGAAAGGCCTGATCGAGGGCGGCGGGGCGGAACCTCACAGCCCGGCGCTCGAACAGGTCTGATATGCCCAAGATCCTGTCGACGCACACGCTGCACCCGCGCGCCTCCGCCATGCTGACTGGTGCCGGCGACCTCGTTGTCGCCTCCGCCCTCGATGCGGGCACGCTGGCCGCCGAGGCGAGGGACGCCGATATCATCATCGTTCGCGCGCCGCTGCCATCAGCGCTTTTCGAAGGGGCGACGAAGCTCAGGGCCGCAATCCGCCACGGCGCCGGGCTCGACATGGTCCCGATGGAAGCGGCCAACGCAGCCGGCGTGCTGGTGGCCAACGTGCCGGCGGTCAATGCACGTTCGGTCGCCGAATATGTGATGTTCGCGGCCCTGGCGCTGCTTCGTCGTTTCCGCATGGTGGACCGCGACCTGCGGGCGAAAGGCTGGCTGGCCGGCCGCGACCACACCATTCTTGCCAGCGAGCTCGCCGGCAAGACAATCGGCATTGTCGGCCTCGGCGCCATCGGACGGGCCGTCGGCCATATCGCGGCGCATGGTTTCGACCTGAACGTGGTGGCGACGACGCGCAGCATGGGGCCAGCGCCGGACAGGGTCGGCTTCCTGTCGATCGACGCGCTGGTCGAGCAGAGCGACATCATCGTTCTGTGCTGCCCGCTGACGGCGGAGACGCGCGGATTGATGAGCCGCGAGCGCATCGCCCGGATGAAGCCGGATGCGCTGCTGATCAATATTTCGCGCGGGCCGGTGATCGACGACGACGCGCTGATCGAAGCGCTGCAAAAGGGCCGTATCGGCGGTGCTGCGCTCGATGTCTTTGCGACGCAGCCGCTGCCTTCGGATCATCCCTATTTCAGCTTCGATAATGTCATCGTCACCCCGCACATGGCCGGCATCACCGAACAGTCGATGATGCGCATGGGCGTCGGTTCGGCTGCTGAAACCTTGCTGGTGCTGGCCAACAAATTGCCGGTCAATCTGCGCAATCCCGAAGTGGTCGAGCACTACCGGCGGCGGTTTCCGGCCGACGCATAGCGCCACCGCCGTTTCGCCCCATTTCTCCATGACGCTGAGCCCATGCTTGTTCTTCGCCGCACGCCGCTGCCTGCTACCATCTTTTCGATCTGCGCCCTGCCCTCGGTCGCTGCGGCCGAGAGCAGTTATGTCTATTGCGACAACGGCCTGCGCTGTGTGATGGCGCCCTGTCCGTCGAACAGCGCGCTCGATCTTGCCACGGGCAAGATCATCAAGGGCGTGTCGATCGACATCGATGGGTTGCCGCAGGAGGACAAGGCGCTCGATCTCTCGGACAAGCTCTACGCCGGCAAGGTCGTCGTTGTCGGCTCCATCGAGAACCGGACCCAGACCCTCAACGGCAAGCAATACACTCTGCCCTGGCTGGTCGCTACCGGTATCGAACGCGCGTCCAGGAACAGCGAACGCGGCCACTGTTCGTCGCACTGACGTCCCATCCTCAACGGCCAAGCAGTGTCTCGACTTCCGCCGCGATGCGCAGGAGACGGTGGTCGTGGCCGTTGCGCGCCGCCAGCATCAGCCCGGCGGGGCGGGCCATTCCCGGCATCGGCAGCGAGATCGCACAGAGGTCGAACTGGTTGGCAACCTGCGTGTTGCGCAGCAGAAGGCCTTCCGTCCTGTCGCACAGACCCTCGTCGCTGGTCATCGACACGATGGTCGGCGCGGTGACCGGCGTGGTCGGCAGAGCCAGCACATCGACCGATGCCAGCCGCTCATCCATGGCCGCCAGAAGCGCCGTACGGCGGCGGACTGCCCTAATATAGGCCGTGGCCGGAACGGCGGCAGCGCGCGACAACGGCTCGCTCACCCGCGGATCGACCGGCGTCGTCGCGCCAGCCGCGAGCCAATCCGCATGGACCTCGGCGCCTTCCATTGCCGCGATCGAGGCCTGCTTGGTCACCGCACGCAAACCGGCAAGGAGGTCATCGATGGACAGATCGGCGAGGCCTGCACCGGCAAGCTCTATCTTGCGAACGCATTCGTCGAACGCCGCCGCGACCTCTTCTTCCGTATCCTCGAAGAGCACGCCGCGTGGCACGCCGATGCGCAGTCCGGCAAGCGGAAGCGGAATAAGCGCCGCAGGCTCCTCGCCCGCCATCACCGCGTCGGTTGCGGCACATTCGGCAACGGTGCGGGCAAGCGGACCAATCGAGTCCAGCGTGGCCGACAGCGGGAAAACGCCATCACGCGGCACGCGCCGTGCCGTCGGCTTGAAGC
Source organism: Mesorhizobium tianshanense (assembly GCF_007830515.1). Lineage (GTDB taxonomy): Bacteria > Pseudomonadota > Alphaproteobacteria > Rhizobiales > Rhizobiaceae > Mesorhizobium > Mesorhizobium tianshanense. Next base: position 9,168 of record NZ_VLKT01000052.1, read on the forward strand.
CGACGACACCGTTCAGCGATGCCGGGATGCGCACCGAACCGCCGGTGTCGGAACCGATCGAGATCTCGCTCGTGCCTTCGGCAACGGAAACACCGGCGCCGGAGGATGAACCGCCCGCAATCCGGCTGGCGTCGGTCGCATTGCCGGGCGTACCGTAATGCGGGTTGACGCCGATCGCGGTGAAGGCGAATTCGGTCATGTTGGTCTTGCCGAAGATGACGGCGCCCGCCTGCCGCAACCGTTGCACGATGACGGCATCCCGCAGCGCCGGCGCCGCGGTGCTGAGCAACAACGAACCGGCTGTGGTCGGCTCGCCGGCGACATCGAACAGATCCTTGATCGAGACGATCGCTCCGTCGAGCGGCCCGAACGTCACACCCGCCTTGCGCCGCGCATCGGCGGCATCGGCTGCCACCCGCGCGGCTTCCGGATAAAGTTTTACGAATACGCTTTCATTGTCCGCGCGGACGGCGAGACGCGAAAGGACGACTTCGAGACGGTCACGGACGGACTGCATTTTCGGTGTCGGACTCCGGACGCCTGCAACGTCTTACAGGCAACAGCCAGCACGTGGCTCGCGAGACATAACCCGGCATGGGCAGATTTGCACCCCTGTCGAACGGAAGGAGGAGACCTGATGCTCTACAAAGGCAGCTGCCACTGCGGCAAGGTGGCGTTCGAGGTCGAAGGCGAATTGACCGCAGCCCTGCGATGCAACTGCTCGATCTGCTCGCGCAAGCGTGCGCTGCTATGGGCCGTGCCGCATGGCACGTTGCGTGTGCTTGCCTGGGGCGATGATCTCGGCAGCTACACATTTGGCAATCACGTTATCGCGCACCGCTTCTGCCGCACCTGCGGCATTCACCCCTTCGCCGAGGATGTCAGCGAAGGGAATGAACGAAGTGCCTATGCCAACGTCAACTGCCTCGACGATCTCGACCTTGACGCGGTGCCGGTGATTGATTTCGACGGTCGCGCGGTTTGACCGAGCTCAACTGTCGGCTGCCTTTGGGCCGAGCAAGAACGCCGCCAAGGCCGCCAGCAAGGTCGCGATCCCGCAATAGGCGAAAGCGCTGGCAACGCCGGCATTGTCGACCAGCAGGCCGCCGAAAACAGCGCCCAGCGCGATGGCCACCTGGAATGTGGCGACCATCAGCCCGCCGGCGCTTTCGGCCTGGTCGGGAGCGGCCCGCACTAGCCAGGTCTGCAGCCCGACCGGCACCGCGCCGAAAGCGAAGCCCCAGGTTGCGACCGCCATTGCCGCCACCACTGGCGAGGCACCAAGAACGAGCAGCAGCAGCGCTGACAATGCAATCAGCAGAGGTGCCAGGCCGACGGCTGCCTTGAGGTTCCGCTCGGCCATGAACCCGCCGGCGAAATTGCCGAAGAACCCACCGATGCCGTAGGCCAGCAGTACAAGCGAGATCGTCTCTATGTCCAGCGCCGGAACCTGCTCGAGGAATGGCCGGACATAGGTGAAGCCGGCAAAGTGGCCCGAGGCGACCAGCAGAACCACCAAAAGTGCTGCCCTGATCGTCGGCCGCTTCATTACCTCAAGCAACGTGCGAAAACTGGCCACGCCCGCCGGCGGCAATCGCGGAATGGTGGCGATCTGCACCAGGAGCGCCAGGGCGCCGACGACGGCTGCGATCATGAAGGCGGTGCGCCATCCCCAGATGTCGCCGACATACGCGCCAACCGGGGCCGCGGTGACGGTTGCGACCGAAACGCCGGTGAGGATGATCGACATCGCGCGCGGCATCAACCGCATCGGCACGAGCCGCATGGCCATCGCCGCCGACATCGACCAGAAGCCGCCGAGGGCGATGCCAAGAACGACCCGGGCGGCCAGGAGAACGGGAAGCGACGACGCGAAGGCCGCCAGCAGGTTGGAGACAATCAGCAGCACCGTCAGTCCCCACATGACCAGCCTGCGGTCCAGCCGTTTGGTGACAATGGCCATGGTTGGCGCCGCGATTGCCCCGACCACAGCCGTTGCGGTGACCGCTTGTCCGGCCGCGCCCTCGGTGATGCCGAGATCTTGCGCCAGCCGCGTCAGCAGGCTCGCGGGCAGGAATTCGGCGGTCACCAGGCCGAACACGCCAAGTGCCAGCGACACCACCGCCCCCCAAGCCGGCTCGGCTCGTTCTTCGGATTCGGAGGAGTCGAGAACAGCGGCATCGATGATGCCTGTGGCGGGTTCGGTCATGATGGATCTCCGGTCTGGTTGCAGCGCAACATTTGGCTGCACTGCAACATGGGGGTGACTATCTGGAGTTTCCATGCTAGAAACACCGGAATGAATTACAATTCGTCCAAAACACCGCTGGCGACTTCCGGTGATCCCTTGACCGACATGCTGCGTGGCCTGCGCCTTGATGGCGTCGACTATGGACGCTGCGTGTTGGGAGAACCCTGGGCGGTGTCCTTCCCTGCTCAGAAGGCAGCACGGTTTCACTTTATCGGTCAGCAGGGCTGCTGGCTGTTCGCTCCGGCCAAGGAATGGATCGAACTGACGGTGGGCGATGCGCTGCTGATACCGCGCGGCGACGAGCATGTGCTGGCCAGCGCGCCGGGGGTCTCAGCCGTACCGATCGGCCGCTACAGCATCGAGCCAGTGTGCGAAAACATCTACGACGTCTCGAACGAGTGCGGCGGCCCCAAGACCCTGCTGTTTTGCGGCAGCATGCATTTCAATCTCGATGGATCGCATCCGCTTTTGGACATGATGCCCGACCTGATGAGGGCACATGAGCTGATGGCGAATGCGCCGGGCATCCAGCATCTGCTTGATGCGATGGCGGGCGAGGTGACGATGGACCGGGTTGGGTCCGGCGGCATCCTGGCGCGCCTTGCCGACGTGCTGGCGGCGACGATCATCCGTTCCTGGGTGGAGAATGGCTGCGGCGACGCCACTGGATGGATCGCGGCGGTCAGAAATCCGGATGTCGGCAAGGTGCTGGCGGCCATTCATCTGCAGCCGGAACGCGACTGGACGGTCGAAGCCCTGGCGCGGATGATGGGGGCCTCGCGCTCCGCCTTTGCCCAGCGCTTCGCGACAGTGGTCGGCGAGACGCCGGCCAAATATGTCCTGCGCGTGCGCATGCACCAGGCGCGGCAATGGCTGGCCCGCGACAGAATGAGAGTGTCCGTGGTCGCGGCGAAGCTGGGCTACGATTCAGAAGCGTCTTTCAGCCGCGCTTTCAAGCGGGTCATCGGCGTGGCGCCAAGCCATCTGCGCAATACCGGCGGCAGCGACGACGAGAGCTGAAACCGGAAAGCTCGGCCGTGCTGCCGGACCCTGGAGGAATTGCCAAGTCTTTTGGACGGAGTGTCATTGCCCGGCGGCGTTTCGTGAATAATTTGGCCAGCGGAGGAAACCTCGATGGCCAATTGCTTTCCATTGTTTGCGCTCGCCGCCTTGTCCTTCATTCCGGGCCGGGTGCTTGCCCTTGAAGACAGCTACCTGCCGGCCGACAAGATCCCTTTCGTCGCCGAAGTGCCTGACCAGCCGCATAGGCTCGGCCCGTTATGGGGCGAACGGGCCAAGGGCCCGGCGGGCACGTTGCTCAAAGTCCCCGGCAACTGGCACGCACCGGTTCATGCGCATACCGCCGATTACCGCGCGGTGGTCATTCAGGGGCTCTGGGCGCATTGGCAAATGGACGGCGGCGAAGCAACCAAGGTCGAACTGCCTCCGGGGTCGTATTGGACCCAGAAGGCCAATGAAATGCATGATGACGCCTGCCTCTCGGACACAGAATGCGTGATCCTGCTGATCAACGAAACGCCTTACGAGACCTACTTCCCGAAATAGTTGGGCGGCGGCCCACAAAACGACCAGCCTTGGCCTTAGCTGGATCGGCCGGCGGTCGTCGGCGATACCGTCGCGCAAAAGTGTGCAGCGGTTTTGCGATAACGACATGCATAAAAGCAACAACCTAAAGCGCGTCGCATGAGGCCGGCAAAACGCGACGCGCTTTAGCTGGCATGGCGGAGATTTATCCCGCTGCCCTTGTCGAACAGCACCACCTTGTCCGGGTTCCAGGCAAAGCGCACCGCCTGCTCGATCTCGACATCGGTCCTGGCCGGCACCGTGGCCCGCAGCATGGCGTCGCCAACCCGCAGCGTCAGGATCTTTTCTACGCCATGGTTCTCGACATCGTGGATGCGGGCTTCCACCGGCGCCCCGGTCTCGAGATAGACGTCCTCGGGACGAATACCGAAGACGAGCGGGCGGCCGTCCGCCGCCGCGCCCGTCTTGGCACCCCCCGCGAAAGGCAGTTCGAAATTCAGCGGCGCCATCACCGCCCGGCCGTCGACGAGCTTGCCGTCGATGAGGTTCATCGGTGGCGAACCGACGAAGCTCGCCACGTAGGTGTCGCGCGGATTGTTGTATATCTCGTGCGGCGTGCCGGTCTGGACGATGCGGCCATGGTTGAGCACGCCGACCTTGTCGCCCATCGACATCGCCTCGATCTGGTCGTGCGTCACAAACAGGAAGGTTGCTCCGAGCTGCATCTGCAGGTTCTTCAGCTCGGTGCGCAGTGCCTCGCGCAGTTTGGCGTCGAGCGCCGACAACGGCTCGTCCATCAGGAACACGCGCGGCTTGCGCACGATGGCGCGGCCGATCGAGACACGCTGCATCTCGCCGCCCGAAAGCCGGTCCGTCTTGCGGTCGAGCAGATGCTCTATCCGCAGTGTCCTGGCGGCGCGGTCGACACGATCCTTGATCTCGGCGTCGGGCAGCCGGCGTATCTTCGGCTTCAGCGGAAATTCGAGGTTTTCGCGCACCGTGTAGCGCGGATAGAGCGAATATTGCTGCAGCACCAGCGCCACGTCGCGCTCGGCCGCACCCCAGTTGGCGACATCGACGCCGTCGATGAAGACCTGGCCTTCGGTCGGCTTTTCCAACCCCGCGATCATGCGCAGCGTCGTCGTCTTGCCGGCGCCCGTCTCGCCGAGCAGGACGAAGAACTCGCCATCGGCGATGTCGAGATCGAGCCCGGTCAACGCGGTGTGATTGCCGAATGTCTTCGAGATGTTCTTGAGCTGGATATGGGCCATCAGAGTCTCACCCCCAGCGATTTGCCGCTCGCCGTATCGAAGAAATGCGCCTGGGCCGGATCGATCCTGGCGAAGACCTTCACGCCGGGCCCGCTGACGAACCCGCTCCTGGTGCGGGCACGCAGCATCTTGGAGCCGATCTTCAGGTCGACGATGTCGAAGGATCCGAGCGGCTCGACGATCTGCGCCTCGACCGGCAAGAACCCTTCCGCCGCTTCGCGGCGAACGATGACGCCTTCCGGCCGGATGCCGAGCGCGAGTTTGTCGCTGGCATGGCCGTTGAGCTTCGACAGCAGCGCGCGCGGGAACTCGAAGCCGGTGGCCGCTCCGCCGACCGTCACCGAGGCAGACGAGGCTTTTTCCGCCACAGCCACGTCGGCGACGTTCATCACCGGGCTGCCGACGAACTGCGCAACGAACAGATTGGCCGGCCGCGAGTAGACCTCGTCCGGCGAGCCGACCTGCTGCAGCACGCCTTCATGCATGATGACGATGCGGTCGGCGAGGCTCATCGCCTCGATCTGGTCATGGGTGACATAGATGGTCGTCGAGCCCTGCTTGATGTGGAGGCGCTTGATCTCGGCCCGCATCTCCTCGCGCAGCTTGGCGTCGAGCGCGCCGATCGGCTCGTCCATCAGCATCGCCTTCGGCCGCCGCACCAGCGCCCGGCCGATGGCCACGCGCTGCATGTCGCCGCCCGACAGCGCCGAGGGCTTCCTGGCGAGGAGATCGCTGATCTGCAGCGTCTTGGCGACCGAGCGCACCTCGCTGTCGATCTCGGCCTTACTCTTGCGCGTCGCCCTGAGCGGGAAGGCGATGTTCTCGTAGACGCTCATATGCGGATAGAGCGAGAACGACTGGAAGACCATGGCGATGTCGCGATCGGCCGCCTTGAGATGCTGGACCGGCTTGCCGTCGATGAGGACATCGCCGCCGTCGATCGTCTCCAGCCCGGCGATGGCGCGAAGCGTCGTCGTCTTGCCGCAGCCTGACTGGCCGAGCAGCACGATGAACTCGTTGTCGTCGATCTTAAGATTGAGGTCCTTGATGACCTGAACGGCGCCGAAATATTTCTGGACGCCGCGAAGCTCGATTTGGGTCACGTGCGGCCCTCATTGTGGTCGGAGACGTCGAAGACCCCGTCTGTTCTCTCGGTTTCATCGTCCGGCTTGCCGAACCAGTTGGTGCACAGGAAGGTAACGAGCCCGATCAGGATGATCGTCACCCCATAGCGGTGCAGGAAGAGATTCCACGGCTGGCAGAGCGCGATGATGCCGCACACCATCACGATCTCGGCCGTGCGCTGGATTGTAGCATGGCGGATCATTTGCGGATCGCTCCGAAGGACATGCCGCGCAAGAGGTGGTTGCGGAGCAGGAAGGTAAAGATGGCGACCGGCAGCAGGAACAGGAAGGTTCCGGCGGCAATCACCGTCCAGTCCGGCAGTCCGGAGCCGACCTGGCTGGGGATGAAGGGCGGTGCCGTCTGGGCGCGGCGGTTGGTCATGATCAGCGCAAAGGCATATTCGTTCCACGCCGTGATGAAGCAGAACACCGCGGTGGCGGCGATGCCGGTGGCGGCCTCCGGCAGCACGATCTTGAAGAAGGCCTCCATGCGCGTATAGCCGTCGACGAGGGCCGCCTCCTCATACTCCTTCGGAATCTCGTCCATGAACCCCTTCATCAGCCAGACCGAGAAGGACAGGTTGAAGGCGGTATAGAGGATGATCAGGCCCCAATGCGTGTCGTTGAGGCCGACGACCCGGTACATCAGGAACATCGGGATCGCCACCACCACTGGCGGCAGCATGCGCGTCGACAGGATGAAGAAGAGCAGGTCCTGTTCGCCCTTTATCTTGAAGCGCGAGAACCCGTAGGCCGTGAAGGTGCCCATGCCGACGGCGAGGACGGTGGAGGTGATGGCGACGATCAGCGAATTCATGAAGCGGTTCGGATAGCCCGACCACTGCACCTCGCCCCTGCCCGAGCGCACCACCTTCTCGCCGCCGTCAAACACCAGCCGCTCCCACCACGGGGCGGCGGCGTATTGTTCCGGCGTCGGCGCGGTGCGCAACTGCGACCGCTTGGTGAAGAGCTTTACGAAGGGCGATATCTCCGGTTGGAAAACCACCGTCGGCGGGATGGTGGTGGCAAGATTGCGCGGCTTGAACGCCGTCGAGGCTATCCAGTAGATCGGCGCCAGGAAGATCATCGTGACGATCAGCACACCAACGATGGCCAGCTTGTTGAGCGAACGCTCGGTAGAGGTGGTGACAGCGGCCATTCTAGCGCTCCTTCACCTTGTTCAGGTATTTGACGTAGATGTTGGTGATCGCCAGAATCATGATCAGCACGATGTAGGCGAGCGCGCAGGAGCGCCCGGTCTGCCATTCCTGGAACGCCATCTTGTAGAGCCGGATCGAGATCACCTCGGTGGTTGGCTGGCTGGTCAGGATGTAGGCGAGATCGAAGGTCTTGAACGCCTCCATGGTGCGGAAGATGATCGCGATCATCAGGATCGGCGCGACCAAGGGCAGCGTGATGCGAAAGAAGGTGTAGAACGAGCCGGCGCGGTCGATCGCCGCTGCCTCGTAGAGATGCTTCGGCACTGCCGACAGGCCGGCAAGCGACAGCAGCATCACGAAGGGCGACCACATCCAGATGTCGGTGATGGCAACCGCGTAGAGCGCCATGTCGGGGTTGGACAGCCACTCGAAGGAGCCGAGGCCCAGCGTATAGTTGATGATGCCGAAGGACGGATCGTAGAGCAGTTTCCAGAACAGGCCGACGACGGCCATCGACAGCATCATTGGCAACAGCAGCAGTGTCGTCAGCAGGCCCTTCAACGGGATATCGCGGTTGAGCAGCAACGCCACGCCGAAGCCGACGATGACCTGGCCGACGACGGAGACGATGACATATTTGGCGGTGATGGCGAAATTCGACCAGATGAACGGGTCGTTGAGCAGCTCGCGGTAATTCTGCAGTCCGACGAAATTGGCCGCCGCGGGGCTCGACGCGCGAAAGTCGGTGAACGAATAGCCGAGCGAATAGAGCAGTGGAAAGATGTTGAAAACGATCAGGAAGATGATCGTCGGAATGATGAAGAGATTGCGGATCGTGAGGTCGCTCATGCCTCGGGCGGCGGAGCGCGAATTGGGATCCAGCGTGGTCATGACTGCAGTGGCCAAGGCCCGTTCCTTCCTTGTCCGGAAAAGAAAACGGAAGGGGCGGGCTCCCACCCCCTCCGAGCGTTAGTGCCGTTTACTTCACGCGGTTGTATTTCTTGAACGTCGCGTTCCAGTCCGCCGCCAGCGAATCGAGCACTTCCTTGGCCGTGCCCTGATTGCCGGTGATGTACGGATAGACGCGTTGGTTCATCTGGATGAGCAGTTCCGCATATTCCGGCGTCGCCCAGAAGTCCTTCACCTTGAACATGGTTTCGTAAAAGGCCTTGTTGTAAGGCGTGGCGTTCTGGAATTCAGGCGACTCGAGGACCTTGGCGCTTGCGGTGTAGCCGCCGAGTTCCGCCCATTTCTTCTGCGTATCCTCCTTGATGAACCATTCCAGGAACTTCATCGCCTCTTCCTGATTCTGGGAATAGGAGATGACGGAGATGCCTTGGCCGCCGAGCGCGGCGAACTGGTCGCCGTTCGGTCCTGGCGGGTTGGCGAAGAAGCCGGTGACCTTGGCATTCGGGTTCGAGGCCTCGTTGATGAGCGCCGGGAAGAAGGCGAAGTAGTTCATGCTCATCGCCGCCAGGTTCTCGGTGATCGCCTGGTTGTCCTCGATAAAGAAGCTCTTGGCCCAACCAGGAGGGGTGAAGGAATAGAGCTCCTTATAGGCCTCGAGCGCCTTGACGTTCTGCTCGGAGTTGATGATCCCGTCGACCTTGTAAGTGGCATAGTCGCCAAGTTCGCCGCCGAAGGAGAAGATGGCGTTCTCGACGCCCATCACCAGAGCGTCATACGAGTTGTCGGTGTAGATGGCGATGCCGTAGCGCTTCTCGTCGGGACGGTGGAAGAATTCGGCGATGTCGCGCAGCGCCTTGAAATCCTTCGGCACGTCGAGATCGTAGCCATACTTGGCCTTGAAGGCTTCCTTTTCCTTGGGATCCTCGAACCAGTCCTTGCGGTAGGACCAGCCGACCGCGTCACCCTCGGCCGGGATCGACCAGTACTTGCCGGAGTTCGACGGATATTCGGCGTAGTACTTGACCGTCGCTGGCGCCATCACCTCCTTCAGATTGTGTTTGTTGAAGAAGTCGGTGAGGTCGACATAGTGGCCCGCCTCGGACGCGGCGCCGATCCACTGCGAGTCGCCGACCACCATGTCGTAGGCGCTGCCCTTGGCGTTGAATTCGGTGAATGCCTTGGTCTGGAAGTCGGACCAAGGCGTGGTTTCGACCGTGACTTTCACGCCGGTCTCGGCCTCGTAAAGGTTGACGAGTTCCTGCAGGTAATTGGCCGGATCCCATTCCGCCCAGAAAATCGTGAGCTCCTGCGAATACGCCGCCGTTCCGCTGGCCAGCGTCATCGCGATACCAGCAAGCATGCTGGTCATTGTCTTGCGCATAATGATTTCCTCCCTTGTGCGCATTCTACCGTATCATGCAAGCCGGCGGCGAGGCCGGCCCTGGTAGTTCCTCCCGTGATGGCACCGTTCCGGCTTTCGAGCCTCCTCGCCCAGCCGGAAATGGATCGCAGCCCTCACTCTTAAATCCGCTTTATTGTCCTGATCTGGTATTACCAATTTCGGACGCACGTCAAGCTCTTTCTTGAACGATGGTAGGCTCTCAGGCAAGCGGATTCCAGCAACATCTGCCTGTTTTTCTTAAATTTTCCTACTCCTTGATACGCAAGGGCCTTGTTTGCGCTACAGCACTGCGACTATTGTCAGCAATGGGCATCCTCATCTGGTCGAACCAGATCGACACTATTCCGTAGCTGTCGCCCGTGCGCTTCTGTCTCCTTCGGTCATCGATTCCACCACTGCAGCCCGTACCAGGGCGCCGGCTGCCCATTGCGCCACCGACATCATCTTGCGGCTGTCCAGCCCCCATATGTCTTTCAGCACGATGAGCACTTCGACGCCAAAGATCAATGACAGGGCCTGCGCCAGGCGCTTGAATTCGCGTGGCGGCAGCCGGTCCTTGAGCGGTGCGATCGCGTCCTTGAGCAGATCGACGCGATGGCCGCGCGTAAAGGCCGGCTCGCCGCCAAGCGTGCCGGCTTGCCGCCGCGCCCACTGGTCGAGCGACAGCTTCAGCGCCGCCTTGAACGTCGCCTCGAAGGCCTCTATGCGCGGCATCGCCGTGTCGAACAGTTCGGCGACCCGACGCTCGGGATCGGCGGAGTCCGATTGCCAGGTGAGGATCGGCCCGAGCCCCTCGTCGACCACCGCCTGCACCAGCGCCGCCTGGCTCGGAAAATAACGATAGGCGGTGGCGCGGGAGACTTCCGCCGCTTCGGCGACCTCGCTGACCGAGGGCGTGGCGCCGGCCTGCATCAGCCTTGTCGCCGTCTCCAGCATCAACCGTCTTGTGCGCGCGCGCGGTCCGCGCGCGGTTCCAAAGCCGGCATCGTCGGACATTGCCACTTGTTGACGTGAGACATTCATGTCAATACGATACGCGCGTCTCAAAATAATGCAATGGCTTCCCTTTTTGGAGTGGTTACGTTGACGCTCTACCGCGCCCCCTTTGAGCCAGCCGCTGAAGAGAGGCGCAGATGAAGCGCATCTATGTGGTGGGCACCGCCGATACCAAAGGCGAGGAACTCGCCTTTCTTGCCGATGCCATCACCGCCACCGGTGCCGTTGTTGCCCGCGTCGATGTCGGAACGCGTGGCGCGACCGTGCCGATCGACGTCTCGGCCGAAGAGGTCGCCGGCCATCATCCCGGCGGCGGCAGTGCCGTTCTGGGCATCGACGATCGCGGCACCGCGGTAGCGGCAATGGCCGTCGCCTTCACCCGGTTTGTCCAATCGCGCACCGACATATCCGGCATGATCGGCATCGGCGGCGGCGGCGGCACCTCGATCGTCACATCGGGCATGCGCACGCTTTCGCTCGGCTTGCCCAAGATCATGGTCTCGACGCTCGCCTCGGGCGACACGGCGCCTTATGTCGATGTCTCCGACATCGTCATGATGCCGTCGGTGACCGACATGGCCGGTCTGAACCGACTGTCCCGTGTCGTGCTGCACAATGCTGCCCAGGCGATATCCGGTATGGTCGCGAAGCCGCCGCCGCCGCCCGACGGCAAGCCATCGATCGGCCTCACCATGTTCGGCGTCACCACGCCATGCGTGACTTCCATCGCCGAGCAGCTTCGTTCGACCTATGACTGCATGGTCTTTCACGCCACCGGCACCGGCGGCCGCACCATGGAAAAGCTGGCCGACAGTGGCTTGCTGTCCGGCGTCATCGACATCACGACGACCGAAGTCTGCGACCTTCTGTTCGGCGGCGTGTTGCCGGCGACCGAAGACCGCTTCGGCGCGATCGCCCGCACGAGGCTGCCCTATGTTGGCTCGGTCGGCGCGCTTGACATGGTGAACTTTTGGGCGAGGCCAACCGTTCCGGAACGCTATCACGGACGCTTGTTCTACGAGCACAACCTGAACGTGACGCTGATGCGCACGACCTCTGAGGAAAGCCGCAAGATCGGCGAATGGATCGGCGCAAGACTGAGCCTCTGCGAGGGACCGGTCCGGTTCCTCATTCCCGAAAAGGGTGTCTCGGCGCTCGACATCGAAGGCGGCGCCTTCTTCGACCCTGAAGCCGATGCAGCACTCTTCGAGGCTATAGAGCGCGCGATCATGCCGACCGACACGCGACGCGTGACGCGCCTGCCGTTGCACATCAACGATCCCGAATTCGCCGAGGCAGCGGTTGCGGCCTTTCTCGACATCGTCAGACAGTGAGACACGAAACCATGCCCGCCATAACGCGCAAGAATATCCTGGAAAAATTCCGCAAGATGATTGCCGGCGGCGTGCCGATCGTCGGCGGCGGCGCCGGCACCGGCCTTTCGGCCAAGGCCGAGGAGGCCGGCGGCATCGACCTGATCATCATCTACAATTCCGGCCGCTACCGCATGGCCGGCCGCGGCTCGGCCGCCGGCCTGCTCGCCTATGGCAACGCCAACGAGATCGTCAAGGAAATGGCCTACGAGGTGCTGCCGGTGGTCAAGAAGACGCCGGTGCTGGCCGGCGTCAACGGCACCGATCCCTTCGTCATCATGCCGCTGCTGCTGGCCGAACTGAAGACGATGGGCTTTTCCGGCGTGCAGAACTTTCCGACCATCGGCCTGTTCGACGGCCAGATGCGGCAGAGTTTCGAGGAAACCGGCATGGGCTTCGGGCTCGAGGTCGACATGATCGCCGAGGCACACAAGCTCGACCTCCTGACCACGCCCTATGTGTTCAACCCCGACGAGGCGCGCGCCATGACCAAGGCCGGGGCCGACATCGTCGTCGCGCATATGGGCGTGACCACCGGCGGCTCGATCGGCGCGACATCGGCCAAGTCGCTGGACGACTGCGTCACGGAAATCGACGCCATCGCCGCGGCAGCGCGCTCGGTGCGCAAGGATGTCATCCTGCTTTGCCATGGCGGGCCGATCTCGATGCCGGACGACGCCCGCTACATCCTCGAACGCTGCAAGGGCCTGCACGGTTTCTACGGCGCCAGCTCGATGGAACGGCTGCCGGCGGAAGCGGCAATCGCCAGGCAGACGGCGGATTTCAAGGCCGTCACGCTGGAGCATCGGACCCAAAAGTGGGAACCGGTTTTGGGAAAATCCGATGCTCAAACAAAAAGACAAAGCGGCGCAATCGCCAAGAAAAAGAAGGGATAAGACGATGACCGACAAGAGCAAGGTGTTCGTGTATCCGAAGGACGTCAGCGCCTTCGGCTTCGAGTGGGGCAGACTGTCGCTGACGGTCGCGCCCGAGGTGAACGCCGCGACGCGCTTTTCCGGCGGCGTCGTCGACCTGCCGTCTGGCATGGGCCACACGCGCCACAATCATCCCGGTGCGGAGGAGATCATCTTCGTCATTTCAGGCAATGGCGAGCAGATGGTCGAGGACGAGAAGGGCAATCCGGTCGTCGAGAAGGTCGGCCCCGGCTGCACCATCTATGTTCCGGAAAGCCGCTTCCATTCGACGCTGAACACCGGCGACGGGCCGATGCAGCTTTTCGTCGTCTATTCGCCGGCCGGGCCTGAACTGGTGCTGCGCGACCTGCCGGATTTCCGGCTGCTGCCGCCGGGCGGGAGTCATTGACAGTACTGTTCACCGGTGGGAGTTCCTCTCACCGGTTTGCTGGCAAACCGTCGCGCCCCAGCTTCACCGGCGAAGCTTTGCCAATCACGCTTAACAGCCTATGCTGTCACATCGGCCGCCAGCTTGCTTCGGATGCCGCCGACAGTAAGAGGGTACTCGCTCTTGCCCGGGAGAGAGCCGTGCCCCAATCCCTCGTTCGCAACCATGTATTGAAAACCCTCTCTTCGGAGGATTTCGCGCTTTTGCAGCCGGCAATACGTCACGTCGAACTGGGCATCAAAGCCCGGCTTGAAATCCCATATCAGCCGATCGAGCATGTGTATTTTCCAGAGGCGGGTATCGCTTCGGTGGTCGCAACGCTGACCGGAGGGCGGCAAAGCGAAGTCGGCATCATCGGCAACGATGGCATGACCGGGGTTGCGGTCATTCTCGGCCAGGACAGCTCTCCCAATGAAACCTATATCCAGGTCGCCGGCAATGGCTGGATCCTGCCGGTTGAAGATCTTCGCTCTGCGATTGCAGAAAGCCAGTCCCTTCGCGAGTCACTGCTTCGTTATGCCCACGCGTTCCTTGTCCAGTCGTCGCGGACGGCACTGGTCAACGGCCATTCGAAAATCGAGGAGCGGCTCGCCCGCTGGTTGCTGATGGTCCACGACCGCGGTGAAGGAAACAAGATCTACCTGACGCATGAGTTTCTGGCGACCATGCTTGGCGCTCGGCGTCCCGGCGTTACCACAGCCCTTCAAATGCTTGAATATCGGGGGCTGGTTCACGCCAAACGCGGCGAGATCACGATCGTCGACCGCGCCGGAATGATAAAACTCACACATGGTGCTTATGGCGAGGAGGAGCAGCGCTATTTCGGCCTGGCTTCCGCCTGATTGTCCGCTTTCAGACATAAGCTTGAAGGCCGCTGCATGTTGGCCGTAAATCGTGTTGGTCAGGGTTTCAGGGAGGAAATTCTCGATGACCAACACTTTTCACACAGTCACGGTTGAAAGAGCCGCCGAAGCCTATGTTCTTTCCAGAGGCAAGGCCCGGTTCCTCTCCATCGCACAGGCAATCCGCGCCATCCGAACACTCATGCCGGCATGCAAGGCCACCGACCACGAGTTGGAGGAGATGCTGGCGGAGGCATGCATCGCTCACGGTGTGCCCGTCGCTTTCGACACAACAACGGCCGTTGGCGTAGAATCACGGCTCCACTCATAGGGCCGGAGATGCTCGCGCTCGCGCAGACGCCCACCGTATCGGACGTTCGCCAAGCGATCGTCTGCTATCTGATCGACAACATCGGCAGGGCGAGCATTTCGATTTCCGAGGCTAGCCATGCCGTGAGGAGAATGTTTCCGCTTTGCGAACTCACGGATTGGGAGCTTTGTGATCTCATTGCGCGAAGCGCGATCGACGCGGAATTTGCGATCGAATTCGACGCCACAGAGCTCTGAAAGGCTTGTCGAGACACCGTTCAGAGTGACGATTGGGCTTTGATAAGGCGCGCTCTAAGCCACCCCGCCCCTATTCCATCCCCGACCCCGATCGCCAAACATGACATAGCCGTTCTCGGTGACCGCCACCGTGTCCTCCAGCTTGATGAAGCCGCGTGTCGGGTGAAGCATGGTCGTCTCGATTGAGAGCACCATGTTCTTCTCCAGCGGCTTTTCGGCATAGGTGCCCTCATAGGTCACCGGATGGTTGGTCATCAGGAACGGCGCTTCATGCGTGATCAGTCCCATGCCGTGGGCGAAGAAATCGGTATAGGGCGCGACCTTGGATTTCTTCAGCACGCCTTCCGCGTGGGAGATCATGTCGCCGCCAAGCGTGCCCGCCCTGACCTTGGAGAAGGCCGCCTGCTGCACCGTCTCGACCTCGGCCAGCAGATCCTCCAGCTCGGCATCCGGCTCGCCGAGAATACCCATGCGGCAGAGGTCGCCGATATAGCCGTGATAGTTGCCGCCGGAATCGATCGACAACACCTCGCCCTTCTTCCAGGCCTGCGGCGAGGCGGCCCGGTTGTGGCTGGCGCCCAGCGTCAGCAGGCAATATTCGAAATGCGCGCCACGATTGGTCTCCTCGCGCCGCAACTGCTCGATGATTTCGCTCTTGGTCATGCCTTCGCGCGCCCAGGCAATGGTCGCCAGCATGGAATCGGTGATCAACTCGGAGGCAATGCGCAGCTTTTCCAGCTCAGCTTCCGTCTTGATCGCCCGCATCCGCTCCAGCATATCAGTCGCATCGATCAGCTTAGCGTCGGGCAACGCCTTGCGGATCAGCGTGTAGGCGTCGGACGGCAGGAAAGCCGGCTCGATGCCGATGCGGGCATCGCCCTTGCCGATTTTCATCAGGTGCTCGACCGCGAGATTGGCGGCGTCGAGCGTGCCCCAGCAGGCGGCGTGCAATGTCGGCGTCCAGAACGGGTGGTTCTGATGCTCGCCGCCCTCCATG
The DNA here is from genome assembly GCF_007830515.1 of Mesorhizobium tianshanense. Taxonomy (GTDB): domain Bacteria; phylum Pseudomonadota; class Alphaproteobacteria; order Rhizobiales; family Rhizobiaceae; genus Mesorhizobium; species Mesorhizobium tianshanense. The sequence continues at coordinate 24,967 of NZ_VLKT01000052.1, forward strand.
CGGTTGCCGATATAGGCGGCATGCTCCGGCCCGCCTTTCTCGTAGACGACAACAGGCAAATATCGGCTGTGGCCGATCGCATCCATGGCCGCGAAGAAGATGAACTTGTAGCCGCCAAGCAGATACTGCGTGTTGTGCTTGGAGGTGGCGAGCAGCACATCGATGCCGGCCTCCTCCATCAGCCGATCGACCCTGGCATGATCGAACGGGATGGTGCTGACGGCGTTCTTGCCCGGAGCGACGTTCATCTTTCTCTCTCCCTGAATTCCCTGGCCGACTGGTCGGATCGCCTGGCTGCCGGTCAAATCTGCACTAGTTTACCCAGTCTGGTCCAGCCAGAAATAGTTAGAACCGCCGCGGCGACGCACTCTGCAGTCGTATACGGCGGCGCCAAATCTGATCTGGTCCTACCAGACAGGTCGACTTGAACCGCTTCCCACTGGTCCAGCGGACGGAATTTTCAAAGCCACAAGAGGATGCGCCAAATCCGTCTCTGGCGAAACCCTTGGCAAGGCTCATAATCACCTTGCAAGGATGCCGTGTAGCATCCGAGGGTATCGGCCCACCCGGCCGGGTGACTGAGAGGGGGCGGAGTTCGATCATGTCAGAGTTCACGATTTCCCGGCGCACGGTGCTTGCCGGTTCGGCATTTCTGCTGGCTTCGACGGCGCTGCCGACCATCGGTCTGGCACAAACGCCGAGGAAAGGCGGGCGCCTCGTCGTCGCCGCCGATTCCGAGCCGCGCAACCTCAACCCGGCGATCGTCGCTTCCAACGGCGTGTTCTTCATTTCGAGCAAGGTCGTGGAAACGCTGGCCGAGGCGTCATTCGACGGCAAGGACGGGCTCGACCCGCGCCTCGCGCTCAGTTGGGAAGGCGCTGCCGACGGCCTGTCGGTGACATTCAAATTGCGCGACGGCGTCAAATGGCATGACGGCAAACCCTTCACCTCCGCCGACGTTGCGTTCTCGGCGCTGCAAATCTGGAAGCCGCTGCAGAATCTCGGCCGCACCGTGTTCAAGGATCTGGAGGCGGTCGACACGCCTGACGAACTGACCGCGGTGTTCAAATTCGCCAAGCCGACACCGTTCCAGCTGATCCGCAATGCCTTGCCGGCGCTGAGCAGCGTGGTGCCCAAGCACATCTACGAGACCGGAAAGATCGAAGAGAACCCGGCCACCAACGCGCCGATCGGCACCGGCCCGTTCAAATTCGCCGAGCACAAACCCGGCGAATATTACCGGCTGGAGAAGAATGCCGACTATTGGGTCAAGGACGAGCCCTACCTCGACGAGATCATCTATCAGGTGCTGCCCGACCGCACCTCGGCGGCAAGCGCGCTCGAGGCGGAAGAGATCCAGCTCGCCGCCTTTTCCGCAGTGCCGCTGGCCGACCTCGACCGCATCTCCAAGCTGCCTGGCCTCAAGGTGATCACCAAGGGTTATGAGGGGCTGACCTATCAGCTCGTCGTCGAGATCAACCATCGCCGCAAGGAGCTGGCCGACCTGAAGGTGCGCCAGGCGATCGCTCACGCCATCGACAAGGATTTCGTCGTCAAGACGGTGTTCCTCGGTTACGCCACCACAGCCACCGGCCCTGTGCCGAAAAACGATCCGCAATTCTATACGGCCGACGTGCCGACCTATGCCTTCGACGTGGCCAAGGCCAACGCCCTGCTCGACGAAGCCGGCTACAGCAAAGGCGACGACGGCAAACGCTTTTCGCTGAAACTGCTGCCGGCGCCCTATTTCAACGAGACCAAGCAGTTCGGCGACTATCTGCGCCAGGCGCTCGCCGCCATCGGCATCGACGCCCAGCTGATCAATAACGACTCGGCCGCGCACATCAAGGCCGTCTACACCGACCACGCCTTCGACCTTGCGGTCGGGCCGCCGGTGTTCCGCGGCGATCCGGCGATTTCGACCACCATTCTGGTGCAGAGCGGCATTCCGGACGGCGTGCCTTTCTCCAACCAGGGCGGCTACAAGAGCGACGAACTCGACGCCCTCATCGCCAAGGCATCAGAGACGCTCGACACGGCAGCCCGCACCGAACTCTACAAGGCGTTCCAGAAGAAGGTGGCCGAAGACCTGCCGCTGATCAACGTCGCCGAATGGAGCTTCATCAGCGTTGTCAGAGACACGGTTGGGAATATCGCCAACAACCCGCGCTGGGCGGTGTCGAACTGGGCGGACACCTATTTGGCGGGTTGATCTCCAGACTTGCAGATCGACTGTCTGGGTGCTCAGTTTCGACAATGAGAGTTCCTTCGCGCCCCCCTCTGTCCTGCCGGACATCTCCCCCACGAGGGGGGAGATCGGCTGTCATCGCGGCTTTCGCCAATCTCCAACGTTGCGGAACTGAGCGAGACGCCAAAACTGCCAATCTCCCCGCTCGTGGGGGAGATGTCCGGCAGGACAGAGGGGGGCGCCGTAGAACGCGACCTCAAGTGGCCGCCAGCGGTGTCCTTTCCCCATGAACCGCGCCCTCACCCTCATCCGTCGCCGCCTCATCGGCGGCATCTTCGTGCTGCTGATTGTCGTCATCGGCACCTTCCTTTTGCTGGAAGCAGCGCCCGGCGATGCGGTCGACGCCTATATCGCCTCGACCGGAGGCGACGCCGGTATGATCGAATTGCTGCGCCATAACTGGGGCCTCGACCAATCGGCGCTGACGCGGCTGGCCAACTATCTCTGGGCCCTGCTGCATCTCGACCTCGGCCAGTCCTTGGCCTTTTCGCGGCCGATCCGCGAGGTGATCCTTGAACGCCTGCCCAACACGCTGCTTCTGATGGGCAGCGCCACCGCGCTCTCCTTCGGCCTCGGCTCGGCGCTTGGCATCTATGCCGGCGCCAGGCCCGGCAGCTTCCGCGACCGCTTCCTGTCGATCGGCTCGCTGGCGCTCTATGCCGTGCCGGGCTTCTGGTTCGGGCTGGTGCTGATCATCGTCTTTGCCGTCGACCTGCGCTGGTTTCCGATCGGCGGCATCGAGAGCATCGCCTCGGGCAAGGCCGGCCTCGACCGGGCCGTCGATATCGCCCGCCATCTCATCCTGCCGGTGTCGGCACTCGGCTTCATCTACCTCGCGCTCTATCTGCGCATGATGCGCGCTGGAATGGCCGAGGCCTGGCGACAGGATTTTGTCCTCGCCGCCCGCGCCAGGGGACTGTCCCGCCGCCGCATCGTGCTCGCTCACGTCGCCCGCAACGCGCTGTTGCCGCTGGTCACGATGCTTGGCCTGCAGTCGGCGCAGATGCTCGGCGGCAGCGTCGTCATCGAAAGCGTTTTTTCCGTGCCCGGCCTTGGCCGGCTGGCGCAGGAAGCGGTGGCCGCGCGCGACACACCATTGTTGCTCGGCATCATCTTGGTCAGCGCTGTGCTCGTCATCCTGATCAACCTTCTCGTCGACATCGCCTACGCTGTCCTTGATCCGCGCGTCGGCGCCAGCGAGGCCGGCGCGTGAGCCCGCTTTGCCGTTTCCTTCGCACGCCGGAAGCGGTCGCAGGCGCGATCATTCTGGTAGCGCTGTTCGCCATGGCGCTGACAGCGCCGCTGTTCTTTCCCCGCGACCCGCAAGCCATTGCCGGACCGGCGCTGCTGCCGCCGTTCCAGGATTGGTCGCTGCCGCTCGGCACCGATCGGCTCGGCCGCGACGTAACGGCCGAGCTTTTCCACGGCGCCCGCACCTCGCTGGCGGTCGGGCTGGCGGCGGCAGCCGCGGCCCTTGTCATAGGTGCGGTGGTCGGCACGCTGGCCGGCTTTGCCGGCGGCCTCGTCGACGAGATGCTGATGCGGATCACCGACGCGTTCCAGACCGTGCCGAGCTTCCTGCTGGCGCTGGCCTTCGTCAGCGTCGTCGGGCCGTCGCTCGGCGTCGTCGTCGCGGCGATCGCGCTCGGCGCCTGGACCGGGCCGGCGCGTGTCGCCCGCGCCGAGGTACTGTCGATCCGCGAACGCGATTTTGTCGCCGGCGCTCGCGTCATCGGCATGCATCCGCTGGAGATCGCCTTTCGCGAGGTGCTGCCCAACGCATTGCCGCCGGTGCTGGCATTGTCGTCGGTGATCGTCGCCGCCGCGATCCTTACCGAAGCGGCACTTTCGTTTCTCGGCCTCGGCGATCCCAATCGCGTGACCTGGGGTGGCATGATCGCCGAAGGCCGCACTGTCTTGCGCACCGCGCCCTTCCTGTCGATCGTTCCTGGCATAGCACTCGTGCTGACCGTGCTCGGCGTCTATCTCGCCGGCGAAGGCGTCGTCGAGACGACGGCGGTGAGAAGGAGCCTGTCGTGACGGCGCTGCTTTCGATCCGCGATTTGACGGTGACCTACCGCCGCGATGGCAGCGAGGCGCTGAAACATGTCAGCCTCGATGTCGCCGCCGGCGAACGCTTGGCTGTCATCGGCGAGAGCGGTTCGGGCAAAAGCACGCTGGCGCTGGCCATTGCCGGGCTGCTGCCGGCTTCCACTAGGATTGAGGGCTGCATCGATTGGTTTTTGCCGTCACGCTCCGGTGTCACAGAACGCAAAGCTCAAAGGTCTAGTGCCAAAACAACCCACATCCCTTTGGGTGGCCGCGACATCGGCTTCGTCTTCCAGGATCCCTCGGCCAGCCTCGATCCGGTAATGACGGTTGGCAAGCAGATCGCCGAGGTCGCCTACACCCATCTCGGCCTTGGTTGGTCGGCCGCCTATGCCAAGGCAAAAACCCTGCTTGAACGCGTCCGCCTGCCCGACCCGAACGCTGCCTTGCGCGCCTATCCGCATCAGCTTTCGGGTGGCCAAAAACAGCGCGTGGCGATCGCCGCCGCAATCGCGGCCGGTCCGAAACTGCTGATCGCCGATGAGGCGACCAGCGCGCTCGACACCATCGTGCAGGCCGAGATCGTCGCGCTGATCCGGCAATTGGTGGCCGAGGACGGCATGACGCTGCTGTTCGTCAGCCACGACATCGCGCTGGCCGCAGAGCTTGCTAAACGCATCGCCGTGTTCCGGCACGGCGACCTGGTGGAAATCGGCACGACCGCGCAGGTCATCAATACCCCGCACAACGCCTATACAAGAGCGCTGCTCGATGCCCATCTCGGCCTCGACGCCGAACCACTGCTACAGCAGGCTGGAACGTCGCCATGAGCAGTCCGTTGCTGACTGTCTCGGGCCTGACCAAAGGATACCGCCGCACTGGCAAGACCATCGCTGCGGTCGACGGAATTTCCTTTCACATCGAACCAGGCGAGACGCTGGCGCTGGCTGGGCCTTCCGGCAGCGGCAAGTCGACGATCGGGCGGCTGATGCTACGCCTCATCGAACCCGACGCCGGCCATATCGAGTTCGAAGGCGGCGATTTCCTATCGCTGAACGGCGCCGCCCTGCGCGCCCGGCGTGCGCGTCTGCAAATGGTGTTCCAGGATCCGCTCGCCGCCTTCAACCCGCGCGCCACCGTGGCGCGCGTGCTCGACGATCCGCTGCGCATCCATGGCATCACATCCCGGCGAGAGCGCCCGCGCCGCATCGCCGCTTTGCTGGAGCGCGTCGGCCTCAGCGCTGATCTGGTCGCTCGCGCCATCCACGAGATCTCCGGCGGCCAGCGCCAGCGCATCGCGATTGCCCGCGCCATCGCGACCAACCCGTCGCTGATCGTCCTCGACGAGGCGGTGTCCGCGCTCGACGTATCGGTGCGTGGACAGATCCTGCAGTTGCTGCTCGATCTGCAACGCGAGGAACGGATCGCCTATCTGTTCATTTCGCATGATCTCGGCGTTATCAGCGCCATCGCTCATCGTATCGCCATCCTCGACGCGGGGCGGATCGCCGAGAGCGGCAATGCCCGTACCGTGATCGACGCGCCGCAGTCGGCGATCGGCAAGGCGCTGGTGGCGGCAGCGCCAAAACTGAACAGGACCAGCGTGCGGGATGCCTCGTGACAGACCCGAAACCAGCTGAAACCGTTGCGCAAGCGATCGATGTCTGCTTCGTGGCAAGACTCAGACGCGGCCGATCGTCAGTAACCCAGCGCGCAACCATCCTTGCGCGGATCGGATGCGCCGGTAAGCGTACCCTTGTCCCAATCGATCAGCACCAGCTGGCCGCCGCCATGCGGCTCGGCCGCGATGGACAGCTGGTGGCCTCGCTCGCGCAGGCCGGCTATCGCATCGGCCGGAATTCCACGCTCGGCCTCCACCATGTCCTGTCTGTAAAACACCCTCGGCGCATCCAGCGCCTCCTGCGGGTCCATGCCGAAATCGATCATGTTGGTGAGCAGGTGGACGTGGCCGAAGGGCTGGTAGCCGCCGCCCATCACGCCGAACGGCATGACCGCCCGGCCGTTGGCTGTCATCATGCCCGGCATGATGGTGTGCATCGGGCGTTTTCCCGGTGCGATGCGGTTTGGATGGTCGGCCGCCAGGCGGAAGCTGCTGCCGCGGTTCTGCAGGACGACCCCGGTCCTAGGGCCGACCACGCCGCTGCCGAACGAACCAAAGGTCGAGTTGATGAAGCTGACCGCATTGCGGTCGCGGTCGACCACGGAGATGTAGACGGTGTCGCTCGGCTGAAGCTCGAGGCGAGGCAGATGCGTCATCGCGCGCCCCGGGTCGATCTCGGCGCGAAGCCGGTCCGCATGGGATGTGGACAACAACTGCTCCACGGGAACATGGACGACATCCAGGTCGCCGATGAAATTGTCGCGATCCTGATAGGCAAGCCGGCCCGCTTCGATCTCGAGGTGAAGCCGCTCGGCGCCGTTCGGTTCCAGCGAGCCGAGCGAGAAGCCCGACAGCACATTCAGCATGATCAGTGCCGTCAGCCCCTGGTTGTTCGGCGGCATCTGATGGATGTCGTAGCCTCGGTAGGACGTACTGACCGGCCTGACATAGTCGCCCTTGGTGGCCGCAAAATCCTCGAGCGCATGCAGCCCGCCAAGCGCACGCAGACGCGATACGATGTCGTCGGCGACCTCGCCCTCGTAGAAGCCGGCGCGGCCTTGGCGCGAGACTATGCGCAATGTGGCGGCCAGTTGCGGCTGCCGGTGCAGTTCGCCGGCCCGCGGTGCCCGACCATCCGGCAGGAAGATCCGCGCGGCATGTTCGTCCGCGGCAAGCAAGGTAGCGCTTTCGGCCCAGTCGAAGGCCACGCGGTCCTGGACGACATAGCCTTGCTCAGCGTAGCGAATGGCGGGCGCGAGCACGGCGTCGATGCCCTTTCTGCCGTGATCCTCGAGCAGCCGGCACCAGGCGTCGATGGCGCCCGGCACGGTGACCGCATGCGGCCCGGATTCGGGCAGCGCGTCATGCCCCCTGTCCAGATACCATTCAGGGGTCGCCGCGGCGGGTGCGCGGCCCGAGCCGTTGAAAGCGATGACCTCGCCCTGGCCGTTGGGACAGTAGAGGACGAAGCAGTCGCCGCCGATACCGGTCGATTGCGGTTCGACGACCGCCTGCACCGCGGCCGCGCATACGGCCGCGTCCATTGCATTGCCGCCGAACCGCAGCATCTCGACCGCCGCCAGCGTCGCCAGCGGGTGCGATGTCGCGGCCATCGCTTCCGTCGCACGAACCGGCGACCGTCCGGGGAATTGAAAATCACGCATGCAGGATCAATAGCCTCTGACGAATCAGATGTGAACTGGCGACGGCGGCCAAAGAGCTGTGCCACCGGGCAGCATGACCGACAGCACGATCACCCCGGCGGCGCTAGATACTGGAAAATTTCCGGCCTCAATCAGCGAATTTGAACCGATCCGTAGTGTAGTCGGGATAGGCGTCCAGACTGTCGAAAAGGCCGCCCAGATCAGGGGCGTCCGCCAATATTCCGGACAAGACCAGCGCAGTCGCCACACCGGCACCAGTTCCGCCGGCGACATCGTGCTCGACACTGTCGCCGACACAGACCACGCTGCTGCGGTCCGGATTGCCCGCCAGCGCCAGCGCGGCGTCGAAGATCGGGGCGTAGGGCTTGCCGATACGGGTGACGCTGCCACCGAGGCTCTCGTAGAGATCCGCTAATCGGCCGGCGCCAAAGCGAGGCCCCACCGCCGTCAGCATGATCTTGTCGGGGTTGGTGCAGAAGCACGGCACCTGCCGCATTGCAGCCGGTGCAAAAAGTCTGCGATAGTGGTCTATGTCGTAGCGGTCGCCCTCGCTGGCGGCGATCAGCACCAGCTCGGCATCGTCGCCTTCGCCGGTCAGCGCGAAAGGCAGGTCTTCAATCGCCGAGCGATCGCCCTCACGGCTGATCAGCAGGCACTTTGTGTTTGGGCGCAGCTTTCCGGATACCGCCATTTCTTGAAATGACCGCCACGCGATCTCGCCGGAAGAGACAAAGTGATCCCAGCTTCCCGGTTCGAAGCCGAGCTTCAGCAAGCGGGTCTCGTTGGGCCGCGCCCGCCTGCCGGAGTTCGAGACCAGCACGACCGTCTTGCCTGCGTGCTTCAGCGCCGACAATGCCTCCACGGCACCCGGATAAGGACTTGTGCCGTCGTGCAGCACGCCGAACTGATCGAGCAGGAACACCTGATAGCGCTCGACCAGCGCTCCGATGCCGTCGAGATGTTCAACTGTTTTCGTGCTCACAAAAGCCCCGCTTCGATTGCGCCAATCAGCGCCAGCCGCGCCGTGCCGGCGGCCGCCTCATCCGAAAGCGCCGGCAAAAAATCGACGCCCAGCTTGCGCTGCCGGATCGCCGTCCAGGCGGGATTTGCCGCACCGCCGCCGACACTTCTGACCGACATCAGCCGAGGCGCGCCGAGTTCGGCAAGCCGGCGATAGCCGAGCGCCTCGATCCCGGCAATGCCCTCCAGCATCGCTTTCAGATAGTCGGCGTCGTCCGCCGGCCGCGGCGTCAGACGTGGCGGCAGCGCGGGATCGGCCACGGGGAAGCGTTCGCCGACGGCGGGAAGCGGATAGTAGTCGAGGCCGGTTTCGGTCATGGGGTCGATCGCCGCACTCAGCTCGATGATGCGCGCGAGAGGGAAATGCTGCGCCAGCACCTTGCCGCCCGAATTCGACGCGCCACCCGCCAGATAGGCATTTCCCATCCGGTGACTATAGATGCCGAACTGCGGCGCCGAGATCGGCCGGTCGGAGAGTATCTTGATGGTCAGCGAGGACCCCAGCGCGGTCACGCCGTCGCCAACTGCCGTAGCACCCGTCGCCAGGAACGACGCGCAGCCATCCGTCGTCCCGGCGACCACGGCCACGTCGCGCGCCAGGCCGAACAGGTCCGCGGCGCTCGCGGTGAGCGTGCCGGCGACATCGCCCGGCCCGATGGCACCAGGCAGGAATTCCATGCGCATGCCGGTCGCCGCGATCCAGTCCGGCCAGCGGCGGGCCTCGACGTCGTAGCCGGTTTTCAGGGCATTGTTCTCGTCGCTGATATCAAAGCGGCCGGAGAACTGTCCCGCGATCCAGTCGGCCTGGTGCAGCACCGCGGCGACGCCGGGCAAGCGCTGGAACAACAGCGCCTTGGCGAGACCGGACGTCGCCCCAAGCGCTGCGCTCGCTGCCGGCGCCTCGCGCGCGATCGCGGCCAGAATGGCCTCGTCGTCGACCTTGTCGTTGTACATCAGCGGCTCGGCCAGCGGCCGCCCGGCGCCGTCGACCGGCAGCAGTGTGCCGGAAGTGCCGTCGACGGCGATCGACCGGACCGCCGCGCGATCGATGCCTGAAAGCAGTTCCGTCAACGACGCGCCGACCGCCGACCACCACACTGAGGGGTCGCGGGCGTTCTGGCCAAATCTGTCGAGCGGAACGGCGGAACGCGCGGCAATCGAAAGGTTCGGGCGCATGGCGACGGCGCGCGCACCTGACGTCCCGATGTCGATGCCTATCGAAAGGGGGGCGATCGAAAGCGGGCCGGTTGAAAGCGCCATGTCAGCTGCCGGCTGCATTGAGTTTCTGGCGATACTGCTCGGCGTCCCAGTTGATCAGTTCGTCGTTCTCGGCGGCGGTGAGGTAGTTCAGCTTAGCCGCAACGTCGACCCGCGCCGTCACGTCGGCAAGGCAGCGTTGCAGGGCGTTGGCGCCGGCGCCGGCGTCGCCGCGCATCAGCACCCCAAGCCCGGGAAACAGGACTGCCACGGGTGCCGTGCCGTGCCGTTCGGTGACGCGCTTCACGTCCTCTCCGGGTCTCGCCACGACCGAACTCTGGCCGAGAAAGATGACGTGATCTGGATAGAGGCTGCCACCCGACGCCATCCGGCAGCTTTCAGGATCGATCGCGGCCGCATGCGCCTCGACATCCGCCGGCAACCTGTAACCGGTGGGTCCGATGAGCGCCGTCAATGCAACAATGTCGGGCTCCGCCACCTTGCGCGGCGGCCGCGCCAGAAGTCCTTTGACGCGACGCAGCAACGCCTCGGCGCCGGCGACGGTCTCGGCTGCGACGACCAGGCCGTGATTGGCGAGGATCAGGACATCGACGCCAGGCCGTAGGCGCTCGGCAATGCCCTGGGCAAGCGGCAGGCCCGGCCGGCGATAAGGAACATACGCCCATTCGAGGCCATCCAGGCGCTTGGCGACCTGAGCCTCGCAGTCGGCCTGTACCGCAAGCGAAATAGTGTTGACGCAATGGACATGCAGAACGACGCGCTGCGGCATCAGGGCATGAACCGTGGTCTCGATCGAGGGCCGCAGCCTGCTCGTGTTGAGCGCCTCGATGGCGAAGCCCTGTGGCTGGTCGGCGGCCGGGTCGCGCTGTTCGACAGCCCTGAGCAGTGGAGGGATCGCCACGGGAACCATGATGTCCTGCGCGAGTGCATCCTTCAACCAGGTACCGGAAGCCTTGATCCAGAGCGTGTCGCCGGCCTTCAACGAAGTGTTGCCGCCAGCGGCCTGGGTCAAATGCGGGTCGCGCCCGATGCTGGCCGACAGCGACCGCAAAGCAGCCAATTCCTGCGCATCCGCATAGGTTGCCATCGAAATTCCTCCACAAACCGGCCGCGTGGCCACGGGTTTGGATGTCCCGTTGCCGGGATTAATGGTTGACGCTGGTATCGCAGATACGAGTAAGTTACGTCAATAGTGATCTTATCCCGTCAAATCGAGCTTGCAATCCGATACGTGTTGAGTAAGTTGCACCAATTGCTGTGGCAAATGGCATTTCGGGAGGGTATCCGTTGAGCGACTCCGGCCGCCAGCGTCAGATCGTCGAGTTGTTGCGGGATCGCCCCTTCGCTTCGGTGCGCGAGCTGCAGGAGCGGCTCGGCGTGTCGGCCGCAACGGTGCGTCGCGACATCGACAAGATCGATGAGGCCGGCGAAGCGCGGAAGGTCTATGGCGGCATCTCGGCGCTCGATGGCGCTTCGCAGGCGGGTGTCGCCTATGCCAGGCCCTATGACGAGAACCGCGATCTCGCAGTCGAGGCCAAACGGCAGATCGCCGCTCTCGCGGCGACCATGGTGCGCGATGGCGACGCCGTCATCGTGCATGGCGGTTCGACCTGCTTCCATCTCGGCGCCAAGCTCGCCGACCGCAACATCCGGCTCTATACCAACTCGATGCCGCTCGTGGCCTATTTGAGCGACCACGGCCATTGCAGCCTGACCGTTGCCGGCGGCGAACTGCATCGCGAGCCTGGCATCATCCATTCGCTCACCCAGTCCGTGCCCTTCTACGCGTCGAAGTTCTTCCTTGGCGCGCAGGGCATCGGCCAGGAAGGCGTGCTGGAATCGCATCCGCTGCTGGTTCGCTCCATCGTCGAACTCAGCCTATGCGCCGACCAGATCGTGGTGCTGGCCGACAGCCGCAAACTGTCGATTCACGCGCGCAATGTCGCGCTGCCCCTGTCTCGCATCGGCACGCTGGTCACCGACGACGGCCTGTCCGACGCCGACGCACGCATGCTCGAAGACGCCGGTATCACGGTGCGGATCGCCTCCTCTTCAGGAGCCCTCCAGTGAAGGTAGCCGTCCTCGACTTCGGCAAGACCAACTCGAAGCTCTTCGTCTTCGGTCAGGACGGGCGGATCCTCGATGAGCGCCGGACCCAGCCGAACTGGACGCGCAAAGGCGGCTTCAGCGTGCTCTACGAGACAGCGCTTCACGACTGGGCGGCTCGCGCCGTCGGCGAAGCGGTCGACATTCATGGCATAGAGGCGCTGATGGTTTCGGGCCATGGCTGCACCTTCGCCTTGGTCGACGATGCGGCGCTCACGCATCCAATCCTTGACTACGAGCAGGAACCGCCGGCAGTAATTGCCGCGCAGATCGATCGCCGCATTCCGGATTTTGCCGAAACCTTCTCGCCGCGTCTACCGCTCGGCTTCAACTATGGTCGCCACATGCTGTGGCTGAAGGCGGTGCAACCCGGTGCTTTCACCGCGGCGAAGTCGATCCTCGGCTATCCGCAATACTGGAGCTGGCGCTTTGGCGGCCGGGCAGTGTCGGAAGTATCCTATCTCGGCTGTCACTCGCATTTGTGGGCGCCGCGCAAACGTGATTTCAGTTCGCTGGTCGACGCCGAGGGCTGGCGCGGCCAGATGCCTTCCTGCGAGCGTGCCGGCGCCGTGATCGGCGAGCAGCGCTTCGGCGAGGCGACGCGACCGATCGCCATCCACAACGGTGTCCATGACAGCAATGCCGCGCTCTATGCCTATCGCCGGCAGGAGCTTGGTCCGGTCACGGTCGTCTCGACCGGCACTTGGGTCGTCGTGCTCAATCCGGACTGTCCGCTCGACGCCCTCGATCGCGACCGCGACATGCTGGTCAATGTCGATGTCGATGGCGGTCCGGTGCCGACTATCCGCTTCATGGGCGGCCGTGAATTCGCGACGATCAGCGCCGGCTGGCAGGACGCAATCGCCCGCTCCTCGGTGCAGCAGGTGATCGACGTCGGCATCATGGCGCTGCCCAGCTTCGCGCCGGGCGGGCCGATGCCTGGCCATCCCGGCGAATTGGTCGGGCGCGCACCCAACGCGAAGGAGCGCGCGGCTGTGGCGCTGCTTTATGTCGCGCTGATGGTCGATCTGTGTCTCGACCTGATCCATTCGAACAACACCGTAATCGTCGATGGCGGGCTGAACAGTGGCGGCCTGCTCGCCAGCCTGCTGGCGCAGCTGCGTCCCAGCCAGGCCTTCATGCAGGGCGCCACGCTGGAGGGCAGCGCCACAGGAGCGGCGGCTCTGGCCTTCGAGAGCGTCGGACGCGAATTTGCCGCCGAGGCGCCGGAGCCTGTTCGTGCTTCAAGCTTCGCCGGGCTTGCCGGCTATCGCGACAGCTGGCGCGGCCTCGCCGCCGACCGAGGCGTCGTTGGTGCAGCAGCGGGAGGCGCACGATGACAGCTGCTGCCCGGATCGAGACAGCACGCCGGCCGGTGCTGGAGATGCGCCACATCTCCAAGACGTTCGGCCCGATCCGCGCCTTGCAGGATGTATCGCTGACCGTCCACGCCGGCGAACTGCACGCGCTGATGGGTGAAAACGGCGCCGGCAAGTCGACACTGATGAAGGTGCTGTCCGGCGCCTATCGGCCTGATACCGGCGGCGAGATCCTGATGGACGGCATGCCGGCCGCGACCGGCGACCCGATCAAGGCGCGCGCCAACGGCATTGCCGTCATCTATCAGGAGCTGTCGCTGGCGCCCAACCTGACGGTTGCGCAGAACATCTTCCTCGGCAACGAACCGAGACGGTTCGGCATCGTCGACCGCGACCAGTGCAACCGGCGCGCCAAGGAGATCATCGCGCGGCTCGGCGTCTCCTTCTCGGCGCGCGCCTCCGTCTCCAGCCTGTCGCTCGGCGAACGCCAGCTGGTCGAGATCGCTCGCGCGCTGTCGACCAGCGCGCGCATCATCGTCATGGACGAGCCGACCACCTCGCTGACCTCGCGCGAGACCGACCGGCTGTTCGAGGTCATCGCGACGCTGAAGTCGCAAGGCATCGCCATCATCTACATCAGCCACCGCATGGAAGAGGTCTACCAGCTTGCCGATCGCGTCAGCGTGCTGCGCGACAGCGGCTATGTCGGCACGCTCGAACGCAGCGACCTGAACGCCTCGCGCCTCGTCTCGATGATGGTCGGCCGTGATCTGTCCGCCTTCTACAAGAAGGATCACCGCCCGCCGGACAGCAAGCGCGCGATCGCCTTGTCGGTGCGCGGCATGTCAGACGGCAATCTTCTAAAGGACTGTTCCTTCGATCTGCACAAGGGCGAAGTCTTGGCGCTGGCGGGCCTGGTCGGCTCGGGCCGTACCGAGCTCGCGCGGCTGATCTTCGGCGCCGACAGGCACACATCAGGCACGCTGGAACTCGACGGCGAGCCGATAACCATCGGCTCGCCGCGCGAGGCGCTGGATGCCGGTATCGCCTACCTCACCGAGGACCGCAAGGAACTCGGCCTGTTCCTCGACATGTCGATTTCCGACAATATCAGCATGGGCGTGCTCGCACGGGACGCGCGGGCCGGCGGCTTGCGCGACTTCGCCACGGCCGAAAGGCGGGCTTCCAAGGCCGTTTCCGACCTCTCCATCCGCACCAGGTCGGTGCAGGCCAATGCCGGCTCGCTGTCGGGCGGCAACCAGCAGAAGGTGCTGCTCGCTCGCCTGCTCGAAACCGAGCCGCGGGTCCTCATCCTCGACGAACCGACCCGCGGCGTCGATGTCGGGGCAAAATCGGAAATCTACCGGCTGATCGACGATCTCGCCAAGAAGGGCATCGCCATCCTGATGATCTCCAGCGAACTGCCGGAGGTGATCGGCGTCGCCGACCGCGTCCTGGTGATGCGCGACGGCGCCATATCAGGCGAGGTGACGGCATCCGAAGGTCAGCCGCTCAGCCAGGAAACAATCATGGAACTTGCAACGGGAGCGGCCAAGGGATGACCGACAAGGCAACCGAGATGAGCGACCAGGCTGTCGGCCGGAGCCGGCGGCTGCGCACCGCCTTCGCCGCGCTTGGCATGCTGCCGGTCCTGATCCTTTTGGCTGCCGGCTTCCAGTTCATGAACCCGCGCTTCCTCACCGAGACCAATCTTCTGATCGTCACGCAGCAGTCGTCGATCAACATCGTGCTTGCGGCCGGCATGACCTTCGTCATCCTGACCGGCGGCATCGACCTGTCCGTCGGCTCCATCCTTGCCGCCTCGGCGATGGTGGCGGTGATGGTGTCGCTGGTGCCGGAGTGGGGCATGCTCGGCGTGCCGGCGGCCATTCTGGTCGGCCTCGGCTTCGGCGTCATCAACGGGCTGCTCGTCGCCTACATCAAGCTGCCGCCCTTCATCGTCACGCTGGGTTCGCTGACAGCCGTGCGCGGCGTCGCCCGCCTGCTCGGCCAGGACACCACGGTGTTCAACTCGGACCTGCCGTTCGACTTCATCGGCAACGGTTCGCTGTTCGGCATTCCCTGGCTGGTCATCATCGCTCTGTCGGTCGTGGTGCTGTCCTGGCTGGTGCTCAAGCGCACCGTCCTCGGCACCTGGATCTATGCCGTCGGCGGCAATGCCGAGGCGGCGCGACTGACCGGCATCAAGGTGCCGCTGGTGCTGCTCTTCGTCTATGGCGTTTCCGGCCTTCTGGCCGGCCTTGGCGGCGCCATGTCGGCGGCCCGGCTCTACGCGGCCAATGGGCTGCAGCTTGGGCAGTCCTACGAACTCGACGCCATTGCCGCGGTCATTCTCGGCGGTACCAGCTTCGTCGGCGGCGTCGGCTCGATCTGGGGCACGCTGATCGGCGGGCTGATCATCGCGGTGCTCTCCAACGGGCTCATCCTGGCCGGTGTTTCGGACATCTGGCAGTACATCATCAAGGGATTGGTCATCATCGTGGCGGTCGCCCTCGACCGCTACAGGCTCCAGGCAGGAGCAAGAACGTGATTGACCTTAGTCGCCGGCGTCAAAGACCCGGTTTCATGTAACGCACCGTGAGAGGCGCGGGGCATCAGGAGGAAAACAGTGAAGACCATCGCTAAACTGCTCTGCGGCGTTGCCCTCGCGGCTGTCGCCATCGCACCGGCTTCGGCCAAGGATCTGAACAA
The DNA here is from genome assembly GCF_007830515.1 of Mesorhizobium tianshanense. Taxonomy (GTDB): domain Bacteria; phylum Pseudomonadota; class Alphaproteobacteria; order Rhizobiales; family Rhizobiaceae; genus Mesorhizobium; species Mesorhizobium tianshanense. The sequence continues at coordinate 40,924 of NZ_VLKT01000052.1, forward strand.
GGTCGGCATCTCGGTCGGCCTGCTCGGCAACCCCTTCTTCGTCGCCACCATCAAGGGCATCGAGGACGCCGCCAAGACGATCAACCCGAATGTCGAGGTGACGTCGGTGTCGGCTGACTACGACCTCAACAAGCAGGTCTCGCAGGTCGACTCCTTCATCGCGGCCGGCGTCGACGTGATCATGCTCAATGCCGTCGATGCCAAGGCGATCGCGCCGGCGGTGAAGAAGGCGCAGGCGGCGGGCATCGTGGTTGCCGCGTTCGACGTTTCGGCGCCGGGCGCCGACGTCACCGTGATGACCAACAACGTCAAGGCAGGCGAAGCGGCCTGCCAGTATCTGGTCGACCAAACCGGTGGCAAGGGCGACTACGTCATCCTGAACGGCCCGGCGTCGTCATCGATCCTGGAGAGGGTCAAGGGCTGCAAGGACGTCCTGGCAAAACACCCCGACATCAAGATCCTTTCCGACGACCAGAATGCCGAAGGCTCACGCGACGGCGGCCTGAAGGTGTTCCAGTCGCTGCTGACCCGCTTCGACAAGATCGACGCGGTGTTCGCCATCAACGATCCGACGGCGATCGGCGCCCAGCTTGCGGCCAAGCAGCTCAACCGTTCTGAGTTCATCTTCACCGCAGTCGACGGCGCGCCCGACATCGAGAAGGAACTCTCGTCCGGGACATCGATGATCAAAGCCTCGGCCTCGCAGGACCCCTATGTGATGGCTGGCCGGTCCCTGCAGATGGCAGCCGAAGTGCTTGCCGGCAAGAAGCCGGCCGAGGCGACGGTGCTGCTCGACCCGCAGCTGATTACGGCCGAGAACCTGAAGGATTACAAGGGCTGGACCGCGGCCCGCTAAGCCTCCCAAGGCAGGTGCGGCCGGGACGACCGGCCGCACCACTTTTGTTTGAGCTTCGGAGACGATCATGTCGCGTATTGGAATCCATTCTTTCGTCTGGTCGGCGAGCTCGGCGCAAGGCGACCTCGAACGGACGCTGGCCAACACCAAAGAGGCAGGTTTCGACCTGATCGAATTCTCCTATCTCGACCCTGCCAATGTCGATGTTGGCGGGCTGGCCAAGCGCATCGCCGATCTCGATCTCGGCGTGGCGATCAGCATCGGGCTGCCGGCCGACGGCGACATTTCAAGCGCCGACACGGCGATCGCCGCGCACGGCGTCGAAATCCTCAACAACACGATCGCGCTCACCCGCGATCTCGGCGGCCGGAAGGTCGCCGGCATCCTCTCGACCAGCCATGGATTGCAGAGCGAGGCGCCGACGCGCGATCAATGGGACCGCAGCGCAGGCACGCTTGCCAAGGTCGCGGAGACGGCCAAGGCGGCCGGCGTCACGCTTAACCTCGAAATCGTCAATCGCTTCGAAAGCAATCTGCTCAACACCGCGGCGCAAGGCCTGGCCTTCATCGAGGAGACCGGCTCCGACAACATCTTCCTGCATCTCGACACCTTCCACATGAACATCGAGGAGGCCGATGTCGGACTGGCTATCCGCCATGCGGCTGACAAGATCGGCTATGTCCATATCGGCGAGAGCCATCGCGGCTTCCTCGGCACCGGCAACATCGACTTTGCCGCGATCTTCGATGCGCTGACTGCAATCGGCTACAGCGACGACCTCAGCTTCGAATCCTTCTCGTCGGAGATCGTCGACGAGAACCTGTCGAAGAGGACCGCCATCTGGCGCAATCTATGGACCGACAATATGGAGCTGGCCCGGCATGCGCGCCGCTTCATCGCCATCGGGCTGGAGACGGCACGGCGCAAGGCCGAGCTTGTTTCATCAAGCCACCAGCCTTAGCACCACCCGACACTGACCGGGCGTGGCGCCCAAGCATCAGACCCCAAAAGTGGGTACCGGTTACATACCTAAATCCTGGGTCTTCGTTCCCGCTTGCGATCCCTAGGCCAGCCCAAAACGCTCCACGGCGCGCATGATGCCACGCAGCTCCGCGAGGCCTTTCAGGCGGCCGATCAACGAGTAGCCGGGGTTGATCCTGGTCTTGCCGATATCGTCGGCGAGCAGATGGCCATGGTCGGGGCGCATGGGAATCCGCCAGTCGGCGCGGCCTTCGCCCCGCCGTCGCGCCTCTTCCTTCATCAGCGCCAGTATGACGGACGCCATGTCGGTCGAGCCTTCCAGGTGTTCGGCTTCGAAGAACGAGCCGTCTTCTTCGCGCGTCACATTGCGCAGATGCACGAAATGGATGCGCGGCCCGAATTCCTCGACCATCGCGATGATATCGTTGTCAGCGCGGGTGCCGTACGAACCGGTGCACAGCGTCAGCCCGTTGGCCTGGCTGTCGGCGGCGTCGAGGATGAAGCGTGCATCATCGGCGGTCGAAACTATGCGCGGCAAACCGTAGAGCGAAAAGGGAGGATCGTCGGGATGGATGCACATGCGCGCGCCGACTTCTTCGGCGACCGGAATGATTTCCTTCAGGAACCAGGCAAGGTTTTCCCGCAGTTCCGCCGGCCCGATCGCGTCGTAGTCGGCCAGCGCCTGCTTCATCGTCTCGCGGTTGTAGCTGCGCTCGGTCGCCGGCAGGCCAGCAATGAGGTTGCGCTCAATCCTGTCTATCCGCTCGTCGCTCAGCGCCTTGAAACGCAATTCCGCTTCCGCGATACGTGCCGCGCTGTAGCTGGCCTCGGCATTCCTGCGCTTCAGGACGAAGAGGTCGTATGCGGCAAAATCGATCGCATCGAAACGCAGGGCGTAGCCCGTCGTTGGAAGCAGATAGGCAAGATCGGTGCGGGTCCAGTCGACCACAGGCATGAAGTTGTAGCAGATGGTCTTTATGCCGGCCTTCGCCAGCGCGCGGATGGAATCCTTGTACCAGCCCGCGTAACGCTGCCTTTCCGCCGAGCCGATCTTGATCGAATTGTGGACGGGAATGCTCTCCACGACAGACCACGTCAGCCCTTCGGCCTCGATGATCCGCTTGCGCTCCAATATGCTGTCGAGCGGCCAGGCGCGCCCGTCATAGATGTCGTGCAGGGCCGTGACCACGCCCGTCGCGCCTGCCTGCTTGACATGATTGAGCGTCACCGGATCGTCCGGTCCATACCAGCGCCAACATTGTTCCATTGAGCTTTCCCTTTGCGATAAAACAGAAGCGTATTGTTGGGCCACAATGGAAGTCAAACTAAAGCCGGCTGCCGACGGCCAATGAGGGAGTTTCCGCAATGAAGGATTTCGACGGCAAGATCGCTCTGGTGACGGGGACGACCGGGATCGGGCTGGCAACCGCCAGACGTCTCGCGGCAGGCGGCGCGGCGATCATCGCCTGCGGCATCGACCGCGCGGCCAATGCGGCGATGAGAGCGGAACTGGAAAGCTCCGGCGCCGAGGCGCTGGTCACGGCCGTCGACGTCTCCGTGCCGGATCAGGTTCGCGACGCGGTCGCGGCCGGTGTCGAGCGCTTCGGCGGCCTCGATGTCATCGTCAATTCCGCGGCAATCCATCCGTATGGAACCGCGACCAGCACCGATTTCGACACCTGGAACCAGGCGATGTCCGTCAATGTCGGCTCAATTTACCTGACCGCGCATTTCGGCATCCCGGAAATGATCAGGCGGGGCGGCGGCGCCATCGTCAACGTGGCTTCGGTGCAGGGCTTTGCCTGCCAGCAGAACGTCGTCGCCTATGCTACGACCAAGGGCGCTATCCACACGCTGACGCGCTCTCTGGCGCTCGACTACGCGCGCTCCGGCATCCGCGTCAATTCCGTCAGCCCAGGCTCGATTCGCTCCCCGATCCTGGAAAAGGCGGCTCGCGGCGAGAATGGCACCGATGCCGATGTCGAGGCCGCCTACCGGCGCTTCGGCGAAGCCCACCCCATCGGGCGCATCGGCGAGCCGGAGGAAGTGGCGGACCTCATCGCCTTCCTGTGTTCGTCGAAAGCCGGGTTCTGCACCGGTGCGGACTACAAGATCGATGGCGGCCTGACTGCCGGTATCGGCGTGAAGTAGCGCCTGCGCGCCGCGTTTGAGCGGTCTCGTGTCTATTTCAGGAATTGACGGAAGCGGCGAAGCGAAAGACCAAACAGCGCCGTTCCGATAATCAGCAGCGCCGCAAGCTGCGGCCAGACAACGTCGAGGCCCGCGCCGCGGAACAGGACGGCCTGGGCCAACATGACGAAGTGCGTGTTTGGTGCGACGAACATGATGGCCTGGATGATCTCGGGCATGCTCTCACGCGGCGTGACGCCGCCGGACAATAGCTGAAGCGGAAGAAGCACCATCATCAGCAGCAGCCCGAATTGCGGCATCGAGCCCGCGATGGTCGCGAGGAATATGTCCAGCGCCGCTCCTGTCATGAACAGCAGTGCGGATCCGTTCGTGGGCACGGCGAGCATGCCTTGCACGACGAAGCCCAGCGAGAGCCCGGAAGCCACCAGCACGATGAGACCCATCGACCAGACCTTGCTCAGCATGATTTCGAACGGCGTTGCGGGCATGACCAGCAGGTGCTCGATCGTTCCATGCTCGCGCTCGCGGATGAGTGCGGCGCCGGTCAGGATGATCGACAGCATCGTGATCGAATCGATCATGTCGGAGATTGCGCCGAACCAGCCTTTGTTGAGTTCGGGATTGAACCGCGCACGCAAGTCGAGAGCGACCGGTAGGGACGTCTCGGCGCGGTAGCGATCGAGAAATTCGCTCACTTCCCCCGATACGATCGACTGGACATATCCCCCGCCGGTGAAAGCCTGCGACATGCGCGTCGCATCGACATTGATGCTGGATCGTAGGCGATCTGCCGGCCAGAAGATCGCGCTGGAAGTTCGGAGGGATGTCGAGTGCGAATGTGTCCACGCCGGAATCCATGCGGCTGTCCATTTCGGGCTGCGAGATGAGCTGCGGCGCCGTGAATAGGGAGGGTAGAACGCGGTTACGATGCGCGAGGATACCGGCGATTGGTCTTCGTCGACAATCGCGATCGGAGCCCGGTTGAGGGTTTCGGGCATCGCCTTGGAGTGTAGATGGCCAACGTGAAGGCATAGGCGATCAGCACGATCAGCATCGGATTGCGCGCAAGACCGCGCAGTTCCTTGAGACCAAGCTGGAGAATATTGACGAAGCGCATTTCAGCGAGCCTGCTTCCTGAGAAGAACTATTCCGAGGCCCAGCAATACGGGAATGGCGATGAGGAGCGGCAAGAATGCACTTGACAGATCGCCAAAGCCGAGTGCCTTCGAGAAGGTACCGCGCGAGATGATGACGAAATAGGTCATCGGGTAGATCTGGCCGATGAAGGCGCCCACACCCTCGAGCGACGAGACCGGATTGATCATGCCCGAATACTGAGATGCCGGAATCATGGTGATCGGTGCGGTTCCGAAGATCGCCGAGATCTGACTGCTCATGAAGGTCGAGAGCAGCAGCCCCATCCCCGTCGTGACAATGACATAGAGAAAGGCGGCAGCGGCGAAGGTTGCAAAACTGCCGGTGAACGGCACGCCGAAAACGAAGATGGCGAGGGCTGTCAGCAGCAGGAAGTTCAGCATCGCAAGTACGACATAGGGAATCTGCTTGCCGAGCAGGAATTCGAACCTGGTGACCGGCGTGACGTAGAAATTGATGATCGAGCCGAGTTCCTTTTCGCGCACGACGCTCAGCACGGCGAGCATCGACGGTATCAGCAGGAGAAGCATCGGGATCACCGCCGGCACGATGGCATCGAGGCTCCGGACATCGGGGTTGCAATCGTGGAAAGACCCGTGCCGACACAGCCTGATCCGGTTGGCTGCGCGACTTCCTGTCGTGAGGCGTCGACATAAGTCTTGCCGGCGCGCATCGGCCTCGTCGGCGATGCTCCGCGTTTTCAGCGTGCACAGCGGATCAATGCCGGCATAACACGCGCGAGTGCGCATAGTGCACTTGCAGCCGAGTCAACCGTCTGATTCCCTTGGTCACGCTGGGCTGTCCTGATTCGCTCACTGTCCAAGGTCCTGCAGTGTGCGGGGAACAAGCCTTCCACCGACCGCTGCGCTGGCGCATTCAAGGGGAGAAACGGCAAATGAACACCGCAACAAGGCCGGCAATCTCGGAGATGAGGCCCAAGATATCCGTCATCGGCGTTGGCGGCGGTGGCGGCAATGCCGTCAACAACATGATCGCCGAAGGCCTGCAGGGCACGGAATTCATCGTCGCCAACACCGATGCCCAGGCGCTCGCCATGTCGAAGGCAACGCGGCTGATCCAATTGGGAGCGCACATCACGGAAGGCCTGGGTGCAGGATCGCTGCCCGAGGTCGGCCATGCCGCGGCCGTGGAATCGATCGACGAAATCATGGACCATCTCGCGGGAACGCATATGTGTTTCGTGACCGCGGGCATGGGAGGCGGCACTGGAACGGGTGCCGCGCCGATCATAGCGCAGGCCGCGCGGAACGCGGGAATACTGACCGTGGCCGTCGTCACCAAGCCGTTCGTCTTCGAGGGGAACCGTCGAATGCATGCGGCCGATGAGGGCATCGAGCGGCTTCGCGAAAGCGCCGATACCGTCATCGTCATCCCGAACCAGAACCTCTTCAGGATCGCCGATGCCAAGACGACGTTCGCGGACGCGTTCGCGATGGCGGACCGCGTCCTTTATGCGGGCGTCGGCTGCATCACCGATCTCATCGTCAAGGAAGGGCTGATCAATCTCGACTTTGCCGATGTGAAGTCGGTGATGCGCGACATGGGTCGCGCGATGATGGGGACCGGCGAAGCCACCGGGGAGGACCGCGCCAGGAAGGCGGCCGAAGCGGCAATCGCAAACCCGCTTCTCGACGAAGCGTCCATGATGGGCGCCAAGGGCGTTCTCGTCTCGATATCGGGAGGCACGGACATGACGCTGTTCGAGGTCGACGAAGCCGCCACCCGCATCCGCGAGGAGGTCGACGCCGACGCCGACATCATCGTCGGCGCCATTTTCGACAAGGCGCTCGCCGGAAAGTTCAGGGTGTCGGTCGTTGCGACGGGATTGCGGCGGGGGCTTGAGATACCGCTGACGGCTGGGTCGGAAAACCGTGTGAATTGATCGCAAGCGGTAAGCCGTGGCCCTGCTTGACAGTTGAAAGCAGTTGGCGCTGTAGTTCCCCAAATAAAGGGGGGAACACACAATGACAAGCGCAGGTAAGTCCGCGGCCATAAGCGCCGTTGCTGTCGTGGCGATCGGATACATGATCCTATCCAGCGATGAGGCTCCCAGCACCGCGCTCGCCACGCTTCAGTATGTCCTGCTGGCGGCAGGTTTAGTTGGAGTCGTCGGCTCCCTGATGAAGGTCAGCCGAGGCGAATAGTCCCCACCGCTGGGAAAGCCCAGCGGCCATCGTTCCTATGATGCCGACTAAAGATAGTCGACCGTGAACAATCCGGGCCCTAAGCGGCGACCGACTTCGGCCGAAGTTGAAGCAGGGCGATCAAGAGCGACAAAAAATCCTTCAGCCACCTGAGCAGGAGGGAGAAGTTGTAGCCGGCGGCGGCCAGGATGGCGTTGAGGGCGTCGCCCTGGCGGCCGGCGAGGTAGTTGCGGCCCATTCTGTGTTCGCTCTTGATGTGGCCGATGACGGGCTCGACCGCCGACCGCCGCCGCATCTGGCGCTTGATGGCTGGGGTGACGCGGCGCTTCTGGCCGGCGGTGAAGACCCTGAACTTGTGGCTCTGCGGTGCGTTGTGGCCGCGATAGCC
>NZ_VLKT01000053.1 GCF_007830515.1 Mesorhizobium tianshanense
AGGGTTGGCTTAGACAACCGAATCCTACGCCAAATCAATCGCTTAGGCTACATCCGCCGCCTCTCAGACGGGTCGTCGTGCATAAGACGGGCTAGAATGTCCACCATCCCGTCTTGGAAATAGGCCTCCCCGCGCGCGAAGACCGCGTCGCCGACAAGGCCTCTGAGCGCGTGTGGATCAAATCGGGGGTGGCTTTTCGAATTCATATCACCGGATGGAGCAGACCGTCGGTCTCGATAAGGTGGAGCGCCTCTTCCAGCGTAACCGAGGCATGCAGGCGAAACCACTGGCCGGTATGTCGATGCCACATGACATCGAAGCGGGTTTCCACAAGATGGTGCTCCAGATGATCGAGCCGCGTGAAGGCAGAATCGAATTCCTCGCCTAAGTTCTCCGCAAAGCCGGAACGGTACCGGGTGATGAAGCTGTATTTGCTGCCGTGCCACTTGCCGAAGATGTCGACGGGATAGTTGAACTGCGTCGGGCGAATCTCTGGCAGAAAACGCGGCTTGAGCGTTTCTGCGATAAATTGCTCGCAGATGGTCGCGACTGCAGTCTTCTCCTCCTGGGTCAGAGCTTTGACCCGAATCCATCTGCCTTCCTGCCTCGGCATATTCCGCTCCAGCCAATCAAAGAGAGTAATACGGCAGGTACAACTTTTCTTGCCCATTGTGCCAGCGCAGAGGCCTTGGCAGGTCATTGCCAGCGTGCCCGGATGGCGGCAGTCTGGGATTCCTCTGCCCGGCGCCTACTGAAGGCCGATCAGCTCCAAGACTAGGGCGGACAGACCCGTCGCCTCGGTGTCGCTGTTTAGCGGATATCGATCCTGACCGGCATAGACAACGTACTTGCGCGTCGGTGCGGCATCTTCGCAGGCGAGATGAAAGCCCTTCTCGATGCGTGGCGCCAGACCGCGCTTGATCTCGATCGCCCATCTTCCATGTTTCGGAATGTCGAGAAGCAGATCAATTTCGGCGCCCGCCGATGTGCGATAGAAACTTGCCGAGCTATGCGCTGGCGCTGCCGAAATCAAATTCTCGATCGCAAAGCCCTCCCAACTCGTACCGACGACCGGGTGGCCCGAGAGCTGGTCGAAATCGATAATACCGAGAAGGGCGTGGAGCAGCCCGCTGTCCCTGACATACACCTTTGGCGATTTGACGAGCCGCTTGCCGATGTTGGCATGAAAGGGCGGCAGCCGACGGACCAGCATCAGATCGGCGAGCAGGTCAATATAGCGCGTCACGGTCTGCGCGCTGATGGCGAGCGAGGCAGACAGCCTGGATGCATTGAGCAGGCTCCCCTGCCCGTGCGCCAACATGGTCCACAAACGCTCCAAGGTTTCGGCAGGAATGCGCGGTCCGAACTGCGGAACATCGCGTTCGAGATATGTGCGAATGAAGTCGCGGCGGACATCAAAGCTTTGCGTGTCATCCGCAGCGAGGAAGGAATCCGGAAAACCGCCGCGTACCCACAACGCAAGAAGGTTTTCTGGGGTTTGTGCAGCCTCGGCAACATCAAATGGCCCCATCTCAATATAGGCAATGCGGCCGGCCAGCGTCTCGCCGGATTGGCGCAGCAGATCGATTGAGGCCGATCCCAGGACAAGAAAACGTCCGGTGCGATGCCCGCGCCGCCGACCTTGATCGATGAGTCCACGCAGCGTCTGAAACAGTTCCGGCGTGCGGTGGATTTCGTCCAGGATCACAAGCCGATCTTCGTAGGCTCTGAGGAACAGTGCCGGATCGGCAAGCTTCGCGCGATCTTCCGTGGCTTCCAGGTCAAGATAAAGGGATGGCCGCTTATCGGCTATGCTATGAGCGAGAGTCGTCTTGCCGACCTGTCGAGGTCCAATCAGTCCGACGGCAGCCTGCCGTTGAAGGGCGGTGTCAACCAGCTTGCGTGCTCTTCGCTCGATCATCCTTGCAAATTATCCATGATGCGGATGATTTGCAAGGATAGATAGAACAACTCACGCTCTGCATTCCTGGATAATAGCCGCTTCCCAGCTTGATCGGCTTATTTGAGTTTCCGGCGCCCCGTGCACATGCAATCGCACCGGCTTGAGTGCGCCAGTTCAAGACTTTCACCGTGCTCGCATCGCACGTCGCGTGTCGATCCTAAAGCCGGAGTTCGGCACCTTGCTGGACGAATTGCTCAGCTCACACCAATTTACTGGCGGGTCTCTGCGGCGCCCAACGCACTACTTTGGCAGTTTCATTGATGCGGCTGTCGGAATCTGATGCGGCAGTGCGGACATCGGTGTGGCGGCGACCGTGCGAAGATGTCGAGTATCACTTGCCTGACAGCTGGCATGGTTGGTTGCGGAGGCGGTCCTGGGATTCTTTTTTCCGTCCCGCCGCTTTGAGACGGCGGGATTGGAGGAAAGCGTAGGCGATCATCGTCATCAGGGCGTGTCGGTGTAGGCCCGTCCAGGGATCTGCCTTCGAAGTGATCCAGACCGAGACGTTCCTCCTTGAGCTGCTGGTGCGCCTGTTCACAGACCCATCTGCTTTGATCGTGGCGGCGAGGGCCTTGATGGTGGCATCGGCCGGCGGGTTCGACACATGGTATTTTTGCTCTCCGGTCGACCGCCGCTCGCCAACGAGCCAGACCTCTTCGCCAGGCATGCATTGCATCCGATCATCGAGCATCCGGTGCTTATGGCCATCCGCAACGCGGACACGGCAGGCCGCGAAGAGACAGGACAGCCGACCCTTTGGTGCCGCGCCGCCAACTGACCTTTTGCCATCGTCTCCTGAACTGGGAATGGAATGGCGGCTCTACTAACGATCGGAATTTCAGCCTTTTCCTCGGAAGGAGCGGTTCTGTGCAGTACCGGACCTCGGAGATCGCAGCCTAGAACTCCGCATGCATGTCGCGGAAGAGCCTCGGCGCAACGCGAAAGCGGCGCTCGAAAGCTTCTGTCAGTCGCACGGGTGGGAAGAGACCAACCTGCGCCGCCACTGATTTCAGGGAAAGGCCGCGGGACAGAAGCATGCGCGCCGCATCGAGCCGGGCGATCTCGACGAAGCGGGCTGGTGTCTGACCAGTCGCGGCTACGAACTTGCGGTGGAAGCTCCGTTCGGTCATGCCGGCACGAGCGGCGAGCGAGGGTACATCCAGCGGTGCGGCGAGATTTGCCTGTATCCATCCGATCAGATCGGCGAACGGGCTGTCGCCCTTCAGCTGCGCCTGTAGGAGGGGGCTGAACTGGGACTGATAGCCGGGACGGCGAGCATAGAGGATCAGGCGTTTCGCAACCTCGCCGGCGATGATCGCGTCGAGGTCGTGCGCGATCATCGCCAGCGCCATGTCGATGCCAGTGGTGACTCCGGCCGAGGTCCAGAGTCGGCCATCGACCATCCCTCGGAAAGCTTTTGGCAAACGCCTTGCAGGAATCCCAGTGGGTCGAGATTCGATAGCGTCGAGAAGCCCGAGCGCGGCGAGCAAGAAGCCTCCGGTACAGACGGAGCCGAACCGCTCGGCCATTTTGGCGAGATCCGGGATCGCAGCCCTTAGGAACGGGTTTGCGACAGCCTGCAAGAGCGGCTCGCGCTCGGCGCCTGCGATAAGAACCGTCTGCGCGTCTCCCGGTCGAAGTTGTTCCCTCTCGCCTTCAGCCTTGACAGGGAACATGAGAGACTAGGCTGTCGTGCTAATGAAGAAGTGTTAGCAATCCACAATCGTGCCGGTACTGCGAATCTAATCGTCTCAACCACTGAGTTCGCTTAGTTTTTACAACTAAGTCCGCCCAATCCACCATTGGGCACAACTTTTTCGCCGCCGAACCAAGACTGGCAAACAATGCCGTCATCTATGTCGATATTGCTTAGTCAGATGGACCCCCGTCATCAGAAAACACCTTTGATTCCAATATGTTTTACCAAGGCCTCATTGATAATTCACCTCACATGATCTTCTGCGTTGCCGAATGATCCCACACCAAACCTAACATAGCCGATCACCGCATTTTGTATGTCTTTCCTGCTACTCCAGCTCTATTGTTCAAACAGCGCATAACTCACTGAAATTACTGTAGAATATTTTTTATCACCTTGCGAAGTCCGACACCAGAACCGTCAAAAAAATTACGCTTTTGATTTTAAAGGGAAAATCGCCACAAAAAGATATTTTGAGTTTCACCAACTATCGGGGCCAATCGGCCGATTTTTTTGCACCCTGCGGCGTTCGACGCCGCGCCCAAGCCGTCTCGAAAAGTACCGTCACCGCCCCAGCTAAGGCATTAGCCAGAAGCCATCGCGATCGACAAGCAACCGGTGTTGCACACACCCTACTGCAGGCGATGTGTTGCGAGCGCTGGCATCCACTCGATTTCTGCCGAATTTCCGGCTAGCCTGGGCGATAGATGGCTCAGTTCTGGTGGGTGAATCACAATCAGACCGCCCGTCAAGAGATTGATGGGCAGCACCTTTGGTCCCCCAAGACCGAGAGCAATGGCGCGCGAGGTGAGTTCTACAACGATATGCGCCGTGCGGCTCCCGGCGACCTTGTCCTTTCGTATGCCGGTCAAGCAATTAGGTATATTGGCAGGATAGCGGAATTCGCCTTCACCGCTCCGAAACCAATGGAGTTCGGAGAGACTGGAGCTTATTGGAATCAAGAGGGATGGCTTCTGCCGATCTTTTGGACACCGTTTTCCCTTTCGATCCATCCCAAAACAATAGTAGGGAGTCCCGGCCCGCTCCTGCGGGGTCGCCCACTGTCCTCAAGCCGAGAATTCTAAAAGAGACGTTCAACAAATGACCCAGCACGCACAAAACGCTCGAATTCTCATGTACAGCCACGACACGTTCGGGCTCGGCCACTTGCAGCGCTGCCGGACGATCGCGCATTCGCTGGTCGAGGATTTCCGCGGACTTCAGGTGCTTATCATTTCGGGTGCGACTATCGCTGGCGCCTTCGACTACCGCGCCCGTGTCGACTTCGTGAAGATCCCCAGCGTCATCAAGTTGCGCAACGGCGAATACACCTCGCTGGAGAAGGATATCGATCTGCATGAGACGCTAAGGATGCGCCAGTCAATCATCCGCCACACAGCCGAGACCTTCCGGCCGGATATCTTCATCGTCGACAAGGAACCGCTCGGCCTGCGTGGTGAGATCGAGGACACGCTGTCCTACCTCAAGACGCGGGGCACCACGCTCGTGCTTGGCCTGCGCGAGGTGATGGACGCGCCGCATCTGCTCGAAGCTGAGTGGGCACGCAGGGATGTGATGCGCAAGATAGGCCTGTTCTACGACAAGGTCTGGGCCTATGGTCCGCCGGATTTCTACGACCCGTTGACCGGCTTGGATGTGCCACCGGCTGTCAGGGCAAAGATGAAGTTCGTCGGTTTCCTGCAACGGAGCCTGCAGAAGAACGAGTTGCCCGGCCACCGGCCCGAGGGCGACTATATCCTCGTTACCACCGGTGGCGGCGGTGACGGCGGCGACTTGATCCACAACGTCATCGATGCCTATCAGCAGGATCCGCACTTGCGGCATAGGGCGCTGATCGTGCTTGGGCCTTACATGCCGGCGCGCAAGCGCAACAAGCTGCTCAAGAAGGGGTCCAAGATCCCCTATATCAAAATGATCGAGTTCGACAACCGCATGGAAGAGCTGATTGCCGGCGCCAAGGCGGTAGTGGCGATGGGCGGTTACAACACCTATTGCGAGATACTGTCTTTCGACAAGCCGGCGCTGATCGTGCCGCGCGTCAAGCCCCGCGAGGAACAACTGATCCGCGCACGGCGCGCAGCCGAACTCGGCCTCGTCGAGATGCTTTTGCCGGAAGAAGCCGAGGATACCAAGCGGTTTGCCGATGCACTGGAGGTGCTGCCGGACCGGCCCCGCCCATCGCAGAGCAATCCGCATCTGACGCTGGAAGGGCTGCCTCATATTTCCGAAATCGTCGCGGAACTGCTCGACCGGCGGGCCGGCCATCACCTTTCGGTCATCGAAGGCATGAACTGAGTTGCAACATCGCAAGATCGTCGTGGTTCTGAAGGGCTATCCGCGGCTGTCGGAAACCTTCATCGCGCAGGAACTGCTCGGTCTGGAGCGTGCGGGGTTCGACCTGATACTCGTCGCGCTCAGGCGGCCGACAGACGCAAAACGCCACCCCGTGCATGACGAGATCAAAGCGCCCGTTCACTATCTGCCGGAATATCTGCATGAGGAGCCGCAGCGCGTGGCTCGCTCGCTGTTTGCTTGTCTGCTGCGGCCGGGCTTCTGGCGCGCGCTCGGATCGCTGGCTACCGATATCCCCCGCGACTTTACGCGCAATCGCGTGCGCCGCTTCGGGCAAGCGCTCGTGCTGGCGGCCGAATGGCCGGAAGATGCGGGCTGGCTGCATGCACATTTCGCGCACACGCCGGCATCGGTGACGCGCTATGCCAGCCAGCTTCGCGGCCTGCCCTGGAGCTGCTCGGCCCATGCCAAGGACATCTGGACTTCGGCGGACTGGGATCTGGCTGGCAAGCTTTCCTCGGCGTCCTGGACAGTCACTTGCACGAAAACCGGCTTCGACCGGCTGCAAAAACTCGCTAACGGCAACTCGTCCGTGCATCTGAGCTATCATGGGCTCGACCTTGATCGCTTCGGCAGTTTTGGCGAGGCGCGAAAACAGCATGACGGCTTGGCGCCGGACGAACCGGTTGTCGTTCTGAGTGTCGGGCGCGCCGTCGAAAAGAAAGGTTACGATACGTTGCTGGAGGCCCTTGCCCTTTTGCCTGGTGATTTGGCGTGGCGTTTCGAGCATATCGGCGGCGGCGAGGAACTGGAACGGATCAAGGCGCTGGCGCAAAAGCTCGGCCTTGATGGTCGCGTCTCTTGGAAAGGCGCGCTTGCGCAAGAGGAGGTGCTCGAGCACTACCGCCGCGCCGACATCTTCGCCCTGGCCTGCAGGATCACGGCAAATGGCGACCGGGACGGTCTGCCGAATGTTCTGGTGGAGGCGGCTAGCCAGCGGCTTGCCTGCGTGTCGACCGATATTTCCGGCGTGCCGGAGCTTTTATCGCCGGATGAAACCGGGCTGCTGGTTCCGACGGAAAACCCAATTGCCCTGGCACAGGCGCTGGAGCGCCTGATCCGTGATCCCGTGCTGCGCGCCCGCCTCGGCGACGCCGCAGAGCGGCGCGTGCGCGGCAATTTCGATCATATGGCAAGCATTGGACAGCTCAAGGAACTGTTCGAGCGGGAGTGGCGGGCCGCCGAATGAAGCCGCTGCGTGCTTTCTTCTATGTCCAGCACCTGCTCGGTATCGGCCATCTCGCGCGCGCCAGCCGCATTGCGGCGGCTCTGGTCGATGACGGGTTTGACGTAACCGTCGTGACCGGCGGAGCGCCGATCGCGGGGTTTCCGGGACCGGGTGTAAAATCTGTAACCCTGCCACCTGTCACCTCCGGTGATGAAGGATTTTCCGGACTTGTCGACCTGCAGGGCAACCCCATCGACGATGATTTCAAGAAATGGCGTTCAGAGATGCTGCTGCAGGCATTCCGGGATTGCAGGCCTGATATCGTCATTGTCGAGGCGTTTCCATTTGGACGCCGGCAGATGCGTTTCGAACTCTTGCCGCTGATCGAGGCCATCGACGCGACGTCGCCCAGACCGCTGCTGGCGACGTCCGTCCGCGATATCCTTCAGGAGCGCGTCAAGCCGGGCCGAAACGAGGAAACGGTCGATCTCATCAACAGGTATTTCGACCTTGTTATGGTCCACGGCGATCCGGCTTTCGCAACCATCGACAAGACATTTCCACTGGCTGGGGCGATCAGGGCCGAGGTCACCTACACAGGGCTCGTTGCCGCGCCGCCATCGCCCGCGACCTCCGAGCGCTTCGACGTTCTGGTGTCGGTTGGCGGCGGGGCTGCCGGAAAGAGCCTTGTCAGTTCCACCGTCGCAGCCGCGCGGAATGCCAACAACGCTTGGAAATGGTGTTTGATCACCGGCCCAAACCTGCCGAAAGACGAGTTTGACGCGATCGCACGCGATGCCACGCCGGGCCTGTCCATCTTCCGGTTCCGCGAGGATTTCGCCAGCCTGCTGACCGGCGCCCGCCTGTCAGTCTCGCAGGCGGGTTACAACACGGTCTGCGATGTCCTGCGCGCGGGTTGTCGCTCCCTGCTCGTTCCATTTGCAGCCGGTGGGGAAACCGAACAGACGTTTCGCACCCTGATGCTCGAAGAACTCGGTCTTGCAACGGTGCTGATGGAAAAAGACCTGACGCCTGAAGGTTTGGCGCAAGCGATCGACCAGGCGCTGGCAGGACCGCCGCCATCCGCGCATCGTCTCGATCTGGAAGGCGCGCGTCGCTCGGCGCAAATCCTGCGCGAGCGGTACCGAACATGGTCCCTAAAAGCGGAGCCCGGTTTCGGAAAAGTTCATGATCGATAGATCCTAACGCGCGTCGCGTCTTGATGAGATTGGCGCGACGCGCTTCAAGTCCTTGTTTTTATTCCAAAAAGCCGCTACGCTCTTTTGGTCGAAATGCATTAGACAGTTCCAATCAGCATGAAGCGCGTATAATTTTTTGTCGGCAGTTCGCCGGAGAACCGCACCTCCCCTAGCGCCGCCATTGCTTCGAAGGCTGCAAGTGAAGCCACGCAGTTGATATGCGTCGGCTCGCTGAAATAATCGTTCGATTGCAGCAGCACATTCGTGCCCCGCGGAAGCAGAGCAAGCCAGGCGCCCAGATCGGCTATGTGCTCACAGCTCGTATTGACCACCAGGTCGGGCTGCCCGGCCGCATAGTCGAGTGCGTGCATATCCGCCGTCAGCGCCCGGAACCGGTCGCCGGCTTCCCGGTTGAGGGTCCGGGCGACCGGCGCGACTTCGGGATCGATGTCGATGCTGTCGACCGCCGCGATGTCGAAGCGGGCGTCGTTGAATAGCATTGCCGGCAATACGCCGTACCATCCACCCAGAATCCATATGCGCCCGAACCGGCCGCCGCAGCTTTCGACCAGTCTGTCGAGCGCCCACATCTTGCAGGCGACCTGCTTGTGGTTGAAGGCGTTGGCGATATCGGCCTTCGGATGTTTGGCGATGACGCGCGCCAGCCCTGCCACGAGAGGGCATTTGACATAGGCAGCAATTCCCCGTGTGAGATCCAAGGCTTGCTCGTGCCCGTCCATGCCGGCATTGCGTGGTTGCGTGACATCCATCATATTCGTCTTGTATGTTGGGATTTCGGGCGACGCAATCTTGCCTCCCGCAAGGCTGTTTGATCCGCGGGACGTGATTATGCTGGAAGTCGCTTCGCCATTGCCCGGTGCCGGAGAGAGCCTGTTGCATCTGTCCGGACCATCGGCGTGCATTCGCCAGCACCAGCCGCGCAGCTGCGGCCTTGTGCCGTTCGGCTATTCGCCAAAACCCTACGGAAGCCGCGAACCGTTTGGCCAGCCGCTTTCTTCGCTGATCAACAATGCCCATGTCGTTGTCATCGACCATGCGCCGGAACTGGATCGCGCCGCCTCGCAGGTTCCTTCCATCGTTGAGCGCAGGACAATCTCCGCGCACTGCAGCTTCGAGCTTGTCGTTGCCGGGGAAGAAATTGCCGATACGCCATTCGCCAGCAGGTGCTTTTACATCCTGCATTCTTCCAACTGAAGGGTCCATATGGAACCCAGCCTAGCCCGCTATATCTGGACGCACACCAAGAAGCAGCAGCTCTGGATATTGATGATCGTCGTGCTTTCGATGATCCCGTATTTCATGTCCTTCGACCTGCCGAAGCTGATCGTCAACGGCCCGATCCAAGGTGGCGGATTCGAGCAGCCGGGCGCGACCCAGCCATTCATGAGGCTACACTATAACCTGCCGTTCATTGGAGAGGTCCAGTTCTTCTCCGGTTTTCAGCTCGACCGCAGGGCGACGCTGTTTGCCCTGAGCCTTGTGTTCCTCTTGCTAGTCGTCATCAACGGCCTGTTCAAACTCTACATCAATACCTACAAGGGCCGCCTCGGCGAACGCATGCTGCGGCGTATCCGCTTCGATTTGGTCGATCGTGTGCTGCGGTTTCCACCGGTTTACTTCAAGCGGGTGAAATCCGCCGAAGTGGCGACCATGGTGAAGGACGAGGTGGAGCCGCTGGGCGGCTTCATCGGCGATGCCTTCGTGCAGCCGGTGCTGCTCGGCGGCCAGGCGCTGACGGCCATGCTGTTCATCGTGGTCCAGAACTTCTGGCTCGGAATGATAGCGGCCGTGATCGTGGCGATCCAGATCGTGCTCATCCCGCGAATGCGGCGGCGGCTGATCGTGCTCGGGCGCGAACGGCAGTTGACGGCGCGCGCGCTTTCGGGCCGGATTGGCGAAATCGTCGACGGCATCGGCGCGGTCCACGTCCACGATACATCAAACTACGAACGCGCCGACATAGCTGCCCGGCTCGGGCTCATCTTTAAGATCCGCTTCGATCTTTACCAATGGAAATTCATGGTGAAGTTCCTCAACAATTTTCTCGCGCAGGTCACGCCCTTTCTGTTCTACATGATCGGCGGGTATCTGGTCATCCAGGGGCGGCTGGACGTCGGTCAGCTCGTGGCCGTGATCGGCGCCTACAAGGACCTGCCCGGACCGATGAAGGAACTGATCGACTGGGATCAGGCGCGGCAGGATGTCCAGGTCAAATATCAGCAGGTCGTTGAACAGTTCACCGTCGGGGGTCTCATTGCGCCGAGAATCGGGGCATTGACGATCGATGATCCCGATCCGATGACCAACCCCCTGTCGGCGATCAATCTGTCCATAGCAGACGAAGGCGGTGCAATGCTCCTTGACCGTATCTCCCTCCAGGTCAGGCCGGGCGAGACGGTGGCGCTGGTCAGTACCGCATCAGGTGGAGCGGAGGCGCTTGCAGAAGCCTTCGCGCGGCTGAACTGGCCGGACAGCGGAAGGGTCGCTTCGGGCGCCGACGACCTGCTTGAACTCCCCGAAGCAGTGACCGGCCGGCGCATGTCCTATGCCTCGTCGGATGTTTTCCTGTTCCAGGCAAGCCTCCGCGATAACCTGCTCTACGGGTTGAAGCATGCGCCGCTGACATCGGTGCCTTATGACGGTGCTGCGGGAGACCAGCGCCGCTGGAACATCAACGAGGCGCGCCGGTCGGGCAATCCGGATCTTGATATCCACAGCGACTGGATCAACTATGCTTCCGCCGGCGCTACCGGCCCGCACGACCTTTTTGAGGCCGTGCGCCGGGTGCTCGACGCGGTTGTTCTGTCGCGCGACATTCTGGATCTTGGCTTGCGCTCTTCGGCCGACCTCACGCGTCACACGGAGCTTGCCAGGCAGATCGTCGAGCTGCGTGCGGCGCTGCGAACCCGGCTGGAACACGAAGGGCTGAGCGAACTGGTGGTTCCCTTCGAACCAGGCGCCTACAACAAGGAAGCAACGATCGGCCAAAACCTGCTCTTCGGCGCTGCCGCCGGCCCCGAACTGGCCGATAGGGCCCTGGCGGCCAATCCCTATTTTGCCTCTGTGCTGAGGCAAGCCGGCCTCGACCGCACGCTCTACGAAATGGGCATGGAGATCGCCGAACAGGCGATCGAGCTGTTTGCCGACCTGCCGCCCGATCACCAGTTCTTCCAGCAGCTCGCCTTCATGAGCGCCGAGGAGATACCCATCTACGAAACCTTGTTGCAACGGCTCAAGAACCGTCCCCACGAGGCGGTTTCGGAGAGCGATCGCGCCATGATCGTCACCTTGAGCTTTGCCTATATCGAGCCCCGGCACCGCTTCGGCCTGCTGAGCGACGATCTGATGAGCAAGATCGTCGCTGCGCGCAACCGATTCTATGAAAACCTGCCGCCCGAGCTGCAAAATGCGATCGAACGGTATGATCCTGCCAAATACATTGCTGCAGCCACCGTCATGGATAATGTCCTGTTCGGGCGTGTGGGCAACAACCATCCCGACGCGCCGGACCGCATACGGTCCATCGTCTATGACATTCTTGACGAACTGGGGCTTTATGCCGAACTTCTGGATGTCGGCCTGGACTTCAACGTCGGCACCGGCGGAAGGCGGCTGACCGGTGGACAGCGACAGAAGCTCGATGTTGCCCGGGCCCTGCTCAAGCGTCCCGATTTTCTCATTCTCAACCGGCCGCTGTCGGCGCTCGACCAGCGCATGCAGGATAAGGTGCTGCGAAACGTGCTCGAGGAAGCCAGGCGCGACGGCCATTCGCCGGCAATTGTGTGGGTCGTGACGAATCCGGCGATGGGGATGATGTTCGATCGCGTTATCGTCTTCGACTCGGGTCAATTGGTGGAAGACGGAACACCCGAGACACTTTTGGCAGGGAACGGTATCTTCAAGGAACTGCTGTCATAGAGCAACGGACATTCAGATGGGATCATTCTGCCGGTGGGAATTTGCTGCAAGGTCAAGGGATCCGGCGAAGGGCGTAGCGGGACTACATCCGCGCCGAAAACCCGAAGGATTTGCCACAATTCTCCCAGCTCTTCGGGTTTCCGGCTGGCGGACGCCCATTTTTTCAGGCGGCATCGCCCGATCGCACGACATCGGGCTCGCCACCTTTCGCGTGGTTCGTCTCGCCATCCCGGAAACAGAATTAGTTCCATCTGGGCGGCCGTTGCTCTAGTCTGGCAAACGCGAATTTGGGAAGGTTTGCGACAATGCTGCTCAAGGATGAAGTTGGAATGCTACAACGCGTTCCCTTGTTTTCTGGCATCGAGCCGACAAAGCTCAAGTTGCTTGCGTTCACATCCGATCGCGTGAGCTACAGCGCCGGCCAGATCCTTTTCCGGCAGGGCGACGACGGAGACGCCGCCTATGTCATCCTTTCAGGCAGGGCGGATATTCTGGTCGATTCCGACAGCGGGTCGATAAAAGTCGCCGAACTGGTGCCAAATTCGATTGTTGGCGAGATCGCGATATTGTGCAACGGCTCCCGCACTGCCACCGTCAGAGCGGCAACTCCGCTGGAAGCCTTGAGAATTCCCAAGGATCACTTCCTGAGGCTTATGAAGGAGTTCCCGGAAATGACCATCGAGATATTGCGGGTTCTTGCCGATCGCCTAAGCCATACGACCGCTGATCTGATCGACGCACGAAGCGCCAAATAACGAATGACGTGCGCTCAATCCTCGCCGTCGTGATGGCACTGGCCTTGCTGAGAAGGTCACCCGGAGAAAACCTGTCTCGCATAGCAGCAGTTGTTTGGCTACGATGGGCGACGGGGACTGCGAAGGGCTAGCATGGACGACGACGTTTTCCTGGTCAGGTTTTGGGGCGTGCGCGGCAGCATTTCGGTATCGGGGCCAGAATTCTGTCGCTATGGCGGCAACACAACCTGCATTGAGATGCGATGTGGTAAGCATACGCTTCTGTTCGACGCGGGCTCTGGCCTACGGCCTGCCGGCGGCGCGCTTCGGGCGTCCGGCGTGACCGATTTCGACCTGCTTTTCACCCATTGCCATTACGATCACATCATCGGGCTGCCGTTTTTTGCGCCGATCTATGACTGGAGCGTCAAGGTTACGCTTTGGTCCGGGCATCTTGCAGGACGCATGACGACCCGGCAGATGGTCGATGAGTTCATGCGGCCGCCGTGGTTTCCGGTGAAACTGGATATCTGCAAGGCAAGGCTCGACTGCCGCGATTTCGTATCCGGAGACGTGCTTCGGCCGCGCGAAGGGGTGGTGGTCCGAACCGGCAGTCTTATCCATCCGGGCGGCTGCATAGGCTACCGGGTCGAATGGGGCGGCCGCGTCGTGGCGGTGATCACAGACACTGAGCATGAGCCCGACAAACTCGATCAAGCGGTGCTCGGCCTGATCGAAGATGCCGACCTCGTCATTTACGATTGCACCTACACCGAGGAGGAAATGGAACGCCGCCGCGGTAACGGGCACTCGACATGGCAACAGGGCGTCAAGCTCTGTGAGGCGGCCGGTGCGCGGGGGCTTGCGCTGTTTCACCACGATCCGACACGCACCGACGAGGAACTGGACGAGATCGAGAAACTGGCCAAAGACAGGTTTGCCGGCGCTTTTGCCGCACGGGATGGCCAGACGCTCAAATTTCCAGTCTCATTGCACAAAAAGCGCTGAGCTATTTTCCTCTAGAGTGCTTCACCGTTTCACAGAACGGTGAAGCACTCTATCTCTTTGTTTTGACGCAATTCCTCAGGGAAAGCGCTACGCGCTTTTCCCGGGAAAACCGTTCACACTTTTCCTGGAATTGCTCTACCGGCGCTACGCCCGATCAATGTCCTGATCGGAAGCCATGTGCAGGCTTCAGTCCGTGCGGTGACTGTGAACAGCCGTTTGAGGAAAAGCCAGGCCGATTCATCATGTACGAGATGGTGGGTGAGCAGGCCGACCGGTTCGCCGCCGTCGAATGCATGCTGCAATTGCGCGATGATAGCCTGAACCAACAGGCCATGATCGCGGCAGCCGCGCGTGCCATGCCAATCCATGAGGTCGACATTGCTGTTGATGACCGCCAGTGGAGCCGGCTTCGGCGGCCCATAGACCGACAATGCCGTAAATCCTATCGATCCAAGGCCGGATACCAAGCCGGCATCGATCCTGTTCCAGGGTGGCACCAGCATCGGAACGGCACGTGCACCGTGCAGGCCGGTTACGTGCGACAGCCCGCGAGCCAAATCATCGAGCACCGCCTCGCGTGGCCGATGCGCGCCGAGTTCCTGCTTTTTCTGGTCCTCGGGCGCATGATTTCGGTGCGCCCAGCCATGGATGGCGACCGTGGCATGCGGCGCCTCGTCAAGCCGGACGACAAGCTTCTCATCAGTCAGGGCCGGAATGACGGCCAGAGTGACCGGAACCGTGAATTCACCGGTGAGGTCGAGCAGCCGAT
Organism: Mesorhizobium tianshanense; assembly: GCF_007830515.1. GTDB lineage: Bacteria > Pseudomonadota > Alphaproteobacteria > Rhizobiales > Rhizobiaceae > Mesorhizobium > Mesorhizobium tianshanense. Next base: position 14,853 of record NZ_VLKT01000053.1, read on the forward strand.
CAAGCGCAGGCGTCGGATCCACGGCGTCGTCGTCGCGCAGCCAGAACTCTGCCTTACGGTCCGCCCGTTGCAGGCACGTCAGTTCTTCCACCAAGGGCTGCCAGATCTGATCGGATGTCATGAAACCGGGATCTTCGCAAGAAGTTCGGCCAGACGCGCCGCTGCAACATCAAGGGAACGTTCTTCGAGGATGAAACGTCTGGCTTCTGCGGCCATGATGGTTCTTTCGTCGTTACGGGCCAGAAGCCTTTCAATGGCAGAAGCGAACGCCGCCACATCGCCCGGCGGAGTGAGAAACCCGGTCTGGCCATCCCGCACGACCTCCGGCACGCCGGCTATGTCCTGAGCCACCACCGGAAGGCCGGCGGCCTGTGCTTCAAGATAGGCAACGCCATAGGCCTCGCCGTAACCCGGCCAGACGTAAATTCCCCCACTGTAGAGGACATCAGGCACTGCGGCTGGCTCAATCGCGCCAAGCCATTCGATACGGTCGGCGGGCACGCCCGCGAATTGCGCTTTGACCTCGTCACGGGCAGGCCCATCCCCGACGACCGACATGGTCCAGGGCAGGTGGCCGATCCGACCGAGCGCTTGCGCCAGCATGCGATAGCTTTCGACTTTGTCGCCCGAGCGCATCATGGCGACGGTAACGAGGCGCGTTGGACAACCCCGTGCCGGCATTTCCTGGAACACCGATGCGTCGATGAAGGGCGAAAGCATACCGAGAGCGGCGTCGGGAATCGCATCTGTCAGTCCCTGACGATCCCTTTGCGTGAAGCAGATGTTCAGCGCTGCCTGTTCGACCGCTCGCGCCACCAACGCTTGCGTATCGGCCCACAAGCCGGCGTTGCGCCGCCTCGAATAGGAGGCTTCCGCTGTCACATACGGGACAGCAAAGGCCGCCGCCAGCTCGGGCCCGATCAGGTCGGGCGCCTTGTAATAGGGATGATAGGAGAACCAGAGATCGGGCTTGCCGTCACGATCCCAAAGCTTGGTCAGCCGCGCGCCCTCCTCTCGGGCCTCGATCTTGAGCGCATCGAAACTCTTCGACTCCGGTTCGCGTAGATAGAGGCGCAATTCGGATGCCAGTTCGACGCTATGCCCTACACGCTCCAGCGCCTTGACCAGCATCCGTGCCATCTGGCGGTCGCCGGAGGCAACGGGATGATTGGGTGACTTCAGCGGCGCGTAGAAAGCAATTCGCATCGCCGGACCCTATCATCGGAAAGCCTGCGCAAGTCAATTTCGAAGCATGATCGACTTCACCTTCAAGCACTGGAATGTGCTATCTGATGCTCATGGAAACAGCTACCGCCTCCGACCCGTTTGTCGCTTCTTTGCCGGTCTTCGCAAGGTTCGAAAGCGTTGCCGATATCGATAACTATCGGCCTCTCCCCGATGGCTGGGCGTTGGCCACAGCCGACATCGTCGGCTCGACCAAGGCGATCGAGGCGGGGCGCTATAAAACCGTCAATATGGCCGGCGCCAGCGTCATTTCGGCGCTGCTCAATGCGCTGGGTCGGCAAGATCTTCCCTTTGTCTTCGGCGGCGACGGCGCGCTCGTGGCGTTTCCCGGCTCGGCGCTGGAGATCACCCGCAACGCGCTGGCGGCTGTCCAGAGATGGGTGGCGGACGAACTGGACCTGACCTTGCGTGCCGCAATCGTGCCGATAAAGGATATAAGAGCGCAAGGCCTCGACGTTCGCGTGGCAAGGTTCCAGGCTTCCGAAGCGGTCTTCTATGCCATGTTCGCCGGCGGCGGCGGCAGTTGGGCGGAAGCAGAGATGAAAGCGGGGCGCTACCGCATCGATCCTGCGCCGGCCGGCGCGCGGCCGGACCTGACCGGTCTCTCCTGCCGCTGGAACCCGATCGAAGCCCGGCATGGCGAAATCGTCTCGATCATAGCCATACCGGGGGCGTCACGCGACTTGCGCGGTTTTCAGTTTCTGGCTTCCGACATCATCGCCCTTGCCGGCAGGCAGGAACGCGATGGCCACCCGGTGCCGGTGAACGGGCCTGGCTATAGTTTTCTGCCCGCCGGCCTCGATATCGAGGCGCGGGCCATGGCACCGGCAGGATGGCGGTGGCTGTCGAAGCTGTGGATAGTGTTCCTGATGACGCTTACGGCTGTTACGGATAGATATGGCTGGACGATCGGCAGTTTCGATCCGAAGATCTACAAACGCGACGTGGCCAGCAATTCGGATTTCCGGAAGTTCGACGACGGCTTGAAGATGACCATCGACGTTGACGCGGATGTGTTGCAACGGATCGAGAACCGGCTGGAACAGGCGGAAGAGGCGGGCATCTGCAACTATGGTCTGCACCGCCAGAAATCGGCCTTGATGACATGCCTCGTCGCATCGCCGCTGCAGCGCGATCACGTTCATTTCATCGATGGCGCCGCCGGCGGCTATGCGATTGCTGCCGCAAGCCTGAAGGCGAAGGTGCCGGTCTGATGACGGCTTGCGGAAACCGATTTTCCGCAATATGCCTCGGGGTTCTTGGGGAACCAGGTGAGCCTCGCCATGGGAGCGGACGGCCTGTCCGAATTGACGGAAAGCAGATTTTTGGACGCCTCACGATCGACATATGACCGTCTTCTGAATCGGATTTCGACACGCGCCGCGCAAGTCGGCGTGATCGGACTGGGTTATGTCGGGTTGCCGCTGGCGGTTGCGATCGCACGCGCCGGCTTCCCGGTTTCCGGCTTCGACATCGAAGCCCAGAAGGTCGAGAGCCTGAACAACGGCCAATCCTACATTGAGGCGGTGACGTCGACAGCCCTTGCCGGCCAGGTGGCGAGCGGGCGGTTCCGCGCCACTGCGGATTTTGCCGAACTGGCCGTCTGCGATGTCATCATCATCTGCGTTCCGACACCGCTGACGAAACACCGAGAGCCGGACCTCTCCTTTGTCAGGAACACGGCAGGCACCATCGCGAAGCATTTACGTCTCGGCCAGCTGATCGTGCTGGAATCGACCACCTATCCTGGCACCACTGACGACGTGATCAAGCCCATACTGGAAAAAACCGGCTTGCAGTCGAAGATAGACTTCTTCCTCGGCTTCTCGCCCGAACGCGAGGATCCCGGCAACCGCAGCTTTGAAGTCGCGACGATCCCCAAGGTCGTGGCAGGTGACGGCATTGAAGCGGCGACGCTCGTGCAGGTTTTCTACCAGGGCGTGGTCAAGACCGTCGTTCCGGTTTCCACCACGGCGACCGCCGAGGCGGTCAAGCTGACGGAAAACATCTTCCGCTCGGTCAACATAGCCCTCGTCAACGAGTTGAAGGTCGTGCTCGGTGCGATGGGCATCGACATCTGGGAGGTGATCGAGGCGGCAAAGACCAAGCCCTTCGGCTACATGCCTTTCTATCCTGGCCCTGGACTCGGGGGGCACTGCGTTCCGATCGATCCCTTCTACCTGACGTGGAAGGCGCGCGAATACGAACTGCCGACCCGCTTCATCGAGCTGGCGGCAGAGATCAACACGGCTATGCCGCGTCATGTGGTCGATGAACTGGCGAAGGCGCTGGACCGGCGCTGCGGCAAGGCGCTCAGCCGCTCGTGCATTCTCATCATCGGGCTCGCCTATAAGAAGAATGTGCCCGACATCCGCGAAAGCCCCTCATTGCGGCTCATTGAACTCATCGAGGAATGGGGAGGCAAGGCGGAATTCCACGATCCGCATGTTACCGAAATCCCGACCACACGGGAGCATATGGCGATCAAGGGGCGTCGCTCGGTCGAATTGACCGAGGTGGCCTTGAAGGATTTCGACGCTGTCGTCGTTGCAACCGACCACGACGAGATCGACTATCAGGCGATCGCGGATCACGCTCTTCTGATCGTCGACACACGCAATGTTTTTGGCCGCCTCGGGCTAGCCCGAGAGACGGTGGTGAAGGCCTGACGGCGTCTGAGCCGGCGAATTTTTTGCCCGATGTCAGGATCGGGATTGCACTCCGCCGGCAGTCTCGCCACATAATGTGCCGGGAGATAGATGCAGTTACCGCCTGCTTCCTTCCTGCAAGGACAGTCATCCGGGAAATTCTTCGCCGGCTTTTGCCGGCGAAGCCGGCTTCGTTGACTTCGAGGGTGTGGCGGATCAAGGAGATTTCGAGATAGCATGAGCACAGCGCAAGCAGAAATTTCTGCCATTCTCATGGATAAGGTTGCCGATTGGCTGACCCAATCGGCGCTGGCGGGCGACGACCTGGAAACATTGGTAAAGGGCTTTTGTGAACGGCTGGCTGCTGCCGGCCTGCCGTTGAAGCGGGTGCATTTGGGCTTTTCGATGCTTCATCCGCTTTATGACGCGCTTGGCTTCACCTGGCTCCGCGGCCAGGGCCTGGAAGTGGAAGGCTTCCGCAATGAGGACGGCGCTCATTCTGACAGATTCCTGAACAGCCCATACTACCATCTGCTCAGCCACAAGCTCGACCATCTGCGGCGCCGGCTCGACCCGTCGGTGACGTCGGAATTTCCTGTTTTCGATGAACTCAGGCTTATGGGCGTCACCGACTACATGGCTTTCGTCCATCCCTTCAACGGCAATACCAGTCAGGGCATGATGGGCTCCTGGTCCACCGACAGTGCTTCAGGCTTCAGCGACAGCATGATTTCGGCGCTGCTGCGCATCCAGAACCATCTCGCTATCGCAGCCAAGATGGCGGTGCTCACCAAGCTCGCCGACAACATGATGACAACCTATCTCGGCGGCGACGCCGGCAGGCGGGTGCTGGACGGCCAGATCAAGCGCGGCGAGGGCGACACAATCCGGGCCGCACTGGTCATGGGCGATATGCGCGGGTCGACAAGGCTTGCCCAAACCGCCGGCCGCGAAATCTATATCGATACGCTGAACCAGTTTTTCGATGCCATTGCTGCACCTTTCAATCGCAGAGGCGGGCAGATCATGAGTTTCCTGGGGGATGGCTTCATTGCCGTCTACCCTTGCGAAAGGCACCGTGCGCAGTCCGAGATCGCCTGCCAGGCTGCCCTTGCGGCCGCGCACAAGGCCAGCGCGCGCATGATGGATCTCAATCTGCGCAGAAAGGAGCAGGGGTTGGGCGGTATAAAATTTGGTATCGGCCTGCATGTCGGCAATGTGATGTTCGGCAATGTCGGGCTTACCGACCGGCTCACATTCTCTGTCTTCGGCTCGGCTGTAAACGAGGTCCAGCGCCTCCAAACCCTGACCAAGAAATATCCGCACAGCGTTCTCGCCAGCAAAGACTTCGCCAGCTATTGCGGCGCCAACAGCTGGCTGACGCTCGGCGAGGAGGAACTGGCGGGTATCAAACAGAAGCTAACGGTGCTTTCACCCGATCTGTCGGGTGCTCTCGCACCCGATGAAGACGGTGCGCTGGAGCCGATTTACGACCGAATATCGGACGCCGAGCAGGTCATGCTGCTTCATCGCGATGCCGCGCGGCTGTCGGCGGGCGAGCCGAGGAAGCTCCAGTAACCGCCACGGTCTGATCCGAACGCCTTTGGTATGCAGTCCGGTCGCCGGTTCCGCCAGGGAACTGGCGACCGTTTCGAATCCAAGTTGCTCTAGGCTGGCAATGCGCTAGTCTCGCTTTCTGGGTCTGCCGGCCGGCAGTCCGCCAGAGTGGGCTGGTGTGAGAATGAATTCGGGCGTTGATCTGCTGCGGATCGAGGATGTTGGCATCTCTTTTGCCATTATCGGGGGACCGTTGCACGCCGTCAGGCGCGCGAGTCTTCGCGTGCTGCCCGGCAAGGTTACCGCGCTTGTGGGCGAGTCCGGTTCCGGAAAATCGGTTCTCAGCCAGGCAGTGATGGGCATTTTGCCGAACACAGCCCATGTTCGCGGCCGTATCCTGTTTTCCGATCCTGAAAAGCCCGGCACGACGCAGGATATCCTGCAGATGCCGCGTGACGGACCAGAAATCCGGGCGTTGAGAGGCAGCCGCATCGGCGAGATCTTTCAGGAGCCGATGACATCGCTGTCGCCGCTGCACACGATCGGCAATCAGGTCAGCGAATCCCTGCAGATTCATACGCCCATGGCTCGGGTGGAGCGCAAGGCGCGGACCGAGGAAATGCTCGGCCTTGTCGGCTTTCCCAACCCCAAGCGCGCCTATGACATGTATCCCTTTGAACTTTCGGGAGGATTGCGTCAACGCGCCATGATCGCCATGGCGCTTATCTGCCGGCCCGCCCTGTTGATCGCCGACGAGCCGACGACGGCGTTGGACGTCACCATCCAGGCGCAAATCCTGCAATTGCTGCGCGGGCTCCAGACCAAGCTGAACATGGCGATGCTGCTGATTACGCACGACCTTGGCGTGGTCGCCAATGTCGCCGACGAGGTGGTGGTCATGTACCATGGCGAGATCATGGAAGCGGGACCTGTGGAGGCGATATTCCGCCGGCCAGGCCACCCTTACCTGAAGGGCCTGATGGCAGCCGTTCCGCATTTCGACCTGAAGCCTGGCGAAAGGCTAAAGGCGCTCCGCGAGGTGCCGGTAAATGTCGGGAACCTGCTCGGCAAGCAGACGGCGCCGGCATCGAAGGGGCCGGACGACATCCTGCTGGCGGTCAGGGATCTGACAAAGACCTTCACCATCCGCAAGTCCGGATGGTTCGGCGGGGATCATCAAACCTCTGTTCGCGCCGTGGATGGCGTGAGCTTCGATATCAGGCGGGGTGAGTGCCTGGGTCTTGTCGGCGAAAGCGGCTGCGGTAAAACCACCGTCAGCAAGATCCTCATGCGGGCTGTCACCCCTAGCGGCGGCTCTGTGATCTTCAACGGCCGCGATGGTCCGATCGACGTCTTGGAAGCCGAGGGAGACGCCCTGCGCATGCTGCGCGCGAAAATCCAGATGGTCTTTCAGGATCCGGTTTCGTCGCTTTCACCTCGCATGACGGTGGAGAACATCTTGAGCGAGCCGCTGGAAATCCATCAACGTGGCAATGCCGCGTCCCGACTCGCCACGGTCAAGAGCCTGATGCAGGCAATCGGGCTCGATCCGCGCTTCATAAAGCGTTATCCGCACAGTTTCTCCGGCGGGCAGCGTCAGCGTATCGGCATCGCGCGCGCGTTGGCGCTGGGGCCTGAACTTCTGATCTGCGACGAGCCGGTTTCGGCACTCGATGTCTCTGTCCAGGCGCAGATCCTGAACCTTCTGAAGGACCTGCAGAAGGAACTGGGCCTGACCTACCTGTTCATATCCCACAACCTGGCAGTGGTGGACTACATGGCAGACCGCATCGCGGTGATGTGCGGCGGGCGTATCGTCGAGCTCGCGCCGCGCGAAATTCTGCTAAGGAAGCCAGTCCACCCCTACACGCGCTCACTGGTCGCAGCAGTACCTTACCCCGATCTCGACAGGCCGATGGATTTCAAGACGCTGAAGCTCGGCGGCGCTTCCGACACCAGTGCATGGGGACCGCAATTCCGCGACGAGGGCGACGAGGATATGCTGTCGCCGCTCGACCTTGGCGGCGGCCACCTCGTGCTGGCCCGGCGTACGGCCGATGTCAGCGAGTTACGCCATTGATCAGCCGGCGCACCGTCCTTGGACTTATGGCATCGGCATTTCTGCCGGGCACGTCGCGCGCCGGCGATCTGGAGCCGGCATTTCTTCAGCCGCGGCTGAAGGCCAGGGCGCTGCCGGCACTCGCCGAACGCTTGCCCAAGAGCCCGCGCGCGTTGAATCTCACTGCGATGGGCCGGCAGCCCGGCCAGTATGGCGGCACGCTGCGTACGATCATCGGCAGCCAGAAAGATATCCGGATGATGACGATCTATGGGTATGCTCGCCTGGTCGGCTATGACGAAAAGCTTAACATGCAACCCGACATTCTCGAAAGTTACGACGTAGCGGATGATCGCGTCTTCACTTTCAAGATTCGGGAAGGGCATAAATGGTCCGACGGTAGCCTGCTGACGCCGGAGGATTTTCGCTATTGCTGGGAAGATGTCTGGCTCAACGATGAGCTTTCGCAAGGCGGGCTTGCCCCGGCCCTGCTGGCGGACGGGAAGCCGCCACGCTTCGAGATCGTCGATCCGTCGACGGTCCGCTATAGTTGGGATGCGCCCAATCCCGACTTCCTGCCCAAGCTCGCTGCTGCATCGCCGCTATCGCTTGTTCTGCCGGCCGCCTATCTCAAGCAGTTCCACAAGAAATACCAGGATCAATTTCGGCTCGCCGGCCTAATGAAGGAGAACCGGGTCAAGAAATGGACGCTCCTGCATATCCGCATGTCGCGGCAGTATCGCCCGGAGAACCCGGATCTGCCGACGCTCGATCCCTGGCAGAACCGGACCAAGCCGCCGGCTGAGCAGTTCGTCTTCGAGCGCAACCCGTTCTTTCATCGAATAGACGAGAACGGCCGGCAACTGCCCTATGTTGACCGGATTGTCATGAATGTCAGCTCGTCGGCGATCATTTCCGCCAAGGCCGGTGCGGGCGAGAGCGACCTGCAATGCATGGGAATTGACTTCACCGACTACTCCTTCCTGAAGGATGCCGAGAAGCGCTACCCGGTAAAGATGCATCTGTGGAAACGCACACAGGGTTCGCGGCTGGCGCTGCTCCCCAATCTGAATTGTGCCGACCAGGTCTGGCGCGGCCTTTTGCGTGACGTGCGCGTGCGCCGCGCACTTTCGCTCGCTGTGGACAGGCGCGAGATCAATATGGCTGTGTTCTACGGATTGGCGCAGGAAAGTGCCGATACTGTCCTGCCGGAGAGCCCGCTCTACCGGCCGGAATTCGCGAAAGCCTGGGTCGCCTATGATCCCGACCAGGCCAATGCCCTGCTCGACGAGGTCGGGCTTCAGACGCGTGACGATGACGGCCTGCGGATACTTCCCGATGGACGCCCTGCGCAGATCATAGTGGAAACGGCCGGCGAAAGCACGCTGGAAACCGACGCGCTCGAACTCATCACCGATCACTGGCGCAAGATCGGCATCGCCCTGTTCATCCGGACTTCGCAGCGCGACATCTTCCGCAGCCGTGCGCTTGGCGGCCAGATCATGATGTCGATGTGGTCGGGCATCGACAATGGCGTGGCGACCGCCGACATGAACCCGAGCCAGTTGGCCCCCACCATCGACGACCAGTTGCAATGGCCGCTCTGGGGTGCTCACTACTTGTCTCATGGCAAGATGGGTGAGGCACCCGATCTTCCGCCTGTGGTCGAGTTGATGGCTTTACTCAAGCGCTGGAAAGCATCGACCGAAGCCACGGAGCGCACCGAAATCTGGAATTCTATGCTGTCGATCTATACCGATCAGGTGTTTTCGATCGGCACGGTGAACGGAACGCATCAGCCGGTTCTGGCGTCCTCGCGGCTGCGTAATCTGCCTGACAAGGCGCTCTACGGCTACGACCCGACGGCCTATTTCGGTGTCTACATGCCGGATACATTCTGGCTTGGAGAGTCCTGAGCGTGCTTCGATACATTGTGTGGCGCATCGCCGTGATGGTTCCAACGCTGCTGGTCATATCGGCGCTGGTGTTCACGATCATCGAACTTCCCCCCGGCGACTATTTCGACAGCTTTGTTGCCGAGCTTCGGGCTCAGGGTGAAGGGGTGGATTCCGATCGCATCGAGATGATGCGCAAGGAATATGGTTTCGACAAGCCGCCGATCATTCGCTACTTCTACTGGGTCGGCGGGATGCTGCACGGCGATTTCGGCTATTCCTTCGAGTATGAGCTGCCGGTTCGCGACGTCGTCGGGGACCGAATGTGGCTGACCGTGCTGGTTTCCTTCGTCACGATCATCTTCACCTGGCTCATCGCCTTTCCGATCGGCATGTACTCCGCAACGCATCAATACAGCTGGGGCGACTACGGCCTGACTTTCTTCGGCCTTCTCGGCCTTGCCATTCCGAACTTCATGCTGGCGCTGATCCTGATGTATTTCGCCAACATCTGGTTCGGCACCTCCATCGGCCATCTCATGGACCAGCAATATCTCGGCGAGCCGATGAGCTGGGCCAAGGCGAAGTCGATCCTCGCCCATCTCTGGATCCCGGTCTTGATCATCGGCACCGGGGGCACGGCAAGCATGATCCGGCGGCTGCGCGCCAATCTGCTCGATGAGCTACACAAGCAATATGTCGTGACCGCGCGCGCCAAAGGCCTTCACCCCTTCAAGGCGCTGGTCAAATATCCGCTGCGCATGGCGCTCAATTTCTTCATTTCCGACATCGGCTCTATCCTGCCGGCCATCATCTCCGGCGCCGAAATCACGGCGATCGTGCTGTCTTTGGAAACGACCGGGCCGATGCTGATCAAGGCGCTGCAAAGCCAGGACATGTATCTGGCGGGGTCGTTCCTCATGTTCCTCGCCTTCCTGACGGTCATCGGTGTCCTGATTTCCGACCTGGCGCTGGCGCTGCTTGATCCACGAATTCGTTTGCAGGGCGGCAGCACCAAATGAACACGCATTCGCCGCTGCCCGCTCCGGGTGCTCCACTGCAACACTACGTTTCCACCGCGCCCATTGACCTGCAGTCGGTCGAGGCGATGACGCCGGAGCAGTCGAAGGTCTTTCAGGCGTCGCAGTTGCGGCTGATGTGGTGGAAATTCCGGATGCACCGGCTTGCCGTTGTATCCGGCATATTCCTGGCGGCGCTTTATTTCGGGATACTGATCTGCGAGTTCCTGGCGCCCTACAATCTGCACACGCGCAACATGGACTACATCCATTCACCGCCGCAGCGGGTTCACCTGTTCCACAACGGCCAGTTCGTCGGGCCGTTCGTCTATGGCCGACAGATGACGCTGGATATGGACACGCTCAAGCGGAACTACATCGAGAAAAAGGATGATGTTCAGCGGATCCGTTTCTTCTGCAAGGGCGACAGTTATCAGTTCTGGGGCCTGATCGAAGGTGACAGGCATTTTGTCTGCCCTGCCGAAAACGGCCAGCTCTTTCTAGCCGGCACTGACAGGCTGGGGCGCGATGTGCTCTCGCGCATCATCTATGGCGCACGCATTTCACTGACAATCGGCCTCGTCGGCATCAGTTTCAGCTTCCTGCTCGGCATTGTCATCGGCGGACTGGCCGGCTATCACGGCGGTATCTTCGACCTGATCGTTCAACGGATAATCGAAGTTCTGCAATCGATCCCCAGCATACCGCTATGGCTGGCTCTGGCGGCGATCATGCCGATAACCTGGAGTCCGATCCTGATCTATTTCGGCATCACCGTCATCCTCGGGCTGCTCGACTGGACCGGACTGGCGCGGGCCGTGCGTTCAAAGCTTCTAGCCTTGCGCGAGGAGGATTACGTTCTGGCCGCGCAATTGATGGGCGCCAGAAGCAGCCGCATCATCGGGCGGCATCTCATTCCCGGCTTCATGTCGCATCTGATCGCGACGGCGACGATCTCCATACCCGGCATGATCCTGGGCGAGACGGCGCTGAGCTTCCTCGGGCTCGGCCTGAGGGCGCCGATAACCAGCTGGGGCATCCTGCTCACCGAGGCGCGCAGCGTCAGCGTCATCGCGTTCTATCCATGGCTGCTTTTGCCGATGCTCCCCGTCATTCTCGTCATCATGGCGTTCAACTTCCTCGGCGACGGCTTGCGGGACGCCGCGGACCCCTACAAGTGAGATCGCTATTCCGCCGCGCGGCCCGCCGACAACTCGTATGATGCTTGTCGGCGGCCGGTTGCGTTATTGCAAGGTTCGTCGTTCGCCTCTATATGCGGCAAGCCTCGATCGGGGCTGCTGGTTCAGGACATACAATCGCATATGAGTCGTCTCGATAATTTCATCAGCAGGATGACCGCACAGCGCGACATTCTCAATCAAATCTGCCCCGAGGTGGCGAAGATGGAGGGGCTTGTGCTCGAGCTCGGCCTCGGCAACGGCAGGACGTTCCACCATCTGCGCGAGCGCCTGCCCGGGCGCCGGATCGTGGTGTTCGACCGCGAAGTTGGCGCACACGCCAGCTCAATTCCCGACGCTGAAAACCTCGTGCTCGGCGAAATACGCGAGACGGCCCGCAAGTTCATTGGCATCGACGCCGCTCTTGTTCATGCCGACATCGGCACCGGCTATGACGATCGCGATGCAGTGACCGCTACCTGGCTTCCTGATCTGATTGCGCGCCTGCTTCGCGTCGGCGGCTTCGCGGTCAGTGGCACGCCGCTCGATCACCCGCTGCTGCAACGCCTCCCGCCGCCGACTTCGGAGCCCGCCGATCGTTATTTCCTCTGCAGGCGCGTGTAAGGGCCGAGACGATCCAAATCTTCAGGGGCCTAAGCCTTCTCTTCGGGGCCGAGTCTTCAGGGGATCGTATAGACTGCTATCTCCCGCTCAATGCCGCGCAGCGAGACCTCATGAGGCACCGGCGTCAGAGCGTTCCTGTGCAACAGATCGGCGGTGAGATTGTCGTCGACCACCGCACGAGTGGCGAAGATCGCCTGTGCGTTGGCAAGGTTCTGGACTCGCGAAGCAATGTTGACCGTCTGGCCGAAATAGTCCTGCCGCTCGTTCATGGACACGGCGATGCAAGGGCCGGCATGGACTCCGATCTTGAGCAGCAGATCCTCGCGCCCGCTCTTGTCGTTGAGCTCACGCATGGCATCGCGCATCCTGAGGGCCGCAGCAATCGCACGATCAGGCGTCGCGAAGGTCGCCATCACCGCATCGCCGATCGTCTTCACCACCGCGCCTGCCTCCGCCGCGACGATCTCGTGCAGAACCTGGAAATGCACGCGCACGAGATCGAAGGCTGAAAGATCGCCCACTCGCTCGTAAAGCTCGGTCGATCCGCGCAGGTCGGTGAACAGGAAGGTCAGGCTGGTGATTTTCAGGCGCTGGTTGATGTCGAGCGTATCCGTGCGATAGAGATCGCGGAACGTCTGGTTGGTGAGCAGGCGCTTGGCGGTCAGGAATGGCCGGCGTTTACCCAGCAAATCATGCAATGCCTGGCCGGCGATGAAGACCGTCGGCAGCACGCGGGTGTCGGTCCTGTTCTCCAGCGAAATGCGCAACGGGCCGGGTTGCATCTCCAGCGTCTGGTTCTGGACATGGTCGCGGTCGAAGACCAAAGAGAGGCTTCGGCGCTCTTTTGTTGGTTCGCCCTTCCCGTCGATGAACTGCGCTGAATGGGTAACCGGCTCGAAGACGATGATGAATTCGGACGGAAGCTGTATGTGCAGAACCGCCTTTTCACCGGGCGCAAGCTCGATATCCTCCAGCGAGAACGCTTCCATCTTTTTCGCCAAATCCTCTTCCGGCAGATCGGCGCCGGACGCCCAGTAGATCTGGCGGAAATATTCCGCCACCGGCAGTTCGTGTGGATTGTGGGCGGCAATCCTGCGCACGCGGGGACTGACGGTGAATGTCACCTCGACCATCTCGTCGAGGGTCGGCGAATAGCCCTGGGAGCACAGCGCGCAGGTGTATTCGTCCTTCTGCAGGGTTTTCAGCGTGGCGTTGGTGTCGAGCACGCCGCCACAGCCGGGGCACAGAACATTCCAGGAAATGTCGAAGATGCCCACCCGTGCCGCATGGAGAAAGGCGCTTATGGCGCGTTCCTCGTCGAGGCCATGCTTGCTGGCGAAGGCTGGCGCATTGATGCGGCAAAGTTCGCGGTCCTTGCCCTCCGCGATGGTTCGCTTGATCGCGTCGATTGCCTGCGGATCGACATCGGTCGATTGCTGCAGAAGCGAGAACAGATCCTGAGCTTCGTTCATCGTGCGGGCTCCGGAAAATGCGCCCCCGAGGCGTGTTGGCCGGACCGGTCTTCGGTCCGAGCGCTCCATCTTACTTCGAAACGGACCGTACGGCCATTCGAATGGATAAGCCCGGTGACAGTTCATTTTCCATTCGGGCGGATTTTCACCGGCCGCAAGCCGCACTATGATGGTCCATGGGGTATTCATCTTTGGGACTTCCTCCCATGCCGACATCCAACAACCCGCCATTTCCCGCGGCCCTGCGCCTTTTCTCTGTGGTGGTCATCATCGTGCTGATCGTAGGCGCCGGCCTGTTTTTCGCGCCTATGCTGGTCAAGCCGCGCTGGCCTTGGGCCGTCACGCCGTTCAATGCCCGCTTCCTCGGCGGCTTCTACACCGCCGAAATGGTCGTGATGGCGGCGCTGCTGTTCTGGAATCGCTGGTCGCCAGGCAGGCTCGTGCTCGTCATGGCCTTCATATTCACCGTCATCGTGTCGGTGGCTTCGTTCATCAATCTCGGCTATTTCAACTTCGAGCGCAAAGCGCCCTGGCTCTGGTTTTTGGTCTATCTTGCTTCGGTAGCGGTATCCGGGCTGTTCCTGTGGCGGGCCAGGGCCCGTCCTTCTGCAAAAGGCGTGACCTTAAATCCCGCATGGCGCGGCTACATGCCGGTGGAATCGGCGATCCTCGGGCTCTATGGCGTCGGCCTGTTGCTGTTTCCCCTGACATTCAGCGGCTTCTGGCCATGGCCGATCGATGCCTTCCACGCTCAGGTCTACAGCGCCATCTTCCTCGCTGGTGCGGGCGGCATATATCTCGTCTTGAGAAGCGCGCCGCGCGAGGAACTGCTGGTGCTCGGCTTGGCGCAGTTTCTGGTTGGCCTGCTTGCCATCCTTGGCCTCGTCATCACCGACGCTGCGGTGCACCGGATCGACTGGACGGCGACCGGGACATTGTTCTGGCTCGCCCTTTTCGGCGGGATCGGCATCAGCGGCGTCTTCAAACTCTACGCCGCCTCCCGGTATTTTAGCTCGCAATCGGCATCATAGGTTGCGGAGATGGCTGGATTTTTAGGTGACGTCCGGTGCATCGTGCCGGGCCGATAGCTTTGCCGGGAGCGCCATGACCAGCACGACCTCGCCATCCTCCGAGAAAATCCAGCCGCAGCTCCGGTCCGTCCGGCCAAGCGATGCGGAGGCGCTTTGCGCTATCTTCAACATGCCGGGCTTCCGCTGGGGCACGCTCAGGATGCCCTTCGAGATGGTGGAGCAGGTGGAGCGGCGCATCGCCAAGTCCGGCCAGGAAACCACCTGGATCGTTGCGGAGTTGGACGGCAAGGTCGTGGGCCATGGCAGCCTGGTCGTGCAGGGTTCGCCGCGCCGTTCGCATATCGGCGAGATCAATATCGGCCTTGACGATGCCTTTGTCGGCAAGGGCATCGGCTCTGCCATACTTGGCGCGCTGCTTGACGTGGCCGACAACTGGCGCGCCCTGAAGCGGGTCGAATTGACCGTCTATGCCGACAACGAACCGGCCGTCCGTCTCTACACAAGCCACGGCTTCGAGGTCGAAGGTCGGCATGTGAAGGCCGGTTTTACCGACGGGCAGTACCACGACCTCCTGAGCATGGCCCGGCTGCGGTTCTGAGATCCGCTGTTTGGCCGTAACTGTTTGGCCAATCTAACAATTCGTGCCGGCGAACAGGTGATTGCTCATGGAGAACTCCGTAGGATGCGGTCAATTTCGTCTCACACCATTTTTGATCGAGTTGACAATCTATGTGTGGGCCGGCTGCATCCAGCAAGTCTGGTCTCCCTTGGCGTTTGCACCGCAAGTGGCTAGACGGGACCAATGACCGCCGTCTTTGACCCAACCCCTACGCCTCCGGTGGAAATTCTGGCCGTGCTGTCGCTGCTCTGTCCGGAAGTCGTGCGTGACATCGAGCAGAACTGGAATGCACCGGTTTCCGATTATGCCCGCCATCTGTGGCGGCCGGTGGCAAGGCCTGCATCGGGCCCGGCGATCGCTGCCCGCTCGATCCTGCGCGAAGTCCTGCATCAGCGCCTTGGGGTGATCATGCAGCCTGAAGAGATCGGCAAGGCCCTCGAAGAATTCGAGCACAGACCGGTGATTCAGTCCGGCCTGCATTGCCTGCTTCTGATGGACCGGATCACCTTCGATGCCCTCCTGCTTGCCTGGCTCGGCGCGGTCGAAAACGGGCTGTCGGCCTTCTTCAGCTTCATGGGAACGACGATGACCATGGAGACAATTGGGCGGGAGGGGCCGGGATGGCTCGATGTCGGTGACGACAAGGTCAACCTGTTTGGCATGGGGCGCCACAAACTGTGCCGCAAAAGCGCCTGCGTGGCCGGTCCCGTCACCCTCAACAAGCGCGCGCTCGAAGCGGTGGGCGACGAAACGGATGCCAGCCGCTGGCTGGGCACACTGCTTGCCAGCCAGGACAAGGTGTTTGGAACCGCCGCCGATGCGCTGACAGCCCTCAACGAGGATCTGGTCGCCGATTGGGATCGTTCCGGCATGGCCCTGCCGGTTTTCATCGATGATCGGCTCGCCGCGGCTGCCGTGGCGCGGCATCTAGAACATGATGGCAGCCTTCTTTCCAGGCTGCTCATTGAGCCCGCAAGGCGCCAGCGTCTCGAATGTGCCCTGCAAGCGGCCGCCTTGAGCCCATTTGGCAGATTCCTGCCCAATGCCACGGCCTATTTCTGGGGCATCCGCGAGGAGCGCGTGCGCAAGCTTGTCCTCGAGAACGGGCACCTGATCGAGCCTGACAGGCCGCATGGTCTTTCCATCCCGTTCGAGCGGTCGCATCTCAGGCAGGCGCTGCTGGACGGCGTGCTGCTGCCGAACTTGTTCCTGATGTTCCTCGTCCTTGCCATATTGCCGCGCGTGCGGGTTGTGGGCGGCCTGAGACAGATTGGCTATGTAGCGCTTTTCCACTCGATCCTACTGGCTGCGCTAGATGAAGACGCGCCGGAAGAGCGCGATCTGGCTGCGGAGCTGCAGGTTCGGGAAAATGCCTGGGGCATGCGGGTCATCGATGAGAAAATTTCGGTCCGCGAGCAGCTTGCCGGCCTGCCGGAAGGGGCGCTCTTCCCGGACCTGCTCCGGCAATACCGTTTGCGGACATTTGCAGAGACGACCGACGACCTGAAACTGGTTCGCGAAAACGCCCGATGGCGCAAGATCGGCCAGGCGGGGATCAAGGCGAGCTGAGCCTTACTTCAGGTTGATTTTCTGGTGCGCAACCGCAAGCGACGGCGATCTATCGGTGAGCCTCTGGCGTCTGATCCGGCCGCTTCCTTGACGCTGATACCTTTCGGGATTTCGACGACGGCTTCCGCCTCGATCGGCAGCGCTCTGCCACCGGACCCACACTGATCGCTCGATGCCCATTTGCGCTGCCGCTTGCTGGTCGACGGTTATCGGTTCATCCTTGTGAACACCCTGGCCGTGAAGTGCGTAGCGAGATCACGCCGTCACGGCCCCTAGCGAGGTCTTGTCCTATGGACTGCTCGGGCTGCGGTTTCGAAGTTGAGGGCGGTTACGCTTTCTGTCCGAGGTGTGGCAGGCGCCAACCCGTGCCATGCGCCAGTTGCGGCTACCCCTGCGCACCTGATTTCGAGTTCTGTCCGAAATGCGGGGCAAGCGTCGGTGCGCCCGCAAAAACCGTCGAACGGCCTGCTCCGACACCAAGCCGGACCATTGTGCCGCCTTCTCGAACTCCGTCGCTGCTTCCGAACATCGAAAGCGAAGATGGGCTGCATCCCGTCTCTGACGCCGATCGACGGACGGTAACGGTCCTGTTCGCAGACCTTTGCGGCTTCACGACACTCAGCGAGCAGCTCGACCCCGAGGTCATGCAAGCGCTGCAGAACGAACTGTTCAAGGAATTGACGGCGGCCGTGCGAAACTTTGGTGGTTTCGTCGACAAGTTCATCGGCGATGCGCTGCTCGCTTTGTTCGGTGCACCGGTCGCGCATGAGGACGATCCGGAACGTGCGCTTCGCGCCGCTCTCGACATGATCGCCCGGACGGCGCGGCGCGGCGAAAGCGCCCCCCACTCCGGCTCGCCTCTGTTACTCCATATCGGCATAAACACTGGCCCGGTCGTCACTGGCGGGTTGGGCATCGGCACCGCCAAATCCTATTCGGTGACCGGCGACACAGTGAATACGGCGCAACGCCTGCAATCGCTGGCCGCACCGGGTGAGGTGCTGGTAGGCGAGCTCACTCACAGGCTGACCCGGCATGCCTTCTCTTACGAGTCGCTGGGTGATGTCGTGCTTCGCGGCAAGGCTGGCAGTGTGCTCGTCCATCGACTGGATGCACCGCTTGCGGCGCCGCGTGCAGCGCGTGGGCTCGAGGCGCTCGGCCTCAGCGCGCCGATGATAGGTCGTGGTGCGGAGCTCCATAGAATGCTGGCGAGCCTTGACCAGGCGTGCGGCGGCTCGGCCCAACTTGTCCGCCTCGTCGGAGAAGCCGGTATCGGGAAATCGCGGCTGGTGAAGGAGTTCGTCGCCCGCGTCGGCGACGAGGATCGTTTTCGAAACGTCGCCGTGCGGCAGGCCACGTGCTCACCGCTGGGCGAACAATCATTTGGCGCCTTGGGCGCAGTGGTGCGCAGCGCTGCCGGGATGATGCAAAACGACAATGGGGACGAAATGCGAGGGAAGCTCGCAGGCTTGCTTGCCGATCTCGGCCTGCAGGGCGAGGAGGCGAAGCGGCTGATGCCTTTGCTCTACCATGTGCTTGGCCTTGGCGACCCCGATGCCACCTTGCAGCATGTCGAGCCCGAGCAGCTGCGGCGGCAAATTCTCTATGCAGTCCGCACAATCATCGAACGGCGGCTTGCGTTGTCGCCGCTGTTGATTGTCGTCGAAGACCTGCACTGGGCCGACGCCGTGTCGCTCGAGGCACTACGTTTCGTGATGGACAGGTTGGTGCGCACGCGGTTGATGGTGCTGGTCACGCATCGTCCGGCACCGGGCAACGACCAGCTCGACTCAAGTCGGGTCAGTCATACAGCGCTCAGGCTTTCGCCGCTCAACAATGATGACGGACGCAGCCTGTTGGCGGCGCTTTTCGGCGAGAGCTGGGTAAACTCCGCAGGAGGGCTTGTCGACCAGATCCTCGAGCGCGCGGGCGGCAACCCCCTTTTTGTAGAGGAAATCGTTCGCGGCCTTATCGATCGCGGTGTACTGATGCGCGAGGGCCAGCGATGGCGGACTGTGGCAGGCGAAGTCGCAACCGGCATTCCCGCCACTATCCAGGCAATGTTGCTTGCTCGCGTCGACCGGCTGCCCCAAGAGGTGCGCCGGTTGGCCCAGGAAGCCGCGGTAATCGGCCCGCGCTTCGACGCCACACTTCTGAAAACCGTGACAGCCGACCCCGGCCGGCTAGAAGCCGGCTGCGAACTGCTTTGCGATGCGGAATTCATCGAGGAAGTTGCCGGATCAGGCTCGGTCTCGTCGCAAAGCTACCGCTTTACGCAAACATTACTGCAGGACGTGATCTACCAGAATCTGCTCCTGCAACGCCGGACCGACATCCACGGGCGGGTCGGTGCTGCCTTGGAGCAACTGTGCGGCGACAAGCCGGAACGGCTCGAGGATTTGACCGTGCTCGGTCATCATTTCGCACAGAGCGCCGAGCGGGAGAAGGGCGCGCATTACCTGCAGGCGGCGGGCGATCGCGCTCGCATGATATACGCCAACGACGACGCCCTTCGTTTCTACGAGCGAGCACTGACTGCGTTGGACGCGATCGGGCAAACACCGCTCAAACTGGCAATTGCAGAGCGCATTGCCGATTTGAGCGGCCCGGTAGGCCGCCGCGAGATCGCGCACCACCACTACGAGACGGTGTTGCAGGCATACCGCGAGTCCGCCAATCGTGTCGCTTCGGCGCGAGTTTTGCGTAAGATCGGTCGGCTGCTCTGGGACGTCGGCAAGCGGGACAACGCAGAATCCCGCTATGTTGAAGCGGCAGCGCTCCTCGATGGAGCGGATGCCCCGATCGAGCAGGCGCATCTCTGGCAAGAACGCGGTCGACAGGCGTTCCGTAGCGGAGATCACGCTCTCGCGGTAAAATGGGCAGACGCGGCGATGGATTGCGTACGTACTCTGACAACGGAGCATGTCTCCGAGGTAGGATGTGATGCCACTCTTGTGACCGCCGAGGCACTTAATACCAAGGCTGTTGCGTTGGCTCGCCTTGGGCGAAACCGTGAAGCCGTGCGTCAGGTTGAGCGTAGCATTGAATTGGCCGAAGCCGCCGGTCTACTGGGTGCGGCCTGCCGCGGCTACACCAATCTCGGCGTGCTTTACACGACCATCGATCCGGCACAGGCGATGGAGGTCTGTCGGCGCGGTCTTGAAGTGGCACGCCATATTGGTGATTTGGGTTTCCAGGCGCGCCTCCTCGCCAATCTGGCGGTCGCTTGTTGTACTTTCACGGATCGCTGTCCAACGGAGGGCGTGCCTGCTGCCGAGAAGGCCATCGAGATCGACCGGGCGCTCGATCAGCGCGAGCACCTGCCGGTGCCGTTGATCGTGCTTGGGCAGATCCACCAGTGCCACGGCCGTCCGGAACTGGCGGTTGGCTTGTTCCACGAAGCACTGGACGTAGCCCGCGAAACGGGCGAACCCCAACTGCTGTTTCCGTGCTATGATGGTCTCGCAACGCTTAATCTCGACCTCGACAATCTGGCCGAGGCCGAACGCTACTTTTCCCTGGCGCAGGATATATGCGCCCAGCACGGGCTCGACCCGGAAGCGCTTGTGGTGCTGCCTTTTCTCGACTAGCCGGGGTTGGAGGTTGGAAATGTCCTCGCGTAGTGACTTGGTGCCGCTTCAACCGGGCGACCGTGCGCCGAACTTGGTACTCGACGCCATTACCCAGGAAGGCAAGATCGCGCTTGACGACTTTCGCGGACAAAAACCGGTGTTGGTCGGCCTGTTTCGAGGTCTGCATTGTGCGTTTTGCCGGCGCTATATCGCCGCCCAGGCGCGGCTTGATCCGGATCTGCGCGACAAGGGCGTGGAGAGCCTGACGGTGGTCAACACGCCGATCGAGCGGGCGCGTCTCTATTTCCGCTACCATCCGATGCCGAATCTGCTTGCGGCCTCCGACCCTGAACGCGCTTCACATCGTGCTTTTGGACTGCCCAATCTCGAATTCACCCAAAACGAGACGAACTGGCCGTACAAGGTCTCGATGGCAGCGGCAAAGGATATGCGGGTCGACATACCAGGCGAGTTGCCAGGTCCGATGGATCCTATTGCGGCCAGCGAAATCCTCAACAAGAAGGACAATTACGAAGTGACCGAAGCCGACGAGCAGATGATGGCAACGGGACACGGACAATTGGTCGGTCAATTCCTGCTGGACCGGCAGGGGATCGTCCGCTGGAGCTTCACGGAGGTTCCAGAGGGTGGGCGATACATGTTTGGGAAGCCAAACCCGCAGGAGCTGATGTCAGCCGTGTCCCAAGTCGCCCAATAGACACCTTTGCAAGAGTGTGTTCCGGGGCAATGGTGAAATTGCAGTACGCGGGCCTTAGGCGTCCTGGGAAGCCCGCCGACATCTTGCCGGCGCAATGACGCGCGACCGTGTTTCGGGCGGCAAGCTGGACCGCTGGACCTGCCCTGAGTTTTTTGACCGAAGGGGCCGTCGCAACGGTTGATAAGTTTGCGGCACGCAGTCGCGTCTATCCCCGCATAATGCGATAGACAGTTGCATCGCCCTCCACACCTCGAAGAGGCGCATCAAACGCGACGACGCCTCGGCCGGCAAGCAGGTCACTCACGTCGGGCGCGGAATAGAGCGCCTCGGAGATGCAAACCTGTCCGGCTTCCGCCAGTGACTGCACGCGTGCGGCGACATTGACGGTCTGGCCGAAGTAGTCGAGGTTGTCGTTGAGTGTGACGGCAATCGATGGACCGCAGTGGGCACCCATCTTCAGGATAATCCCAGGCCTGACATTGTCGCCGTTGAAGCGATCGATTTCTTCAAAAATGTTGAGGGCCGCCGAAATCGCATCCGATGGCCGCGAGAATACTGCCATCACCGCATCTCCGATCGTCTTTACGACAGCGCCGGAATGCTGGTGGACCGCCGCATTGAGAAGGGCGAAATGCTCGCGGACCAGGGCATACGCGTTGAGGTCGCCAAGGCGCTCATACATGGCGGTGGAACCCTTGAGATCCGTGAACAGGAAGGTGATCTGCCGGATGCCGAGCCCCTCCTTCTCGTCGACACGCTCGGAACGGAAGAGCCGGCGGAAGGTTTGCCGCGCAAGCAGCGCCCCGCCGGAAACATATGGATCGAAATCGAGCGTCGGCTTGGTCGTCAACGCGACAAGCTCGGGCGGCCAGTTGATGAGAAGCAACGCGCCACGACCGGATCCCGTATTCGCAACCTCAATGACAACCGGACCGGGCGGCACGGCCGGCAACGAAGGCAAGAAACGCTTGCCGTCATAGTTGATCTTGAGAAGTGTCGGCGCCAACACCGGATCCCCTGATATTGGTACCGCGAATGCCGCCTGTGTCTGCACGTTGACGCCTGACAGGGAGCCGGGATCGAGGTCAGCGCGCAGCGTTGTTGTGGTGCCCGGCGGCAGGAACGTCATGCCCCGCACGAAGCCTCGCAGAACGTCCAGAAAGCGTACGTCCTGCCCGGGCAGCCGCCCGTCATTGCCGAAGCGTAGCTTCCAGTGAAAATCCTCGACAGAGAGCGTCTGGGGCTCGTGGAACGAAACCCGCCGCAGATGGGGCGATACAGAGAAGGAGACCTCAATGAAGTCGTCGAGGTTGGTATCGCCCGATACGTCGCACAGGCCGCAGACGTAATGCGTCTGCAACGTGCGCAGGGCGCCGAAACTGTCGAGCACCATCCCGGATTGAGGACAAAGCACGTCCCAGCTCATATCGAACAGGCCGCAGCGGGCCGCGTGAAGGAAGAGGTCGATTGCTTCAGGCTCGGCGATTGCGCGGTCGCGGGCGAAGGCCAGCGGATTGACACGATAGAGCGCCTGGTCGTCGCCGTTCCTGATAAGCGTTTCGAATTTCGAGATGACGCGCGGGCTCCAGGCTCGCGCCTGCTCGATCTCGGTCATCTTGCCTTCGAGAAGACGATCATTGACCACTGGAACGACAGCTCCACCCGTTTGCCTTGCGGCAGCCTACCAAAAATCCTGCCCGATGCGAATGGACGGAAACGCTTCGTCTGTCTCGAGACTTAGGGCGGCACGCGCCACACTGGTGCAGACGCGCTGAATGTCGGGTCGGTCATTAGCGGACTTTCGCAAACATACCGATTAGCGCTCTTCGACAAGCCAGAATTAACGGTTCTGGCGATGCTTTCTGCCGCCGCTGGACTACCGATGTCCTTTGTGGATGTCTCCTGTATCGTGGGGTCGATGCGACAACACCCCTTCCAACCGTCAGAATGCCGTCACCGGGAGCGGGCCCGTCCAAGTGGGGTAATCGCGGAACAACGCACCCTGGCGGTAACTCCGGCGTTTGCCTGCTCGATCAGCCGCACGCCGGTGTCGGTCTCCGCATGACATCGGGCGATCGCGGCAGTCTGGTCACATGAGCCATCGTCAACGACGATAATCTCGAGCGCACGATAGGACTGAGCGCGTACGCTGCCGAGCGTCTCGTCGATCGTGTCTCGCGCATTATGAGCGGGAATGACACTGACAAGTTCACCGCTCTTCGAGCACGGCCTCGACAATGGCAACAAAGTCATCGAGTGAGCGATCTCCGCGAATCTCGATGCGCGGAAGGTCGATGGGATCGCAATCGAGGTCCGCCGGCCCGTGCTTGCGGCCGAAGCCGATCCGATAGCCGCACTCCTTGGCCAGCCGGCCAAGCCGTCGGTCGGTGACAGAGAATGGTGCCGCGAACGCCGTGGTTGGCCGACCGGTCCACCGTTCGATGAACATACGAGATCGCAACAGCTCGGCGGCCAAGTCAGAGCTCGACAGACCATCGATCGCGCGATGCGTCGCCAGATGGCTTCCGAAGAACGCACCTTCGGCGGAGAGGCGTCGCACCGTTCCGGCGCCCATAAGCTGTATCGGCGGACCGCTGTCGGCGTCCCACAGTGCACTTTCACCCACCAAGTCCGTTACCAGGAACACTTCCGCGGTCAGGTCGTTCGCGCGCAAGATCGGCCAGGCATGGTCGGCAAAGTTCTGGAAGCCGTCATCGAAGGTGATGAGCACTGGGCGGCCAACAAAAGGGCTGCGGTTGGCGATGGACCCTTCCAGCTGCTCGGACCCAATCGCGTGAAAGCCATTGGCGCGCAGCCATGCCATCTGGCTGGCGAATGCGGCGGGTGTGAGCCGAAAACGGCTGAGCGCGGCCGGACCATCATCGGCGACGCTGTGATACATGAGGACAGGGATACGCTGCCGCCGCTCGCTACGTGCGACGTCGCGGCGCAAGGCCCGTGCTCCGCCCCAGACGATATTTCGCGAGACCCCGATTCCGACGGGCGCGCGGATTGGCACATGATCTATTATTGGTTCCGTCGCCACGTCGCCCGGTGACAGGCGACGGAAGCGGTCTATGCGATAGAGCTCGGTCTGGATCGATTGCTCGAGGACGAGGCCTTCGGTCGCTGCCAGCGTCTCCGAGATCGCTTGTGCACCGAATGTGTTCCAGTCGAAGCCCGTCCTTTCAACATTGTCACGCAGCACGAATGCGTGTGCGCTGATGAAACTGCCGCCAGGCGCCAACGCCTCAGCGAATTTTTTGGCAATGCGCCGCAACTCGGCGAGATCGTCCAGGTAGTAGAGCACTTCCGAACAGACGATCAGATCCATATCACCCGGCAGCGTGTCGGCAGAGAAATCCAGTACGCCGAATTCAATATTCGGCTGATCGCCGCATCGCGCGCGGGCCCGTTCGACGGCTATGGCGGAGATGTCGGTTGCGGTCAAATGGCCCACTCGCGGCGCCAGCTGCCGCGTGAAGTGCCCCTCCGCGCAGGCCAGCTCAAGCGCCCGTCCGATGGGACCGGCCGGCAGAATTTCGAGCTGCCGCTGATATTTTTCCTGCTCATAGGGCGAACTGTAGTTCCAGGGATCTTCGGTCGCGAAATAGCCATTCCAGAACGACGTGCGATCCTTGTCGTGCCTGGCCCGTGCGCGGCGCGGCGCCGCGGGAGGCTCCGCAGGTTCGGCGCTCGACCGAACCAGCTCCCGCGCTTCCTCGGCCAATTGGGCGAGTTTGCCGAAGTGACTGTCCGGATCGGACCGGCGGTCAAGCCGCTCACGGGGCACGACATTCTGGATCAATTCGATCCAATAATCCCTTGTCACTGTTCCGAGTACGCCGAATTGCACGACAGCCTCGATCTGGCCATCCGTCATCAGGTAGGCATAGATTTGATCGATTCCCTCCGGAAGTTCGATCGCGGCCGGATTTCGAGCGTCGACGCGAATTCCAAGTGTCCGCGCCAGCCTGCGCGGCGCGGCAAGATCGTCGACGTCGAGAAGCATTTGCTCAAGCTGATACTGGACGCGGCGACCCGCGACGGGATTGCCCCAAACCTTGCCGAGTTCGAGGATCAACTCGGTGACGGAGCCGCCGAACCTGTCCCACCTGGCGGCCAATTGCCCTGGCACCGATAGGCTACCCACCATAAGGCCATCGAAGGCCACCTTGGCGATCTCACGCGCCCATTTGCGTCCTGCCGGGAGCGCGCGCAGGGGCTGCGGGTTGATCGAGCGTGAGCCGCAGCCGCAATCCGACGCGGCGTTCCACAACGCGAACCACGCGAGTGCCTCGGAAGCGGTGTGGCCGCTCGCCTCGATCGCTCCATTGGCGTGTGCCGGTGCTGGGTGTTTGACCCTGGGATCAGGAGAAAAGCCGCGGGCTATCACGATTTCCGCATCTGCCAGCATCTGCGTCGAATTGCGGGAGAGCGCGTTGGGGCTGACACCATAGAAAGCGAGCGGCTCGTCGACCATCACCCAATTTTTGCCTAGACGTGCGAGGCGCTGCCACAGATCCCAGTCCTCGCAGGTGCGCAGCGAAACATCGAAGCCGCCCAACTCGACAATTGTCTTCCGGTTGACGAGCACCGCGTGAGTGCGGATGGCGCACCGGCGCGCGAATGTTTCGAAGGGCTGGATCGCAACCTCCGTCGGGATACTCGACGGGGTGAGTTCGCCATCGGGCATCACGCGCCGGGAACCGCAATAGGCGGCGACCGCATCGGGCGCGGCTTCAAGTGCGGCCAGCATTTTCGCAAGGAAGCTGGTATCCACCCAATCGTCCGCATCCAGAAACATGAGCCAATGGCCGCGCGCTGTCGAAATCCCGCTATTGCGCGCGCTGGCGGCGCTATACGCGCAAGAGCTCAACGTCCGAAATCGGGCATCGTGCTCCACATAACCGGCGACAATCGCGGCGGTGGCGTCCGTGGAGGCGTCGTCGACGACGATCGCCTCCCAATCCACTATTTCCTGATCGAGAAGGCAATCGAGTGCGCGCGCCAGCGTTACCTCCGCGTTGTGCGCAGGAATCACTATTGAAACCAAGGGATTATGCGCCACGCCGTCTTACCCGCGCCTGGTTCGAAGGTAGAACAAGAGTCCCGAAACATAGCCGGCGATTTCCTGCCAAAGGAAACGGTCCTCAGGGAGGCTGCGTCCAAACAGTCTCCTGCGAACTCTTCCGAGCCGCCGCGACGCCGCCATTTGGCTGCAGAGCGAGCTTGCTCCTGTCGTGCTATCGATGTTGGAAGCCTGGTGCAGCATTCGCATCCGTGCCGCCGAGCTTGGGCGCCAGCTGTCGCAGATGCACGTCAAAGCCAAGCATGCCGCATACTCATGTCGATACCCGGAATCGGCACCATGACCACAAACTGCGGTCCCTGGCACCGTATGAGGTGCAATAGCTATGGCAAACTGACGTCTTTTGCAATCGGGGGCGCAATAAATGCAAGCCCACTGAAGCTGGTATGAATGACTGCAGCTATTGGGACTATGCTCCCCTCCTATCGACCGGAACGCCTCGATTCCGAGGTGCATTCTCGAACAGCCATTCTCCGTGCGAATGAAGACCTTCTTCTACCGTTGGGCCCGCATCGGAAGCTAATCGTCGCAGTATAACAGCCGGGTGCGAGACAGTATGTGCCCCGCCAGACCAGCTACTTTAGCCATATCTAATGAATATGCGCTACTTAATTGCGCTCCAGTAGCTAATAGCCTGACATTGTATTACTCATTTCGATAGTAGATTGCGCCAAATGGTCGTTTAGATTAGCCGGTTATGGCTGCTATCACAGAGAGATGCGAGAGGGACACCAATCGGAACTTGTGCATCTTCTGCTAGTCCAAGAGATGTAAAAGGGACGCACGAATTGGCTTAAGTCAAGAAGATTCCGGCTTGCGAGCTAGGTATTTTGCTGACATGCTTGCGTGTTTTCAGTTTTGCACTGTGGCAGGTGTTCAAACGAAGGGGCATAGGGATGGCTAAGGAATCTTCGAATACCGCTTCTTCAGCAAATAAAGCGGAAGGAAATCTGATAGGTAATGCAGACGGAAACGGGCTGACCTTCATGGGAGTCCAGGCTCGCGAGGGCGGGGTCTCCGGCGACGCT
Organism: Mesorhizobium tianshanense; assembly: GCF_007830515.1. Taxonomy (GTDB): domain Bacteria; phylum Pseudomonadota; class Alphaproteobacteria; order Rhizobiales; family Rhizobiaceae; genus Mesorhizobium; species Mesorhizobium tianshanense. The sequence continues at coordinate 42,179 of NZ_VLKT01000053.1, forward strand.
GTAGGTGTCGACAAGATACGTGATCTGCTGTTCGGCAACCAGATGCAGGACTATGACCGCCGTTTTTCCAAGCTTGAAGAACGGTTTTTGCAGCGCTTCAAGGATGTCGAATCCGAGGCCAAGCGCAATCTTGAAATGTACGAGTCAAATGCAAAGAAGCAGGTTGAATCGCTCGCGGCGCAATTGCGGAACGAAAAGGATGCACGAGCCGAGGCCGACAAGGAGATTGACCGCAATCTTCGCGAACAAAATCAGGCGCTTGAAAAGCAGGTGCGCGCGTTGTCGGATCAATTGAGCGAGCTTGAGCGCGAAGTTGCGGACCGGATAAATCGAAGCGATCAATTGCTGCGTGAGGAAATCAAGCAAAAGAATGAGAGCATTCAGATGCTAATTGAGAAAATGTTCTCCGATCTCAGCAACGTCAAGACCGACCGAAATCTTTTGGCTGGCCTGTTTGTCGAGGTTGCAAAATGTCTAAATCAGGATCCCGTCGGCAACAAGAGTAACTCGGAACGTAGTTGGAAAGTGAGTTGATCGGAACTTGACGTCGACCGTCGACCCAATCAGCCTTCCTCAAAGGGCAGCTTCGAACGATACAGAGATTGATCGCGAGGCTCTGGCTAGTCTTTTGGTCGAAATTGCCCGGAGCGTCGATCCGGACTATCGCGCGCGGTTGGACGGAGTTCCAACCGCCGATCCTCGCATGGAAACGCTGCGCCAGTTGCTGGTCGGCCGTGAAATTTCGGAGCTTTCACGAGTTACCCACCTGCTCGACGAACCTGAGCAGCTTGCGGCTGCAGTGGGGGACGTTCTCCCCAGTGCAGCCGCTCGTGCGTCGCATGCGCAACTCGGAGAGGCCCTTGCGCCAGCTGTCGAGAGGGCCGTGCAACGGTCCATCCAGAAGAGCCCGCGCACGCTTACGGATATATTATACCCGGTGTTTCTGCCGGCAATTCGCAAGTCGATCGGGGAAAAGATCGATCAGACCTTTCAGTCGCTGAATGAAACTTTAAGACATATATTTACCTGGCATGGGCTCAAGTGGAGATTTGAAGCCTGGAGAACAGGGGCAAGCTTCTCAGAAGTTGTCCTTAAGCATTCTCTTGTCTATCGTGTAGAACATGTCTTTCTCATTAACCGCAATTCCGGTCTTTTGATAGCGCATGTAACTGCTGATAATGCAACGAGCGAAGATCCTCAACTCATTTCTTCGATGCTCAGTGCAATTCAGGATTTTGTTAAAGACTCATTTAACGAGAAAGAGCAGAGCGGCCTGGACACTATCCGTTTCGGGGAGCTTCGTCTCTGGTCAGAAGTTGGACCGTTTGCGACCTTGGTTGCGGTGATCCGGGGAAATCCGCCAGAGGAATTACATGAAATAGTTCGCGATGTGTTGCTTCGCATCCATGATGAATGCTCACAGGCTTTAGAGCAGTTTGACGGCGACAGTTCGCAGCTGGCCGGCGTAGAGACGCAGTTGCAGACCTGCGTTGAACTGAAGCAGGAGGAATCAAACCAGGGATTTCCGTGGCTAGTGGTGGCTGCAGTCCTGCTGGTTTTGATTCCGGCAGGCGGTTGGTTCTTTCTTTCCTGGCAATCCGGGCAGCGCTGGCAGGCCTATGTGTCGCGACTGGGGACCCAGCCGGGCATCATCGTTGCCGAACAAAAAATGCGCGATGGCCAATTCTATATTGCCGGCCTGAGAGATCCGCTTGCCGCAGACCCGCAGTCGCTGTTGTCCGGAACGCAGGTCGATCCCGCCCGCGTTCATTCACACTGGCAATTCTATCAGAGCCTTGAGCCGGAGTTCGTATTGAAGCGGCTAACGGCGTCGCTGGCTCCGCCGGATTCAGTACGACTTTCGATCGTCAATGATCGCATCGTTGCCGAGGGTGAGGCTCCCGACACCTGGATAGATCGGGCACGCGCAGCGGCCCGACAGCTTTCAGCAGGCGGACCGGTATTCGATATCTCCAAGGTCCGTGATGTGAGCCCCGAAACACGCGCGGCGGAGCACTGGCAGGCCTATGTGTCGCGACTGGAGACCCAGCCGGGCATCATCGTTGCCGAACAAAAAATGCGCGATGGCCAATTCTATATTGCCGGCCTAAGAGACCCGCTTGCCGCCGACCCGCAGGCTCTGCTGTCCGGAACAGGGGTTGATCCTGCTCGCGTTCATTCGCAGTGGCAATTCTATCAGAGCCTTGATCCGAAATTCGTGCTGAAGCGGCTGATGGCGTCGCTGACCCCGCCGAAATCGGTTCGGCTTTCGATTGTCGAGGATCGCATCGTTGCCGAGGGTGAGGCTCCCGACACCTGGATAGACCGGGCGCGCGCAGCGGCCCGACAGCTTTCGGCAGGCGGACCGGAATTCGACATCTCCAAGGTCCGTGATGTGAGCCCCGAAGCACGCGCGGCGGAGCACTGGCAGGCCTATGTGTCGCGATTGGAGACCCAACCGGGCATCATCGTCGCCCAACAAAGGGCAAGGGGCGGACATTTCTATATTTCCGGCCTGAGAGACCCGCAGGCGACCGACCCCCAGGCTCTGCTGTCCGGAACGGGGGTTGATCCTGCTCGCGTTCATTCGCAGTGGCGATTCTATCAGAGCCTTGACCCGAAGTTCGTGCTGAAGCGGCTGATGGCGTCGCTGACCCCACCGAAATCGGTTCGGCTTTCGATTGTCGAGGATCGCATCGTTGCCGAGGGTGAGGCTCCCGACACCTGGATAGATCGGGCGCGCGCAGCGGCCCGACAGCTTTCGGCAGGCGGACCCGTATTCGACATCTCCAAGGTTCGTGATGTGAGCCCCGAAGCACGCGCGGCGGAGCACTGGCAGACTTATGTGTCGCGACTTGAGGCCCAACCGGGAATCATCGTCGCCCAACAAAGGGCAAGGGGCGGACATTTCTACATTTCCGGCCTGAGAGACCCGCAGGCCGCCGACCCGCAGGCTCTGCTGTCCGGAACAGGGGTTGATCCGGCTCGCGTTCATTCGCAGTGGCAATTCTATCAGAGCCTTGATCCGAAGTTCGTGGTGAAGCGGCTGATGGCGTCGCTGGCCCCGCCGGATTCAGTACGATTTTCGATCATGAAGGATCGCATCGTTGTCGTGGGTGAGGCTCCTGCCGCCTGGATAGATCGGGCGCGGGTCGCCGCCCAACAACTGGCCGCGGATGGACTCTCTCTAGAAATTTCCGAGCTGCGCGAGTTGACCCCTCAGGAACTCACTCGTTTGAGGGAGGCTATTCAAGCGGTCGACATTTTCTTCGATTCTGGCAAGGCTGTACCGGGACCAGAGCAACTGCCAGTTCTCGACAAATTGGCGAATCAGTTGAAGGGATTGGCCAAGGACGCCCGCAAGGCAGGCGTAACAGCACAGTTCATGTTGACTGGCCATTCGGACGCCGTGGGCCGTGAGACGACCAACGCGTCGATCAGCGCCGCCCGCGCCGAGACAGTTCGTGCGCTTCTCAAGAAGCGCGGCGTCGCTCCGGAATCGCTTTTGGTTCGCGGCGCGGGCACCTTTGAGCCGGCGGAGACTGAGAATAGCCGAGCCGGGAGCTCCGCCAATCGCAGAGTTTCGGTTACGGTAAACTTCCACTAGGGCGGAGCCCAGGATATTGCAAAAAAAGATCTGCATGTTGGGGGGGTTCGCTGTCGGAAAGACGAGTCTGGTTCGCAGGTTTGTGCAAAGCATCTTTTCAGAGACCTACTTGACCACGGTGGGAGTGAAAATCGACAAGAAGAGTGTCGTATTCCCGGACAAAACCGTGGATCTGATTTTGTGGGATTTGGCCGGCGAAGACGATATCGGCTCATTCCGCGTCAGCTATGTGCGAGGTGCGAGCGGGCTCGTGCTTGTCGTCGATGGAACCCGCGCCGCTACTCTTGCCGTGGCGCTCACGCTGCGCGAGCGGGTCGAGGCCGAGTTCGGCGCTATGCCGTTTGTATTGCTGTTCAACAAATCCGATCTGGCCGATCGGTGGGCGATTTCGGACAATGAAATAAACGAATTGAAGCAAATTGGATGGCAAATCTATCTAACAAGTGCGTTTTCGGGTGAACATGTTGATGATGCGTTTCGTCAGCTTGCTTCGATGGTTGCTAAATAAACTATGGATAGATTGCCAATAGAAGTCCGAGAATGGCTTTACAATTTCGTCTACAACGAACGTGCTGTTGCATATCTGAAAATAAATTCCCAGCTTTTAATAGCTGATAAGGGTGGTAGTGTTGAACATTACGGCCTATCATCACTTTGCATTGGCAAGCCCGTTGCCGAGCAGCTTGAATTCATGGAAGGTTTGCTGCCCTGCATAGATCTTCCATATCATATGCCCATGGTAGAATTGCCCGGCGGGCGTGTTGCAGACCTTCATCTTTATACGGACAACGCCTGCATCTGGCTGCTCTTTCTTGACGCCACCGCCGAACGCGACAATAGGCAGCGGATTCAACAGAAGGCGTATGAAATGACGCTTCTGCAAGAGAGAGAGCGCCAACTCAACGAGAAATTGCAGTTGATGAACGAGGCGTTGAGCAAGACCCAAGAGGGATTGTCGCGTGAATACCAGCGCGCCGAAAGCCTACTCCTCAACATTCTTCCGGCGTCGATCGCGGAGCGCTTAAAAGCGGACGAACAAATTGCAGACAACCACGCTGAGGTGAGTGTGCTTTTTGCCGACATCGTCGGCTTTACGGAAAGAGCGCGGAGCGTGGGAGCCGAGACAACGCTGGCTATTTTAAATTACTTCTTCAAGGCGGCGGATATGCTCTCGGAACGATACGGCTGCGAAAAGATCAAGACAATCGGCGATTGTGTGATGGTGGTCGCTGGCCTGCCCGCCGCGCGATCCGATCATGCAGAAGCCCTTGCGCACTATGCACTTGAGCTGCGGAAGGCGGTTAAACGCGAACGCTTCGCAGGAGAACCGCTAAGACTCAGAATTGGAATTCACTCAGGACCAATCGTCGCGGGCGTCATAGGCAAAAGGCGGTTTGCCTATGACCTGTGGGGCGAGACCGTTAATCTCGCCGCACGTATTCAAACGTCCGCGGAGCCCGATGAAATCCGTATTTCGGATGCAACTCACAAACTGCTTGGACCAAATTTTGCTTGCGACCCACTCGCGGAAACGGAATTGCGTGGTACAGGCCGTGTGCGAATGTGGCGGCTCCCGGCCTGATTTGTCGCTGGCAGTGCCGACCCTGGAGCGCAGCTTGCTCGATCCATCGGCATCAGCTTTCAGCAGTTCCAAAAATACAAGAACGCTAAGAACCGCGTGAGCGCATCGATGCTCTATGAGATCGCCAGGTCGCTGGGCGTGCCTGTCAGCCGCCTCTTCGAAGGCCTGCCGGGAAACGACGAGAATAGCGAACCTCAGCCTCTGTCGGTCGAGAGCGCTTCGATTTCATTGTCAGCGCAGAAGGCCAGCGGCTGATCGAGGGATTGAGGAATCTTCCCCCGCGGGTACGCGGCCGCGTGGAAGGCTTGATCTCCGCATTCGGGAAGAGCTGGCAAGTCCTCGACGCGGACGGGGACAACGCGAAGGCCGGAGAACCCGCACTGGCGGAACGCAAGAAAGCTTGGCCGACAGGTAGCCACGCAAGCGAATCTGCTGTCGCTAGACGTCATGTTCCAGGGCTGAGATCGGTGGCCCGCCCTTTCGTGCGATTAAGAGACGAGGGTTGCTCGGATGGGCCGAGCCGATCCTCAC
>NZ_VLKT01000054.1 GCF_007830515.1 Mesorhizobium tianshanense
CTCTTCGGTGATGATCGCCCGGCTCGAGCCACGCCGCTTCGGACCCGTTGCCGCAGGTGAACTCCGCTTGGACGACTGCTCCATCCCGCTCGGCTTCAGCGTCGGGCGCGGCGGTAGACCTTTCAGACGCCGGATCTCATCCTTCAGAGCCGCATTCTCGGCGCGAAGCCCGGCCACCTCTGCCCGCAACTGCAGGATCATGTCGAGCAGGTCCGTAGGGGTCGGCGTTCGAGAATCTGGTGGATCCGCCATGGCCTGACAGAATCACGCCGCCCGCCAAACCGCCACCCTCTCTAACCCGATACACCCGAGTCATAACGCCGCGTCCGCCACCGGTTTTGCCCGGTTACAAAACATGTAGTTAAGCAATTGATTTCATTTCAACTCTTTCCAGAGGGCCTATAACGTGGACTCGAACTCCCTGTGTCCACCAAGCAACAGCATTCGAATCTGACTGTCCGGCCAACGATGGATGGGACAGACAGAGCTGGAAATTCTTCAAAATTCAATTCTTCAGGCTGGGCCGGACGCCTACGCTTACCGAATGCGGCCTATGCCAGAGCTCGCCAAAGCGGGTCGCTCTAAGCCTTGTATCTGGCCGATTGAGAAGGGGTACTCAACGCCCCCCAATAAGACGGGCTGTACCGAGCCGGGATGCAAATCGAAACGGGCGGTGCGCCGATCTTAGTCCGGGGCACGGCTAGACGCCGCCGGACGTAGGGTCTGTCTACGGAGGTATCGCGCCGCCTAACTTCCCAGTGACCCGTGCGCGTTCTGCAACTTCACGACACAATCGGAAAATGACGCCGTGGCGGACGCGCGTGCGCTCGATGAGCCGCTCGATCATAGCGAGGCGGGCAGTGCGGCCGACGCCAATATCGGCACGTGGGTGAAATATGAGGCAGGGAAGACCGGCGGCGCCGATCATTGCGTCAAGTTCCTCGATGAAAAAGGCCTCCGCGCGGCGCTGCGTCAGACGCCGCCGAAAGTGCGTCGCGTCGCACAGGCCCTCACACCACGGCAGCTCGACGAGACCGGACGGAGCATTGGATTGGAGCAAATAGGGGACATCGTCATCGACGAAACTGGAGTCGTAACGGTAGCCGAGCCGGGCGAGAATGCCGATCGTTGCCGGCGACAGTGTACCGGTCGGAGAGCGGAAGCCGATTGGTGGGGTTCCGGTGATCGCGGTGAGCCGCTCATGAGCCGCCTCGAGGATCTCGGCTTCGCGGGCGCCAAGTGTAGCATTGTCCTCAAAGGCATTGCCGTGCGATGCGATCTCGTGCCCCTCGGCGAGGCAGCGCTCGATGAGCGGTCGGCAGCGTTCGGCTTCGAAGACAGGCCAGAAGAAGGTGGCAGGAACACCAGTACGGCGCAGCATGTCGAGCAAGCGGGAGAGGCCGATCCGGTAGGCGTAGCGGCCATGGGCCAGCCGGCCGAACAGCTCTTCTTCCGGCACGGTTGCCGCTTCGGGGCCGAGACCGTGGACGTTGACCGTAAGGAGAGCCGCGCGGATCACGGACGCGCCCTCCACTCTTGTGGTCGGTCGAGGCAATGCTCCGCGAGTTCCGCGAGCGTGACAATCTGCACGCCGGAGGTGTTGCTGACATGGGACAGGAAAGCATCGACTGCGGCGGCCCTGGCGGGCGTTCCGGAGCCGGAGCCGGCCATAGGATGGACGGTCAGGTGGACATAGCCGTCGCTCGTCCGCAGCGCCTCGAATTCCTCGATCCAGTTTTCCAAGACCTCGGAGGCGAGCGCCTGGCCGGTGTGATAGAAAGGGTAGTCGTCGAGCGAGACGGTGTTGTTAGGCAGGATGACGAAATCGGCCAGCCCACCTGCCCTGTCGTCGAGGACATAGGGCAGGTCGTCATCCTTCTCGCTGGCGTCGTAGCGATAACCGAGGCGGCGCAAAGTGGGGATCGTCAGCCGGCTCTTGCGCCCCGATGGCGAGCACCAGCCGACCGGAGCGACGCCTGTAAGATCGGTTAGGATGCAGTGGGTCTTCTCGAGCAGCTCCGGTTCCCGCTCGCCAAGATCCCAGCTCGTGCTGGTAACCATGGGCGGCAATCTCGTGGCCCGCGCCATGGATGGCGGAAATTTGTTCGGGATAATGCTCGGCATCATGGCCGCAGACAAAAAACGTGGCGGATACACCATGACGCTCAAGAATGTCCAGGTAACGAGGGACGCCACGCCGCATGGCGTAGCGGCCGACACTGTGGATGCCGAGGGGCTCGATTCCCCGCCCGATCTGCACGCACGGGCCATCGACATGGACGGTGACGCAGACGATGGCCTCGGCACCGCCTGGCCATCGCCGCGTTGGTTGCCGATCCGAATTCATCCGAGGCCGGCTTCCAATTCGCTGCGCGGCCGAGCACTTCTTTCAGCTTCCGCCCTGTCGGTCTCTCTGATGGTGAGCGGCTCGTCGGCGAAACGCCATTTGAGCCGCACGCCGCCGTCGGGCGTCGCTTCCAGCGCCGGGACTGCAGAAAGGAGTTGGCGGGTGTAGGCGTGACGCGGCGCGTCGAAAACCGCGTCGCGGTCGCCTTCCTCCACAATGCTGCCGTGCTGCATCACCACCACGCGGTCGGCAACCTGCTCGACCACTCCGAGGTCGTGGCTGATGAAGAGACAGGCAAAGCCGTGGCGCTGCTGCAGCTTGGCGAAGAGGTCTAGCACTTGCGCGCGCACGGTGGTGTCGAGAGCCGAGACCGGTTCGTCGGCAATGACGAACGCCGGTCGGCGCACGATCGCCCGGGCAATCGCCACGCGCTGGCGCTGCCCGCCGGAGAGTTCGTGCGGATAGCGTTCCGCGAAGTCGCCGCCGAGCCCGACCTCGTCGAGGACTTCCGCGACACGCGCCCGCCTTTCGGGTCCACTCATGCCGGGTACCAGCCGCAGGGCCTCACGCACCAGCGCGCCGGTCTTCATGCGCGGATCGAGCGAGGAGTAGGGGTCCTGGAAGACCATCTGGCAGTTGAGCCGATAGTCAGCCCAGTGGCCTCTGCGCGGGCCGTCGATGGGGCGGCCGGAAAAGAGGATGTCGCCGCCGCTCGGCTGGATCATGCCAGCGATGGCACGTCCCAGTGTCGTCTTGCCCGAGCCCGAGCCGCCGACCAGGGCCACCACCTCGCCGGGATCGATGTGCAGGCGGATCCCGTGGAGCGCTCGCTTCGGCGCCGACCTCCGAAGAAAACCCTGGCGGCCGGAATATTGGACAACGAGATCGCGGACTTCCACGATCGGAACGCTCGCTCGGTTCACGTCGCGCGCCGGCCCGCGCCGTGGCATCGCGGCCAGCAGCTTGCGGGTGTAGGGGTGGCGCGGATGTTGCAGCAGGTCGCGTGTCGGCCCCTCTTCGACGATCGCGCCTTCCTGCATGACGATGACGCGGTCTGTGTAGCGGGCGACCATCGACAAGTCATGGCTGATCATCAGCACCGCCGTGCCGTTGTCGCGGGTGAGATCGACCATGAGCTCCAGCACCTCGCGCTGGATGACTGCGTCCAGCGCCGTGGTTGGCTCGTCGGCGATGAGGAGCGCCGGGCGCAGGAGCATCACCGAAGCGAGCATGATACGCTGACGCATGCCGCCCGAGAACTGGTGCGGATAGGCGGAGAGCGCCGCGACCGGCTCTGCGATGCCGACGCGGTCCAGCATGTCGAGCACGAGCCTGCGCCGGGCATCGGCCGAGAGATCGCGGCGATGCAGGACAAGGCCTTCCTCGAGTTGCCGCCCGACCGTCATCGACGGGTTGAGCGAGGTCATCGGCTCTTGGAAGACCATGCCGATGCGGGCGCCGCGCAGGCGGCGCAGTTCGGCAGGCGGCATGCTGGTAATCTCATGGGCTTCAAAGCGGATGCTGCCGCCGACGCGGCGCACTGCCGGTGGCTCGAGCCGCATGGCGGCGCGTGCGGCCATCGTCTTGCCGCTGCCGGATTCGCCGACGATGCCAAGCAGTTCGCCCGGCGCCACCGTGAAGCTGATGCCTTTCACGACCTGCATCCCGGCGCGCGCCACCTCCAGGGTCAGCCCTTCGACTGCAAGGAGCGTATCGTTTGCCATCATACCCCCCTCATGCGCGGATCGAGCCTGTCGCGCACCGCGTCACCCAAGAGGTTGATGCCGAGCAGCGTCAGCGAAATGCAGAGACCGGGGAAGATGCCGAGCCATGCCGCCTGGGCGATGAAGGCGCGGCTTGCGGCCAGCATGTTGCCCCATGTCGGCGCCGGCGGCGGCACGCCAAGTCCGAGGAAGCTGAGCGCGCTTTCGGCGAGCAGAACCCAGCCGAACAAGGAGGTGGCGAGCACGGTGAGCGGCGCGATGCAGTTCGGCAGGATGTGCCGCCACATGGTATAGATTTCCGAATTGCCCATCACCCGGGAAGCCTCGACGAACTCCCTCTCGCGCAGCGACAGGACGGTGCCGCGCACGACGCGGGCCACGGAGGGGGTGTAGGCGATGCCGAGCGCGAAGATGATGCCGTATTTGTTGGCGCCGAACACGGCGAGCAGGCCGAGCGCCAGAAGGATGCCGGGGAAGGCGAGGAGGGCGTCGTTGAAGGTCATAAGGACACGGTCGACCCAGCCGCGGACGAAGCCGGTGAAGACGCCGAGCGCGGTGCCGGCCCCGACGGCGAGGATGACGGTCAGCAGGCTGATCCAGGCGCTCGTCGAGGCTCCGGCCATCAACCGGCTGAGAACGTCGCGGCCGAACTCGTCGGTGCCGAGCCAGTGAGCCCCGCCCGGCGGTGCCAGCCGGGCCATGAAGTCGATGGCGAGCGGATCGTAGGGCGTCCAGACCGCGCCGATGAGGGCGGCGACAGCAACCACGCCGATGGTCGTGCCGCCGATGAGGGCGTTGGGCGCTGAATAGCTCATTCTGCCGTCACCCGAGGATCGAACATGGGATAGAGGAGGTCGACGACGAGGTTGACCAGCACGTAGATGACCGCGATGAACAGCATGCATCCTTGGATGACTGGATAGTCGCGCGCGAAGATGGAATCGACCAGGAGCCGACCGAGGCCGGGGATCGTGAATACGGTCTCGACCACGGCTATGCCGCCGAGAAGGTTGCCGAGCATCAGCCCGATCAGCGTCCAGGTCGGGGCGAAGGCGTTCTTGAAGGCATGCCGCCAGAGCACGACGCTTTCCGAGAGCCCCTTGGCACGGGCATGCGTGATGTAGTCGAGGCGTAGCACTTCCAGTGCGCTGGCCCGTGCCATGCGCATCAGCACGCCGATCTCGTGCAGGAACAGGGTCATGACGGGCATGATCAGATAAAGCAACGCGCGCCACGGATCGTCGGAGAAGGAAACGTAGCCGACGACTGGCAGCCAGCCGAGTTTGAGGCCGAAGAAGAGAAGCAGGAGCAAACCAAGCCAGAATGTAGGCACGGAGAGAAGCAGGGTCGATACCGCGACGAGGGCCACGTCAAGCGCGCTGTTCTGCCGCCACGCAGCGATCATGCCGGCGGGTACCGCGACGAGACTCGCGAAAATGACCGCGGCCATGACCACCTTGGCGCTCACCCAGAAGCGCTCGATCACGAGAGGCAGTACCGCCTGATCGGATGTTATGGAGCGGCCGAGATCGCCTGAAAGCGCGTTCTGGAACCAGATGGCGAACTGCACTGGCAACGGCCGGTCGAGTCCCAGATTGTGCCTCAGACTGGCGAGGCTTGTCGCGTCGGCGAGATCGCCGAGCATGAGCGACGCCGGATCGCCCGGCACCAGCCGGATCAGCGCGAAGACAGCAATGGCGACGATCAGCAGTGTCGGCACTGCCATCAATATTCGCGTGACCGCGAAGCGAAGCATGCAAATCCTCCAAACGAAAGAGGCGAGGGGACCGTCAGTCGGCGACGCTGACTTCCCAGAGGCGCGGCTTGCCCTCCCAGGTGGAGTAGCCTTGCACGCGTTTCGAATAGGCCACGGAGTCGACGCCATTATAGAGTATGATCAGCGGCGTATCCTCGATCATCATGCGATGCAGTGCGTCGAAGATCTTGCCGCGTTTCTCCTCGTTCGAGATGACATATGCTTGGTCGATCAGGTCGAGGGCCTTGGGATTCTCCCACACCTTGCGCGGCTGCTCGTCCTTCGGACCCGAGAACTGCTCGTAGCTCAGAGCCGGATCGAGGCGCGAGGAGTAGGAAAAGGACTGCATCTGGTACCTGCCGGTCTGGTAGCGATCGAGCTGGGTCGCCCATTCGAGGACCTCTATGCGAGCGTTGATGCCCGCCGCCTGCATCATCGCCTGCGCCATCACCGCAGCCGGATAGCTGGGCATTGCGACCCGCTGATTGGCCAGGATTGTGATCTCCTCGCCTTTGTAGCCGGCCTCGGCAAGCAGGGCCTTCGCTCGCTGGAGATCGTGGCTGTAACCCTGCCTCTGGACTTCGTCGAAGTAGGCGGAAGTCGGCGGCACTGCGGAGTTGTTGACAGTGCCGAGGCCATTGGAGGCGGCAGCGACGATCTGCTTCATATCGAGGGCGGCGGCAATCGCCTGTCGCAGCTTGACATTGGAGAGTAGCGGATCGCGAGTCTGGAAAAGGAAGGTATGCTTCGTGGCGACCTGTGGGGTGGATATATCGAGCGCAGGGCTCTGCCTGAGTTCCGCCACGTCGGAATCAGCCACCTGCGCGACGTCGAGGCTGCCGCCAACGACGGCGGCCTTTACTGTTGCGGCGTCCGGAACGATCAGGAACTTCGCCTCGTCGATCAGCGGTCGCTTGGAGCCGACGTAACCGTCCGGTTTCTCACCGGGAGGAGATTGGTAGTCGTGGAAAGGGTTCAGCGTCACATACTCGCCTCGCTTCCATTCGCCGAATATGAACGGCCCCGTTCCGATCGGCTTGTCCCAACTGCCATCCGCCTTCACCGAGTCCTTGTGAAGGATCGCGGTCATGGCACAGTCGGTACGAGCCATAGTGGCGAGGAAGAGTGCGCTGGGCTCATTGAGTTTCATGACGAAGGTATGGGCATCGGGCGCCTCGGCGGAGACCACCTTGAGCCTGTTTCGGCCATCGAACTCCGGAAGACATCGCCACTCCGTCTTCGGATCCATGTAGCGGTTCCAGCTCCACAGTACGTCGGCGGCTGTCATCTCCGCGCCATTGTGGAACTTGACCCCTTCCCGCAGCGAAAAGGTGTAGGTGAGACCATCGTCGGAGACTTCATACGACTTGGCGAGCAGCGGCTTGACGCGTGCATCCTCGCCATAGGCAACAAGGCCTTCGACGACATTGAGGATGACACCGTCGGTGTTGTCGTCGCGATTGACGCCGGGATTGGAGCTGCGGATGTCGGCGTTAAGCGCGACCGTCAAAGGCTTGGCAATGGCCGGCGAGACGGCAATCAGGACTGCGAGGGCGCACGGCAAGGCAAAAAGAAGACGTCTGGTCATGGAGTTCCCCTTATGAATGAACAAATCCGGCCGGCCTTGGGCTCTGTTCTGGATAACGAAAACGTCGGGCTCAGCCTCTTCCGGCGCGCTGCGCGGCTATGCAGTCGGCGAAGAACGTCTTGACCGGCTCGAGGCAGCGCAGCCCGTCATGCGCCATTCCCGGCACGAGATCGAAGCGAACGCCGATCCCGGCGGCGGCAAAGGAGCGGCGCAGGCTTTCAAGGCGCTCCGGACGGGTGCGTCCGGCGTCGTTGGCGTGCGGCATGAAATAGCGACCGCCTTCGCGGTGAGTGATCTCCCAGGTCTCGAGGTCGGCGCCGCCGACAACCATGTGGACGGGAACCCCGCGCATGCCTTCGAGATCCAGCGAAACGCCGAAGAGCTCCTTGAGGCCGCGCACGCCAACCCACCAGTCGCGGGTGGGGTCGAGAAGCGTCACCGAACCTGGCGCGCCAATCGAGGCCGCCCACAGCCGGCGTGGATGGAGGATGAGGAAACGATGCGCGAAATGGCCGCCACCGGAATAGCCGAACAATGCGAAGCGTTCGAGGGCGAGACCATACCGAGCGGCAACCTCCTCGACCATGTCGATGAGGGCGAGATCATAACGGATGTCTGCTTCGAGCATGTATTTGAATCCGTCGCGGTTGCCGTCGCCGCGAATGCCGGCGGGAAACAACGGGCACAAGACGATGCAGTTGTTCCAGCGGCCGAATTCCGCGAAGGCGTCGCGATAGGCGATGAAGCTGCGGCCGGTGCCATGCATCGCCACGACCAGTTCCGCCGGGCGCTGGGCCTCGTCGAATTTCGGTGGAACATAGAGGGCGTAGCTGAAGCGCGGGTCGGTGCGGCTTGCGAAGATGGTCGTCTCGCCAAGATCGTACATCTGGCGACCACGGGCGGTGTCGCCATCGATAGGATCCGCTGCGCGAACGTTCATGTGGGCCGTTCCGTCATTGTTTGTTACCAAAATTGGCGCCAATCTTTACATGGCGAAACAACACTGGCAAGCTGAAAATGTTGTTCAGTGATATAAAAAGCAGTTTTTCAACTTCGAGTCGGCGAGCGCCCGACAGCTCGTCGTTTTGCCCGGAAATGCGGTAAGACGGGCGAGCCGAGACAGGGGAGGACGAGGGAATCATGCACAAGGGGCCCAGGAGAGAGAAGCGCAACGACGTTGCCGATCTCATCGCCCGAGATATCCAGGCTGGCGTCCACAGCCGTGGCGCCTGGCTGAAGCAGATCGATCTCCAGACGCACTACGGCGCCACCCGCATCGAGGTCCGCCGTGCGCTCGATCGCCTGGTGCTGCGCCGTCTCGCGCAGCATGAGCCCAATCGCGGCTACCGGGTCTATGCACCGGACGAGAACCATACAGACCAGATCCGCGATGTGCGCGTGGTCCTGGAGACCGCGGCTGCCGAGCGCGTCCTGGAAACAGTCGACGCGGTGGCCATAGAGGATCTGCGGACTCTTGCCTTGGCATTTGCCGATCTTCTCATGACGGGGACGCTTCTCCAGCAGTATGAGGCCAACCTCGCCTTCCACCACCGCATGGCGCAGCTTTGTCCCAATCGCGAACTCGCGGATCTCGTTCTGGAATATCGCGGACGCGGAGCATCGGCGGCGCTCACCCAATGGACGACGCGGGCGCGCATAGAGCAGTCGGCGCGCGAGCACATGGAGATGGTGGAGGCGCTTGCCGCGCGCGATTTGTCACGGCTGAAGCGGGTGGTCGCGGCGCATATTCGCCAGGCGGAAGCGGGCGAAATCGACGCTCCATCATCAGCTCGTTAGATTTCACCGCCTGAACGCTATTTCGCGAGCGTGACCTCCCACAGCCGCGGCTTTGAGAAAATGGAGGCCTTGTAATTGCTCACGCGCTTGGAAAAAGCTGAGGCATCGATGCCGTTGTAGAGCATCAGAAAGGGCACCTCCGCGAGGAAACGTTTGTGCAGGTCGTCGAAGATCGCCTGCCGCTCGACCTTGTCGGAGACGACCATCGCCTTGTTTAGCAGTTCCTGTGCCTCGGGGCTGTCCCAGGCCTTGCGCGGCTGCTTGTCCTTCGAGCCCATCACCGAGTCATAGCTCAGCGCCGGATCGAGACGCGCCGAATAGGGAAACGCCATCATCTGGTAGTTGCCCGCTGAGTAGCGGTCGAGCTGGGCAGCCCATTCGAGCACTTCGAGCGAGACGTTGAGGCCCGCCGCCTGCATCATAGCCTGCGCGATGACCGAGGACGCATAGGTTTGCGGATAGCGCTGGTTGGTCAAAAGCGTGATCGGCTCGCCCTTGTAGCCGGCCTCCGCGAGCAGCGCCTTCGCCGCTTCGGGATTGTAAGTGTAGCCGACATCCTGCGCGGCGGTGTGATAGGCCGACAGGGAGGGCACCAGCGAGTTGTTGCGCTTGGTCAGACCCTGGGTCACCGCTTCGGTGAGCTGCTCCGTATCGACCGCAGCGGCGATCGCCTGCCGCAGCTTCACATTGGAAAGGAGCGCGTCGCGCGTCTGGAACAGGATGGTGCTGGTGCCCATGTTGGACGAGACGGAAAGGTTGAGATCGGGATTGCCCTGGATCTCCTTAACGTCCGTATTGGCGAGATCAGGCACGACATCGATATTGCCGGCCTGCAGCGCCGCCTTGGCAGCCGCGCTGTCGGGTATGATCATGAAGCGGACATCGTCGACCAGCGGCCGTTTGCCGCCGGTGTAGCCGTCGCGCTCGCCGGGAAGGCTCTGGTACTCTTCGAAACGTTCGAGACCGATGAATTCGCCCGGTTTCCATTCGGCGAACTTGAATGGTCCTGTGCCGATCGGCTTGTCCCAGCTTCCGTCAGCCTTCAGCGAAGCCTTGTTGATGATGCCCGTCATTCCGCAATCGGTGCGTGCGAGGCTAGCGAGAAAAAGTGCGTTCGGCCCATTGAGGCGGAACACGACGGTCTTCTCGTCGGGCGTCTCGACCGCCTCGACCTTGAGGCGGCCGCTGCCGTCGAACTCGGGCAGGCAACGCCATTTTCGCGCCGGATCCATATAGAACTGCCACGACCAGGCGACGTCGGCTGACGTCAGCGGCGCGCCATTGTGGAAGGTAACGCCGTGGCGCAGCGTAAAGGTGTAGGTCTTGCCGTCCTCCGAGACATCGACGCTTTTGGCCAGAAGCGGCTTGACGGTGGCGTCCTCGCTGTAGGCAACAAGCCCCTCGACGGTGTGCAGGACGACGGCGTCGGTGTTGTCGTCGCGATTGATGCCGGGCGTCGTGCTGCGGATGTCGGCGTTGAGCTGGACGCGGATGGTTGAAGCGGATGCGGGCATGGCCGCCAGCACCGAGGCTGCGGTGATCATGGCGAATAGCAAGCGTGACATTCGTTCGTTCCCCTGTTCTTCTTCGTTCGGAACCCTGCGACGGCTGTGTTCATTCCGCCGCGACGGGAAGTGTCGCCGGGTCGCCCTTCAGGCTGTAGCGAGTGAAGATGCGGCAAAGGGCTGGCAATGGCGCCACGTCCATGATGCCGGCGGCCGGCTCCATGACGACCATCGACACGGTCGCCGAGAGATTGCCGCGACCGCCGGGCCGCGGCGGCCTACAGACGGAATAGGGCGTCCCGAACTCATCGAAGAGCGCGGTTTTGAGGTCGACCGTGTTGAGGCGTTCGCCCGCAGCATCGAGAAGCCGGCGCACCCGCCAGTCACGGTAGAAGCTTTCCGGCACGCTCGGCACGCCGGTGTTGACAAGCTTCGAAAGCGCCGTCGCGCTCACCCAGTGGTTGGCGTGGACGATAAGCCCGTTCTCCGGATAAAGCGGAAAGGCCTCGTCGGGAGCGCATTCGAAGTCGATGGCGAAGCCGTCGACCGTACCCAGCATCATGTTGTTGGAACAGGCCTTTGGCGTCGCGGCCACCGCCTTCATTGCCAGCGCGAAATGCTCCTGCTCGAGCACCTTGCGGCGGATGAGAGCCAGCGGCACGCCAGGCTTTTGGAAATCGCGGTTGCATTCGAGATAGTTGGCGGTGATGGAGATGCCCGCGGCATTCATACCGCAGCGCGCAAGCCCACCAGCCTCCACGAAGGTCAGGAAATCGGGGCCATTTTCCTGCTCGACCCTGAGCACAATGGCCGTCTCGGCGCATTCGGCTCGCCAATCCCAGTTCTGCGCATGCAGGACCGATGCTGTCGCGCTGCGTTCGGGCAGCACGACCACACCCGTACAGCCGTCTTCGGGTTCTTCTTCCGGCTTTCCCGCGTCCTGGCGCGCCTTCGCGACCACTTCCGTGCGCGCGTTGATCATGATGACGTCCTCGAACGGGACGCCGGCGCCCTTGGCGATGCCCTCCATTTCCTCCAGATAGTCGGCGCCGAAGGAGCCTATCTCGGCGGCGAACTCCTTGATCAGGCGCGACTTGGCGGCTGCGTCATAGCCGAGTTCGTCGAGGGTCGTCCCGTAGATCGCCGCGCTGCGCCGCACGCGCGAGGCGACGGCGACGCCATATTGACGGCCACGCTCGAAAGGGATGCCCGCAACCGAAACGAAGGGGAATGGAGACGGAGTGATTGAAGACATTGAGACCATATTGTATTTTGAAGGATCAAAATACAGAATACGATTGACGCGTGGCCTGTCAACAGATTCTTGTGCTAATTCGTGAGCGACGAACCACAAAGAGAAATCATGACTGTTCCCCTCGCCAGCAGCCTGCAGACCGAACTCGCCCGCCAGATCGTTTCCCTCGCTGTCGATCAGGCGTGGAATCCTGGCCGGAGGCTGTCGGAACTTGCGCTGGCCAACCAGCTCGGCGTGTCGCGCTCGCCGGTACGCGCGGCGCTCAATGCGCTCGCCGGCCACGGCCTGGTGCGATACGAGCCCAGGCGAGGCTTCGTGCTGGCGCGACTGCCATCCGACGCGGACCAGATGGACGGTGTCGCGCCGCTATCCGAGATCGAAGCGCTTTACGGGCGCATCATGACTGACCGCGCTGCGGGAGCATTGCCCGCGGAGGTCTCGGAGGCGGAACTCTCTGAGCGCTATGGTGCGCCCCGTGGACAGCTACGCAAGGTGTTGCTGCGATTTGCAGCCGACGGCCTGGCGCATCGCTTGCGCGGACATGGCTGGGCATTCACCGAGAGCCTGGATACGCCGGACGCTGTGGCCGAGAGCTATCATTTCCGGCTCGTGATCGAATGCGGGGCGCTGCGCCAACCCGGGTTCCGCGTCGACCCGGCGGCACTGGCGGCGTTGCATGCCGCACAGAAGGAAATTCTGAACGCCCCAGCCGCCTCGATCAGGCGCGAGCGCTGGTTTCGTGTGAATGCGGCGCTCCACGAGGCGCTCGTGGGCTGGTCTGGGAACCGGTTCATGCTCCAGGCCATCCGCCAGCAGAACAATCTGCGGCGAATGACCGAGTACGCCGATTTCGACGAACTGAGCGAGGCGCGCATCCAGCGTGCCTGTGGCGAGCACATCGCCATCCTCGACGCTCTCGCCGAGGGCGACCTGGGCTACGCCGAAGCGCTTCTGCGCCGGCACATCGAGCGCGCCGGCCGCGATCCGGCGCAAGAGGATTGATTTCTTGCGCTCGCCTTTTAGTCGGTAGGCCGTGGTAGAGATGATTTGTCCCAACGATCGGGATTTCGATCAATTGGGCCAGCATTTCGGCAGACTGCGTACTCTATCTACCAGCAAATACTTTGCTCGGTCGCGGAACCCTACGGAACGATGCGGAAAGATTTCTGATTCTGGCCCACGAAAGATGCAATAAAATCAATAGTTTGAATACGTCCTCCAGACCCACCATAACTGTAACATATTGTTTTTATTGAAATTTCCTGCTCATTTCAACTCTGCGGCTTGGACTCGAACCCCCTTGCATGCAATAAAAACCGCAGGTGGAGCCGAGCGAGTCGCTTCACGGCGCGAGATAGCGCTCCCCCGGAAGGCAAAGGTCTCTAGGCGGGGGTGTCCCTCATACAGCAATTGACTCAGATTGCCGTTCAGCATCAGAGCGGGAACAGCGGCAAGATTGCCGCTCTCCCGCCGACCGGCTCCGCAGCAAAAGCCATGCTAGTTCAGCGTCGCCAGCAGGCGTGCGGCTGATTGCAGGTCTGCTGTCTCCAAGCCCTCGCCAAATCGCGCAAAAATTGGATGGAGAAGTGCTCGGGCGGTCTCGTGTCGTCCGCGAGCGGCCAACAGGGAAGCAAGGTCGATAGCGGTCCGCAACTTCCATGCCTGCGCGCCCTGACGATTGCTGAGCTCCAACGATCGCCGCAAACACAGTTCTGCTTCTTCGTCGGCGCCAGGTCGCGGAGCCGCGAGAACAAGGCTGCCCTTCACGCGCAGCAGTTCCGGCATGTAGCAAAGATCTCCGCTTGCCTCGACCTGCCGGATCGTCTCATCGAGCAGTGACAGCGCTTCCGCGGGCCGGCCTGTCCCGGCGAGGCCCTGAACGAACGAGATGTTGAGCGGCGTGGTGAGCAACTCGTATGGCGCGGCGTGAAGCTCGGCAAGACAGCTTCGAAGGCTTTCGACACCGCTGCTTGCGTTGCCTCGACGAATGGCGAGTTCCCCCTTGAAGCCGCGCCCTAGCGCAAGATAGGGATCGAGGGAATGAAATTCGGCGCGCGAGAAAAGACGCTCGATGTATTCCTCCGCGCTCTTTGGGTCTCCGACCCAGAGGAACACGGAAACCGCCCAGACAAGTGCGATGGAGAGCGTCAGGGGATGGTTCAGGACGTCCGCATCCTTGATCGTCAGCCGCGCGCGCTCGACGGCCCGATCCGGATGGCCTTGCAGCCAGAGTGTCCTTGCCAGAATCGCGCCGGCTAGAATCCTGCCGTCGAAACCAAGATAGTTCGTCGTGGTCCGGTCGGAGCGCGGCCCGTATCGTAACGCCGCTTCAAGCGCCGTTTGGGCACGATCGAGCTCTCCGCTGAGGTGTAGTGAAATCCCCATCAGGGAGTGCGCCAATGTGGTGGAGACAGAGTCCTGAAGGCTTCCGGCGATAACGGAACAGCGCTCCGCGTAGTGCAGCGCAGACCTGAACTCTCCCCTACGCAGGTGGAACATTTGCAGCGGGCCAAGAATCTGAAGCTGATCGAGCGCGTCGCCACGCCGGTCGGCAATGGCAAGGCTTCTGTTCAAAGCCACGCGCGCCGCATCTTTTCCGCCACGCGTGAACATCAGGGACACCCCCAGGGCGGCCTGAAGATGCATCTCCTCCAATCCGCCGCCGGTAGTGTCGTCGAGGGCAAGGACCGCCTGCGCCGTCCAGCGATGGCATTCGGTGAGCAAAGACATCGACAGAAAAACCGGAGCCGCCGCAGCGGCCAGGCGGACGCCGACTTCAGTGTTCCCCTCAGGCCCGAAGCACCAGTCCAGAGCCACTCGCACATTGGCCAAGCCCGCAAGGTGAAGCGACCGTTGCACGGCGCTAGACAAAGTCGGCCATCCGGCTCCCGTCTCCTCCAGCCAGCGCAGGTAGTGGGTCGCGTGACGTGCGGCCAGGCTCTCAAGTTCCGCATCGTCGACGTCGAGCTGAAGGGCGTAAGCCCGCGTCGTGTCGAGCAGGCGGTAACGCATCGTTGCTCCGGCCGGCCTCGCCGCTACCATCGACTTGGCTACGAGACTGTCGATGGCGCCAAACACGAGAGCGTCATCGACAGTTGCGCTCGTCACGACGTCCAGGACGGCATCAATCGAAAAATGGCCAACGAAGACGGCGAGCCGACGAAGCAAATGGCGCTCGAGCTCGGATAGCAGCCCGTAGCTCCAGTCCAACGTGGCCTGGAGGGTCTTCTGCCGCGGGGTCGCGGTACGTTGTCCCGGCCACAACAGCGTCAGCCGCTCGTCGAGAAGTTCGGCAGTTTTTTGCAGGCCGTAACTCGCAACCCGCCCGGCCGCTAGCTCGATCGCGAGCGGCACGCCGTCGAGCTTGCGACAGATGCCGGCCACGATGGCGGCATCCGCATCCGGAAGGTCAAGCCGGACACCGCTCGCCGCGGCACGTTCCAGGAACAGCTGGGTTGCAGGGAAGCTGTGCGCCACCGACGCGGTGAGTTCCAGATCGCCCGGCGCGCAGGCAAGCGGATCCAGCTTGTAAACGTACTCGCCTTCGACTTGAAGAGGCTCCCGGCTCGTTGCCAGCAGGTGGGCTTGCGGTGCAGCGGCGAAGATGCGGGCCGCCAAGCTTGCTGCGGCGTCGATGACATGCTCGCAAGTGTCGAGGATCAGAAGGATTCGCTTGTCCGCCAGATAGGCGATCAGACTGGATGTCGGGTCGTCGGACTGAAGAGACAGGCCCAACATCGAGGCTACGGTCGTCGCAACCAGCCCGGGATCGCTCAGCGCCCCAAGGTCGACGAAATGTACGGCACCCGCGAATGCTTCGACCAGATCATGGCCTACCGCCACGGCAACAGTGGTCTTGCCGACACCACCAGTGCCAACGACGGTAACGAAACGCATGCCGGCCAGTTGAGTTGAAAGTGCGACGGTATCATCGGTCCGGCCGACCATCCGGGTCAGGCGACTTGGCAGATTGGCCTGCGGATAGCTGACGGCGACCTCGCTTTGCCCGCCGTCTTGACTATCCAATCGCGAGACGGGGGCCACAAAGCAGTAGCCCCGTCCCGTCAGAGTGGCGATGTAGCGTGCGCCGTCCTTGCCGTCGCCTAACGCCTTTCTGAGATTGGCGATGTGAAATCGCAAACTGCCTTCTTCAACGGTGACGTCGGGCCAGACGTGGGCCAGCAGGTCTTTCTTGCTGACGATCTCGTTGGGGCGGGCAGCCAAGGCTGCCAGTATATCGAAAGAGCGCGTGCCGAGATTGACAGGCTCGCCTTGCAGCAGCAGGAGCCTTTCGCCCGCCGCCAACGTAAAGGGACCAAACGATATCCTGTCGCTCGTCTGCGCGGCTGGCGATATCATGGCATCATTCTTCGTTGCATCCTGATGGCTGGGGCCGATCCCGATCCCGGTCCAAGTCCAAGACCTATGTCGCAGAAAGTCCGATTTCGTCGCCCCCGAGCGAGGCAGGGCATGATAGCAGCCCAGCCCCAGTTCCAAGACACGCATTCACTGGCGAGCGCTAACACCGCATCATAGTGCATAACGGGCGCTCCAGGCGATCCTTCTCTATGTGTCGAAGCGGCAGGAACTTCTGCTTACCGGCCCAGGGAGAATGATCATGACTGCACTGTCGTTATCGCTCATGCCGCGAGACTTGCTTCGGACGCAAGCCCTTCCAGTGTGCTTGCGCGCTCGTGGATAGCGAAGCCACGCGCAATTTCCCATCGATTTTCCAAGTGCCCTTTTGCGAGGAACACATCATGAGCCAATCTGAAAAGCTGTTGTATACCGCCAAAGTCCGCACCACTGGCGGCAGGGATGGTGCGTCGCGCAGTTCCGACGGTCGACTGGACATCAGGCTTTCCACGCCCGGCGGTCCAGGCAGCGGCACCAATCCGGAGCAGTTGCTAGCGGCCGGCTGGTCGGCCTGCTTCGAGGGCGCGATGGCAATCGCCGCCCGCAAGATGAACATCATACTGCCGGCTGGCCTCGCAATCGATGCGGAAGTGGATCTGAACGTCGCCGACGGCGCCTTCTTTCTTAGCGCACGGCTCAATGTAAACCTGCCCGGGCTCGATCGCGACCTTGCCCAGGCAGTTATGGATGCTGCGCATCAGACTTGCCCCTACTCGAAGGCCACGCGCGGCGACATCAAAGTCGCAATCAACCTGGTCTAACCCACCGATCATATTGATCGATCAGGCGGGCCCATTCTCGACAAAATGTCATCACGACAAGGCGGTGCACAAATGAACGCAGTCAGAACCCCGGAAAAAATCGACCATCATCGTCGCCACCTCTTCGGCGTTGCTGCCGCGACGGTCGCCGCAGCGCAGCTCGGCGCGATCGGGATCGCGGGAGCGCAGGGCGGCGGGACGGAAACGACCGCTTCCCGCACCGTAAAGCCTCGGACCTCGTTCTCCTCGCTGAAGCAGATCGACGCGGGTCTGCTGAGCGTCGGATATGCCGAAGACGGTCCTGCGGACGGTCCCCCGGTTATCCTTCTGCACGGATGGCCCTATGACATCTACAGCTATGTCGATGTTGCGCCGCTGCTTGCAGACGCAGGGTACCGGGTCATCGTGCCATATCTGCGCGGCTACGGCACGACGCGGTTCCTGTCGGACGCAACGCCCAGGAACGGTCAGCAGGCGGCGCTTGCGTCCGACATCGTTGCCTTGATGAATGCGCTGAACATCCAGAAAGCGGTCGTCGCCGGCTATGACTGGGGCGCGCGGACGACCAACATCATCGCCGCGCTCTGGCCTGAGCGCTGCAAGGCCATGGTGTCCGTCAGCGGCTATCTCATCGGCAGTCAGGAGGTGAACCGAATGCCGCTGCCGCCGAAGGCCGAGTTGCAATGGTGGTATCAATATTACTTCGCCACCGAGCGGGGACGGGCGGGTTATGAGAAGTACACCCGGGATTTCGCCCGCCTTATCTGGGAGCTTGCCTCACCCAAATGGGCTTTCGACGCCGCCGCCTTCGAACGCTCCGCTGCGGCCTTCGACAATCCCGACCACGTCGCCATCTCGATCCACAACTATCGCTGGCGACTCGGTCTGGCCCCGGGCGAGCCAGCATATGGCGCTTTGGAAAAAAAGCTGGCGGCGCTTCCAACGATCGGTGTGCCGACGATCACGATGGAAGGTGACGCAAATGGCGCGCCGCATCCCGATCCGGCGGCCTACGCCAAGAAGTTCTCCGGCAAATACGAACATCGACTGATCTCTGGCGGCATTGGCCACAACCTGCCGCAGGAAGCGCCGCAGGCTTTTGCGCAGGCGGTCATCGACGTCGACAAGTTCTGACAACCCGTCAAGCGGAGCTTTCCGATGAGATCTGTTTACATCCAGCCGTGGTGGTGGCGGGCGCGAACGCCGATGCGAAGCCGCAGGCTGCATCGCCGATCTATGGCGTCACCATCCCCGAGGGATATCGGCAATGGGAACTGATCGCGCCGGCTGAGGAAGCAGAGCCCCTGAACGAGCTCAGAGCGGTCCTCGGCAACGCCGTGGCGATCAAGGCATAACGCGAGGGAACGCTCCCGTTCCCTGACGGGACCGTTTTCTCGGCTTGCGGCCGCTTCACACTCAGCGCTGTGAAAGCGGCTTCAGGCACATACCTCCCATTGCTTTGATCATACGATCATGTGGCAACGGACCGGTCAAGAACACCGTTGCGGACAATGAAGCCGAGAACCAGTGGGCGAAGCGCCACGGTCTTGGAAGGAAAACATGAATGTCAAGCTAGGAGCCATAACGCCACGCTTCGCGCGACGGACCGAAACCTCCGAGAAGAGCTTTGGTATGTTCGCACGCGCGCTTCGCCTGACCCGGGCGGCGCGCTGGATTTCTTTCACGCGGGATGACGCATGCTTGAAGTAAACGTCGCAAGTGTCGTCCCAATCTGCCTGAGCCCGATCGATATTCCATCTGGAGACGAGACCGGCATTGGGACGAAGCCGCACTGCGAGGTTCGGATGTTGGCGAAGCCAGCCGGTATCCTTGCGGGTCAGGGCAAGCGAGACTTTTGATTTAATTAGATTTTTCCCTTTTCATCCTGCTTTTCCACCCCTTCGTGGGGCGCGCCTTCCATTAAGCCTCGCGCAATCTTTGCGGCCTATTCTGCTTGTCGATTGTCGGGGGGAACATGACGCGCAAGCCAATTCTGCTTTTTGCCTTTCCGGCTCTCATCCTTCTGATTCTCGCAGGGGAGCGAGCAGCGACATTCCTGCTGGGAACCTATCCGGCCAGCCCCGCCATGTGGTGGATCTGGCTTGAACTGCGCCCTTTGTCGACCATGTTCTGGCAGCAGGTCGATCTCTATCTAGGCGGCTCAATGGTCCTCGATGCCGCCATCCTGACCGCCGCATCGATCGTCTGCTGGATGGCTTGCCGGACGAGAAAGTCGGCCGCATTCTTCCTTGCCAACCACGTCGCACTGCTTTTCGCCGCGCTGATGATCGCGTCCAGCAGCCATTCTGAAACAGCGAGCACGATTGCGGCGTTCACCGCGCCCAACGGCCTTCCGTTCTCGCTGATGCTCGATTTCACATGGCAGAACAGCCTCGTGCTGCTTCTGGGCACAGCAGCCTGCGCCTACTGCCATGTTGCGTTTCTCGGCGAAGCGCGACAGCGTTCCGAAGCGCTCGCCGTACAGCTTATTGCTCTGCAGCGGGATCTTTAGGACCCGGGGCACGCCGTGGTTTCCACGAAATAGGCCTTCACGTATCCGTCCAGCCGGACTGACGGCAACGGATGGTAGGTGACCGGACACCATTGCCGCTTTCGGTCGGCCCCGGTCGGACGGCATGAGCCCGTCGCCACGATGATACCGTTGTGATCGGGAGCGATCGCGCCCGCTGCCCTGGAAAGGTGGCTTGGCTGCGATCTGATATAGAGCACATCCCAAAAATCGACATTGACGACATGGTAGCAGGTCGCGGCCGTCGCGCTCCCGATCGGCGCCAACAAGACGACGGCAGCTCCGAATGCAGCTGAACGCAAAACCGTTCTCTCGATGCCTGTCGCCTTTAGTTGATCTTCTTGTAATGAACCTTGCCGTCAGGCCGCACTATGCGCTGGTAGGAGGAGTTTGGGGCAGGGGGCGCTGCCGCGACCCTCCTTTTCGGCTGAGGTGGCACATCGACGACACCGGGTTCGGTCGCTGCTTCGAGATCGGTGGATGCTTCCGCCATGGTGGTCGTGACCACGGACGGCTCCACCACGCTCGACATGTCGTCGTCGCTGTCCAGGGGCAGGTTCTGTTCAAGCCGGGCAATGCTGTCTTTGACGTCGTTGAAGCTGCCCTGCAGTTGACTGTCGAGCCTTTCAAACCGGTTTTGAAAGCCGTTGTTGACCGTATCGAGCCGAGCCGCGATCCGTTGCTCGAACGATCCGAGTTGTTCCAGCCGCCCTTCCACAAAGCGCAGATCGTTGATGCCGCGGTAGAGATAGACCGCGGCTGTTATGTTCACCGCCGTGATCAGCAAGGCGCCGGCGGCAACAACGCCGATCATCCTTGCATTGCTCGGTTTGCCTGCGACAGCTTGCTCTCCGGCGTGGGTCGCCGGCCCAACGTCGATTGCAGGCATGTCCGGATCGCTGATCATCGTCATTGGACCACCACCTTTGCGCCAATAGAGACGCGCTTGAAGAGATCGATCACATCGGTGTTGGTAAGACGGAAACATCCCGATGTTCCGTCGAAGCCGATGCCCTTGGGATCGTTGGTGCCGTGGATGCGATAGAGCGTGTCGCGCCCGTCCCGCAGCAGATAGAGCGCCCTGGCGCCGAGTGGATTGTAGGGACCGGCAGGCACCATTTCCGGCAGCTCCGGCTGGCGGGCGCGCATTTCCCTGGGCGGGCGCCATTCCGGCCATGCCGTTTTCGCCCCCACCTTGACGATGCCAGTCCAGCCAAAGCCGTCGCGTCCGACGCTGATCTGGTAGCGCAGCGCCTCGCCCTGCCGGGTCACCAGATAGAGCGCCTTCTCGTCCTTGCGGATGATGATCGTGCCGGGCTGTTCCGCGGTTTGGAGAGCAACCGTCTTGCGCAGGCTGGGACCCATCGCCGGCAGCGGCGGCCGGTCCGATAGCGCGGATCGGGCATGGGCCAAGTTCCAGGCCGGCATTCCCAAGGCCAGACCCATGATGCAGGCGCCGGCCAGCGTCGGGACGATGCGGTATCTACCGGGCAGCGTCATCGATCCGCTCTTTGAACATCCGCTTCAAATCCTTGTTGAATCGTGCGCGCCCGTCCACTTCCAAAGGCAGGATGGCGCGGTTCAAGGCATCGGTCAGCAGCGCATTGTCCAGGGCGACCGACTTGATATGCGGCGCCTTGAATATCTTCTCGAGCTCGCCGCGCGAGAAATGGTTGCCGAACCATTTGCGCTTGTGCTTGTTGGCGACCAGCGTGATGCTCACCGAATTGCCGCGCAACTCGCGGATCTTCTTGTAGAGCCGCTTGCCCTGCCGCAGCGAGGCGACGTTGAGCTCGAAGACGATGAATATCTCGTCGCTCGTCGAAAGCACGGAATTCTGCCACGGGGTTTCGATATTCGGCAGGTCGATGACGATGTCGTCGAACCGGTAGGCGACGAGGTCCAGCAGCCGGAACACGAAATCGCCGCCCTGCGGCTCAAACGGCAGTTGCGGCCTCTCGAATGAATAGATGGTCAGGCCGGAGGGGCGCGAAAGCTTGATGACGTCCATCAGCTCGACGTCGAGTCTTTCCGGCTGGCCGATGATGCCGGCCAGGTCGAACTGGTTGAACAGGTTGAGATAGGCGCCGCAATTGGCGCTCTGGAAATCGAGGTCGACGAGGCAGGTCGAAGCCGCACGTTCGGTGGATTTCGACGCCAGGAACTCCGCCGCCGACAGAGCGAGCGTCGTGGCGCCCGCGCCGCCGCTGGCGCTGATGAAGGTGATGATGCGGCTCTTGGTGCCCTGGTTGCCGGTGTCGTGGAAGGTGACCGCGTTCAGCAGTTCCTTGGCGTCGAGCGGCTTGTGCAGCCAGTCCGAAGCGTTCATGCGAACCAGGATGCGCGTCTGTTCGGAGGTCAATTCGCCGGAAACCGCGATCAACGGCACCGCCGCCCACAAGGCGCGGGCCGCGACTATTCCAGGCTCGCCGAGCAACTCGCCATTGGCGAGGTCGAGGATGACGATGCCCGGCCGCGTGTCGGCGGGCGGGCCTTTGAGAAAGTCGCCCGTCTCGGAGATCCTGACATCGTAGATGGCCAGCGCGTCGAGCCGCGTCGCCACCTCGCGCTTGAACTGCGGATCCGACGAGAACAGGGCCACCTGCTTTCGTTTGGTTGGGAGGACTTTGGTGTTGATGGCGTTCATGGGGAGGTACTCTTCAGGTCTTCGCCCGTGACCGTGCTGAGCATGGAGGGCATGGTGAGGTTTCCGAATCCGAGCAGGCCACCGAGGAAGAAGAACTGGAAGGTCCGGTTCTGAAGACTGACGGTGATTGTCGGCACCGGTCCGCCCAGCCGGGTCTGGTAGCCCAGGCCGGTGGCGGAATAGGTGATGACAACGTTGTCGCGCCTGAGGCCAGGAAAGAAATGACACATACCCGGCCGCTGGTCCGTGGCCAACGTGGGACAGGTATTGTCGTCAGTGTTTGTGGTATCGCCGCGAAAGATACGGCTGAAGTTGGTGGCGTTGAACGCACCGCCGTTGGTGCAGGCCCCTGTGCCAACTGTATAAGTGCAGGCGAAGGGTCCATATGCGGCGGCAACAACCGGAGCGCCCGGCGTCGTCGTCGGTGCTGCTGTACTTAGCGCGGTGGCAACCGGATCGGAAATCGAGGCCAGACGTGCGCCTAATTGGACGGCCTTGGTGGCGGCGTTCCACTGATAGAGAGCGTAACCGAAATCGACGAAGCCGAGAACAAGGGTAAACAGCAGTGTAGATACGATGGCCATATCCACCATCGTTGCGCCGTCTTCCGATTTTGCGAAACGCCTGATCATGATCAGAACCGGATCAACCGCTCCTCGTGAAAGCCATTTAGCGTCATGGGTCCGATGCCGATCAGTGACAGCATTCCGATGCCACTATAGGCCAACGTCCCCGCCGCCCTGACGATGCAGACCTGTGCAGTGGTAGCTCGATATTGGGTGACACCTGCGACCACGGCGTCATGGCACGAGCCTGAGGCGGCAATGGTCACCGTCACATTCGCCTTCTGCCAGCCGGCGATGCGCGCACTCCCTGTCCCCGCGGCGTTGCCGAACACCGCGATGTTGCTGGCGATATCGGCGCAGTTTATCGCCGCTAGCCCTGCCTTGGTGTACAGCTGGCTGTTGCAGCGCGCGGCAAAGCGGGCGCCGTCCGAAAGTCCGGCCTCCATCAGCAGTTTTTGGTGGATCAGATTGCCGAACTCGAACACGCCCGCCGACAGGATCAGCATCAGCGGCGCGATCAGCGCCATTTCGACGAGAGCCGTGCCGCGCTGCTCGCCTCGAAATCTGTGGAGATGATGGTACAGCGCTCCGATCATCGCCATCACCGGTAGAGCTGAGCTTCGTCGCGAAGGAAATTGTCGAGCGTACCCTGGCCGGCACCACCGGTTACGTCGACCAGTTCGACCATCACCGATGCGTCCTCCGACGTCGAGGGAACAGGTTCGGTGAGGAAGAAGCTGCCGAATGCTTCGACAGGCAGATTGGTGCTATGGCCGGACAGTTCGTTGCCCGCGGCTTCGAGCGCATTGCAGTTCAGGATAGCGCCATAAATCAGCCGACGATCAACTGTCGTGACAGGCGGTTGGCAAGATGCCGACGGTGTCCCGACCTCTCCACCCGTAGACGCGGTGCCCACTAACCCGGCCGATATCTCGTAACGATAGACCTCATAGCGCGTCGGTTTGGTCGTGTCCCATGAAGCTGGATAGGAAGCGGAGCCGAAGTTGGTGCTCCAATAGCCTGAGAAATCCCAATCCCCATCGCCCATCCTGCCGCCCAGATACGGCGTTGTTGCATCGTGCGGAAGGCCCATTGTTCCAGCTTCAGTGAATGAAAGTTGGTTCATGGACGCGCATTGATTGGCGCTGCCGGTGGTCTGTATCGCCCCTTTTCGGACGTTGGCAGCCGGACCGTACTCGGGGCTGTCGAAGTGGTTGCCGTTGGCTCCAATCCCGAAACGAACATTGAAGGCATCTTGCACCGGGCCGGCATTCTGACCGGTCTTCGTCGTTACGTTCGCGGAATTGTAGCAGCCAATTGGCGTCGACGTTGCGATCGTCTGGGCCAGTGCTTGAGCACCATTTCCCACATCTGGCGGAGGCTCGAGGAAGCCGAAGTTGCCGGGACCGGCCGCAGCCCCATTTCCGACCTTCCTCAGTTCGATCAGCCGGCGACGCACGGCCGGATCGGAAACGGCCTGCTCAAGCGTATAACCCCCGGCATTGTTCGTCCCGTTCACCATCTCATAAGGATTGCACATGAACACCGGTGTGAAATCGCAGACGCCGGAGGTGAAGCCCGCGACAGCGACGGCACCTATGGTCCAAGAGTTGCTGGTGCCGGATGATAGAATGGAGACCGGGAAGATCGCGGCAAACCCTTGGGGAGCGACTGTCACCTGGATGAACCGCGTTTCCGCCTCTCCGACAGCCTGGTTGGCATTTGCATGATAGGTGGCCTGATTGGCGGTTGTAATTTTGGTTCCGTCGTTGGCAGGGATCGCTTTGAGAAAGCACCAGGAAATGGCGCCGGCATTGTTGCAGTGCTGCGTGCCTCCCGGCTGACCGGAGGTCAGAGTGAACCTGCCTGCCGTGGAGAAATTGCTTTCGTTGTCTACGAGCATCGCCATAGCGCGTTCGGCTCGTGCCCAGGAACCGCTGCTTCCGTCGAGTTCCGCCGCCGCCGCAAGCGCAAAGCTATCTGCAGCCTTCTGCAAATCATTGTGCAAATTGTTGACCCGGCTCATATCGATCGCCAGCAAAGAAAACCCGATGATTGCCGGCAGCGTGATGCTGACCAGTATCAGCGCCATTCCCCTCTGATCGTGCCAGAACGCGCGAATGATCCGCAGCATGGCCTTACTCTTAGCTCCCCTGACGCCAGGATCCCTCATTTTCCCTGACGCTGAACCGCATTCCTCTGTTCAATCTCCGGTGTTGCCGACATTGACCGTGATGGCCGGCGGTGGCGGCGGTGGCGGTGGAAATTTGTAACTCTGGGCAACAGCGGCGGCGCGCGCGCCGTCGCCTTCGATCACCGTGTTCCTCGACGCCGGATTGAGCGGATCGACCGTCTGCAGCAGCGAATTGTATTTCTGCGTGTCGCCCGCCGCCAACGTCATCGTCTCGTAATTGTTCAGGTAGTCGGTAGCGCATCCCGTCAGCGCGCCGGCGCACAAGAGCAGGAGCAAGGTTCTATTTCTTGACATAGAGCATCTTGTCCTTTGATTTCAGGTCTAGCATGTGGCCATAGGGGCCGACCACGCCTTCGCCGAGCTCATATTTGCGAACCATGTCCTTGGTCACTTCCAGTTGACCGAGCACGAAAAACTCGGGGTCGTTGGCGGGCCGTGTCTTGTCGAACGGCGTCGCCAGCTGTTCGCCTGGTTTCACCGGCCGCACGATATGCGGCGTCACGATCACGATCAGTTCGGTCTCTTCCTTCTGGTTGCTCGAATTCCGGAACAGCGTTCCGACGATCGGCACCTGGCCGAGCCATGGCACCTGCCTCTGGATCTTGGTGTTCTTGCTCGATAGAAGCCCGCCGACCGCGAAGCTCTGGCCGTCGCGCAATTCGACGACGGTCGACAGCTTGCGGTTGGTGAAGATTGGGTCGCCGGCGGTGGTGAAGCCGGTGAGGTCGCTGACTTCAGGCGCCAGCCTGATGTTGATCTTGTCGTCGGCAAGAACGACCGGGGTGAACAGCAGATTGACGCCGAATTGTTTGAACTCGACCTGGACCTCGCCATCACTGTCGACGCTACGGATAGGCACTTCGCCGCCGGCGTTGAAGCTGGCCAGTTCGCCGGATAGAGTGGTGAGATTGGGCTCGGCCAGCATGCGCACCACGCCTTTGGCCTCCAGCGCCTCGATGATCAGGTCGACCTTGACATCGCTGTTGATGACGCGGGTGATCAGCGCCGCGAATGGATTGCTGTTCGAAAGAAGACCGGTAACCAGATCTCCAGGCCCAAGAACCAGATTGTCCTCATCAACGGTGGCAATACCGGTTGCGGTTCGGGTCGTGCCGCTGCCGTTGGTGCTCCTGATTGAGACGCCAAGATCGCGGCCGGCATTGCGCTTGGCCTCGAGCACGCGCACTTCCAGGTTTACCTGCTGGCTGTCGTCGACGGTCACGGCGTTTATGATCGCGTCGGGCCCGTATTGCTGGGCAACCTGCATAATCGCCGCCAGCGTGGCGCCGTCCTTGACATGGCCGCCAAGCCTGATTTTGCCGTTGATCGAACCGATATCGATGCGCGCCCTGGGCGCCACCTGGCGGATCGCCTGCGCCATGTCGCCGACATCGACACCGACCTCGATCTGGATCACGCCAAGCGAGCGCTTGTCTTCTGAAAAGAGGTTGACGGTGGTGGTGCCGGCGCTCTTGCCGATGACATAGAGCGTCCGGTCGGTCATTGGCTGGGCGTCGGCGATCTTCTCGTCGCCGACGACGATGTCGCCGAGATTGGCGTTCACCTGGACCGTCACCGACTGCGACATGGGCAGGAAAATACGGTGGACGCTGGGGTTCGATACATCGATCTTGCGGTCGGCTGCATGAGCAGCAAGGTCAATCGGCGGTAACATGACCGAACAGGCCAGCGCGACCGCCGCCAGTGGTCCCCGGAACATACGCATCTGGACTACCCCCCTTTTTTGCCGATCCGGATGCCGACCCGGAACCCCTTTCGAGTGCGCCGGTGTTATTTTTGTCGCGGCACGTCGTAGGATTCGAACTTCACACCCCGAAAGACGCCGACTGTCGCACGCGCCGGCGGTTCCGGCTGCACATATTTGATTACTTCCTTAACTACCTCTTGCACTTGGGGTGCCGAGGCTACTGCCGGAGCAAGTTTTGCGGCGCTCAACAGATCGAGCCTGCTTCCCACCCGTTCCACGGCCTGGGTCAGTCCATTGATCTTGTCGTCGGCGCGCTTGCGCTCGGCCGAGGCCTCAGCCTCGGCCGCAGCCTGCCTGGCGAGTTCGGCCTGCCTGGCGGCGACGTCGGCCGGCGTGTCGCCGGTCAGGTCGGAAAGCGTGATGCGTTCAGTGGTCTCGCCCTGGCTGGCGGCTGCCTGGCGAAGCGCCAGCGACAACTGGCCGGCACCGGCGGCCAAGGTAAGCTTCTGGGCATCTCTGGTGCTGGCCTCGAGCGTAACGGATTTCACCACCGTCGGGCTCTCGTTGCTCTCGTCGGCGACCTGGTCGACGGCGAGCACTTTCATGCTCTGCAGCAGCACGTCGACAAAACTCTTGTCCGCGCCGCCTTCGCCACGCGCCGTGCGCGTCAAAAGCACGTCGACGCGGTCGCCCGGAAAGACGAACCCGGCGACGCCAAGCACATCGTTGACGCGAATGGAAACGGCCTTCATGCCTTCGCCGAGCACCGCCGAAAGCGTGGCACGCTGGCCGGGGCCTGTGATCTTGGTTGCGAGAACCGGCTCGTTGATCCCGATCGTCTGCAGTGCCTGCTTCGTGCCGTCGCCGGCCAAAGCCTCTTTTGTTGTCCTGAAGGCACCGGCCGGAACCGCGCCCGCCGGCCACGCAATTTCGCGCAGCTTGTCTGATGTCAGCGTGTCGCCGAATTTCAACGCGACGGCAGCCACAACGACCGTATCGCGCTGGACATTATCCCCCTTCGCCATGGCGCTGCGCTGGCTGGCCAGCCAGATATTGGCGAGCACCACCGCCACAACGCCGAACACGCCGGCGAGCACGATCATGATGACAGTATTTACGCGCATAGCCCCAAGCCCCATGCCCAGAATGCGGAAATTCGTCCGCTGCGATCGGATTCAGGCCCGGACCTGATGATCCGGGCCTGAGCGTGATCAGGCGATCAACTGCCGACGCCGGTCGTGGCATTGCAGCCACCAACGTTAGTGGCTTCGAGCGCGGTGCACAGACCCGTAAATCGACCCGAGACCCAGCCACCGATCGCGATGACCGTCAGGACGACGGCGACCGCGATGATGCCGAGAAGGATGGAATATTCGACCATGGCAGCGCCGTTTTCGTCGTCGCGGAACTGCCGGGTCATCGTCATGAGCTTCTTCATGCCAATTTCTCCCTTTGGAGGTTTGAACCCGACGAGACGAGCCAAGGATGAAATCCATACCCAAGCATCCCCCGTCGACTTGATCTAAGTCCCGACGAAAACTGAAGTCAAATGGGATTAATGGTTCTTTAACTCTCTTATACCTGATTCGGCAAGAATATTCCCGTTCCTTCACTAACCCAAGACATTGATTCGGTTGATTTTTGTGCGCCTCTTAACCATTCGTTCACAATTTGGCCGCGATATGGCGAAAGTGGGGCCGCATTAGCAATAAGGCATATGGTTTAATATCTAAGGGATTAGATGCGTTCCATGACGCCTTTGTGGCAAAAAAGGCACTTTCACCGAAAAGCGAGTCACCGTGTTCCATTTAGGACAGTGCCGCTGACCAAATAAACGTCACGTTTTCCGACACTTGATCTTAACTATGTCTGAAGTATTAATCGCATGGGTGCGCGGTCGGCGCTTGTGCCTTCCGTGGTTAACGATTAGTTTCAGCGCGGGGATTAAACGGGGACGAAGCGTCATGTTGGGCCGATTCACCAAGGGGCCAGGCGAACCGCGGATCGAGCCAAAGCTTGAGCCGATTGCGGTATTACCTGTTGCGCCGGCGCTTTCCCCCGCTGCCGACATCGAAGCGCATGGCGACGATTTCCTGACGCTCAAGGTCGAGCTCCACCGCCATCTGATCGACCGGTTCAATCTTGCCGCGCTTGAAACCGCGTCGAAGGATGAGATCCTGAA
Organism: Mesorhizobium tianshanense; assembly: GCF_007830515.1. Lineage (GTDB taxonomy): Bacteria > Pseudomonadota > Alphaproteobacteria > Rhizobiales > Rhizobiaceae > Mesorhizobium > Mesorhizobium tianshanense. Next base: position 28,977 of record NZ_VLKT01000054.1, read on the forward strand.
TGAGATCCGGCCAATCGTTCGCGAGTTCGTGCGCGGCCGCAACGTGCCGCTGAACGCCCGCGAGCTTGACCGGCTGACCAGTGAAACCGCCGATGAGATGCTGGGGCTGGGGCCGATCGAGCCACTGCTCAAGGATGACTCGATCACCGACATATTGATCAACACACACAAGCGCGTCTTCATCGAGCGGCGCGGCATGATCGAGGAGACGGCGATCCGCTTCCGCGACGAGGCGCATCTTCTGCGCGTCATCAACAAGATCGTCTCGGCCATCGGCAGGCGCGTCGACGAATCGGCGCCGATGGTGGATGCACGGCTGGATGACGGTTCGCGCGTCAACATCGCGGTGCGGCCGATCTCGGTGGATGGGCCGCTGGTGTCGATCCGCAAATTCTCCAAGAATCCCTATTCGCTCGAACGCCTGATGGCGTTTAATTCGATCCGCCAGCCGATGATCGACCTGCTGCGCATCGCCGTGCAGGCGCGCAAGTCGATCCTGGTTTCGGGCGGCACAGGCAGCGGCAAGACGACCTTGCTCAACGCGCTGTCGAGCTACATCCCGGCCAAGGAGCGTCTGATCACCATCGAGGACGCGGCGGAACTGCAGTTGCAGCAGCCGCATGTCGGCCGGCTGGAGACGCGGCCGCCCAATGTCGAGGGTAAGGGCGAGGTTCGTCAGCGCGAACTGCTCAAGAACGCGCTTCGCATGCGGCCCGACCGCATCATCGTCGGCGAGGTGCGCGGCGAGGAGGCCTTCGACATGCTGCAGGCGATGAACACCGGCCATGAAGGTTCGATGACCACCATCCATGCCAACACGCCGCGCGATGCGATATCACGGCTCGAACAAATGGTCGGCATGGCCGGCATGCCGATGACCCACGAGTCAATCCGGGCGCAGATCGCGTCGGCCATCGACATCATCGTGCAGACGCAGCGTCTTGCGGACGGAGGCAGGCGGGTCGTCTCCATATCGGAACTGACCGGCATGGAGGGAAATGTCGTCCAGCTCCAGGAGATCTACAACTTCGTCCGTCGCGAGGTGACGCCGGAAGGCAAGATCATCGGTGATTTTCGCGCCACCGGCATCCGCCCGCGCTTTGCCCCGGAGGCGGCGACGCTTGGCCATCATTTTGCCAAGGATGCCTTCAACCCGCAGGCTGCGCTCTGATGCCCACCGGTCAGACTTTGCTCTACTTCATTTATGTGCTCGCGGCGGCATCGGTTATTCTCGCCGGCGAGGCCATGTATCTTTCCTTTGCCAAAAGCCGGGCACGGATTGGCGCCGTCAACCGCCGGCTGAAACGGCTGTCTGACGACGTTCCGGCCGAACAGACCCTGCAAGGGTTGCTGCGCGAACGCGGGCTGACCGACTCGGGCGACTTTCTCTTTGGCCTGATCGGACTGAACAGGCTCTATACCCAGTCCGGCATTACGGGAAACCCGCTGACTTTTGCCGCGAAGTTCCTCCTGACGGGGTTGGCGCTGGCGTTGCTGCTGTCGTTCTTTTTGGGCTTTTCGACCCTGGTGTCGATCGTTGTTTTTCTGGTGATTGGATTTGTGCTGCCACTTCTCGTTCTCCGGCGCGCACGGAGCAGGCGAATTCAGAAATTCGCGAAACAACTCCCGGACGCACTCGACATGATCGTTCGTTCGCTGCGCGCCGGACATCCGGCTTCGGTAGCGGTTGGTCTGGTCGCCCGCGAAATGCCCGATCCGCTCGGCACCGAATTCGGCATTGTTTCCGACGAAATTACTTTTGGTCTCAGCATGGAACAAGCCGTGAAAAAATTGTCGCAGCGTGTAGGCTTCGAGGGCCTTCATCTGCTTTCGGTGTCGTTGTCGATTCAAGCAAAGACCGGCGGCAATTTGACCGGGATCCTGTCCAATCTTTCATCGGTGCTGCGCGAAAGGCAGAAACTCAGGATGAAGATCAGGGCGCTTTCGGCCGAGGGCCGTGTATCGGCATGGATCATCTCCCTGTTCCCGATCGTGATGTTCCTGATACTCCAGCTTGTTGCCCCGGCTTACTACGGCACCGTCTGGGGCGATCCGATCATCCTTCCGGTGTTCCTGATTTTCGGGACATGGGCGCTGTTAGGTGATTTCATCATGTATCGAATGGTCAATTTCGACTTCTGACAGGGCGAGACATAATCTTGTTTTCGACTATTCAGGATCTCAGCGTTCTGGTCTCCATTGCCGTCTTCGTGGCGGCGGTGGCGCTTTTTCTGTTCGGTTCCCTCGTCTTTTTGCCGGCGCTGCAGACGCGAAAGCTGGTCGCGCAAAGCCTGATGGCCGAAGGTATTGCCGATCGCCGTTCGCTCGTTGGACAGGAACAGCTTGCCAGGATCTCGGCGCAGCGGCCAGTGGACGCATATTTTCGATCGATCGAAAAGGAGCGGGACCAGCCCAGCGCCTTGGACGCGAAGCTGTTCCGCGCCGGCTTCTATCAGCCAAGCGCTCCGCTCATCTATACCTTGTCGCGGCTTGGCGCGGTCTGTGTCGGCTTTCTCGCCGCCTATGCGCTCCTGGTCCGTGTGCTCCCGCCTTCCTTGCCCGGTTTCATAGGCTTTGCCGGAGCTGGCTTGTTCGGGCTCGCCTGCCTCGTGGTTCCAAGCGTCATGCTCGATCGCTTCGAGAAAGGACAAAAGCAGGTCTATCGCCGCGGTTTTCCCGATTTCATGGACATGATGATAACCTGTGCCGACGCCGGTATGAGCCTGGAGGCTGCGGTCGAGCGCGTGAGCCAGGAACTGGCCGGCACCCACAAATGGCTAGGCATTCAACTGTCGATCATGACGCTGCAATTGCGGGCCGGCAAGCCGTTGCGCGAAGCACTGCGCGAACTCGCTGACCGCGTCGGCCTTGACGAGGCGCGGGCATTGGCAGTGCTGTTTCGGCAATCGGAAGAACTCGGTACTAGCCTGACCGACGCTTTGCGCGTCTATAGTGACGAGATGCGCAGCCAGAGAATTCTGAGTGCCGAAGAGCGTGCCAATTCCCTGCCGGTCAAAATGATGATTCCGTTGGGGCTGTGCATCTTCCCAGTGGTGATGATGATCATCATGCTGCCGGTGATTATTCGAATGAGGGGCGTTTTCTTCTAGGCAGGTATATGCTTTGGTCGAAATACAGAGTCGGAGGGCTCTTGGGGGACAAAATGATGCGGCCAATGCGCCTTGCAGCCATAGCCAGTCTGCTGGTTGTCATGCTTTCCGGTTGCCAGACGGCTGATAGCAACGGCGTCGTCCGTACCAATGAGCCATCGAAAGGCGACGTGACAGCCTTTGGCGATGCCTTCGACGGGCTGAAGACGGTCAGCGACGTCGAATACTATGCCTCGGACCAGGCTGTTGCCGAAGCCAAGAACCAGTTCCGAGCGGAAAACTACGGCAATGCCGGCGCCCTGTTCTACAAGGCGACGCAACTGGCGCCCAATGATGGTGTGGCCTGGTTGGGTCTGGCCGCCTGCAGCGACCGCATCCGCCGCTTCGACCTCTCCGACCGGGCCTACGCCCGAGCCTTCAAGCTGGTCGGCGGGACGCCCGAATATTACAACAATGTCGGCTATTCCTATCTGCTGCGCGGCAAGCTGCAGGACGCGCGCAGCAATTTCCTCAAGGCTTACGAACTGGCGCCCAACGATCCGACCGTGGCCAACAATCTGAAGCTCCTGTCGTCCAGCGTGAAGAATCTCGAGCGGTAAGGCGATAGCATGCTGCTCGCCGCGTCGCTGCTGCTGAAGGCGCTTGCCATTCCTCTGCTTGCGAGGATCGCCTGGCTCGACTTCACCACCCAGAAGATATCCAACCAGAATGTGCTGCTGCTGCTTTGCCTGGGTTTGGGCTCGCTGCAGCTCCTGTCGGTCCAATCCGGGTCGTGGTGGGACATGGGCCTGAGCGCGCTTGCCGGTCTTTTGTTGTTTGTTGCGCTCTTCCCGTTCTGGGCCATGCGCAAGGTCGGGGCCGGCGATGTCAAGCTGATGGCGGTGGTGCCGTTTCTGATCGGCGGCAGCGGCCTCCTGGTGTTTTCCGTGCTGCTTTTTCTTTTCGCTCTCACCACCGCATTGATCGTGAAAAATCCGTTCATGCTGCCAGCGGGCGCCTTCCGCCTCTATGTCCAGCACCTGGACCGAAAAGGCGTTGTGCCGTTTGGCGTGCCGATCTCGCTCGCAGCGATCTGCACGATAGCGTTTCAGATTTACGTCGCCTTGATGTCCCAGCCCGGCCCGGCAATCTGACGCCCAGACACGGCTTCACGTTAATCGTTCGGAAATGACGATCTTGTTAAATGAGCCTTCCCAGAGAGGGCATAAGCATGGCACTTCATCTTTCAGCGGATGCTCCGGCTTCGGTAGCGACGGCGCCACAAAAGTATCTTTTTGGCCCGATCGCCGACTTTTTCCTGCTTGGCGGGAGCGCGTTTCTGATCTTGCCAATCCTGTTTTTGGTGCCTCTCGAGTACGAAGGTCTTGTGGCGGCAGCAATGCTCTTGCTGGCCCATCTGATAAACCATCCGCACTTTGCCCACTCGTATCAGATTTTCTATCGCAATTTTGGGCGGAAGGTGCGCGGGGACGGATATGACAAGAATCTCCAGGTCCGTTACATCTTCGCGGGCATTGTCGTCCCGCTGATCATGGGCGGTTTTTTTGCTTACGGTTCAATAGCGGGGAATGCCCGCCTGCTGGGATATGCAGGCAATGCGATGGCCTTTTTTGTGGGCTGGCACTATGTCAAGCAAGGCTACGGCATGCTGATGGTGGATGCCGTGCTGAAGCGCAAGTTCTTCAATGAACAAGACAAGAAGGTGCTGCTGTTCAACGGCTATGCCGTATGGCTGTTCGCATGGCTTCAGACAAACGCGGTGATCACCGAAAGGCGATTCTGGGGCTTGGACTACTACACATTTGCCGCCCCCTCATGGCTCACCAACATTGCCGCATTGGCTGCCGCTGCTTCCACCGCGGCCACGGTTGTGATGTTGGTCAATCGCTGGCGCAAGCATGGCGGCGCGCTACCGTACAACGGGGTCGTCGCGTATGTCGTGACCCTATATGCCTGGATTCTATTTGTGAAAATAAACCCGCTCTGGCTGCTTGTGGTGCCGGCGCTCCATTCGTTGCAGTACCTCGCGGTGGTCTGGCGTTACCAGACCAATGTCGAGCGCGACCGTTCAGATGCTGTTAGAGCCCCCGAATTCAAGATCCTGTCCATTGTCGGCCCGATGTATAGGCTGCGGGTGCTGGGATTCATCATCATTGGCGGAATTCTTGGAATTCTCGGTTTCTGGCTGGTCCCGATCGCGCTGTCTGCTTTGGTTCCCTATAACAAAGAGGTGCTCGGCTCGTCGCTGTTCCTCTTCATCGCGTGGATATTCATCAACGTGCACCACTACTTTCTGGATAACGTCATGTGGCGACGAGGCAATCCAGAGGTGTCGAAATATCTGTTCCGCTAATGCATGTCGCGCAAAACCGCTGCACACTTTTACGCGACAGGCATTAAAAATCGACGCGGGGCGTGTCCGGTATCTGGTGCTCGAACAGCAGCCAGAAGGGCGATCCCCGGGTTTCGGCATACCAGCGCTCGAAACCCGCCAGAGCCTCGGGGACGTTGCTGGCGGATTCCTCCTCGTCCGGAGCCCGGAACATCGCCAGCACAACCTGACCGAAACGCGCAATCACCTCCGAACGCGCCTCGCTGTCGGAATTCCAGCCGAGCCGCGTACGCAGCGTGGCGAAAGCGCTGGCGACGGCTATCTCCTCGATTTCGGCCGATGCCATGGCCCCGGCGATCGCCTGCATGAGATTGAGCCGCCTGAAGGCGAAGGCGCGCTCTTGTTCGAGCGCCGCGATGCGGACCGCAGCGTCGCGCCGGAAGCTGCCTTCGGCGACCTTGGCGGCCTCGGCCGCCGTCTTGAGCTCAACGAGAAAGCGGGTTGTCACCGTCATCGCGCCTTTGCGAGAGTGGCGGAAGAGAGTGGGAGTCGAACCCACCAAGGACCGGCTCGCGGCCCCTCCCGGATTTGAAGTCCGGACGCCCCACCGGGGACGATGCTCCTCCAGAAGCTTCCGCTATCGCCGGCTCACTATCGGCCGGTGAGCGAAACAGATCCCGTCTATGCCTGTTGACGAGCCGCAGGTCGCCGCGCCGCAGCGTGACGCCATGCCTATCGAGAAATTCAAGGATCTGGATGGCAACCTTGCGTCCGCTGCCTGCACGATCGCGAAACTGGGCGGCGTTAAACCGCCCGCCCGGCTCGGCCGCCGTCAGATCATCGACGATTTCGACAATCTCGGCCAGTGCCGCGTGCAGGAAGAAACGATCATGGGCGACTTCGTACACTTTCCCGATGCGGCCGGTCAGTTTCAGGATCCGGCGGATTTCCGTTTCCGGCTTCGCCAACGTACCGGCGATATCGCGGACTCTCGGCGGATGATATCGCGTCGAGCCGCCGATGAGTCGCTCGATTTGCAGCCATAGCGCCTCGTCCTGCGGTGTCAGATGGACCTCATGGCCGGGCAGCCGCACCCAGGCGCCGTCAAGGGCGAGCTTGCCGGCGCGCGCCAGGGTTCGCAGAGCGGCCGCAAACATCGGCGCCGGAAGTCGCGGGTCGAGCTGAAGGCGCAATCTCTCCATGCCGATGCCCGGCAGATCCGGATTGTCCGCGTGAAAGGTCTTCAAGTTCGCGGCCAGGCCGAGTCTGAATTGCATCCAGCGCGCCTGCGAGAGAACGAACAGCGTTTTCCTGACGGGAATGCAGACCAGTCCGAGGCTGTCGACCAGTCTCTGCGTTTCGTCGCTGCCGAGCGCCCGGTCGCGCGCGAAAGCGCCAAGGTCAAGGAAATGGGGCGGCGCGTCGAGCAGTGCAGTGACAGCCGCCTCGGGGTCCAGGACGGCAGATGCTTCGAGCTGGACAAGCCGTTCCGGCGTGCGGCGCCTCCGGCTCGGCGCCCTCAGATCGATTAGACGTCCGCCGCCGATGGTCCGCTGGGCCGAGGTATCGCGCACCACATAGGCGTCGCCCGCGGCAGCCGCGATAGGACTGTCCAGCACCAATTGAACGTTGGCGACACCGCCGGGCCTGACCGGCTCGTCACTGAGAAGCACGACCCTTGCCCCAACCTCGGCCGCGGCGTGGTGGAGGCGTACCGGGAACCACTGGCCGATCGGCTTGGGCTCTCCTGGCAAGACGCGCAGCCTTGCGTCGACCCGGTCCGTCGGCGCGTGAAGTTCCGGGTCGATTATGACGTCGCCGCGCCGGATTGCCTCCTTGCCGACGCCTTCACCGGCCAGGTTGAGCGCGCAGCGGTCTCCCGCCCGTCCACGCTCAGCCGGCCGGTTCTGGGCGTGGACGGAGCGGACGCGCGCCGGCAGGCCCGACGGGCTGACGACAATTTGGTCGCCGATACCGACCGAACCTGAAAGAACCGTGCCGGTCACGACAGTGCCGGTACCGTGCAGCGTGAAGCATCGGTCGACCGCCAATCTGAATCGTCCAGAGGACGCGCGGCCGGCAAAGCGCGACGCCTCCTCGAACAAGAAATGCCGCAGATCGTCGATACCGTCACCGCTGACGACCGAGGTGGGGATTATGTCTGCTTCGGCAAGTGCCGTATCGGCGAACGCGGCGCGGATATCCGCCTGAACGGCGGCGGATCGTGCGGGGGCCATCAAGTCGGATTTGGTGAGCACGACGGCGCCGTGCTTGATGCCGAGTAGATCGATGATTGCGAGATGCTCCCGCGTCTGCGGCATGACGCCGTCGTCGGCGGCAATGACCAACAGCACGAAATCGATGCCGCTGGCGCCGGCGAGCATCGTATGCACGAAGCGTTCGTGCCCCGGGACATCGATGAAGCCGATGACGTCCCCGCTCGGTGCCGGCAGGTAGGCAAAGCCGAGGTCGATGGTCATGCCCCGCGTCTTTTCCTCCTGCAGGCGGTCGGTGTCGACGCCGGTCAGCGCGCGCACCAGCGCGGTCTTGCCGTGGTCGACATGACCCGCCGTGCCGACGATCATGATCCGCCCCCTGTCAATGATGCCGCGGTACGACGTTCGGCCTCGACGGTCTCGTCAGGGGTGAGGCGGGCACGCGCGGCCGGCAGATACCGTTCGGCGAGCGCGCTGCCTGCTGCGTTCGCGCGCAGGAGCCAGGCATATGCCTCGACCGCGTCGGTCGCCACACCCGCACCCAGATGGCAGGCGGCGCCGAGCATGGCCTGCCCGTCCGCATCCCCACGCAAGGCGGCGCTGCGCCACCAGCGAACCGCCTCAGTGGGATCGCGCGGCACGCCGAGCGCATTGTGATGAAGCATGCCGATCCGCGTCATGGCCGACGCTATTCCCTGCTCGGCGGCGGCAGTCGCCCAGCGCCGCGCTTCGGCGGGGTCGGGCTCGACCATATCGCCTTCGAGCAGCATCCAGCTCAGCATGTCCTGCGCCGGTCCGTCGCCCTGCTCCGCAGCCGCCCGATAGAGCTCGGCTGCGCGGTCGTAGTCCTGCGCGACGCCCTCGCCGCGGAAATAGAGCGACGCCAGGTTCCGCTGCCCCACCGCGTCGCCGGCTTCGGCGGAGAGCGCCAGCCAGCGGAATGCGAGGTCGCGGTCCCGCTCGACGCCAAGCCCTTCTGCGAAGCAGGCGCCGATATTGTTCTGCGCACGCGCGACCCCAGCATGAGCCAGCGGCTCCCATATGCCCAAGGCCGCCGCATAGTCACCGCGCCTGGCCGCTTCCAAGGCCTCTGCCAGGCGTTCGGCGATCGGCACGTCGGCCGGCCGGGGCACTTCGGCCGGCCGGCGCGCGAGGCTCTCAAACCAGCGCATCGGTCCCTCCCGGATCGAAGCCGGCGAGGTTTGCACGGAAGCCCGCTTCGTCTTCGAGACAGCGCAGGTCAAGCACAAGCGCCCGGTTCTCGATGCGCCCGATCACCGGAACGCGCAGCCCGCGCAGTGCCGCCGCAAGCGCTTCCAGCGCCTTCCCGCCGCCGGACTTTACCCGCACGACAAGGCCTGCGCTGGATATCGTCTCAAGCGGCAGGGCGCCCGACCCGACCTGACTGCGGCATTCCACCGTCTCCACCACGAAAGCCTCACCCAGAGCATCGGCAGCCACGGGCGCTAGGCGCTCCGCCTGGGCTGCGATCTCGGCCGAGGGGCGCGCCAGCAGCCTCAGCGTCGGCAGCCGCGCAGCCAGGCGATCGGGGTCGCGGTAGAGCCTCAACGTCGCTTCGAGCGCGGCGAGCCGAAGCTTGTCGACCCGGAGCGCCCGCTTCATTGGATTGCGGCCGATCGCGGCGAGCAGAGCTTTGCTGCCGACGATGAAGCCGGCCTGGGGGCCGCCGAGCAGCTTGTCGCCGGAGAAGGTGACCAGATCCGCACCGTCGGCGATCGCCTCGCGAACGGTTGGCTCATGCTTGAGGCCGTAGGCGGCAAGATCGAAAAGTGTGCCGGAGCCGAGGTCGTGGACAAGGGGCACGCTCTGTGCCTTGGCAATGGACGCCAGCTCGCGCGCGCCCACCTCAGCCGTGAACCCCTCGACGCGGTAGTTCGAGGTGTGCACCTTGAGGACCAGCCCGGTCTCCTGGCCGATCGCCGCGACATAGTCCTTCGGATGCGTGCGGTTGGTGGTTCCGACCTCGACCACATTGGCGCCGGCGCGGGCCATGATCTCGGGCATCCTGAACGAGCCGCCGATCTCGATCAACTCGCCGCGCGAGACGATCGCCTCGCGGCCGAGCGCCAGCGTGTTGAGGACAAGAAGGACAGCCGCCGCATTGTTGTTGACCACAGTTGCGTCTTCCGCACCCGTCAGTTCGCAAACGAGCGAACGCAGATGATCGTCCCGCTCGCCGCGCTTGCCCGTGTCGAGATCGAATTCGAGGGCGACCGCTTCGCGCATCGCAGCGCGTACCGCCTCGATCGCCTCCTCGGCGAGTGGCGCCCGGCCGAGATTGGTGTGCAGCACAGTGCCGGTCAGGTTGAAGACGGTGCGCAGGGAAGGGCGCTCTTCCATCTTGAGTTGTTCAACCGCGTCGGCGGCGACATCGCTGGGCTGCGGCACCGCAGCTCCGCTGCGGCAGGCCTCCCGCGCTGCGGCAAGTGCCGCGCGGACAGCCGCCGTCGCGACTTGCCGGCCAAAGCGCTGGATCGCCGTGGATCCAAGCGGCGTCTTCAATACCTGATCGACCGATGGAAGATCACGCAGGCGACGTGCGGGCAAAGCGGTCATCGCGTCCTCAGTAGCCGACAAGGAATGGGTTGAATGATCCGCGGCGGTAGCCGCTCTCGCGCACGAGCAGGTCCAAGCCGAGCGTCGCCACGTCGTCGGCAACCGGATCGAGGGCAGGGTCCTTGTGCTGATGCAGGATCTTCACATAGCAGCCGCATGAATCGCAGGTCTCGGCCTTTACAGTGCCGGGTCCCCCTTCGACTTCCAGATAGCCTATCCCCTTGGTCGAGCCGCACAGGGTGCATTTGATGCGCACATAGTTCCAGAATGTCCCGCAGAGCGAGCATGCGCAGAACCTTGCCCCGTGGGAGCCATGCCAGCCGACGATCATCGAGGACACTGGCGGCCCACCGCAGACGGGGCATGCGCCGTCACCTACCGGGACCAGCGTCGAGGCGTCGAGGCAAGCGGCAAGGCGCGCGAAATGAAGCTGCAGCGCCGCCGCGACATAAACATGCTCGGCCAATGCGTCAGCCGCGACCGCATCGGCGAGCACGTTGTGCACCATGGCATCGCGCACCGGAGGCGCGGCCAGCTTCAGCCGGTCGAGCGCATCCGCCGCGGCCCGAGGCTTCTCGATGGCCGAAGCCGCCAATATCAGGCGGTCAAGCGTCTCGACGAGCGCCTCGGAGGCGAACCTGTCACGAGCGAGCGGAGGCATCGCGAAGGCGTGCGCCCGTTCGCGCGCCTCCGTTTCCGGCAGGTCCGGATCGGGCAGGCCGTCCTGTATGCCGTGCTGGACATCGGCGAGAGCAGCGAGGAAGCGGAGATAAGGACCGAGTTCATGGATTTCGGCCAGTGCGTTCAGTCTCTGGGCGCGCCGAACGAACAGACGCGTCGGATCGGGCAGACGGACGAAAGGCGGCGCCGAGACTTCACCGATGGCGGTGGGGTCGATATCCGACGGAGCGATCTGCCTTGGCATATTCACCTCACGAACCACACGGGCCACGTGGTTGGCTGACTAAAGCGCGTCGTGTCTGAAGGGGCTCATGCGACGCGCTTTAAATTCGTATTTTCATGTATGTCGTTGTCCCAAAACCGCTGCGCACTTTTGGGCGACATGCATTAGCGCCCGCTCATTCGGCGGGCTTCGATCCCGATCTTCCGCCCGGTTTCGTAACAAGTTCCCGCAACCATTTGCGATGATGCCGCCAGGCCCAGCCGCCCGTCACCGAACCGCGTGTCATGGCGGGAATCGTACCTCGCACCCAGAAGGCCGAATAGAAGTGGATGATCCAGACGCCGATTATCGCAACGGCCGCGATGGCATGAATGAGGAGCGCCACCCGCTGTTGACCGACCGTCGTGTAGGCGGAGAAATACTGATCCCAGACGACCAGACCACTCGATATCAGGATAACGATCAGGATCGACATTGCCCAGAATACGAACTTCTGGCCAGCGTTGTACTTGCCGACTTCCGGCGCGTTCTCCTCGTGATTGGCCAGCACGTCGCGAAAGCGCGTGAGCCAGGCCCCGTCTTCGCGCTTCCACAGGTTCGCCTTCCAGAACCGGATGAAAAGCCCGAAGAAGCTGAAGAAGAGAACGACGCCGATCCACGGATGTATGAAGCGCGTGAACTGGCCACCACCGAACAGTCCTGACAGAAAGAACAGGCTCGGGTGAAACAGCGCGAGGCCGGACAGGGCAAGCAGGATCAAGCTCGCCGCCGTGATCCAGTGGTTGATCCGCGCGCCCACAGTGTACCGGTCCACCGTGACGGGCTTGCCCGGATGAACTACTCTATCGGGTTCGACATCATGCGCTGTCATGGCCGTCATTCCGCACTAGCCGTTCGGCATTCTCCTCATCCGTGTCCGAAACCCGGTTCGGCCCCATGACCAGATGGTGGAGCAGGCCGACGCCGGCCGCGACGCCAAGCACGGTCAGGCCGGCATATTTGGTGATGCCCTTCCACGCTTCCACGAGAGGACTGATCCTCGGCTCCTTCGGCAGGCCGGAATAGAGCTCGGGCTGATCGGCGTGATGCAGCACGTACATCACGTGCGTTCCACCGACGCCTGGCGGATCGTAGAGGCCGGCATTGGCATAGCCGCGCGCCTTCAGGTCGGTGATGCGGCCCTCGGTATGCTGCTTCATCTCTTCCTTGGTCCCGAAGACGATCGCCTGGGTCGGACAGGCCTTGGCGCAGGCTGGGCCCTGGCCGACGGCGACGCGGTCCGAGCAGAGCGTGCATTTGTAAGCCGTATGGTCGACGCGGGAAATGCGCGGGATGTCGAAGGGGCACCCCTTGATACAGTAGCCGCAGCCGATGCAGTTCTCATGGACGAAATCGACGATGCCGTTGGAATATTGAACGATAGCGCCGGGTGCCGGACAGGCCTTGAGGCAGCCCGGATCTTCGCAGTGCATGCAGCCATCCTTGCGGATCAGCCACTCGAGGTTGTTCGTCTCCGGGTTGTCCCACTCGCTGAAGCGCATAAGCGTGAACATGTCCGGCGTCAGGTCGGGGGGATTCTCGTAGACGCCGGCGTTGACGCCGACCGCCGGATGGGTGTCGTTCCACTCGATGCAGGCTGTCTGGCAGGCCTTGCAGCCGATGCATTTCGAGACGTCTATGAGCTTGGCGACCTCCGTCAGGCGCTCGGCCGGCGCGGGCACCGTCGAGGCGGAACGGCGGACGAGGTCCTTCTCCGAGAAGCGGGGCGTCACGTCCGTTACCGAAGGATTGGCAATTGGAGGAAACATCTGCCGCCTCCCTATGCCACCGGCCCGGAAACGGGCTCGATATTGACCAGAAACGCCTTGTATTCGGGCGTCTCGATGTTGGCGTCGCCGACATAGGGCGTCAGCATGTTCGGGCCGAAGCCCTTCTTTGCCGCTCCGGTGAAGCCCCAGTGCAGCGGAATGCCGACGATGTGGACGGTCTTGCCGTCACAGGTCAGCGGCTTGATCCGCTTGGTTACCACCGCCTTCGCCGTGACCGAGCCGCGCTTGGACCAAACGCGCACCCAACCGCCCTTGGCGATACCCTTTTCGGCCGCGAGCTGTTCCGATATCTCCACGAAGAACTCCGGCTGCATCACGGCGTTGACGACGACGTGCTTGGTCCAGAAGTGGAAATGCTCGGTCAGGCGGTAGGAGGTCGCCGCATAGGGGAACTCCGCCGAGGCCGGCTCGGCGAACTGCCTGAAATCTCCTTCGAATACCCGCGCTGCCGGGTTGCCCCGAACGTTGGGCGCGACCGGATTGACGATGGGCGATTCGAACGGCTCGTAATGCGCCGGGAACGGTCCGTCCCGCATCATGCCCCGGGTGAAGAGGCGCGACACGCCTTCCGGATTCATGATGAAGGGGCCGACTTCGCCGGGCTTCGCTGTCGGCGCGATGTCCGGGACGTCATAACCCGACCATTTCGCACCGTCCCATTCGATCAGCTTGCGGTCGGGATCCCAGGCTTTTCCGTTCAGGTCGGCCGAAGCCCTATTGTAGAGGATGCGGCGATTGGCAGGCCATGAGAAAGCCCATTTCAGGTAGGCGCCCGTCTCGTCGGGATCGTCAGTGTCCCGGCGGGCCATGTTGTTGCCCTTCTCGTTGAAGCAGCCGGAATAGATCCAGCAGCCGCAGGATGTGGAGCCGTCGTCGCGCAGCGCGGCGAAGCCCGGCAAGAGTTTCCCGGCCTCGGCAAGCACCTTGGTCGGATCGGCCGTGTCCGTCACCGTCGCGAGCGCCCGGCCGTTGATCTCCTGGGCAATCTCCTCGGCCTTCGGATCGCCCGGATCGGCATAAGGCCAATGGAGATTGACGATCGGATCGGGGAAGGCGCCGCCTTCCTTGCGATAGAGTTCCTTCAGGCGAAGATGTATCTGCGCCATGATCCAGGTGTCGCGCTTGGCCTCGCCCGGCGGTGTGCCGCCGGCCCAGTGCCACTGCAGCCAGCGCCCCGAATTGGTGAGCGAGCCATCGTCTTCGGCAAAGCACGTCGACGGCAGTTCGATCACTTCGGTCTGAATCGTCGACGGATCGACGTCATTGTGCGCGCCGTGGTTCTCCCAGAATCGCGCCGTCTCGGTAGCCAATGGATCCATGACGACCAGGAGCTTGAGCTTGGAGAGCGCGGCCGTGATCTTCTGTTTGTTGGGGAACGACTGCAACGGGTTGAAGCCTTGGCAGAGATACAGGTTCATCTTGCCCTGGTGCATCATCTCGAAGGCGCGCAGCACGTCGTAACCCGGCACGTCGAGCTTCGGCAGGTAGTCGTAGGCGAAGTCGTTTTCCGCCGTTGCCGCCGAGCCGTACATGGCCTTCTGGAAACTGACGAAGAACTTCCTGTAGTTCTGCCAGTAGCTCATCTGGTTCGGCCTGAGCGGCTTGAAGCCGCGCGTCGACATATAGGCGGTGAGGTCCGGTTCCTTCTCGTTGGGCAGCGTCAGATAGCCCGGGATCAGGTTCGACATCAGCCCGATATCGGTCAGCCCCTGGATGTTGGAATGGCCGCGCAGCGCGTTCATGCCGCCGCCGCGAATGCCGATATTGCCGAGAATGAGCTGCAGCATCGCCATGGCGCGGATGTTTTGCGAGCCCTTGGAGTGCTGCGTCCAGCCGAGCGCGTACATCGAGGTCATCGCCTTGGTCGGCGACGAGCACTCCGCCACCATCTCGGCCACCTTCAGGAACTTGTCCTTCGGCGTGCCGCAGATGCGCTCGACCATTTCCGGCGTGTAGACCGCGACATGGTTCTTCAGCAGGTTCCAGACGCAGCGAGGATTTGCCAGCGTATCGTCGACGACGGCGAAACCGTCCTCGCCGATCTCGTAGTCCCAGCTTGACTTTTCGTAGTCGCGCTTCGCCTCGTCGTAGCCGGAAAACAGGCCATCCTGGTAGGTGAAGCCCGCCTTGACGACATAGGCGGCGTTGGTGAACGCCTTCACATACTCCCGCTGCACGTTGTCGTTTTCGATGCAATAGTTGATCAGACCGAGCAGGAACGCGATGTCCGTGCCTTGACGGATCGGTGCATAGAGATCCGACACCGAAGCCGAGCGCGTGTAGCGCGGGTCGACCACGATGAGCTTGGCGCCACGGTTGGCCTTCGCCTCGGTGACCCATTTGAAGCCGCAAGGGTGGGCTTCGGCGGCATTGCCGCCCATGATCACGACAAGATCGGTGTTCCTGATGTCGGTCCAGGAATTCGTCATTGCTCCGCGGCCGAATGTTGGGGCGAGACTCGCCACCGTCGGGCCGTGTCAGACACGCGCCTGATTATCGAACACCAGCATGCCCGTGCTGCGGACCACCTTGTAGGTCTCGAACGCGGTTTCATTGGTCGTCGCCGAAGCGGCGAGGAAGCCGGTGGTTATCCATCGGTTGACCGTCACGCCGTCATTGTTCGTCGCGACGAAGTTCTGGTCGCGATCGTCCTTCATCAGGCGGGCGATGCGGTCGAACGCGTCTTCCCACGTTGTCGGCTCGAACTTGTCCGCCCCGGGCTTGCGGATCATCGGCTGCTGCAAGCGGGTCGGGGCCTTGACGAAGCCGAGCAGGGCCGAGCCCTTGGGGCACAAGGTGCCGCGGTTGGTCGGATGGTCGGTATCGCCCTCGATATGAGTGATTTCGGCCTGTTCGCCCTTCCTGAGATCGCCCTTTGAATAGAGGATAACACCGCACGCCACCGAGCAATATGGGCAGGTGTTGCGTGTCTCGGTGGTGTTGGCGAGCTTGAAGGATCGTATCGCCGCAGCATGTGCGGCTTCTATATCGCCGAAGCCGAGGGCTCCAAGCGTAGTACCGGCGAGACCCGCGCCTGCCGTCTGCAGGAACGCGCGCCGTGACAGTTCGATGTTCATTTGAACGTCCTCCCGAAGCGGATGCTCCGAAGGGCATCCCGAACCAAGGGTACGAATGCATTTTGATCCAAAACAGGACAATGTCAAACAAAGTAAAGTGTGCGTTCCCCCGGGGTCGTCCGACTGCCCTGCATTTCATGCTGAATTATAGTTGATATATTTACTCATGTTTTAGGATGAGAGGGTGCGATTGACGCTTGCCTAGGTTGAGGACTCATTCAGATCCAGGCTGAAATGATTGCGGCGAGAGCGAGGGCTGAGAGGTAGTTCTGTGCATGGCGATCGTATCGTGTTGCGATGCGGCGCCAGTTCTTGAGCTTGCAGAACATGCGCTCGATGAGGTTTCGTCGGCGATATGCCTTGTGATCGAGCGGATAGGGCGTGCGCCGTGCGGCAGTTGATGGAATGACCGCCTTGATCTTGGCCCGCTTCAGCCAATTGCGCAGACTGTCGGCATCATAGGCTTTGTCGGCCAGTAGCCTTTTGGGCTTGGCCACCATGCCGATCAAGGGAATGGCCATGGTGATGTCGGCGATGTTGCCCGGCG
>NZ_VLKT01000055.1 GCF_007830515.1 Mesorhizobium tianshanense
ATAGGCCAGGTTCAGATGTACCTCCTCGCACAGCCGGCGCTCCGAGCGGATGCCGAAGCAATAGCCGACGATCAGCATGCGGATCAGCAGCTCAGGGTCGATCGAGGGACGGCCGATCGGGCTGTAGAAGGGCGCCAGATGCTGGCGGATGGCGGAAAGGTCGACGAAGCGGTCGATCGCTCTGAGCAGGTGATCCGCCGGCACATGCCGCTCCAGGCTGAAGCCGTAAAACAGCTCCTCCTGCATCACACTTTGCTCGCCCATCATCGACTCAATCTCCTCTTACGACGAAGATTGAATCAGTGCTTCAGGGCTGCTGCAACCCGGACTTTTTCAACACAATCGACCCTGAGCGGTCCTACGGCTCCGGTACCAAGCGTCAGATTTGACCACTGGAGCTATAGAATTGCTCCTGGGCTATTCGAAGGAATAGGTGAATCCTCCTTTGGAGGCTCCGACAGTCACCTTCGTCATCTTTTGGCCCTCGAGCGACCGGTTCAGCACGCCGCGGCTCAATTCCGGCAGAAGCGTGTTTGTCAAAATGGCGTCGATCATCCGCCCGCCGGACTCGATCTCGGTGCAGCGGGCCTTGACCAGATCCATGACGCCGTCACCGATCACCAACTCGGCATCGTTGCTTAAGCGCAGCCGGCGGGCGATCTTGGCGAACTGGTGGCGGGTAATCGCTTCGATCATCGAATCCGATAGCGGGTAGTAAGGAATGGTCACCACCCGGCCAAGGAAGGCCGCCGGGAAAACCTTCAACAGTGGGCTGCGCAAGGCTGTGTCAAGATCGTCGAGCCCGGCCCGCAGCGTACCGCTCCTGGTCTGGTCCATAATGACCTCGGAGCCGACATTCGAGGTGAGCAGGATCAGCGTGTTCTTGAAATCGATCCGCCGGCCCTCACTGTCGTCCATCATCCCCTTGTCGAAAACCTGGAAGAAGATTTCGTGCACGTCCGGATGCGCCTTTTCGACCTCGTCGAGCAGGAT
Source organism: Mesorhizobium tianshanense (assembly GCF_007830515.1). Lineage (GTDB taxonomy): Bacteria > Pseudomonadota > Alphaproteobacteria > Rhizobiales > Rhizobiaceae > Mesorhizobium > Mesorhizobium tianshanense. The sequence goes on from NZ_VLKT01000055.1 coordinate 994, forward strand.
CACCGAATAGGGCTTTCGCCGGACCGCCTCGGTCAGGATGCCGCCCTTGCCGTAACCGACATAACCGGGCGGCGCGCCCTTCAAGGTAGAAACCGTATGCGCCTCCTGGAACTCGGACATGTTGATGGAGATGAGGTTCTGCTCGCCGCCGTAGAGCATCTCGGCCAGCGCCAGCGCGGTTTCGGTCTTACCCACGCCCGAAGGACCGCAGAGCAGAAAAACCCCCACTGGTTTTTCGGGCGCGCCGAGCCCGGCGCGGCTGGTCTGCACGCGCTTGGCGATCATTTCCATGGCATGATCCTGGCCGACCACGCGTTCGGACAGAGTGGCGGCGAGCCGCAGCGCCTTTTCGGTCTGGCTCGACAGCATCCGTCCTGTCGGGATGCCGGTCCAATCCTGTACCACGGCAGCCACGGCATTGCGGTCGACTGACGGCAGGATCAGCGGCGTCTCACCCTGCGCTTCGGCCAGTTCGGCCATCAGTTCCCGCAGCCGCGCGAGATCGGCAGCCGGATCGGGTGGAGAAGGACCGGCAGTGGCCGTTGCCTCCGCGTCAGTGTCCGGCATTTCGATCTCGGGTGTTTCGATCTCAGTCGTTTCGATCTCAGGCGTTTCGATCTCAGACGTTTCGATCCCAGGCGCATCGGCGCCTGCTGTTTCGGCGACCGCCTCGGGAGGCTCCACAGCATCGAGCGGCACACCCTCGCCGCGCAGCCTGGCGCGCAATTCGAGTATCTCGCCAACCAGCGCCTTTTCCCGATCCCAACGTTCCTGCGCGGTGGTAAGCGTGAGTTCGGTCTCGGCAAGCCCTGTTTCGACCCGAGCCTGCCGGTCGGCCACGTCGATACCGATCGCTGCCTCGCGGCCGATGATGCCGCGCTCGACCTCCAGCGCCTGGCGGCGGCGCATGATATCCTCCACCTCGGCCGGGGTGGCATGCTGTGAAATGGCGACACGGGCGCAGGCGGTGTCGAGAAGGCTCACGGCCTTGTCCGGCAATTGCCGCGCCGGGATGTAGCGATGGGACAGGCTGACCGCCGCCTCGATCGCCTCATCGAGTATCTGCACCTTGTGGTGCTGCTCGAGGACGCCGGCCACACCACGCAGCATGAGAACTGCGACCGCTTCCGACGGCTCATCTATCTTGACCACCTGGAAACGGCGAGTCAGCGCAGGGTCTTTCTCGATGTGCTGCTTGTACTCGGCCCAGGTCGTTGCGGCGATCGTGCGCAGTTCGCCGCGCGCCAGCGCCGGCTTCAGCAGATTGGCCGCGTCACCGGTTCCAGCCGCGCCGCCGGCGCCGATCAAGGTGTGAGCTTCGTCAATGAAGAGGATGACTGGCGTTTCGGAGGATTGAACCTCATCGATGACCGCCTTCAGCCTTTTTTCGAATTCACCCTTCACGCTTGCGCCCGCCTGCATCAAGCCGACATCGAGCATGCGCACGCTGACGCCCTGCAGCGTGGGTGGCACGTCGCCCTCGGCGATGCGCAAGGCAAAGCCCTCGACGACCGCGGTTTTACCGACTCCGGCCTCGCCGGTCAGGATCGGATTGTTTTGCCGGCGCCGCATCAGGATATCGACAATCTGCCTGATCTCCGGATCGCGTCCGACGACTGGATCGATCTTGCCGTCGCGAGCGCGCTGGGTTAGGTCGGTCGCATACTTGGCCAGCGCGGAATCCCCGCCCGGAGCCCGCCGCGACGGTTCGGCGGCGGGAACCGCAGTCGAGGCACCAGCTTCGAGTGAACCCTCCACGACATCAGCGAACCGCGCGATAACCGCGTCTGCATCGATCTTGTCGAATTCGCCGCTGATCTTTGACAGCAGGCCTTCCAGCACCGGCGTCTTCAGGCAGGCGAGCAGAATATGCGCACTGCGGACTTCCTCGACGCTGAATTCCAGCCCCGCCAGGCTCCAGGCCTCCTGGATGGCGTGAAAGATATGATCGGAAAACTCCTCGATCGAAGTGGCGCCGTAAGGCAGCTTGTCGACGGCGCGGGTCATATCGGCCGTGAGCCGACTCGCATCCACCCCGGCGTCTGCCAGTATCAGCTGAACATCAGAGCGCTCGGAAAGCACGAGTTGTTCGACGAAATGAACGAGCTCGACATAGGGATTGCCGCGCAGCTTGGCAGTGTCGGCCGCGGCCTTGAAGGCGCGCAAACAGACGGGATTTAGCTTGCCGACCAGTTCCTTGCGTTTGAAGCTCTGCGACGACCGGCGCTGTTCCATCGAACTTGCTCCTGCGATCTGCCAGTCAATAAACTGCCACATAAGCAGCGACTTGACAAAGCGTGTGATGGATCAAGCGCCTGAGTGTCCGATTAGGCCGACTTTGTACGTCCCGGCAAAAGCCCACGCCACGGGCGCAAACAGCCATGGAATGGCCATCACTTTTGCGGTGCATTCACATTCAGGGTTCGACAATTGTGCCGCCGATTTCGGGCTCGGGACCCGGCTTGCAAGCTTCCATTAAGATTGAGCGGCAACTGAATTGTGGTAAAGTGTCGCAGTGTGCTAACGTTGGGTCACGCACGGCACAGGGGCCGCTTGCTGGGGGTTGGTGTGATTGATCTCGCACTCTGGCTGAATCCGCTGGACGGTGAAAATCCGTCAGGGGAGGATTTGCGCAACGATCCGGCCTTTCATGAGCTGGAGCGCCTCACGGAACCCCAGGTCAAGGTCGTCCACGACGGGAACAACAAGCCCTCGTCGCAAAGCACCGTTCCGGTCGACTGGCCCGCCGTTCTCGACAAGGCGGAGGCATTGCGCGCGCATGGCCGGGATCTGCGCCTGCTTGTCATTGTCACCCGCGCGCTGGCCAATGAGCAGGGGCTCGCCGGGCTCGCGCATGGTCTGACCCTTATCGCGCGGACCTTCGATCAGCATTGGGACACCATGCATCCGGCACTGCGGCCCAATGCTGCGCCACGCGACGCCGCCTTACGCCGTATCAACGCCCTGCTCGACCTCCAAAATGGCCAGGACGGGTTGTTGGCGAACTTGCGGCAAATGACGTTCTTCGCACCGCGCGCTATCGGACCGATCAGCGGACGCGATCTGGAGCAAAGCGCGCTCGACGAACGGGTCATGCTTCTGGAGGCGGCTTCAGGATTGAATGCGGCCGAAAAGGCCGCGCTGGTCAGCGCGCACAGTCAACTTCTCAATCGGGTGCGCAGCGGATGCGCGGCACAGGCTGATCAAGCCAATGCGGAGATGACGTCGCTCATCGCCGATGCCCGAGCGGCGATGACGGCTCTTGATGCAGTCGAGACGGCTCTCAACGTTCATCTGGAGGGCGGCGGAGCCGCTGTCCCGGAATTGAAACGGTTTCTGCAGCGTTTGCTGTCGACCCTCGAACGGAATTCAACAATCGGCGCAACGACGAACGGTGCGGCGAAGCCAGCCGCCACGACTGCAGATCCGGGAATGCCTATTCGAAACGGTCACGGAGCCGATCCTATGGCAAGCATGGCAAGTTACGCGGAACCGAGCACGGGGCTCCCTGATCGGATTTCCTCGCGCGACGACGTCGTGAAATGCCTCGACCTCGTCGTCGCCTTCTATGACCGCACCGAACCGTCGAGCCCGATCCCGCACCTCGCGCGGCGCGTGCGCCGGATGGTGCATATGGATTTTGTTGAACTGATGGAAGATCTCGCCCCCTCGGGGCTGAAGGAATTCCGGCTTCTTGCCGGCGTTCCCGATGCCAAGAAGACGGCTCAGAAGGATGAAAGGTAACAAGCCATGCCAGCCGAAAGCAAAGCGAAGGTCATCGAACGAAATCGCGCACCGCGCGTGCAGATCGCCTATGACGTGGAGACCTACGGCAGCCCGACGACGATCGAGCTGCCGTTTGTCATGGGCGTGATGGCCGACCTTTCCGGCGCTTCACAGACCAAGGAAGCGTCGAAATCGGTGCTGGACCGCGCCTTTGTCGAGACCGACGCCAACCGCTTCCCCAAGTTCATGGAGGCACTCGGGCCACGCGTCAAAGCCCGCGTGAAGAATACGCTACCCCAAGCTGAAGGCGCCGAACGGGACGAGGAACTGGCGCTTGACCTCACCTTCACCAAAATGGGTGATTTCGCGCCGGACAAGATCGCCGAGCAAGTTCCGCAATTGGCCGAAATCCTCAAGATGCGTCGTCAGCTCGAGGAACTGCTCGGCTTCATGGACGGCCGTGTCGACGCCGAAAAGCGCATCGCGCAACTTCTGAACAACGAGCCGCTTCTCGGCAAGATCGCCAACCAGGCATTATCCGACGACGACAAGGTTCAGGAGTAAATCATGGCCGAACAACAAAAAACCGCAGCCGTCGCCGCTGAGGCGGAAGCCATTGACCTGGGAGAATTCAGCGGCCTCCTCGAGAAGGACTTCAAGGTCAAGAAGGACGACAGCGAGAAGCTGCAGCAACTCGTGCGCAATCTTGCGCTCGCGGCGCAGTCCCGTTCCGACACCACGACCATCTCCTCCAACGCGATCAAGTCAATCAAGTCGCTGATCGCGGGCATCGACAAGATGCTATCGGAGCAGGTCAACGAGATCCTGCATGCGCCGGAAGTGCGCGAAATGGAAGGCACATGGCGCGGCCTCTGGTATCTCGTCAACAACACCGAGACGGATCAGAAGCTGAAGATCCGGGTGATGAATATTTCCAAGGAGCAGCTCGCCGACACGCTTGAAGACTATGAAGGCCAGATGTGGGATCAAAGCCCGATCTTCAAGAAAGTCTATACGGACGAGTATTCGATGCTGGGCGGCGAGCCGATTGGCTGCCTGGTCGGCGCCTACGAATTCTCTAACCATCCGCGTGACGTCGGCCTGTTGCGCAACATCTCGGGCATCTGCGCCTCCGCCCACACGCCGTTCATCGCGGCCGCCTCGCCACGCCTGTTCCGCATGGACAGCTGGCAGGAACTGCCGAACCCGCAGGACCTGCAGATGATCGTCTCGAACCCGGCCTATGCCTCGTGGCAATCGCTGCGCGAGAGCGAGGACGCGCGCTACATCGGCCTGACCATGCCACGTGTTCTGGCGCGACTGCCGTATGGCTCGGAAACCGTTCCGGTGAAGGGCTTCACTTTCGAGGAAGAGGTGCAGGCCGACCACAACAAATATGTCTGGATGAACGCCGCCTTCCCGATGGGCGTCAACATAAACCGCAGTCACAAGCTCTACGGCTGGGGCACGCAGATCCGCGGTGTCGAGAACGGCGGCACAGTCATCAACCTGCCGGTGCACTCCTTCCCCACCGACGACGGATCGATCGCTATGAAATGCCCGACGGAAGTTGCCATCGACGACCGGCGCGAGGCGGAACTGGCCAAGCTCGGCCTGATGCCCATCCTGCATAGGAAAAATACCGATCTTGCGGCTTTCATCGGTGCCCATTCGCTGCAAGACGACGAGACGCGCGCGGGGCGGCTGGTCGATCCCGATGCCCAGTCGAATGAACGGCTGAGCGCCAACCTGCCCTATCTTTTCCCGGTTTCGCGCTTTGCGCACTACCTCAAGGCCATTGCGCGCGACAAGATCGGGTCGTTCAAGGAACGCTCCGACATGCAGATCTGGTTGACCGAGTGGATCAACCGCTACGTGCTGGCCAACCCGGCCTTCGCCGACGACAAGGCGCGCGCCAAGCGCCCGCTTGCCGCGGCCGAGGTCCAGGTCGACAGCGTGGAGGGGCGGCCGGGCTATTACAATGCCCGCTTCTATCTGCGTCCGCACTACCAGCTGGAAGGCATCAACGCCTCGCTCAGGCTGGTGTCGGAACTACCGTCCGTGAAGACTTGATTCGCAGCAACCACACCTTGTTCTGTTTAAAAGCGGTGGAGAAAGACAATGCCAGTGAAAATTGATGGTTTTCTAAAGGTTCCGGATATCAAAGGTCCAAGCGTTCGAGACGGCCACGAGGATGAAATCGAAGTCCATGGGGTCGATTACAAGATAGTCGCGCCGTACGATCCGAATTCGCTCTCACGCCGCGGTCGTGTGTCCCTGGGGATGATCAAGTTCACCAAGCACTATGACAAGTCCTCGCCCTATCTGAAAAAGGCGCTGTTCGACAACAAGGCGCTGGACGAAGTTGTGTTCTCCGCCCGCCGGACCATCGATGGGGAGACCAGCGACTATCTGGTCGTTACCCTGACCGACGCCTCGATCATGGAATACGACATGTCGCAGGCCGAGGACGAGGAAGACCTGATCGAGGAGGAGGTCAGCTTCGCCTACAAGAAGATCAAGTTCGTCTATGACAAGGATGACGAAATCGAAATGGATGTCTATGTCGGCAAGTGAGGCGCGGCGGCCCGGCGCGGACAAGCTTACCGGCAGTTCGCGAGCGAAGCGCGAGGCGGTCCAGCCCTCTCTTTGGGACCGCCTCGTCAATGACCTGCCGGGCGTGACCTCCGAGATCGACGGGCTGCGCCAGACCTTACAGGACGAACTTGGCGCGGACCGGCTGGATACGCTCCTTGCGGGCAGTGCGCGGCTCATCGACGCCGATGCGGAGCTGACGTCCGATCAGAAGCGGCGTCTGCACCGCCTGGTCTTTCAGACCCAGCACCGCACGGAGATCGAAAGCCGCGGCGTGGTCGTATCGGCCCGCGTGCTCAGGGAGGCGGTGCGGCGCGACATCGAAGCCTTGTTCAACACCGAGCGTTTCGAAGCTGTTCCGCTTCTTTCCGATCTCGAGAGCGAACAGGCCGCAGACAATCCGCCATCGCTGGCCGACTTTCCGGAGGTGCGCCGAAGTGTGGTCAACTACGGCGTGCCTTCCTTCTCGGGCCGTTCGTCCCGCGACTTTGATCGCGAGGCCCTGGCGCGCGAGATCCGCTCGGTCCTTGCCACGTTCGAGCCACGTCTGAAGGAGAGCGCAACAAAGGTAACGGTGACCCTTGGTGACAAGGTGGGCCTGAAGATCGAGATAGACGCTGTGCTGATCATGACGCCGACACCGGAACGCATGCGCCTGCGCACCACAATCAATCTCGATAACGGCTTGGCGCGGACCGAATTCAGGGAAAGCTGAGATGGATCGGGTCTTCGTAGAATATTACGAGGAGGAGCTGACCCATATCCGCGGACTGGCGGCGGAATTTGCCGACATGCATCCGGCGGTGGCACGCAATCTTTCGCTGGATACGGTCCCCTGCCCGGATCCATATGTCGAGCGGCTGCTTGACGGCGTGGCTTTCCTGGCTGCGCGCACCCGGTTGAAGGTCGATGCCGAGCGTTCGCGGTTTTCACGCAGCATCCTGGATGTCCTCTATCCCGATCTGGTCACCCCGGCGCCGGCAACGGCGATGGCGGTGCTGAAACCCGGCCAGCAAGTCCAGTCGATGATTGCCGGCCATGTCGTCAAGCGGAACACGCGGCTGGTGTCCAGCCTGCAACCCGGTCTGTCGACGCGTTGCACATTCACCACCGCGCAGGACATGACGCTGTGGCCGATAACGATCACGTCGGTTAGCTACTTCCAGGATCGCAGCGGATTGGCAGCGGCCGGCATAGCGCCGATCGGCGGCGTGAGCGGCGAGGCGGCACTGCGTATTGCGCTGGCTCGGACCGGAAAGGGCAAGCTTGACGAACTGGCGCTTGACCGGCTTGATCTGCATTTTGCCGGGCGCACCAAGGCGCCATTGCTGTTTGACGCGATTTTCGGTGCCTGCTCGGCCGTTGGTGCACGGGCGGAGGGCAAGGCCAATCCGCTATCGCCTTTGCCGGGACCCGAAATGGTCGGCATCAGCGACGACGAGGCGTTGATGCCTCGTACCCGTCCGACGTTCGAAGGATATCGTCTGCTGCGCGAATATTTCATGATGCCCGAGCGCTTTCACTACGTGCGGGTTTCAGGACTGCAATCGGTCGTGCGCAGATGCGAGGCCGGGATCGAGATCATCTTCATGTTCCGGCGTCCGGTGCCCGAACTTGCCGATGTGACGCCGGCGGATTTCGAACTTTTTGCAACGCCGATCATCAACCTCTTCGAGCGTGACTGTAACGTCATCGAACTCGATCCCCGCAGGACGCGGCAAGTGCTGCATGCCGACCGCACGCGGGCGCGGGATTTCGAAATCTATCGGGTGACCCGCGTCGAGGACGCCGACACCGAAGGCGCCGACGCCGAAATTCCGGAGCTCTTCAGCCTGGGCCAGAACCGCAGCAGCGGCTGGGTCTATTCCACCGAACGGCGCCCTCGCCGGGCCACCGAAGATGAGCGGCGCGACGGCTTGACCCGCACCTCATACACCGGAGACGACGTTTTCCTGTCGATTTCACGGCCGGTTGGAAGTCCGGCCAACCGGCCGCTGAAGCGCGTCGACATCATGGCGCTTTGCACCAACCGCGATTTGCCGATCCTCGACGACACCCCAACCTTGACGCTGGAGACAGGCGACCCGGTCGAAACGGTGCGGCTTCTCGGTGCGTTGCGCCCGCCCCAGCCGGCCATCCCGGCCGCCCTGCCTGCGGGCGCCGAAGGCGAATCCCGAGCCGACAATCTCGCCTGGCGGCTGGTGGCGCAGCTGGCGCTCAACTTTCTCAGCCTTGCCAAGGAAGGTCGCGGCGTCGATCCGCTGCATGCGCTGCTTGATCTTTACGCCGACCGGGGAGATCCGAGCCTCGCCCGCAATGTGCACTCGATCGTTCGCATCGACTCGCGGTCTGTCATCGAACGGCTGCAGATCGACGGGCCGATGTGCTTCGGACGGGGCACGGAAGTGACGTTGCATGTGGACCAGTCGGTCCTGGCCGGGCAAAGCACATTGCTGCTTTCAGCCTTGCTTGCACGGCTGTTTGCCCGTCACGCCGGAATAAACGGCTTTGTGCGGACCCGCACGCGGCTACTGCAGAAGCAGGAGGATGTGCCATGGCCGATGACGCCCGGCAATCGCTACCTGATCTAGACAAACTCGACCTGGACCGGGGCGAAGGGCTGTCTGATGCATTCGACTTCTTCGAACTGTTGCGCCGGCTCGAACGGAGGGGCGGGCTGTTCGGCTATTCAGGCCAGGCGGACCGCGAGCCGGCAAGGCTCGGGCAGCATGTGCGTCTCAGCTTTTCCGCCAAGGACGTGGTTGAGTTCCGCGAAGCCAAGGACAAGACGCCGGGGAAGGACAAGTCATCGGGGAAGGACGGGGCACCGGCCCGGGTCACGGTTGCAAATCTCGGGCTGATGGGACCGGAAGGCCCCATGCCGCTTCATTTGACACGCTGGGTGCTCGATCGTCTGTCGCAGCGCTGGTTCACCGGCGCTGACGCACAGCAGACCAGCGACACGACGTTCGTCGACTTCGTCAATGTCCTTCAGCACCGCATGATCGCCCTGTACTATCGGGCCTGGGCGGATGCGCATCCGGCGGTACAGGTCGAACGTGCAGTCGGCGGCCGCGTAAGGGCCATGCTTGAAGCCATGGCGGGAATCGGACTTCCCGGCACCCAAAATCCCGATCTCGACGCCGTGAAGCTGCGCCAGGCAGCATCGCTCGCCAGCCAGGTCGACGGTCCGGAGCGGCTGACGCTGTTCCTGGCGGAAGCGTTCAAGGTGCCGGTCCAGATCAAGGAGTTCGTTGCCACCTGGATGACCATACCGGCGACGCTCCAGACCCGCCTTGCCCAAGCTTACGCGGTGCTGGGCCGCGGGGCGACGATCGGCCCGCGCGTTTTCAGCCGCCAAAGCAGGATCGAACTCCGCGTCGGCCCGCTGGGGTACGAGGAGTTCAGGGCGTTCCTGCCGGGCGGTCAGCGTTTGAAAATGTTCAAACAGGCCGTTCGCGACATGGTCGGGGAATCGCTCGACGTCGATCTGCGGATCGTGCTCGCGCGAGACGCAGTGCCGCAGCCCCGTATCGGGGCGGTGCAGCTCGGCCGAACCACCTGGCTTGCGCGGCCCGCTGAAAGGGGCGATGCTGACGATATGCGGCTGCGGACAATTGTCGGATGGCGGCCGGAAATGGCGGGAGTCGCGGCATGAGTCTGCTGCTGACGCTGGAACAAGGGCCACGCACCCAGGCGGTACGGCAGACCCGGCTGGACGAGGGTGAGCTGGTGATCGGCCGCAGCGCGGACGCAGGCTGGCAGATCGACGATCCCGACATGTTCGTTTCACGCGCCCATTGCAGGATCACCGGCGGACGAGATGGATATTTCGTCACCGACACATCAAGCAGCGGATTGTTCATAGACGACTCCGACAGCCCGCTCGGCGCTGGCACATCGGTCCGTCTTCAAAGCGGCATGCGGCTGAGGCTGGGCGACTATATCGTGTGCGTCGACCTGCAGACGCCGGTCGCTCAAGCACCGGCCGCCAGCCAATCGGTCCCGGAACGGTCGCCGCCGGCATCACGAGCGCCGGTAAGCATCGGCCGCGATGACTTCTTTTCAGCCACGGTCGAAGAAGAGCCGCGACGACCGCGTCCCGCCGATCTGCCGGACCCGTTCGAGCAGCCGGTCCCTGGGGCGTTCGAGCGGGCCAACCAGCGCAGTTCGCCTGCCTTCGACGACCCGTTCAGCCTCGACCCGGTATCAACGCCCGCGCAGAAAGGCGCTTCCTATCCCGAACCACGTGATGCGCCGGGCCCCGCGGATCCATTCGGCCTCGATCCGGTGCCTTTGCGCAACGGTGAAACCGAGGCCGCTCCGGGAAAGTCGTCCGAATTCGACGACTTCGGTTTCGGGCCGGCCGCATCGCCCGATTTGAGAAACGGCGCCGGCTCTACCGATCAGCACAAACCCATCGCCGGAAGACCGCAGCCGGCCAATCCTTGGGATTTGCCTGCACAGGCGGCAGATGTCCCTCCCCCGCCGCGTGCGGGCGCTGCTCCCAAACCTGCCCCCTCGGTGGCAGCGGCGCAACAGGCGAACATGGCCCTTCGCACCGCGTTCTTGCGTGGCATGGGCATTGAGGAGGCCGATTTTCCAGGACGCGACAGTGTCGCGGAAATGGAGAAGTTCGGTCGCGAGTATCGGCTCATGATGGAAGGCCTGATGCAGCTGCTGCGCAAGCGGGCCGAGGAAAAGGGAAACGCTCGCGTCGCCCAGACGGTGGTTGGGGCTTCTGAAGTCAATCCGCTCAAGTTTCTGCCGACGGTCGACGACGCCATCGTGACCATCATCGCGGAGCGCAGCCCCGGATTTCTGACCGGCGAAGCATCGATCGCGGACGCGGTCCGCGATCTCGCGCAACATCACGTGCGCGCCTGGCGAGGCGTGCAGTCCGCCTTGCGGCGGATGATTGACCGTTTTGACCCGGCAGCGATCGAGGAAGAGCTGAAATCGAGCTCCGCCATCGGCACACTGCTTTCGGGCGGGCGCAGCGCCAAGCTGTGGGAGCTATACCAGAAACGCCATCGTGAAATCGCCCAGAGTGCGGAATCGAGCTTCCTTGGCGAAATCGGCGCTGATTTTCGGGATGCATATGAGGAGGAGTGAAAAATGATCGATCGGCGCGAATTAATCGTTGCCCTGGGCGCAACGGGGCTGCTTGCGGCCTGTCAAAGCGGTCCGCCAAAACCATCGGCGGTCACGGTCAACCTGACCGGCGCTGCCGGCATGAACCCGGGGCCAGGTGGCGGCGACCGGCCCGTGACGGTCCTTGTGATGCGGCTGCGCAGCACCGGTAAATTCAATTCGGCCGACTATTTCGCGCTGCAGGGGGATGCCGGCTCCGCACTCGCAGGCGATCTCATTGGATCCGACCAGATATCCGTCGGACCGGGAAAGACCGCGTCCAAAACCATCACGGTCGAGCCGGACGCGGCTGCGCTGGGCTTTGTTGCCCTGATCCGCGAGCCTGGCGGCCGGAACTGGCGCACAACCAAGTCGGTGTCGCCGGGATCGAAGCTTACCGTCAACGTCACGCTTGGCGGTGGCGGCATTTCCGCCTAGCGGCCAGGATAAGAGGTGCTCAATGCAGAAAGTAGCGGCATGAGCGAAGCAAACAGGGTGCTGTGGTCCGAAGGCCTGTTTCTCCGGACCCAGCATTTTCAGCAGCAGGATCGTTTTTTCGAGGCGACCGTGCGCGGCGCGTTGCAGGCCGGGCAACTGCATACGTTCGGCTTTCAGCACCTGACGCTGGATCAGGCAATGCTCGATGCCGGCCAGGTCTCCATCCTGTCGGCACGGGGCATCTTTCCGGATGGCACCCCGTTCTCCATCCCAGACATGATGGACGCGCCACGGCCGCTGCCGGTCACCGCCGATACGGGCGCCGGACCGGTGCTGGTCGCTTTGCCGCTCGAACCTGCTGGCGGTGTCGGCTTCGATCCGGCCCATGCCGCATCCACCGGAGCACGCTATCATGGGCGGATCGTTTCGGTCCGCGACGCCGTCCAGGGCGGTTCAGATCCTGAAGAAATCGAAATCGCCCGCCCGCAGGCGCTGCTGCTTGCACCCGGAAAATCGGTGGGCGGCTATACCGCCCTGCCAATAGCCGACATCAAAGGGGTCCGAGCCGATGGCGGCGTCTCCCTGGACGAGACGTTCCTGCCGCCGACCCTGGTTACCGGAGCAGTGGCCTGGTACCGGCAGTTGCTTTTGGAAGTTGTCACCGGCCTCGACCAGATCGCCGAGGCGCATGGCAAAATGGTCATGGGCGGGCCAGGGCGCAGCGTCGAAGACCTGCTGATGCTCAACCTCGCCAATGCGGCGCGTCCGCGACTGGCCCATATGCTGGCGCAGGATGTTTTCCATCCGGCCGAGCTTTACCTGGAGCTTGCCGGTCTTGCCGGTTCAATGGCGACCTATGGCTCGAGCGCGCGACGGCTGAGCGAATTGCCCGCCTATGATCACATGGCGCCCGGCCCCGCATACTCGGCGCTGGCGGACGCCTTGCGCTCACTCATCCTGAGCCTGCGTTACATCGAGCCCAAATCACGCGCACTGCCCGTCATGCGGCATTCGACCAACGTCTGGAAAATCCGCATCGACAACCCGAAGCTGCTGGTGGCCAGCCGGATCGTCATTCGGGTCGGCTCCGAGCTGTCGGAAGACGCCTTGCGCAAGATTTTCGTCAACCAGGCGACTGTCGGTTCGGCCGACCAGTTCGAGGGCCTGTGGAAATCCCGTCTGCCCGGCATTCCGCTGAAACCGCTTCATTCCCAGCCCCGCGAAATCCCCTACGATGGCGATCGGCTGTGCCTTGAGCTGGATCAGAAAAGCGAGCACTGGGCCTCGCTGCTCGATGCACCCGGCTTCGTCATCGGCGTGTCGGGTGTGTTGCCGAGCGAGCCGCAGGTGGACTGCTATTCGGTAAACAGGTGAGATCATGAGCCGGGATGATCCTTTCGGACTGTCGGAGGATCGTGAACGCACCCGCATACGACTGACCGGCGCGCCGATGCCGCGACCGATGACGCCACTCTTGACGGGCGCACCGGTGAAACGGTCGCGTACGCATCCCAACACACTTGTCAACGCATTCGCGCCCCTGCTCGAGTTCGCGCCGGAGCTTGAAAGCGCGCTGCCACCGGAAAACCCGGAAGCTTTGCGCACCCGGTTGCTTGATGAGTTGGTTCGGGCACGCGACGCGGCAATGTCGGCAGGGTCCTCGCTGGAGCGCGCCGACCAAGCAGCCTGGGTGGTGGCGGCGTTGCTCGACGACCTGGCCTTGAACACGCCATGGGGCGGTGCCAGCTCATGGCCGCGCCAGCCGCTCGTGGTCATGCTTCGAGGCGATGTCGATGCCGGCACGCAGTTCTTCACGCGTCTCGACGAACTGGAGCGGCATCCGAACCGGGATCGCGAACTGCTCGAACTGCAGTATCACTGCCTGGCGCTCGGCTTCCGCGGCAAATATCGTGTGCCAGGCCGGTCGGGCGACCGCTCGCTCAATGCCGTTCGCGTTGCCGCGGCGCGCTTCCTGCGCGATGCCGACGCCGACGGCGCGCCGCTGTCGCCGAACTGGAAAGGCGTGATCGCATCCGACGAGCCGCAGCGCTTCATCGTTCCGATCTGGGTGATGGTGCTCGCCGCCGCTGTTATTGCCACCGCAATCCATATCGGGCTTTCGATGGGATTGAGCAGCCAGGCGGTCGAGCTTTCCGCGCTCGTTCGTGCCTTGCCGCCGCCCACGCGCGGCGATATCAGCCGCACGTCGCCACAGGTCGACGCGCCGCCGCCAGAGGCGGTGGATTTCGCGCTGTTGCCGGAGTTTCAGGCCGGAGCACCGGCAAATCTCAAAGCCGCGCTCAGTGGCACCGAGAGCGTTTCGCTGGCCAAGCTGGTCGTTCAGGCCTCCAACCCCGAACTGTTCCAGTCGTCGCGAGCACAACTGACGGACGGCTTCGAACCGCTGATCGGTTCAATCGCCAAGGTGATCCTGGCCAATCAGGAACTGATCGGAAACATCACGGTGGTCGGCCATACGGACAGTGTTCCTCTGCAAAGGTCCAACCCGCTCTCCACCAACCAGCGGCTATCGGAAGCGCGCGCAGCAACCATTGCCGAGATGCTGATCCAGAACGGCGTGCCGCAGGACCGCATTCGTTCCGAAGGCCGCGCAGCCACCGATCCAGTGGCCGACGACAGCACTCGCGAGGGCCGGGCCCTGAACCGCCGCGTCGAAGTGCTGGTCGAAAAGAGGCTGTGAGATGTTCATCCTGCGCTTCCTGTGGGCGGTTCTGACATCGCGCTGGCTCTGGACGCTGATCGGCATCGCGCTGCTGTCGCTGGTTATCTGGGTGTTCGGCCCGATCGTCAGGGTCGGTGCTTACGAACCCTTCGCCTCGGAGAACGTGCGCATAGTCATCATTGCGCTGCTGGTCATCTTCTGGCTGATCTGGCTGATCGTCGCGCAACGCCGGGCGATCCGAGCCAACCGCATGTTCGTCGCCGAGATCGCTGCGCCAGCGGTGGAAAAACCGCTGAGCCCCGGCGAAGAGAACGTCGCCGCCGTCGGTGCCAAGTTCGCCGAGGTGATGGCCGAATTGAAGCGCCGCAAGCTGGGTGGACGCAAGTTCCTGCGCGAGATGCCCTGGTACGTGATCGTTGGGCCGCCGGCCACCGGCAAGACCACGGCTTTGCGCCAGTCCGGCCTGAACTTTCCGATCGATCTCACCGACGACCTGCAGGGGGTTGGCGGCACGCGCAACTGCGACTGGTTTTTTTCTGAGAACGCGGTTCTGATCGACACGGCGGGCCGCTATGTGCAGCAGGAGAGCCAGCCCGACGTCGATGCGGCGGAATGGCTGGGCTTCCTCGACCTCTTGAAAAAGCACCGCGGCCGCCGGGCGCTGAACGGCGTTATCGTCGCGCTGTCGATCGATGTGCTTTCAGAGGGCGACGAAGCCGTCAAGGCTCATGGCCGCAAGATCCGTCGTCGGCTGGCAGAGCTCAACGACCGGCTCGAAATTCGCCTTCCGGTCTATCTGATGCTGACCAAGGCCGACCTGATCAAGGGGTTCGAGGCTTTCTTCGGTGGCCTGTCGACGGCCTCGCGCGAGCAGGTGTGGGGGACGACCTTCGCGCTGGATGCGCGTGTGGACGCAAAGACCATAGAGCGGGAAATCGCCACCCTTGCGACGGAACTCGAGCGGCGGCTGGTGCCGCGCCTGGAGGACGAGGACAAACTCGCCGCCCGCGCCGAGATTTTCAGATTCCCCGCCCAACTCGCAAGCCTGTCCGAGCCGATCCAGGTGCTGATCGAGGCGATGTTCGGCGAAAGCCGATACGAAGAAGCCGCCTGGCTGCGCGGCCTCTATCTGACGTCGGCAACCCAGGAAGGCGCGCCTATTGACCGGCTGACCGCAGCGCTGTCTTCATCCTTCGGTCTTCCGCCGCGGCGGGCGATGCCGGCGCCACGCGTCGAAAAACGCAGCTTTTTCCTGAAGAATCTGCTGACCGAGGTCATCTTCAAGGAAGCAGGCCTGGGGACGTTCGATCCGCTGGCACAGCGCCGTCGCGCCTGGATCTGGCGTGGCGCCGCGGCAGCCTGTGCCGCCGTGGCCCTGTTGGCCGGCGCGGTATTCACCTGGTCCTACTTTGACAACCGCAATGCCATCACCGCGCAGGCGAGCCAGTTCGAAGCGCTGCAGACGCCACTAACCGCGGCAGCCGCAAGTCCGGCATCGGTGGAGCAGCCCGCCATCGATGGCGCGCTCAATGCGATGGCCGAGGTGGTGAATGCTCGAACGGCTCCGCCGAGCAGTGCCCAGGATGCGCTGGGGCCATCGGCCTCGGCGGAGCTGCTGCGGGCGCAGGCCGACACTTACGACCACGCTCTGCGCAACATCCTCGAGCCGCACATGGTGGCTCTGCTCGAGGCGACGATGTGGCGGCAGATCCGCGACCCGGATTTCATGCTCGGGGCGCTGAAAACTTATCGCATGATGACGGGCCTGTCGCAGATGGATGCCGATTTCGTCCAGAACTGGTGGGTCAACGACTTGCCAGAATTCGCACCGGCGGCGCCCTTTCCGACCACCGACGCGGAAGAGCACCAGCTTGCCGCGATCCGTCGCATGGCGGTCGACGACAGCTACACCGCCCCGGATCAGGCGCTGGTTGCCGAGGCGCTGAAAACCGTCTGCACAATTTCATTGCCGGCACGCGCCTACAGGCAGTTGCTGGCCGACCCGGCGGTGGCCGGGCTCAAGGAATGGATCCCCGCGAACTTCGCCGGCCCCAACGGCGCCAAGGTCTTTGCACGGCGTTCCGACAAGACGCTGCGCGTCGGCATTTCGGGCGCGTTCACCTATTCCGGCTTCCACGATGCCATTCTCGACCGGGTCGAGGACGTCGCCGCCCAGGCGGCGCTGGACCGGGCGGTCTTCGCCGGGGGCTGCTCGGAGAATTCCGAAACCTCCGTCTCGGCGCTGTCCGAGGATATTCTGAAGCTCTACTACGAAGACTATATCGCGCAATGGGATAGCTTCCTGCGCGATATGAGGCTCGCGCCGTTGTCCGACCTCAATGTCGCCAGCGAGAACCTCAAGGATCTTTCGAGCGCCGACTCCGCGCTCAAACGCCTGCTTACGGCGGTCGTTCAGGAGACCGAGCTTACCCGATCCGATGAGGCGCCGGCCGATAACAAGGCAGCGGCCAAGGGCGGCTCGAAACTGCTCGGCAAGCTGGGGAAGCTTGGCAAGATCGTGAAGACAGGGGCAAAGCTGCTGCCGCGCGCAGGTTCGGCCAACGAGGTGGATCTTACCGGTAGTCTGGTCGCCGAACACTTCAAGCCGCTCAAGGGCGCCATCGCCGAGGTTGACGGCCAGCCGCCGGCACTCGACGCCGCGGTGGTGGCGCTGACGGCACTTTCGAACGTACTGCAGACGGTCACGGCCAATCCCGACCCTCAGGACGCCATCAAGAAGCAGGGCGGCCTCGCCGAACTGACGGGAGCCGTCGCCAGACAAGCGCAGATCCTGCCCGATCCGATCGACGACTGGCTCGGCGGCATCGCCGGCGACACCAGCGGCCTGACACAGAAGGCGGTTACCTCGGAGCTTAACGCCATCTGGCGCGCCGACATCCTGCCATTCTGCCAGGCGGCGCTGAACGACCGCTATCCGTTCAGCCCCGAAAGCGCGGTGGACGTCAATGTCCGCGATTTCGCCCGCCTGTTCGGGCCGGCCGGGATGATCGACGCCTTCATCAACGACCACCTGATCAGCTATGTCGATACCGCCAGCCAGCCGTGGAAATGGCGCGCCGACTTCGGCCTGGACCCGGCGGCTCTGGCGGCGTTCGAACAGGCGAGGCGCATCCGCGACGATCTCTTTCCAGGCGGTACGGGCCCGGTGATGAGTTTCACGCTCGAACCCAAGGATCTGTCTCCCAACGTCACGCGCGTAACGCTCAATCTCGATGGCCAGAACCTCGTCTACTACAACAACGCGACGCGGCCGCAGCCGATGACCTGGCCCGGCAAGGACGGCACCGGCGTCATCTCGCTCGCCTTCCAGCCGATCGACGGCTCGCCAGAAATCATGCTCAACGAAACCGGCAGCTGGGCGTGGCTGAGAATGCTGCGCAGTGGCCGCTTCACCGGCACCTCGCTGACCGATGTCTACAGCCTGCGACTGGGGACGAAAGGCATGTACGCCGATTTCGAGCTCAAGGCGGCAAGCGTCGAAAATCCTTACAACCTCCAGATGTTCAAGAAATTCTCATGTCCGCCGCAGATATGATCCTGCCCGGCTTTTACGGCAAAATGCCTGCCACCGGCGATTTCGTCGCGCGGCGGCTGCCGGGGGATTTTGTCCGCGTCTGGGATCGCTGGCTGGCACAGCACATCGCCCCGCTGATGGGCCGAGAGGAGTGGCCCGGCACCACCGCGCTACGCTTCCTTGCAGGCCCGGCTTCTTTCGGCGCATCGGCAGGCATCATTCTGCAGAGCGTCGACAGGGTCGGCAGACAATTCCCCTTGAGCATCGTCGCACAGCTTCCTGACGCATCCGTTCAGCTGGCTCGCGCCGATGCCTGGTTTTCCAGGATCGAAGAGGCTGCCATCGCCGCCCAGCATGGCGAGCTGACGCCTGACGAACTGGATACCGCTTTGGCCGCACTGCCGGTGCCGCCGGTCGAGCTGGGCGAAGAGGTCATCAGCGACATGGTGATGTGGACCAGCCGTTCAGACATATTCGACATCGACCCGCTGTCGCCGCAAACGACAGTGGAGCAGATCTTCGCCGCCAGCTGGGAGACCAGCTGATGCAGGCGAATTTGACGATATAATAGCTGGTACGGACGTGGAGGCCGCGTCGGCAAGTTATTTCCAAGACAGTTGAAGGCTCGCCGTTTCACCGTCACGTAAGAATGCGTGGTTCCAGATGTGGATACTGTCCAACGAGACGCCATTTGCCGCCCAGGAAAGCTGGACGCGTGATGAGCAAGGACATGAGGTCTGGCTGATCGCGGTCAAGGCGTCGTTCGAAATCGATCCCGACGGCAAGCAGCGGCTCTTGAAGGACCAGACACCGGTGAACCTGGCGCCCGTATACGGATCGGATCCGAATGAGCTTCTCGACGAGACGGACCTCAACCTGGAGAAAAAGCACACCGACATTCTGGTCGAAGGACACGTCTATGCGCCTGGCGGCGGTCCCAACATCGAGAGCGCGGCGCGCATAAAAGTCGGCGACGTGGACAAGACCATCAAGGTAATGGGCGACCGCGTGTTCGTGCCCGGCCCGGTGTCGGTCAGGATGAGCCGGGCGGAACCATTCAAGAAGATGCCGATCAGCTGGCGCCGGACCTATGGTGGCACGGACATGGAAGCATCGACGCCGAACTGGGACCAGCGAAATCCAGTCGGTACGGGCTTTACAGTCGATCCGCAGCGGCTGATTGGCAAAATCGCGCCTAACTTTGAGTATCCCGATGCACCCTACCGCGACCACAGAAGCGGCAAGCCGGCCGGATTCGGTCCAGTGGCACGGCACTGGCAGCCGCGGATGAATTATGCCGGAACCTATGGCGAGGAATGGGAGAAGACGCGCGACCCGCTTTTGCCCCGAGATTTCAGCCGCATGTATTACCAGTGCGCACCGGAGGACCAGCAAACCAAGACTCCGCTGATCGGGTACGAAGATGTGCGGCTCGGCAATTTCACTGCGGATGGCTTCCTGCAGTTTCTGATACCGCGCATCACCTTCGACATGACCACCGAGTTCTACAACCGCCCGGATCGCAAGAACGGCGAAGCCACCATCCATACGCTGCGCATCAAGCCCGATCTCAGGCAGTTCTCGATCACGTGGATGTCGACCCTGGCAGTGCCTTACGACGAGGAGCGCCTGAAGATGACGAACCTTAGCGTCCGCGAGCGTACCGGCATTTCACCAACAATCGCGGCGACCGGCGTCTGGCTGGCGGACGAAGACGAATGATGGCCAAGGTAGACACGATTGTTGTCGTCGGTGTGGGCGCGCGTACGCCGCTGGGTTTCGACGCGTCCTCGAGTGCCGCGGCGGTTCGCGCCGGAATCTCCGCCATTCAGGACCATCCCTACATGATCGATCGGTTCGGCGAGCGGATGAAGGTGACCCGCGATATCGGCATCGATGTCGATCTGCGCGGGGTCGACCGGGCCGTCGACATTGCAGCATCGCCGGCGCTCGACGCGCTGCGGCCCTTTTTGGAGTCGGGCGCCACCGCTGCGGTGACGCTCATCCTGTCCACCGGCGAGCCTCGACCCGGCCAGCCGGATAGTTTCGCCGCCCAGGTCGATTCGCGGCTGCGCAAACACCTGGGGCAGCATATCGTCCTGGAGGGCGGCGGCTCGACCGCGGGCGGCCATGCCGGGGGCCTTCTTGCGATCTATCACGCCTGCAAATCGCTGCGTGACGGCAGTGCCAAATTCTGTCTTGCCGGCGGCGTCGACACCTACCTCGAGCCGGAAACGCTGGAATGGCTCGACGAAAACGAGCAGCTTCATTCGGACACCACGACATATGGTTTCTGCCCGGGTGAAGCGGCGGGTTTTGCCTTGTTAACAACGCTTGGCGTGGCGCGCGCCCACGGGCTTCGTCCACTGTTGGAAATCGTGGGCACTTCGATTGCGAGCGAGGAAAACAGAATCAAGACGGAGACTGTCGTGCTGGGCGAAGGCCTGGGCGCGGCCTTCCGCTTTCTTTTCCAGGACGCGCCTATCGACAAGGTCGATCGCATCATCTGCGACATGAACGGCGAGCGCTATCGCGGCAACGAGTATGGGTTCGCGGTCATCCGCAATCCCAGCCGCTTCAAGGATGCCGCCGCTTTCGAGACCCCTGCCGATTGCTGGGGCGATGTCGGCGCGGCGTCGGGTCTTCTCTTCGTTAGCCTGATCACGGAAGCGGAAGCGCGCGGTTACCAGCCTGGCCCGCTATCGCTGATCTGGGCAAGCTCCGAAAACGGCGCACGGGCGGGCGTATTGCTCGGCGGCCCGAGAAGGGCCGGCTGATGACCACTCATATCGTCGTCAACAATCTGGGACTGACCTACAAGGGTACGATCGGCCTTTCGATCGCTACTATTCCCGACGTCTGCAAGACCCCGAGTCCGGGCGGCCCGATCCCCTTGCCCTACCCCAATATCGCCAACCAGAGCACGCTCAAGGATGGCACCACGACGGTCTTTGCCAAGGGCGGCAAGATGATCGCTATCAAGGGCTCGCAGTATGGAATGAGTTCAGGCGACGAGCCGGGCACGGTCGGCGGCGTCAAGTCAAATGTCTTCAAGAAGGCGACCGACTGGATCACCTATTCCTTCGACGTAAAAATGGATGGCAAGAACACATGCCGTCACACCGACAAGAAGTTCCACAACGACAAGAACACGGTGAACCTAGCCGGAGATGTCGACCCGCTTAAAGCAACCGATTGCTTCATGCTGAACATCCGTTGCGACAAGAAAATGAAGAAGCGCGGCAAGAAAAAATGGACGCCGTGCATGTGCAAACAACTTTGCGCAAAGGTGGCGTCTCTTGACCGTGCACGGTTAAATCGCGGTGTAAGCACCCCCAAGGGAAAATCCCTACGCAGGGTAGACTATAGCCAATCCGATTATGATTCCTACAAGGCGACGTATACTGAGCGCTTTACCGCGCGTGCCGCCGACAATAAAAACAAAATGGAAAGTCAATTCGCGCACCCATGCGCGGCCGAGGAATGGAACGCGATGGACCCCAGGCCCGCAAACCCGACAGAAGGCGGGTCAAGCGCTCCATTCAATGCCGATCATCTGCATGATGCGGCCCTGGGCGGCCCGCTCGCCAGCATGCGCAATTTCAAGATGCTGAATACGCGAGTGAACACGACGATTGGAGCCGCCATGGGCAGGTACAACCGCGATAACTCCGGCGACCATGATGGCTTGCCGATACGCGCGCATCCGAGTTGCAAGTGTCCGGACGGACCCCCGGATCCATGATCTCTAGTGAGGAGAAACTCCATGTCCAATGATGAGACCGTACTTTCGCTCGTAAAACAGATAGCCGAGCGAGCCATTGAACATCGATCTTTTTTCAGGATCAAGCGAGAGCCTGTGTTCAGGCCGGGAGCGGACGAACAGGATATCAACAAGCTGAAAAAGCTTTGGCGTCACCCTCTCCCGGATGATTACCTGAACCTGTTGCGGACGCATGACGGTATCGACAATTTCGATGCACCGAATGTTTTCTTGTTGTCTACCAAACACATTCTCGACAACCCCGAAATGGACGAGCTTTTTGTCGACGCGGAGATGTTCAGGGAGGGGGAGATCTTTATTTTCTGCCAGGCCGACAACGATGCTCATTCCGTCGCCTTTAGGGCCAGCAGGATAGGTAAAATCGATGTTGTCGACATCGATTCCGGCGGCATCCGCCAGGAGCACCAGGACTTCGTGGCCTATCTCGAGTCGCGAAAGGCCGAACTCGAGAAAGACATTGCGCGTCACAAGGCAGACCGAAAAGGTCTGACGCGATGAGCCCAAGCCTGCGATCGTCGAACACTTTCTTCAAGGTCGAGACGCGTTTCGGCGAGAAAATTCCACGGTGGGAACTCAAGCTGGTTTTCATACTCTATTTCAATCGCGCGATTGAAATCGTCTACGTCAGGCGCATCTACGATCTATACATGTCGCGCTTCGGAAAAAGAATGCGCAGATACTTGGCGACGTGGTCGGACTCGTTCATCGAAGAATTCAATGAGGACGCGCATCGCAGATTTCTGGAGGAATATATCCCGGATTTGTACAGGACGCTGGAATGGGGCTACGCCTTCGATGACGACAAATCGCTCGGCGCATTTGTGTTCGTCTTCCACAGCTACAAACCGGTAAGCGAGCCCAACAAGTCGAGCTTCTGTCGCTTCGAATTCCCGCACGACTGCGATCAGGACGAAATCCAGGCCTTTGTGCTGGAGATCGCGGCCATGGCTCCCTTCACAAGCGGAACGTGCGGGTATGTGCTTCAGCCTTGGCCTGACGATGTCGAAGCGTTCGACCATATGTATTCCGTGTGCCAGAGGTATTGGGGCGTGGAGGCCTGGAACCAGGACGTCACGGTCAACTGGCTCGCCAACCGCTTCAAATGCATATCCTGGCTTACGCTCCTGGGCACCTCGATCCTGCAGGAATTTCCCGGCCTACACCCGGCAGCGAGCCGGGCCGCGCATGCCTATCGGGAACTTCCGACAGGCGCGATGTATCAAACCCGGCCTCGTGCGGCACTCATCGATCTCAACCGACGTGAGGATTTTCGGCCTGAGGCAAGGCTCGCCAGAGCGCTTCTGCCGGCACAGATCGTGAAACACGGCTCCTTTGGCGGGAATCGGTGGACCGATGAGAATTCGGTGCAATGGCTACACAGATTTACGGCTGACTAGCCTTCTGCCCTTGGCAGCATCGATTTGGCGGGCAGTTCTTGTCAGGACGTCGCCAGCCAGCCGCCGGCGTTGCCCCATGCCTTCACCTTGTCGGCGAACGGCACTTTCGCGACCTCATCCCCGAAGTGATCTTCGAAATCCTGGCCAACCTGGCTCGGCTCGGTTGTGAACAGGTCGGCCTCGCGCGCCTCCGGAAACAGTTCCAGCAGCGCGCTGCCGGCCGCAGCCGCAAGTGCCGGATTGCGCATCTGATGGATCAGCCAGTGCAGGAGGGTACGGTCGCCCAGCATTCCGGCGCCGCGCACCGCCAAGGGCGCGGTTTCAGGCGATTTGAGTAAGCCCCCCATCCAGGCGCGCCCGTCCTTGTCGGGCGCAGCCCTGACCGCCGCGCGCAGAGCCGTCATTGCGTCGGGACCGCCGGCGACCGCCACCTTCCGCAGCTCGGGAATGGCCAGATCGCCAGAACCGAGTTCAGCCAACGCCCATGCGGCCCAGAACCTTGGCTGCTCTTCGCCATCCTCCAGCGCCGCCCGCAATTCCTTAGCAAGATCAGCTCGCCTCAGCTTTCCAGCGAGGCGCAGGCTGACGGCGCGAACGCGCGCATCCCGATCGCGGACAAGTCGCGCCAGCATCTGCTTCGGATCGACGCCATGCTCGAGGCAGGCCGATACGCCTAGAAATCGCTTGAACGCGTCCTGCGCGCCGATCCAGTCCCGCACTTCGGCGGCGATCGTTCCGGGCTCGTGCCATGCCAGCGCGCCGACCAATCCACGTGCGTTGTCCTCGCTTTGGCGACCGAGTTCGACGGCCTCGGATACACGGAGGCCGTCATTCTGCTCGATCGCCATCCATGCATAGAGGAACAGTTCGCCCTTTTCGGGGAAGTCCTCATGTGCTGCGACGACGAACGGCCAGGCGGCCGGTCCGGCGATACGCAAACCATCGAGGTTGGCTTCCAGCCGCCTGTCGACGCCAGCGACCACATGAAGGTCAGGGGGATCGTCCGTCAGCAGCGTGTCGCGCTGTGCCCAGAAGAACGCCGCCTGCTCGACATGCTGCCTGACGACATCCGGGACTATTGGCCGTTCCGGCGCGCCTTTCGATTTTTGATTTCGGGTTGCGGCCAACATCAGTTGAGATCGATCGAGCCGCCACGGATACGATTGGCGGCGCTCGCCTGGCTGGTGACAAAGGTGCCACGAATGGTGATGCGGCCGTCCTTTTCCATGAGGATCGTTGCCTTGCCGCAGCGCAGTTCGATGCGCTCTTCGCCGATGATGCGAACGCACTCGCCGTCGCGCACGAGGTGTGGGGCGGCGGTCTTGCGCGCCGGCTCGACGATACGGCCGACGATCAGAGGCCTCATGGCGTCGCCCCCTTGAAACAGCAAAGCCACTTCGGAGCCGATCATATCGGATGTCAGTTCGGTCAGGCTGCGCGCCGGCAAGGCTGTCTCTTCCGGGTTGCCGGGAAATACCACCAGTGGCGACGCGTCGCCGTCGAAACCGAGAAAAATGCCGATCACCACACCGTCAATGCGTTCGC
This sequence comes from Mesorhizobium tianshanense, assembly GCF_007830515.1. Classification (GTDB taxonomy): domain Bacteria; phylum Pseudomonadota; class Alphaproteobacteria; order Rhizobiales; family Rhizobiaceae; genus Mesorhizobium; species Mesorhizobium tianshanense. The sequence continues at coordinate 25,830 of NZ_VLKT01000055.1, forward strand.
GAACGTCGCTCATCGCTGCACCTCAATTCTCGCTGATCTTCGAACCCTTCATGGTGATGTCGCTCGACGCCTTGATGCTGATCTTGCCCGACGCTTTGACCGAAATATCCTTGCCCTCGATGCCGATCGTGCCGTCTTTCTTCATCATGATCTTGGCCGAGCCGCATTGGATCAGGATCTCGTCGCCTGCGTCGATCACCAGCTTCTTGCCTACCTTGATCGAGCTATCCTGGCTAATGCTGATCCCACTATCCTTTGCGACGCTCAGCGAATGAGCACCGCCGACACTTGTGGAATCGTCGGCCGCGACGCTGGCGCTGCGCGCTGCGCCGACACTGAAAGTCTGGGCGCTGCCAACGGTGACGCTCTGGTCGGCCGCGACGTTGACCGTTTGCCCCGCACCGATCGCCCAGCTGTCAGCGGCGGCGATGTTGTGGGACTGAGCCGCGCCCACCGTCACCGAGCGCGAGGCGCCGATGGTGTTGGTCTGCACCGCACCCACGGTCCTGGTTTCGGCGGCGCCCACGCTATCAATGCGCGCGGCGCCAACCGTGACGGTCTGGATCAGCGCCACGGTCTGCGTGTGGTTGGCGCCGATCGTCTCGGTCGAGTTCGAGCCGATGTTGATCGTCTCATCGATGCCCACGGTCAGCGAGCGGTTCTTGCCGACCGTCTCTGTATCATTGCTGCCAATGTCGGTGGTCTGGTCGACCCCGACCTTGACCGTCTTGTTGTTGCCGACGTCCTCGTCGAGGTTATGGCCGACGGAGTGCTTGGCATCGTTGTCGATGCGGTCCGACTGGTCGTGTTGCACCAGCTTGGTGCGGTCGTTCTTGATCAGAAGGTTATGATCCTTCTGCGCCTGGAAATTGACCAGTTCGGAGCCGGCCTTGTCCTCGAACATCAGCTCGTTGTAACCGCCGCCGCCTTTCGAGGAGTCGGACTTCCAGCCGGATTGCGTGGCGCTGCCCGGCAGCCCGTAAGGCGGCATCTGGGAGGCATTGTAGACCCTACCAGTGATGATCGGCAGATCCGGGTCGCCCTCGATGAAATCGACAATCACCTCCTGGCCGATGCGCGGTATCTGGATGAAACCCCAGCCGCTGCCGGCCCAGGTCTGCGAGACCCGCACGAAACAGGAGCTGTTCTGGTCCTTCTTGCCCAGACGGTCCCAGTGGAACTGGACCTTCACCCGGGCATATTTGTCGGTGAATATCTCCTCGCCGGAGGGGCCGACCACCGTCGCCGTCTGGGGGCCGCGCATGATCGGCCGCGGGGTGATCCGCGGCGGACGATAGGGCAAGGCGGTCGGCGCCACGCCCAGGATCACCTTGAAGTTCTCGCTGTCGACGTCGGCAAGGGCCCTGTAACCGGGATCGAACAGCCGGTATTCGGCGCTGACCACCAGATACTCCTGGTTCTGGTCCTCGCGCGGAAAGCCGTCCAGCTTGAACGTGCAGCCCGAATACAGGCCGCGCACGGTTCCGACGGCGGCGATGCGCTGGTGCACGGCTTGAATTTCCTCGCGCCGGATCGCCGCCAGGCTGTCGCCGCGTCCCACTTCGAGATGCGCACCGGGCTGGCGGTAATTCTCGCCCGCGGCCAGTTTGTGGCCGAACGGCTGGGCGGATTTGGCCATCAGGTCGGCGCCCGGCTTCTCGAAATCATAGTCGGTATGGACATAGGCACCTGGCCGCACCGAGCTGCCCGGAATCCACTCGGTGATGTATTCGACATCGCGCCGGGAGCCCTGCCCTTCAAAGTGATAAGGCACCTTCTCATAGCCCGGCGCCGGCTTCAGCTTGCTCATGGCATCGGCGAGCACAAGCGTGTGCTTGCCCTCGTCATGCTCGAAGAAATACAGGATGCCTTCGTGCTCGAGCAGCCGCTGCACGAAATCGAGGTCGGTCTCGTCATATTGCACGCAGTACTCGCGCGGCGGATAAGACCCTTGCAGGCGTTTCTCGAATTTTGCCGTGCTGTATTTCGAGAAGACCTCCTCGATGATTTCGATGACGCTCATGTTCTGGAAAATGCGGCAATCGGTTGTATTTCCGAGAAACCAGAGCCATGGCCTGACGACTGCTTCGTAATATGCCAGACGGTCCTCGATCCGGGTCAGCCGAAACTCGGACACCAGGCCGCTGAACCAACGTTTCGGATCGGATTCACCTTCGATCGAAACAGCACCGCCCAGCATCTTCAGCGGATCGACATCGGGGCTGCTGCTCACGAAGCCGACCGTGTAGGCCAGGCAACGGCTGATCTCATCACGCCCGACAAGATGCGTGAAGGTCAACAGGTCAGAGCCAACCGGCGTCTGCACAACCGTGGCACGTTCGTTCGGCATGGGTCGTGCCCCTCCCGCCGCTCGTTTCTGCCTAAGCCTAGCACATGTCTTCCAACGACCAAAGGGGACCGCTTGGTGGGCTGCAGCGTGGTTAACTTTAGAATCATCGGCTTGAATGCCTCTGTGCCCCGCGCTCAAAAAATTACTGGTATAATGGGCTGTCATGGGTGAGTTTCCTGACAGGCGATCGACGGCGATTTGAATGTTCATCAGGCTGCAGATCAACAATGTCGACTCCGTGCCCGCCGGTATGTCGACCGGCTACTCAGCTCGTGATCGCAGCTTCGAAATTGGCCGCGAGGCCTGTGACTGGACTTTGCCCGACCCGGACAAGTTCATCTCCGGCCGACACTGCGACGTTCGCTACGAGGCAGGCGCGTTTTGGCTGCACGATGTCTCCCGCAATGGGACCTTCATCAACGGATCGACCCATCGCATGGCCGGCCCGCATCGGCTCGGCCATGGCGACCGGTTGCTGATCGGCCGCTACGTCATCTTGGTGTCGATCGACGACGAGCGCGCCACGACAGGCGCTCAAAGCAGGCACGGTTCGACGCAACGAGAAATGCCGGTCACGACAGGCCGGCCGCTGGACTTCGGAGATGAGCCTTTCTTCAATCCGGTAGAGCAGCGGCCCGAGCAGCGACCACCGGTGTCGACGTCTTCGCCGTCTGCCCCTCTCCCTTCAACGAGAGACGAGGTGCTGCGAGAAATCGCGATCGGAGCCGGCATCCCGCCGGAAATGCTTCAATCGCGTGATCCGCATGAAGTCGCTGCCGAAATCGGCGCGGTGCTGCGGACGGTGGTCGAGGAACTGGCCTTGCTGCTGAAGGCACGTGCGGCTGCGAAAATACTGGCCAAGAGCACGCACCGGACGATGATCAGTGCTGCGGATAACAATCCCCTGAAGTTCGTCCCGGGAACCGACGACATCCTTGAAATCATGTTCGCACGGCGCAGGGCCGGCTATCTCGATGCCAGGCACAGTATCGAAGATGCCTTCCACGACCTCAAGACGCACGAATTCGCCACCTACGCAGCCATGCAGGCTGCGCTCTCCCGACTGCTTGACGACCTGTCGCCGGAGTCGATCGGCAAGAAGCTCCCACCCACGTCATTCACGTCGAAGAAGAGCCTGGCTTGGGACGCCTTTGTCGCCAAATGGCGAACCATGGAGGAAGCGCACGAAAACGGAATGCTGGACATATTCCTGGCCTATTTCAGCGAAGCCTATGCCAAAGCCGACAAGCAAAAATAGGCCGGCAAGACTGAACCTGGCACATGCCTTGGAAATCGGACCTGTTTGCTGGGCTGACCTTGGGCTGCGGAACGGATCATTTACCAAGTGGAAAGTATTAGAGCGTCCTTTGCGAGCCCAAGGGACGCAGCGCTGTAATTGGCGAAGAAAAATCCTTTGGCCGCCCGGCATCTGGTTCCAATCGACCGTTTCTGAGCTTAGGATTACATACGACAGTTCGCCAGCGGGTAAGGCTGATTGACCTGGGGGTCTGCGGCACATGTCATGTTACGGCGGGAAAGTTCTTTGTAGCCGAGCTTCCTCCAGACACTGCCCTCGTCAGCAGCGCCTGCGTTTCGTGCGCCTGACCAGGAACCCTTATACTCGCCTGTGGCGCAAACGCAGGAACCGGGCGTGGACGGACGTTTGGCGATGAGCTCGAAGGACGATCCTTTCGGCCCAGCGGGCAAGACCGTCATTCGCGCACCACGCCGCGCGGAAAAATCAGCGCCAGCTCCTCAGGGGCCTGTTCCTGACAGCGGACAGCCCGGTCCCTCGCCGGTCAAGGATTCAACGGTTTTCGATCCGGGTGTCGGTCATCATGCGCCGCCGGGCTGGACGTCCGGAACCGTGCTTTATCAGGGTGCCGATCCCGGCGCGACGACGGGAGATGGCTCCTTTGCGGCGACACCGAAGCCAGGCATTCAGCAGGAGATCCTGCTGAATGCCACGGATAGCGTCAGATATTGCGCAGCAAACCCGATCCTTGCCGCAGCCGCACCTTTGCTGATGCTGTTTGGCCAGCTCAGGCAAATGCCTGTCGAAAGACAAGCGGCACAACTGTCGGAACATGTCGCCGAGGCGATCGAAAAACTAGACCGGACAATGGAGAAGTCAGGCGTTCCCGAAGAAGATGCGCGGATCGCAAAATTTGCCCTTTGCGAAACCGCTGACGATCTCATCGGCAACCTGCCTTGGCCCAGGACAGACGCCTGGTCGCCGCACAGCATGCTGTCGCAGTTCTTTCACGTCGCGCCCACCGGTGCAGGCTTCTTCGAGGCACTGAACAAGATACTGGCCAGCCCGGAAACACACTACGATTTGCTCGAACTGATGCATGCCTGCCTGTCTCTGGGGTTCGAAGGCCAATATCGAGGCCTGGCGCGCGAAGACAACAATCTCGAACGCGTTCGGCGTGACGTCTACGAGACACTTCGCTACTTCAGGGCGCGCGCCGACGAAGACATCTCGCCCCACTGGCAAAGCCTGGCGGTGTCAAGCGCACAGTCGCCGGCCCGGCTGCCGCTCTGGGTCATTGCGGCCGCAGCGTCGGCGCTGCTGACGGCGGCATTCTTCGTTTTGCGGGTCTTCATCACCAACGAGGGCGACGCCCTTGCCCGCGGGTTGCTGGCGCTCGATCCATCGACACCGATCGCTATCGAACGCGCCAGCGTGGTGCCGCTGGCTGAGCCGATGAAAGTTGCCCCGCCCGCCACCACCACCCAGATCGATCGCATCCGTACCGCACTGGCCAAGGATATCGCGCGCGGTGGGCTGGCCGTCGGCACGCAGGGCAGGTTCATTGTGGTTGAGATCAACAACGTCCTGTTGTTCCAGTCCGGCAGGGCCGAGGTAAACCCGGAGTTTCAGCCGATTGCCGCAGACATCGCCGCCGCGCTGGAACCCGAGCCCGGACCGATCTCGATCGTCGGCCATACGGATAATGTGAAGCCGCGAAAATCGAGCGCATTCAAATCCAACTTCGACCTTTCCGTCGCCCGAGCGAAAGCGGTCGAAGCAATGATGGCACCGCATTTCAGCGACCCCTCGCGAATCACGGTCGATGGCAAAGGCGAAGACGAACCGATCGCCGACAATGCGACTCCGGAAGGCCGCGCGCAGAATCGCCGTGTCGACGTGATGATCCCCAAGGAGGAGACGTTGTGAGCCCGGCCATTTGGAAGCGCCTATGACGCGTTGGCTGCTGCGGATATTCAGCGCCATCGCGCTGGCCGGCTTCGCGGCAGCCGTCTGGTTTGCCGGCCCATTGATCCGTTTTGCCGACAGCCGCCCGCTCGGCCCCGTCTGGCTGCGCGCGACGATCATCGGCGTGATCGTGGCGATCGTGGCGCTGTTTTACGGCCTGCGTTTCTGGCAAACACGAAAAGCGCAAAAGGCGCTCGAAACGGCGGTCGCCCACAGTGACGAGAATAGTGGCGACTCGCAGGTGCTCGAGGCGCGTATGAGTGAAGCCATCGCGGCGCTCAAACGATCGAGCGGCAGGCGCAACTTCCTTTATGAGATTCCCTGGTACATCGTCATCGGCCCCCCCGGCGCCGGCAAGACGACGGCGCTGGTCAATTCGGGCCTGAAATTTCCGCTTGCCGGTTCGGGCAGCGCGCAGCCGGTGGCCGGCGTTGGCGGCACACGCTCCTGTGACTGGTGGTTCACCGACGAAGCCGTGCTGATAGACACCGCCGGGCGTTACACGACACAGGATTCCCATGCCAAGAGCGACAGCAAGAGCTGGCTTGCCTTCTTGTCGCTGCTCAAGAAATACCGCACCAGGCAACCGATAAACGGCGTCATTCTGGCCATCAGCCTTGCCGATCTCATGAGCCTCGATGATCAGCAGCTTGACGCCCATGTCGTTGAAATACGCCGCCGTCTGCGCGAAATTCACGAAACACTGAAAATCCAGTTCCCGGTGTATCTGCTCTTCACCAAGGCCGACCTTGTCTGCGGTTTCATGGATTATTTTGGCGGTTTCGACGAGCAGCGCCGCCGCAAAGTGTGGGGCGCGACATTCCAGACCGCCGACCGCAGCAAGAACATGGCCGGCGAGGCACCGGCCGAATTCGACGCGCTGGCAAAACGCCTGGCGGAGGAGATGACTGATCGCCTGCAGGAAGAGGCCGATCCGCTCGCGCGCATCTCCGCCTTTGGCTTTCCAGCCCAGTTTGGCGCGCTGAAGGGTCGTATTGCCAGTTTCGTCGCCAGCATATTCGATCCGGCCCGCAGCCAAGTGAACGTCAGCCTGCGTGGGCTTTATTTTTCGTCAGGCACGCAGGAGGGCACGCCGATCGACCAGGTGCTGGGCGCGATCGGTCGCAGTTTCGGCAGCGCTTCCCACGCCCATCTTTCCGGCACGGGCAAAAGCTTCTTCTTGCATGATCTACTAACCGGCGTCATTTTCGCGGAATCGGGGTGGGTGTCATACGACAGATCCGCTGAAAGACGTGCAGCGATCGCCAGATATGGCGGCCTTGGCGCAATTACATTGATCACTGCCGCAGCTCTGGGCACCTTGGCCCTGAGCTTTACAGCCAACAGGTCGCTGATTGCTTCTACAACGCAAGCTGTAAGCCAGTATCGCGAGACGGCGGACCCGCTGCTCAAAAGCACGACGGTCGCCGATGTCGACCTCGAAAACGTCATTGGCCCGCTCGACCAGTTGCGCAACCTGCCGGCCGGGTTCGAGACCAGTGAGTTGCCGACACCGATCGAGGAGACATTCGGCCTCAGTCAGCGGGAAAGGCTTCTTTCGGCATCCAAAACGGCTTACCGGCAAGCGCTGGAGCGAACATTCCGCTCGCGCCTGCTGCTTCAGGCCGAACGGACGATCCAGGCCAAGATGGCCGATCCCGCCGCGCTCTACGAACCGCTGAAAATCTACCTGATGCTTGGCGGCAAGGCGCCGAAGGTCGATGACGAGTTGATCGTTTCCTGGATGAGGCAGGATTGGGAGCAGAACCGATATCCGGGCGAAAACAACCGCGCGGGACGGGCGCAACTCGAAAAGCATCTGCGGGCCATGCTGGCGTTGGACGACGCCTATGATCCGGTTTTCGAACTCAACCAGCCACATGTCGAATCCGCTCAACGCTCGCTTGGACGCATGAGCCTTGCCGATCGTGCCTCCGCCCTGGTCAAGTCGGCGGTCTACGCGGCAGCGCTGGACGATTTTTCCGTATCCGTGAAAGGCGGCCCGGAAGCGCAGCTGTTGTTCGAGCGTGTCGATGGGGGCGAACTGTCAGGCCTTCGCGTTCCCGGTATCTACACCTATAGCGGCTTCAACAACTTCTATCTTGGACAACTCTCGCGTATTGCGCAGATGCTTGTCGATGACCAGTGGGTTCTCGGCGGCGGCGGCGAGCAAGGTGGCATCGATCAGGAGTTGCTCAAGCTTGGTCCCGAACTTGTCGAGCGCTATGGGAGGGAATTCGCCTCGGCGTGGAACGGCGTTCTCGACAAGTTGAAGTTCAAGGCGATGCTGAAGGACAAGCCGCACTATATCGCTCTGTCCGCTGCCGCCTCCCCGACCTCGCCAATCGACCAGCTTTTTACGGCGATTGCCGACGAGACAGCCCTGACGCGAGAAGCTGGGTCCAGCAAAGGCCATGGCTCCGAGGCCGATTCCGGCACGCTTCAAAACCGGCCACAGAACGCTGCAGATGTCGCCAGGGGGTTGGCTCGCATCGGCATTCAAATGGCCACCGGCAAATCGCAAAGCCGGGCCGGCACAGGGTTCGCTGGCGCGCAAAATCAGAATCCCGGGGCGAACATCGAAGCGCAATTCAGACCATTCCAGGCCCTGGTGAACGGCCCCGCCGGACGCCGCCCAATGGATGCATTGACCCAGAATTTCCGCGACATCTACCAGAGCCTGCAACTGGCGGCCGACGTCCCTTCGCAGACGGAACGCGTCAACATGAATCTGCAGCTGCAGATATCCACCCTTCGCGCCAATGTCTCGCGTCTGCCCAAGCAACTCGCCCGAATGGTCACCGCGACCGCCGACGAGTTTGAGGGCAATGTCGCAGAAACCTCGCTGGCGAATTTGAACCAGATGCTCGACCAGACGGTCACGCGCGCCTGCCAGGAGGTGGTTGACGGCCGTTATCCCTTCGCCAGCGATGGCGCCGAGGATATTGCGATGGCGGATTTCGCGAAACTGTTCGCCCCAGGCGGACTGATGGACCGGTTCTTTGCACAAAATCTCGCATCGCTGATCGACATGACCGGCCAGGACTGGAGCTGGAAACAGGATGCCCGCTTCGGGCGCGACCTGTCGAAGTCGACCTTGAAAAGCTTCCAGATGGCTGCGGAAATCCGCAACGCCTTCTTTCCCTCGGGTGGTTCGGTGCCGTCGGTCAACGTCACCTTCACACCGTTTTCACTGCATGGCGATGCCGATGCGGCGGTACTCGACGTCGATGGTCAGATTGTCCAAAGCAACCAGGCGGGCAACGCGCCAAGTACGCTGACCTGGCCGAGCGGTATGGCTTCCGCGTCCGCGAGCCTGAGCCTCATGCCGGAAATGCCGGGGCGTGAGTCTGCGATCAAGTTCGACGGTCCGTGGGCGCTGAAACGTCTGCTGGACAAGGCCGCCATCAGCAGCACCGGCGGCGCCACGGAAGCCCGCTTCGTGATCGGCGGGCGCGATGTCGCCTACACGATCCAGGCCAGTTCGGATCCCAACCCCCTCTTTCTTCCTGCGCTTTCGGGGTTCAGCTGTCCAAAGGCGTTTTGAGATGATCTTTGAGCTTTCCAGCACGGCGAGGCCGTCCATCGGCAGCAGGCGCACGCACGTTGATTTCGATACTCTAATGTTCGAGCCTGTGGCAAACTGGCGCGAGCGAGCGCTGACAGTGCGCCGCAGAGGACGCTTGAGAAACGCTTGGTGGCAAATTGAATAGTGTCGCCCTTTCCTTTGAGAGCTTCGGCGTCAGCCACAGAGGCTGTGTCCGCGAGCTCAATGAAGACAGCTACCTGGTCGAGCCGGAAACTGGCCTGTGGGTGGTGGCCGACGGGATGGGTGGCCATGATGCTGGAGAAATCGCTTCGGCCAGCATCATTGATCATCTGGCAACGATCGGCATTGCAAGCTCTGCGCCGGATCTTCGCGCGCGCTTCGAGGACCGGCTCACCCGGGCCAATGCCGAAATCCGCAGGATATCGGAATCCCGCGGCGTAACCATCGGCTCCACTGTCGCCGCCCTTCTGGCGATGGATGGGCGGTTTGCCTGCCTGTGGGCGGGCGACAGCCGCGTCTATCTGATCCGCAACGCCGCGATCTCGCAGATTTCGAAGGACCACACCGAAGTTCAGGAGCTCCTCGACCGAGGCATGATCAGCGCAGCCGAAGCGCTTACCTGGCCGCGCCGCAATGTCATTACGCATGCGGTCGGTGTCAGCGACGACATCGTCATCGACTTCCAGCAAGGCGAAATCCTGCCGGGAGACATTTTCGTGTTAAGCACCGATGGGCTGACAGCGCATGTCACCGACGCCGAGATCGAGGCGGCGGCAGTGTCCGCCACACCTCAGGCGGCATGCGAAGACCTGCTGCAAACGGTGCTGGCGCGCGGGGGAACAGACAATGTCACGATTGTGCTCGTCAAGATCGGGGACGGGCGCAACGGGCAATCGCTCCGTCCGGATCTGTCGAGAGCGGAGGGTTGAGGCCGATGAGCGCCGACGACAAGACGCGAATATCGCCGAACTTCGCCAACACGGCCGTGGGCACGCAGCTTAGCGGCATCTACGAACTCGACGAGCGGATCGCTTTCGGCGGCATGGGCGAGGTCTACCGTGGCCACAACATCCAGACCGGCGACCACGTCGCGATCAAGATCGTCCTACCTGAGTTCGCCCGCGATCAGACGATCCTGTCCTTGTTCCGCAAGGAAGCGTCAATCCTCAATCACCTGTCGCACGACGCGGTCGTGCGATATCACGTCTTCACGATAGATCCCGGGATCGGCCGTCCCTACCTCGCCATGGAATTCGTCGATGGCCAATCGCTGTTTGATGTCATGCGACGTGGCCCGATGCCGACGCAAGACGTGCGCAAGCTCTGCCATCGCCTCGCTTCCGGCTTGAGCGCCGTGCATCAGGCGGGCGCAATTCACCGCGATCTCTCCCCGGACAACATCATCCTGCCAGGAGGCCGGGTCGAACGTGCGAAGATCATCGATTTCGGTATCGCGCGGTCGGCGACCGTCGGCGGAGAGACCCTGATCGGCGGCAAGTTCGCGGGGAAGTATAACTACGTTTCTCCCGAACAACTCGGGCTCTACAGCGGCGATGTCAGCGAGCAATCCGACATGTACAGCCTGGGGTTGGTGCTGGCCGCTGCTCTACGCGGGAAACCGATCGACATGGGCGGCTCCCAGTTCGAGATCGTGGAAAAACGCCGAACCGTTCCGGACCTGTCCGACATCGACGCCGATTTTCGCGGAATTGTTGAAGCCATGCTGCAGCCGGATCCACAAGACCGGCCGATCAGCATGGCGGACATCGCCAGGATGACACGTGACGACACGGATAGCGAGGGGACAGCGCCGCCAACGTCGACCATCCCCCGAGAGCGGACGGGTTTACCGCGGGCGGGGGGGACGCTGGCGCCTGGCCCCAGAAGCCAGCCTCCGGCGGCTCCCGGTGATCGGGTCTTCGTCCCGCATGTCCGCCCGGCGCACCTGTCTGAACCGAGGCCTTCGGCAGTTGCCGGTCCTCCTCGGGCGGTTTTGCCAAACGTCCCTGGAAAGTCCGCCAAGACCCGATCCATCGCGATCGCTGCCTTGGCGACATTAGCTGTCACGGCCGGTGCAGGCATTTATCTGAGCGGCGTGATGACGCCTTCCACGCCGACCGCCGGCGAGACAAAGCTCTCGGCATCAAAGCCGGCCCCGATGGACAGTGTTGTAAATTCGCCGGGCGATGAGCCGGCAAAGGCGGCCCCACCGCAGCAGCCACAACCAGAGACCACTGCGCCAGCTGAAGATCAGGCAGGTGCCGCGGCCGATCAAATGTCGGAGCCGACACAGCCCGCCGAAGTCGCCTCACCAACCGAAAAAATCCTGGAGCAGTCGGTAACCGAGACGCAGTCGCCAGCTGAAAATCAGGCAGATGCCAAGGCGAAGGCTAAAGCAGAGGCAAGAGCTGAAGCCGAAGCGAAAGCGGAGGCCAAGGCGGAGGCGCAGGCGAGGGCTGAAGCCGAGGCCAGGGCCAAGGCCGAGGCGGCGAAGGCCGAAGACGAGGAACGCCAGAAGGCGGATGCGGCGATGCGGACCGCTTCGGAAGAAAAGGCAAGGCTCGACGCCGAACGCAGGGCCGTCGCCGCGGCGCAGGCGCAGAAAGTGGAGCGCGCACCTCAGCAGTCGACCGCAAAAGCCTCGCCGCCACCAGCGGTCCTGCCCGACGTCATCGAGAGCCAGAAACCCGAGCAATTGGCCAGCCAGCCGGCAGCACCCAAGGCGGCCGTGCAGATGCCCGAACCCTCTGCAAGCCAGACGGATGACGCGAACGCACAGGGGCAACAGGGCGAACCGGCGGCGGGCAACCAGCCGGACGAAGCCGACGTCGCCTTGAACGTGCCTAAACCGGAAATACCGCCGAAAATTGCTGTCGACGACGCTGCACAACGGGTCTCCTGGGTGCGCGACTTCAACGGCGGCGGCTGTTTCTACGCGGCATTGACGCCGGCAACCGGCACGGCTGCCGCAATCGAGGGATTTGGAACGGAGGTCCCGCCGTTCGAACGAATGATGTACGATTTCCAGGCAAGATTCCAAGTCGAACCAGACATCAGCCTCCGCCTCATTGAACCAGCCCAATGCGAAGTTACCAAGTTTCTGCGCTTTATGGACCAGACAGCGGCCGACAAGCCGCAGCTTGTTCTCGATCAAACGACCGTGCCGAGCGGTTCGCCGATCGGCGGCACGCTGGTGACGCATGGCGGCCTGATCTCCAGCTTGCTGTTGATCGACCACAGGGGCATGGCATTCAACCTTGACGATCGTATCCTGGTGCAATCGGACAAGGCCACTTTCAACATTCCGATCGATCTCGGCGCAGCCGACAAGGCGGCCGGCAAGGTCTTGCCGCAGATCATAATGGTCATCACGGGTCCACGGGATATTCAGGCTGCGGCGTTCCCCGCGCCGACACCAGCCGCGCAGCTGTTGCCCAAGATTCTCGAAGAGATCGAGACCAACGGATCTGAGTTCTCCGCGACTGCAAAGTACTTCCGGCTTGGCGGGTAGCATGGACGCCGATGCACCTCTCGCGCTTTTCCTTCGTGACCACTGTCCCGCCCAAAAATCAGCGTGACGGGCTTCGCGCAGTGCCTGTCCTGAGAGTCCGTATCAAACTTGCGGTTATGTTGGGTGCGACATTGCTGGCTCTCCTGTCGTCCCACGAAGCGCGCGCCGAATTCACCGTCTGCAATCAGACGCTCGACGTCGTCAATCTCGCCGTCGGCCAAAAGGTCGACAATGCGGACCAGACCGATGGTTGGTGGACCATCGGCGCAAATCAATGCGTGAACGTCATCCGCGAGGAACTCACGAACCGCTACATCTACATCTATGCGACGGACGTTTTTGGTCATGCGACGCTGAGCGGTTCGACCGAAATGTGCATCGACCGGCGGCGCTTCTCGATACGGGGCATCGATGAATGCTGGCAGCGCGGACATATTGCGGCACGATTTCTGGAAGTCGATACGCTTGAACAGGTGCGATGGACCTTTTTCCTGACGGGAAGCAACCCGTGACGCACAGTATCGACACAAGCTTCAGGTTGAAAAAGCAGGCGCGCGCCGTCCTGCGCAGACGCAGGCTCTGGCACAGACTCCTTGGCGGTCTTGCCGTGATTGTTCTGTTGTCGATCGCCGCCGGCTTCTATCTCACCGCGGACTATTGGTCGTTTGGCGATGAAGACGAGGAGTTGCAGGCGGTCGAGGGAACCGACGACATGCCGGCCGATGCATCGGTCTATGTGCCAGCCATCATCGACCTCGCAGGGGACCCGATGTGGATCACCCTTTCGCCCGACGCCGGCGCCGCAATAAAAAGCCAAGCGGTCGCGCGCCCGGCAGAACTCGATCAGGCCGGAGTTTCGCCCCAGATCGAGGTTCTTTCCGACGTGATGCTTAGCGCCAGCGAAAAGTTCATGACAACGATACCGTCCACGCAAGAAGATTTCGCATTCTTCCAGGCGCAGCGACAGACGGCGGCGGCGCCATCCAGCGATCTGCAAAACGATCTTCAGCCACCAGCCGTTGCAAACGAGGCTCCAGTTGCTTCGGACCCGCAGGCGGCTGCCGATGATTCCGAAGCAGGTTGGGGCGAAACAATCGATGCAGGCGAGGCAGCCCTTCCCGCGTTCCGGAAGACCCAGATCGAAAACAACACGAGCGTTGCAATTGTCACCAGCGAATATCAAAGATTCGAGGCTACCGAGGACACGTTCGTAAAGATTCTCAACGATCGCAGCTTGGACAGCGTTGCCCTGGATGCGCATTTCTCCGCCGAGGATGCCAAGCTGGCAGGCGAAGCCCTGAAGGCGCTTTTCAGTCGGGAAAGCCTTGAGCCGGGTTATGTCGTCGCCATGCGTGGTTTCAGGCCGGCGCGCGAGACGACAACCATGTCCCTCATGCAGGTTTCGATCTACGCCAAGAACGTATTTGTCGGTACGCTGACGCGCAATGCCGCTGGTGCGTTTGTGTCTGGTGTCGACCCCTGGGTCCGTGAAGATCTGTTCAACTACTCGGGCGCTCAGGCGGAGGGCACGCACAAAAGGCAATACCGGCTACTCGACGCAATCTACTCGACAGCGGCCCGCAACAAAGTTCCAACCGGCGTGATTGGAGAAGCGATCATGTATCTGTCGCGAGGACAGGATCTGGATGCGTTCGCCAGCGAAGACCAGCGTCTGGTCCTGATCTATTCGCAAAGGCCGCGCGGCAAGGAGGAGACGGCCGGACGAGTGCTATATGTGGGCGTCCAGGGCGCCGAAAAAAGCCTCGACTGTTTCGTCTTCCAGCAGACCGACGGCCAGTTCGCATGCGTTGGCGGCGACGATCAGGTTCGATCGCTGACCGTCACCAACGGCATGGTCACTCCGGTCAACGGGGTCATGACGTCCACCTTCGGCCCGCGCAAGCACCCAATCCTCGGGACTGTCCGCATCCACAAGGGCGTGGATTGGGCGGCACCTGTGGGCACGCCGATAGCGGCCGCCTTCGACGGCGAAATCGTCTTTCAGGGCGATGGAGGCGGGTACGGCAATCTGGTGAAGATCTCGCACGAAAACGCGCGCGAGACGCGCTATGCGCACATGCAGAAATTTGCGGTCAAGGCCGGCGTCGGCGCGCAGGTGAAGGCAGGCGATATCATTGGTTACATCGGCACCACCGGCCTTTCGACTGGGCCGCACCTGCATTTCGAGCTCTATCGGAATGGGCAGGCGATCAATCCCCTGGGCACGGTTACGGCGATAGCAACGGACGCTTCCGCTGTCGGAACGCTGACCGACCGTATCGTTCAAGTCGAAAGTGGCGGCAGCGCCCGCGCCAAGAACCCAAATTCTTCGGCGACGGGCGCTGGTCAGTTCATAACGAAGACGTGGATCAGGATGATGAACACCTACCGCCCCGAACTTGCGCGGACACTGTCAACCGCCGACCTGCTCGCTCTACGTTACGACGCCACCATATCGCGCGAGATGGTCAGTAATCTGGCGCGCGAAGGCGAAGCCTATCTTCGGGCGCGCGGCCACCAGATCACAGCCGGCCGACTCTATCTCTGTCACTTCCTGGGAATGGAAGGCGCCCATCAGGTGCTGTCGTCGCCGGGTTCGGCGCAATTGAGCGCCGTGCTCGGTTCGGCCGTCATTCAAGCCAACCCGTTTCTCACCGGCAAGACCGCCAGCTACGTCGTGGGCTGGGCCGAAAGGAAAATGGGTCGGAAGCTGAGCCCGGCGGCGACCGAGGTGAGCCAGCAGACAACGACGACACAAGTCCGCCAGACATCGCCGGAGTTCGAAAAGTACAAGCAGGCAATCACCGCCCTCATAGGCTCGATGCACAATACGCTTTGAACCTGCTTCTCGCGGCGTGCGAGCTCTGCCGTTGGACCATTGGTGTTCCCGCTGCCAAGTGTTATTATAGGCAACTTTTTTCGGGCGCCTTGTGAACCATAATTGTGGTCGAGATCACATACGTCCAAGAGCCATTTTGGCGGAAGCGACCATGTCGCTGATGAAATTTAGCATGCGCAGATATCAATAGTGCGCCCCGAGGGGCGGAGGGCTGGTCCATGAAAGCGTTTGCCGTCTTTCTGAGCGGGTTTATCCTGTTTATCATCGCCTCGCTTGACGCCGAGGCTGCCGCGCCTGATGCCAAACGCGTGGCGCTGGTCATCGGCAACAGCAAATATGCCCATGCCGTTGCCTTGCCCAATCCCGCCAATGATGCGCACCTCATCGCATCCACGCTGCGCAATGCCGGCTTCCAGGTGATCGAGGGGATAGATCAAGACAATGCAGGCATGCATGGCCTCATCAGTCGGTTTACCGAGCAATCCTACGATGCCGACCTCGCCGTCATTTTTTATGCCGGCCACGGCATGCAGGTCGACGGCAAGAATTTCCTGATTCCGGTGGACGCCGAACTGACATCGCCCGTTTATCTCAAGACCCGCACCGTTCAGATCGACGACTTCATGGCGGCGTTACCGGCCGAGCCGGCGATCGGCGTCATTATCCTCGATGCCTGCCGCGACAATCCACTGGCCAGGACGCTGGCCGCCTCGATGCCGAAGAGCCGTTCCGCCTCGTTTGGCACCGGTCTGGCGCCGATCGAGGCAAAATCGGACGGCGTTGGAACCGGCGGAATCTTGATTGCGTATGCAACCGATCCCGGCGCCATCGCTTTCGACGGCAATGGCGTCAACAGTCCCTACTCCGCAGCGCTCGCCAGGCACCTGACTGAACCCGGCGTTGAAATCCAGAGCGCGCTGACGCGTGTGCGTGGCCAGGTGACCGAAACGACACAAGGTCGCCAGAGGCCCTGGCACAACGCATCACTGGGACGCGAGGTCTTCCTGGGACAGTCCGTAGCGGAAGCAGCGCCTGCCACAAAACCTGTCGTTGTTGGCGCATCCGGCGCGGCGACATCGGCCCCTGCCCCGGTGACCAACGAGCCTCCTTCCTGGGAGGTGGAGCAGCGCCTGTGGGATGAGGCTTCCAAGCGCAATTCCATTCCGTTCTACGATGCCTATCTCGAACAGTTTCCAAACGGCCGCTTCGCCACGGTGGCGCGGCTGAACATCGACCAGTTGAACGAACCGAACGCCGACAATCGGCAGGTCGCGGCAGTCGATGAAGACGAGGCGAACGCAAATTCCGGCTCAGCCGTTCGCACCTCGGTTGGCGTTTCGGACGAGGTGAAGCAGGCCCCCGGCACCGAGTTGACGGAAAGTGCGATCGGTCTCGATCGCGAAGGCCGTATCGATCTGCAGTTGCGCATCGAAGCCTTGGGCAACGAGCTTGGTCGCATCGATGGAAATATAGGTCCAAAGACCCGCCAGGCGATTGGCATCTGGCAAGCGAAGAACGGCCTGCCGCAGACCACCTTTTTGACGCGCGAGCAACTGGCGTTCCTGGTGATCCAGACCGATCCTATGATGGAATCGGTGCGTGCCAGATACGCTGCTGATCAGGCTCGTGCAGCACAGCCGAAAAAACAGGTGCAGCAGGCCCGCACAAAGAAGCCGGTGGTGGCGAAGAAGTCCCGCAAGCAGCAGCAGATTGTTCAGAAGAAGCGCAACCGCGAGGTGGTTCGACGGGATGCCCCGCCGCCGAACAACAACGACTTCCTGACCAAGGCGCTGATTTTCGGCACCGGTGTGGCCGTGGGTGGCGTGCTCAACAATAACAACAACTGACAAGCCGACGTTTCAAGCCTGTCGACGTGAGCCGTGCCCTGGTCGCAGCGGCCCTACTCAGTCCTTATCCGCATCTCCACCCGGCGGTTTACCGCATCGTATGGGTTGGGGCTGCGCGGGTTCGTTTCGCCCATGCCTGCCGCTTTGATGCGGGCAGGGTCGATGCCGTTAGAGGTCAGGAAGGTTGTTACCGATCGGGCTCTTCGTTCCGACAGTCCCTCGTTGTAGTGCGCCGAGCCGGATGCATCGGTGTAACCTTCAACGACGAAGTCGAGAGCGCTCAGTCGGCTGTCCTTCAGCGCCTTGGCGAATTCGTCGAGTTCAGCGCGCGCGGTCGCGTCGAGTTCCGCGGAATCCAGCCCGAAATTGATCAGCATATCGAGGCTGGTCTTGTCGGCCGGCGCGTCATTCTGCTTGCTCTTGCATTCGTCTTCGGTGCCGACGCAAATTCCACGCGACGCGCCGAACTCGTTCACCCCGGCAAAAAACTTCACGATGTCTTCTGACTTCTGAGTTGGGTCGGCGAAAGCGTGAGTTGGAAAAAGCGCGACCGTCAACACGAAGGCTAAACTGCCCAACTTCATAGCGGTACTCCTGTTTTGAGCATCCGATTTCGGCGGCTGCGGACTATACCAAATCCCGAAGCGATTGTCTGTCAATAAACGTCGAGCATATGAAGAGTATACGGCAGTTTCATCTTGCTATGGCCTGAGACTTGACCAGCGCCCCGTCCAGGGCTTCAGTGTCGATTGTTCCCTAAGTGAAAGCGTGGCGGCCATGGCCAATGAGCTTCGATTCAAAACGGCGCGGGATCTTTTCATGGCCTGCCCCGCTGTCTCCAGGCACATGGTGGCACTTCCGACCGAACAGCCCTCAATCGAATTTTGCCGCGCCCTCCTTGCCGGGCGGGTGCCCGAGGATGCGGTCACATTCTGTGCCTATCTGCTTCCCGAACGGGCCGCGGTGTGGTGGGCCCATGAGTGCCTGCACCACCTGACCGATCTGCTCGACAGCAGGGACCAGGAGTTGCTCGCGCTTGTTCGTGATTGGGTCAGCGAACCGGACAGTCCTCATCATAGCGCGGCAGTAAGCAACGCCGCTGCAATGCCGCCGGCAACGCCGGCCGCCTGGATTGCCCTGGCTGCGGGACTGCGCGCCAACGGTTCGGCCATGGATGCATCAGCGTTATCGGCCTCGCAGCCATTACCTGCCGCCCACGCTGTCAGTGCGGGGGTTCTGGCCGGACTGGCACGTGTTGCACTAGCGGACCGCTTTTCGGTGCTTTGCGCGTTTGTCGAAATGGGCATCCAGATGGCAGAGATCGAGGCGCTGAGCCAGTCAGCGGACGCGTACTAGTGGATTGATTCCAACGTTTGGAACCCTCGGTTTCGGGCGGCGATGATGTCGTCGGGATCGGCTCTCCAGACGAATGGCTTGGGGCTGTCGGCATTGTATTCGCGAACGAAGCGGTTGATGGCTGCCTGGAGATCGACGACGGAGTGGAAGACGCCGTGCTTGAGCCTGCGCCGGGTGAGTTTGGCGAAGAATCCCTCGACGGCGTTGAGCCAGGAGCAGGAGGTCGGCGTGAAGTGGAAGGTCCAGCGCGGATGGCGCGCGAGCCAGGCGCGGACCTTGTCCTTCTTGTGTGCGGCGTAGTTGTCGAGGATGACGTGGA
>NZ_VLKT01000056.1 GCF_007830515.1 Mesorhizobium tianshanense
GTCAGCATTCGATACACCGAGCGCCTGGCTGAGGCCGGCGTCGAGCCGTCCGTGGGCAGTGTCGGCGACAGCTACGACAATGCTCTCGCCGAAACGATCAACGGCCTCTACAAGGCCGAGGTGATCCATCGACGCGGACCATGGCGCTCGTTCGAGGCCGTCGAGTTCGCGACGTTGGAATGGGTCGACTGGTTCAACAATCGCCGGCTGCTGGAGCCCATCGGCAACATCCCGCCGGCCGAAGCCGAGGAACGCTACTATGCCATGCTGGAAGAACCAGCCATGGCCGCGTGACTCAAACGAAACGGCCTCTGGAAAACCCGGCGCGGTTCAGTGAGCCGCATCTTGGCGTCGATGAGGGATTGCGGTGTCCAGCCTTTTACTCATCCCTGGAACTGTTCGGTGTGCCAATGGATCTTGCCGTCAATCTTCATCGGCTGTGGATCAATAAGCGCTTGGGCAGATGCTCGGGGTGCACCTCGAGTAAGGCGATCTTCACCGTCGCTTTGCAACGGCTGCAGTCGAATTTGAGCTTCAGGGGATCGACGCCGCCGCCATAGACCATCATCAGGTCCGCTGACCGACACAAGCAGACCTTCGTGTTGTATGTTGGAATACTTTCTCCGTCCGTAACAACGAAGGACTCCAACGATGGCTATCCATACGCAACGGCTTCAATTTGCCGGCCATTCCGGCGCGACTTTGGCCGCTCGCCTCGATCTGCCGAACGGACAGCTGCGTGCCTACGCTTTATTCGCGCATTGCTTCACATGCTCCAAGGATTTGGCGGCAGCGCGCCGTATAGCGGCGGAGCTCGCGCGTGAAGGTGTCGCTGTCCTGCGCTTCGACTTCACCGGCTTGGGGTCGAGCGAGGGCGAATTCGCCTCGACGAATTTCACCTCAAATGTTGCCGACCTTCTTTCGGCCGTCGACTATCTGCGCAATCACTACCAGGCACCGTCTTTGCTTATCGGCCACTCGCTCGGAGGAGCGGCTGTCCTAGCGGTGGCCAAAGATGTTCCCGAGGTGCGTGCCGTCGCCACAATTGGCGCGCCGGCCGATGTCGCCCACGTGTTGAAGAATTTCGGAACGAGCCTCAAGGAGATCCAAGAGAGCGGTGAGGCGGAAGTCGATCTTGCCGGGCGCAGGTTCCTTGTCAAAAAGCAGTTCGTCGATGACGCGCGTGCGCAGCGCATCAGCGACGCTGTTGCGGCTCTGAAAAAGCCGCTCCTCATCCTCCATTCACCCCTTGACCAGACGGTGGGGATCGAAAACGCCACGAACATCTTCGTGGCGGCGAAGCATCCAAAAAGCTTTATCTCACTCGACCGGGCTGACCATCTTCTCACCAAGCCCGAAGACGCGATCTTCGCGGCGCGGGTCATTTCAGGATGGCTGACGCACTATCTCACCCCCGACGAACCGCAAGGCATGGCGCCGGTCGAGCATGTCGGCGTCACTGAGACGGGCGAAGGTAAGTTTCAGAATGCGGTGCAGGCGGGCCGGCATCGCCTCTTTGCCGATGAACCCGAACGCGCAGGTGGGCTCGATTCCGGACCCTCGCCCTACGATTTCCTGTCGATTGCGCTAGGCGCCTGCACATCAATGACACTACGCGTTTATGCCGAACATAAAAAGCTGACACTTGGGCGCATCAGCGTCGACGTCTCGCACGCCAAAATCCATGCCCGGGACTGCGAGGAGTGCACGGAGGCGGAACGAGGCGGTGGCGCCAGGATCGACCGCTTCGAGCGCGTCATTTCGGTAGAGGGCGAGGTCTCCGAAGAGCTTCGCGCGAAGATTGCGGAAATTGCCGCCAAGTGCCCCGTTCACAGAACGCTCGAAACCGTCGCGAAGGTAGCAACTGTCGTGAAACCAGAAAGCGAGTCAATGTTTGTGACGGCTTTGACAGGGCCGCCTG
Organism: Mesorhizobium tianshanense; assembly: GCF_007830515.1. Classification (GTDB taxonomy): domain Bacteria; phylum Pseudomonadota; class Alphaproteobacteria; order Rhizobiales; family Rhizobiaceae; genus Mesorhizobium; species Mesorhizobium tianshanense. The sequence continues at coordinate 1,922 of NZ_VLKT01000056.1, forward strand.
CCAAGTTTCCATAATTGGATCCATCCGGTGGTCCGCCTGCTACCCGGCCACATTCAATTTCGAGAACCGGCTGACCGTAGTAGTCGCAGAAAGTTGCTTCCGGATCGCGATCAAAGACCAGCAACATCGATCACTGCCTGAGCAAAAGCCTCAGGCGCTTCCTGGGGCAGGTTGTGACCTATGCCGCCTGAGATGGTGCGGTGCTCGTATTTGCCCGAAAACATGTTGGCGTACGCGCTTGGTTCCGGATGCGGCGCGCCGTTGGCGTCACTCTCAAGGGTGATCGTCGGCACGGTGATGACCGGCGCCTTGGCGAGCCGCTGCTCCAACTCGTCATACCGCGTCTCTCCGTCAGCCAGTCCTAGCCGCCAGCGATAGTTGTGAATCACGATGTCGACGTGATCCGGATTGTCGAATGCCGTCGCACTCCGTTCGAATGTGGCATCGTCGAAACTCCACTGCGGCGAAGCGATCTGCCAAATCAGCTTCGCGAAATCGCGCGTGTATTTTTCGTAGCCGGCGCGACCGCGTTCAGTGGCAAAATAATATTGATACCACCACTGCAACTCGGCTTTCGGCGGCAACGGCATCATGCCGAGCTTCTGATTGCCGATTAGATAGCCGCTCACCGAGACCATTGCCTTGCAGCGTTCCGGCCAAAGCGCGGCAATGATGTTCGCGGTTCGCGCTCCCCAGTCGCAGCCGGCAATCGTGGCTTTCTCAATCCGCAACGCATCGATCAGAGCGATAACGTCGGTGCCGAATGCTGACTGCTGGGCATTGCGCGGAGCCTCGTTTGACAGGAAGCGTGTTGTGCCGTAGCCGCGCAGGTAGGGCACGATGACCCGAAGTCCCTTTGCCGCAAGGATGGGGGCGACGTCGACATATGTGTGGATGTCGTACGGCCAGCCGTGCAGTAGGATGATCGACGGTCCGTCGTTGGGACCGATTTCCGCGTAGCCAATATTTAGCACACCGGCCTCGATCTGCTTCAACGAGCCGAACGACGTGTTCGTACCTGGCTTGATGGTCGTCGCCCCTGTGCCATCCGTCGCGCTGGATTGCGCGTCTGCCGACGCGGCCATTATCAACGGGGCTGCTGCAATCATCGCGGCAGCGCCGAAGAGGTCGCGGCGGCGGTGATCGATTCGCTCGAGATATTGATTCCTATTCATGACCGAACCTTTGATATTGCGGATGCGAGGGCGGTGGCGGAAAGGCGACCAGCCGCTCAGGCTGGGACTTCAACCCGCGTGAATTCAGCGGCGTTCGATTTCACGAACTCGTATACACTCGTCGCTTTTCTTCCGGTGAGGTTCGACAGGTCATCTGTCATACGATCATACCGGCCCGCTGCATGCAGTTCGGCCATTACTGCCAGATGTTTAGCGAGATGCGTCGGCACTCCAAGCTCGCGGAGCTTGTCGACCCACGGCGAGATCGGCACATCGCGATAGCGTATCGTACGGCCAAGCGCAGTGGAGAATGCGCGCGCGAAGTGGTCCAAATCCGCAGATTCATAACCGGTAAGATTGTACACTCGGCCGATGTGGTGGGCAGGATCGTCGAGTATCACGGAAACCGCGTGTGCCACATCAACAGCCGAAATCGGCGATGTCCTGCTGTTGCCCAACGGGAGGGCCAATTCGTCGCGGTCTCTCACGCCAGCAGCGGCAAGACGCAGGAAAATGCTTTCCAGGAAAACCGTTGGCCGCAGTGTGATGATCGGCAGCCCCGACCACGCCAATGCCTGTTCGGCAAGCCAGTGCAGCTTGTGCTGCGGGCTGTCAGTGGTCTCAATGATGCTCATCTGGGTCACCGTCATCTGCGACATATTCACGAACGCCTCAATGCCATGATGGCGCGCCACGGCGGCGACGTTGACCGTGGCTTCGAGATAAGCCGCAGAGACTGACATTCCAAAATAGATGTGCCGGCAACCTTCGACGGCCCGGTGCATCGAGGCAAGATCGATCAGGTCGCCCTGCACAACCTCGGCCCCGAGTTGTCGCAGGCGCTCAGCGCGTTCATCCTCGCGCCGGACCAACGCGCGCACCTTGTGACCTTTGGCGAGTAGCATTGCGGTGACGTGGCGGCCGATAGCTCCGATATCGCCGGCCGCTCCGGTCACGAGAATAGGGCTGGCGTGTGGGACCTTTCTGATCATATGGTTCGACCTGCGTTGTGAGCCGTAGCGGCTCTCCTTGGGTTTAGTTTTCGGGAGTGCCTCGTTACGCCGCCGCAGCGATCCGGTAGCGTGCCGGCACGAGGTTGAGGGACAGGTTCGGGATGAGCTTCTGCCGCGCCGCCTCGTAGGCGAGCCAGTCGGCCGCGTCAGGCAGCGAGGGTATGGTGATGAGTTCGCCCTGGTCGAGGCCGGCAAGCGCGGCGTCGACCAAGTCGTCCGACCGCATGACCATCTGCTCCGGCAACTGCTCTACCGAGCTGCCTGCCGCGTCCCAGAAGTTCGTGGCGGTCGCACCGGGCAGAACGGCCTGGATATGCACGTTCTTGTTCGCGAGCTCCTTGTGGAGCGACAGGCTGAGCGCCAACACGAAGGCTTTCGTCGCGCCATAGACACCGTTCAGGATTTCCGGCGCGATGGCAACGGCCGACGAAATGTTGATGATCGTGCCGCCGCTGCGGGCGACGAACGCCGGGACCACGGCGTAGGTGAGACGGGTGAGCGCCGTTACGTTAAGCGCGATCATCTCCTCCATGGCGTCGGTGTCAGACTCCAGCAGCGGCGCGACGGCGCCAACGCCGGCGTTGTTGACCAGCATGGTGATGCCGGAATCTGTGGCGAGCAGCGCCTCGATGCGGTTCAAATCGGCTTTGTTGTTGAGGTCGGCCGCGACGACGTTGACGGCGCGGCCGGTCGTGCCGGCAATACGCTTTGCCACCTCGGCCAGCTTCTCTTGGCTTCGCGCCACGAGGATCAGGTCATGACCGCGGCGTGCCAATCGGTCCGCATAGATCGCGCCAATCCCTGAGGAGGCGCCCGTCACCACTGCAATGCCCTTGAGGCTCGTAGACATTGTTCTTGCTCCTGTTCGGTTGCGCGGCTGAGGCGCGCGAGTTCACATGCGGCGGACCGGGATCGATTCCCCGGTCCGCGCCTCGGGAGGAGAGCGGGCCGCCCCGCTCACTGGGATGATGTCTTCCTCTGGGCACACAGATCGACTGTCAGAGCAGCCAAAGCTATTGCACGATGGTATCGGCAATACTTTTGTCTTGGTGGAACGGCGAGACACCTATTTACCGCCCAAAACCGACACCAAGGCACAATAGACCTTTGGATTGGCCCGGCGCATGCTCATGCGCGCAGACACACGCGAAAGGATGGCAATGGAGATGGATCTCGGCCGCGTCTTCGACGCGCTTCCGGCCATGGTGTGGACTGCGCAGCCCGACGGGCATTTCGACTTCGCCAATCGACGCTGGTCCGACTACACCGGTCTCAGCCTCGATGAAGCCCATGGCTGGGAGTGGCAGGCCGCGGTAAATCCAGACGACATGCCCACGGTACTCGAACGCTGGCGATCGATTCTGGCGACTGGCGAGCCCGGCGACTTGGAAGCGCGCGTACGGGGCTTCGATGGGCAGTACCATTGGTTCCGCGTCCAGTGCAGTCCGATGCGGGACGATGCCGGACAGATCATTAAATGGTGTGGAGTGGGCACGGACGTCGACGATTTTCGCCGAGCTAAGGAGACCCTTAGGCGGCGCGAGCTTGATTTTCAGCTGATCGTCGACAGCATTCCGATGCCGGTCGCCGTGACCACACCGTCGGGCGAGGTCGAGGGCCTCAATCAGCTCACCCTCGATTACTTTGGCAAAACATTCGAAGAACTGAAAGGCTGGAAGGCCTCTGACGTTGTCCATCCGGATGACCTGGAGCGGACGATCGCTGCTCAGCTGGATGCGCACCGGAAGGGCCGCACCTACAATGTCGAGAGCCGCCACCGCCGTGCTGACGGCGTCTATCGCTGGCACAACGTCCTTGGCCTGCCTTTGCGTGATCCGCAAGGCAACATCCTCCGTTGGTTTCATTTGCTGGTCGATATCGACGATCGCAAGCGGGCTGAGGACGCGCTCAGCGCAAGCGAAAGTTATGCCCGATCGATCGTGGACAGTATTCCAGGCATGATCGCGGCCTTTACGCCAAATGGTGAGCTCGAATTCGTCAACCGCCAGATCATCGAGTTCTTTGGCAAGCCACTTGAGGAGTTGAAGCGCTGGGCAACCAGCGATATGACACACCCGGAGGACCTACCGCGTGCCGTCGAGTACTTCACGCGATCGATCGCGTCGGGTGAGCCCTTCACAGACGAAGTCCGCGCTCGACGTTTCGATGGCGTCTACCGCTGGTTTCAGTCTCGCGGATTTCCGCTTCGGGACACGAACGGGCGCATCGTCCGCTGGTACAACCTGCTCATTGACATTGACGAGCGCAAGCGCGCCGAAGAAGCCCTCACGGCGCGCGAGCGAAATCTCAACGAGATCATCAACACGATTCCCGTTCTAGCATGGTCTGCCCGCCCAGATGGTTCCACCGAATTCTTCAACCAGCACTATCTTCATTATGCGGGCCTTTCGATCGGTCAATCAAAGGATTGGGTGCCGACAACTGCGCTGTCCGATTACTGGGACCTGACAGCGGCGGTCCATCCAGACGACGTGGACGGACTTACTGCTGCTTGGGAGGTCATTTTAGCATCCGGAAAATCGGGGGAAGCTGAGGCACGCCTCCGCCGTTTCGACGGCATTTATCGATGGTTTCTAGTTCGTGCCAATCCGCTGTGCGACGAATCCGGGAATATCCTAAAATGGTACGGAGTAAGCATCGACATTGACGACCGGAAGCGCGCCGAGCAAGCGCTTCGTCAGAGCGAGCGCAGTTTCAAACTAATCATCGACACTATTCCGGCTCTCGCTTGGTCGGCTCGTCCTGATGGTTCAGCCGAATTCTTCAGCAAGCACTATCTCGACTACGTCGGTCTTTCGGCCGAGCAGGCACAGAATTGGGGCTGGACCGTCGCCGTTCATCCCGACGATCTCAGCGGGCTGGCGGCCACGTGGCAGGCAATCATGACTTCCGGAAAGCCAGGAGAGGCCGAAGCGCGGCTGCGCCGGTTTGACGGCGAATATAGATGGCTCCTGTTCCGCGCCAACCCATTGCGCGATGCATCCGGGAACATCGTCAAATGGTATGGGGTCAATACTGATATCGATGACCGCAAACGCGCGGAGACCAACCTTGCTCGAGAGAAGCATCTGCTGGAGATGATTGCGTCGGGCAGTCCGCTTCGTGATGTTCTCAGCGCACTATGCGAGATGGTCGAAGAGGCTGGCCCCGGCTGCTATTGTGATGTTCACCCGATCGATTGGAGCGGCCCAAGCATTGAATACAGCGTGGCGCCCTCGCTTCCTGCCAGTTACACCGACCCGATTGCTGGGCTCTCTCTTAACGGCGACGCTTTGCCCTGCGCGATAGCAGTCCGTGAGAAGGCACAGGTAGTCGCGGAGGACATGGATACGGATCCGCGGTGGCGCGACTCCTCTGTTCGAATCCACGTTCTGGAGCACGGATTGAGATCGGTCTGGAGTACGCCGATTTATGCAAAAAATGGACGTATCCTTGGCACACTTTGCCTCTATCAGCGCCAGCCTGCCAGCCCGTCGCCGCAGCATCAAAGTCTCATCGCTCATGCGACGCACCTCGCGAGCATCGCCATCGAACGTTCGCGGACTGAAGCGGCGCTTAGGCGCAGTGAAACGCTGCTCGCCGAAGGTCAACAGCTCAGTTCGACCGGCAGCTTCTCTTGGCGCGTGGACACGGACGAGATCGCGTTTTCGGAAGAACTTTGTCGTATATTCAAGTTTGACCCGAATGCCGTTGTAACGCTCGAGCAGTTTCGTGCGCGAGTCCACCCGGACGACATGCCCTCGCTGTCGGCGCAATTAGATCGGGTTCGCGCTGGCCACGGCTATCCGGGTTACGAGATCCGGCTTCGCATGCCGGATGATAGGGTGAAGTACCTGCGCACCTTTGGTCGTGTGGTCCGTCACCAGGATGGCGGACTTGAGTGCCTAGCTGCGGTCCAGGACGTGACGGAGCGCCGGCTCGCGGACGAGGCACTGAGCAAGGCCCGTTCGGAACTCGCACATGTCAGCAGGATTACGAGCCTCGGAGCGTTGACGGCGTCGATTGCCCATGAAGTCAACCAACCGCTGTCGGGCATCATAACCAATGCCGGCACCTGCCTTCGTATGCTGGCCGCCGATCCGCCGAACATGGACGGCGCGCGGGAGACCGCGCGACGCACCATCCGCGACGGTAACCGTGCAGCCGACGTGATCACGCGACTGCGCGCACTCTTCAGTAAGAGAACCCCGTCGATCGAGCCCGTCGATCTCAACGAAGCTGCACGAGAGGTGATCGATCTGTTGTCGAGTGATCTTCAAAGAAGCCGGGTGGTTCTACGCACCGCATTTGCCGACGGTCTTCCGCTTGCAGGCGGAGACCGCGTGCAGCTTCAGCAGGTCATCATGAATCTGCTGCGTAATGCTGCCGATGCAATGAGCGGTGTTGACGATCGCCCAAGGCGGCTGCTTATGAAGACCGAAGCGGACGAGGACAATCATGTACGTCTGACCGTGCAGGACGCCGGCGTCGGGCTGACGTCCGAAGCTGCGGAGCGGCTTTTCGAGGCGTTCTACACGACCAAAAACGACGGTATGGGGATCGGCTTGTCCGTCAGCCGCTCCATCATCGAGAGCCATAACGGCCGCTTGTGGGCAGCATCCAATGATGGACCCGGGGCCACGTTTTCGTTTTCCATCCCCAAGTACTCAGGGGATGAGGCACCCGCGCAAGATATCAGCGCTGCGGGGGCGTCCATCACCAGCAGTGTCCAAGTGTAGCGGGGATTTCATGAATATTGCGCATCCACTCGTATCGGTCGTCGATGACGACGAGTCCGTACGGGAGTCGCTACCCGATCTGATCAAGGAGTTCGGCTTCAGCGTGAGGGCGTTCTCCTCGGCGGAAGAGTTTCTGGCGTCTGATATTGTCGACAAGACCAAATGCTTGATCCTCGACGTCTCCATGCCAGGGATGACAGGCCCCGACCTGCAGCGGGAACTCAAACGTCGGGGCCTTCCGATTCCGATCGTCTTCATCACTGCGCATCGGGACGACACCGTTCGGCCGCGTTTGCTCGAGCGAGGCGCGGTGGAGTGCCTATTCAAGCCGTTCAGCGATGCGGCCCTTCAGGAAGCGCTCAGTTCAGCGCTCAGTGAGCCCTAGCGTCACGCCATTTTGTGGCCATCTCGTGGAGATATAAGCAATGATTACGCGTTTGGCGACTGCACTGGGCGACGGAGCGAGATCGGCATCCATGTCGCACGAAATACCTCTCGTATTCGTCGTTGACGACGATGTTTCCGTGCGCGAGTCCCTCGAATTGCTGATCCGCTCCGCTGGGTGGCAGCCGGAGACATTTGAGTCGGCGCGTGGATTCCTGGCTTGTCCCCGTCCGCTGGTTCCGAACTGTCTGATCTTGGACGTCAATCTCCCGGATCTCAGCGGGCTCGATCTGCAGCGGTTCGTCTCCGTCGAACGGACCGACATGCCGATCATCTTCGTCACGGGCTACGGCGACGTGCCGATGACCGTCAAGGCGATGAAGGCCGGGGCTGTCGAGTTCCTCACGAAGCCGTTCAGCGACGAGGTGCTGCTGACTGCGATCGAGCAGGCGCTCGAGCGCAGCAGGAGCGTGCTTGCATTAGACTCTGAGATTCATGCGCTGCGGGATCGTCACGCATCCCTTAGCCGTCGGGAGCGAGAGGTCATGGCGCTGGTGGTCACCGGCCTGCTGAACAAGCAGGTCGGCTTCGAGCTCGGTATCAGCGAGATCACCGTGAAGGCACATCGAGGCCAGGTGATGCGTAAAATGAAGGCTCGCTCTCTCCCCGACCTGGTCAACATGGCGGCGAGGCTCGGAATCGCACATTAACTAGGGATTTGGCAACCAGTAGCGCTCCGTCTTGATCAAGGCCGGATCTATTCCAGCCGCGAACGTTCCCCCTCGGTCGCCGTCTCCAACGAAAGGATTCGAACCGCAGATCAGGACTGGGCGAACCGGCATTCTCATGGCCGCGGAACAGAAAACGAAAACGTAGCCCCCGGGCCATCGTTTAGAGCCGCCGATAGGCGGCCATGATGGTTCTCAATAATCGAGCGGCTCACTGCAAGTCCGACTCCCATCCCGGCATTCTTCGTACTGTAAAAAGCCTCGAATAGTTTTTTCATAGTGTGAGGGTCGAAACCGACCCCCGCATCCTTCACGCTCAACCGCACCGAATCCCCTTCCTCCCGTTCGGTTCTGATCAGCAAGTCTCTTGGACGATCATCGACCGTTGTCATAGCGTCCAACGCGTTCCGTAGCAGATTCAGGACGACTTGCTGCAACTGAATGCGATCTGCCGAGACACACGGGAGGTCGTCGGCGAGTTCAGTCCGCAAAATCACCTGACTGTTCTGGATCTCACCAAGCGACAGCGCAATCACCTCTCGCGCCGCCTCATTAAGGTCCACTGGCTCAAATGCGGGCTCTTTGTTGCTAAACAGAGCACGCAGCCGCGTAATAACCTGCGAGGCGCGGTCACCGTCTCGCATGGTGCGCCGCACGGCTTCTCGCACTCCGTCAAGGTCTTGGGGATCGCTGGTCAGCATTCGCAAACAGGTACCGCAGTTCGTAATGATGCCTGTCAGCGGCTGGTTAATTTCGTGCGCAATCGACGCGGACAACTGCCCTAGCGTCGCGATTCGGCTTGCGTGTGCGAGTTCCAACTGAATTTCGTGGTATCGCCGCCGCTCATCCTCGAGGCGCTTCGTATCTGTCATATCGCGATAGATCACGTACCCAACCCTCCCACCACTATTGGATGGAACCGGAACGCAGATAAGGGAGACTGGCACATGCTTGCCGTCCTTACGTCTGCGGATGGTCTCAACGGCGAATGCCTCCCCCGTATGGAACATCCGATACAAGAAACCTTCGACCTCCTCCTGACGATCGTCCAGTGCAATGAGTTCCTTGATTCCCTGACCGATCGCTTCTTCTGCCGTGTACCCAAAAATCTTCGTGAACTCCGGGTTGACACGCGTAATCCTGAAGTCGCCATCGACCATGACAACAGCTTCTGGAACCCGCGCGAACAGTTCACTGAGATGTGCCTTTTGATCCTCGAGCTCGTTGCCGAAGCGGACCAGCGTCTGCAGGTCCGCTTGCAGGACATCGCGGCAATGCAATAGGAGTTCCTGGTAGAGGTCGCTGTATCGATTAGCCTTATCATCAAGGACGCAGATGGTTCCAAACATCCGCCCATCAGGCCAGACAACGGGGAACCCCAAATACGACACCATCCCCACTTGGATCTCAGGAGCCAGCTTCCACTGATCGTCTTCCAAGGCGTCGATAACAAGCAGCGGTTCGCGGCTCTTGATTACAGCTTCGCAAAAGGTACCGATATTCATCGAGAAAGTATCATCGACTGGAAAAGGATTTCCCTCCGAGTTGCTAGAAGCCAGGATTCTGTAATGCGTGTAATGCGGCGGTTCGAGTTTGCACACCACCGCCGACGGCACGTGCACGATATTTGCCAAGAGGTCGGCGATCCGCTGCCATTTCCGAAGAACATCGGACGGAATTGCGATCTCTGCAGAATCTGACTTCATGCCCCGGCCTCTGTGAAGCGTCCCGTGGGATCGTCACCTCTCCAGCGAAACGCCACATGGTAGCGGATTTGGCCACGTGGACACCTCGATGGCCCGAATTGCCCAGGCTAGAGTCGGAGCGCTCGCGCCAGTCATTAGCCCACGCCCACGCCGGACGATGGAACTCACTCACGTAGTATGGACTTACCCCCACTAAGGTCTATGAGACTTTGGTATCGGATCTCCACTGCTGCCTTCGTGGCGAGTACCCGCCTGACCACTCTACTGCATTGCACCGATCACAGTTGGTATTAGCTCCGAGACCGTCGGATGGATCGGCACTGCCCATTGAAGGTCGCGATACTGTGTGCCTGCGTTAATTGCCTCGAGGATGCCGTGGATCGCCTCGTCACCGCCCGTCCCGAGAATCGCGGCTCCGAGGATCTTGCCCGTTTCCGCGTTGGCGACAACCTTCATGAATCCGAGCGTCTCGCCCTTCTCGACAGCGCGGCTGACTCGCGTCATCGGCCGCGTGCCGACGAGAACGGAGAGGCCGGCCACCCGCGCTTCCGCTTTGCTCATGCCGGCGCGTCCCAGCGGCGGGTCGATGTAGAGCGGGTAGCCCGCAACCCGGTCGCTCAACGGGTGCGCAGAAATGCGAGAAGACGCGAACTCTAGAAAGTCTGACGCTCTTTGCAGGTTCCGAATTCAGCGAGGTGCATCACGTCTGTGCATTCTTGAACTACCTTGAACTACGACGTGGAAGCCCTTTCGCGCCTTGTTCCCTTTGCGCCAACAAAGGGTCACGTCGGCAACCCCCGGGGCACGCTCTAGTATCTTGAACGGCTGACTGCGGCCGATATCGCCACGACGGCCGCCGAGCAAAGAGGCAAGATCAACTTGGGGCCGACACGGAAGCCTCTTTTCGTGACGGCCGCTTCAATCAGGACTGCAGCTTATGCCACGCTTAGCGGCCCAGACTGATGCCAAAGTATTGACGACACCATCGTGCAATAGATTTGCCTCCACATTTGATTGAACCTGCTCATAGCATCCGACTATGGAGATGTTCTCCGTGATAAGGAAATCGCGTCATGAAACAATTGTCTCTCATCGCGCCGATTCTATCAGAGTTTCGTGAATTCGTCGCGCCACACTACCGGCCGGAGCTTCACTACATGCGCGGCCCCGGCCCAGCCTACGCGCGCAGCAAGGTCATGGTCGACACGCCGAGACCGCGCGGCGACCGGTGATGATGATGTAGGACTTCGGCAAAGAGGGGCGCCAGCGGCGTGTTCCGTTTAGTGCCTTCAAGAGTCGATTTCCACAGCTCGCAGGCGGCCTTTGCCGATCACTGGAGCGACTGCGGCCAGTACAGGAGTTCTGATATGAAACTGAAGCACGCACTCGACTGCAAACGTGATCCGCTCTGCCGCTGCCATGCCAGTGATCCGCTCTGCCGCTGCCGTATCAAATGCGACGTGGACAGCGACAGCAAGCCGGCGCGCCACAAGGGCTTGGCGGGCATGACGCTGCCGGCTCTGGGCATCGCCTTTGTGGTCGGCGCTTGCGGACTCCTCATGGCGCCAGATGCGCGGGCGCATGACGCGTTGCCAACCACCGCGCAGCCGCACGGATGGACTTATCCCTTCTCCTGTTGCTCCGGCTACGATTGCCGTGAAGTCGCAGAAAACGCCATCAGAGAGCGGCCGGAAGGCTACGTCATCGAGGGTACCGGGGAGGTGATTGCCTACACGGACAGCCGCATTAAGAACAGCCCCGATGGCGTTTTTCATTGGTGTTCGGTGGCCGGAGCAAATGACGGGCACACGGTGTGCCTATTTGCACCGCAGAGAGGGTTCTAGTTCTCACAACGGTTCGCTCCTAGCCACGTTGCTACTTCTGGATCGCCACGACCATGAAATCTGCACACGACAGCCCGATCCTCGTCCCGCAAACCATGCGTCTGGCATTCGAAGACGACACGACGGTTGAGGCATTCAGTTTGCTGGCTAGCCTGACCGAGATTGAGACTCTCCTCAATAATACTTGGGAGCCGAATATTCGTTTCGATCTACAGATCAGCCCGGCTAATCCAGTTGTGACATGCAGTCGTGTTGGCCTTCAAAGCGCTATCATGAACCTGCTGTTCAATGCGCGCGACGCAATGCCGAACGGCGGCGTGATCTCATTCGTCGCTGCTCTTATCTATGAAGGGCAGGTCGCGACGGATGTTGAGCTACGTGTAACAGACAACGGGTTCGGCATAACCAAGGATACGCTGCTCCGTGCCACCGATCCTTTTTTCACCACAAAGACGACCGGATTAGGCGGCCTTGGCTTGCCAATGGTGATGAGCTTTGTCCATGGGGCAGGAGGACGCCTCTACATCGAAAGCGAACCAGGCGTCGGCACGACCGTGACCTTGCGATTGCCCATTTCCGAGACGGAGGCTCAGCACCAGCCGGCTTCGCCGGAGTTGCCGAAGGTCAATAGCGCTTCGAGTTGCCATTATCTTTCGGTATCTGGCCGGGACATCCGTCCATAAGTATCTCCCCGCGATGAATAGCGCATGCCGCTCGAACATGTCCTCTTGACCATGTTGTGGCGGGTGAAGGACCGCGCTGCACGACTTGACCAGCGTTGCTATTAGCTGCGAGAAGGACTCCGAACGCTCGCTCTTACCCCGATCTAATTACAGCCCCTGGGTTGGTGTCGCGGATGAGTCCGAACCGACCAGTTGAAAATCTGAGTGGTTGGGCGACCAGTGATTAGTCGTGCGCGATACGGGAATCGAACCCGTACGAGGCTTTCGCCACACCCGATTGGAAACCCTCTACTATGAGTGCTTTGGCATCGGATCCGTCTGCCATGTTGCGGCAATCGCGCGATCCAAACCCTAACCGAAATCTGCCGTTACGGCAACATGGGTCACACCAACGTATAGGTCCCAAAACTATTGGACCCGCAGCGTGACAAGCAGAGGGACCGAATGTGAAAATCATTCTAAGCATCCGGTAAGACTTTGGCTTTCCGCGCGCTCGGCACACTCGCGCAAACCGATGCAAAAGTATTGAGGATACCATCGTCCAATAGATTTGCCTGCTCGATTGACCAATTCTGTTCATTGCATCCGTACCAAGCGGATGTAAGAAGCGCACTGGAAATCGCGTCAGGAAAGCCGTCAGCTCGACGGTCAGTGGCTTCGCCTCGCCACCGTCAGCCTGCGAGAGTTTCCAGAGATGTTCTTCCGGCCACTCCGATGGAGAGAGGACATGATCGAAAAACAGCCTCTGACATCCCGGTATCGCAGCGTGCATGAGAACAGCACTGCGCGATCGGGGACCGATCCGCGAGTATTGCTCGCGTCGATCGTCCACGATTTCAACAATTTCCTCACCCCGATCGTCACGATCCTAGAGGAAATGCAAACTCACAAGATGGGCTCCCCAAGCCAACTCAGGCGCATCGATGCAGCATTATTCAGTGCGTTCCGCGCCAAAACACTGGCACGGCAGCTGCTTGATTTTGCGAACCCCCGGAAACTCCAGCCTTCGGCGGTCAATATTAGCCAGCTTCTGGAGTTTATCGAGCCAATCCTGGCGAGCGTGTTGCCTGCCGATATCATCCTTCGGTTCGATGTTGCCGAAGATCTTGCTCCTGCTTTCATCGATCGGCAGCTTATGGAACGGGCACTGCTTAATCTGATGCTCAACGCCCGCGATGCAATGCCGGACGGCGGCGAGGTTGTCGTTGCCGCCGCCATTGATCGACAGACCGGTAGCAGTGCCGCGACGCGCGAACCGATGATCCGCCTTTCGGTTGCCGATACCGGTATCGGCATGAGCCAGGCGACGCTGCGAAGTGCGGGGGTGCCCTACTTCTCGACCAAAAGTCACGGAACAGGCCTCGGCCTGGCAATGGTGAGCCAACTCATGGAAAGTCAAGGTGGTGGTCTGTCGATCACAAGCACCCCGTGCCAAGGAACTGCGATCGACCTGTGGCTGCCGGTGATGCCGTCTTCCATTACCGGATTGCGTTGACTATCGAACGGAAAATCGGGCCATGAAATTCCGGGAACTTATCTCACGGCCGGCAACAACGTTTTGCGTATTCGTGCAGATGCGCGACGCTGGCACAATCTCGCTCGATCATCCGGCCGGGCGCTCGTCCCGTCGGAGTTGAACGACGTTGCGGGCGCTCGACGAAACCGGGGCGATAGTGGCCGGGCAGGTCATGAGCGGTGGGCATGTCGCTCCGGCACGGAGGCCGCGCGTCGTGATCATTGGGGCCGGATTCGGCGGCATCAACGCGGCAATCGGGCTGAAGAAGGCGGACGTCGAAGTGACCGTCATCGACCGCCGCAATTACCACCTTTTTCAGCCGCTGCTCTACCAAGTCGCCACTGCTGGCCTGTCGCCCGCCCAAATCGCCATGCCGATCCGACACATACTGAGGCGCCAGAAGAATGCGACCGTGCTGATGGACAAGGTCGATGACATCGACAAGGACGCGCGTCTGGTGATCACGGGGAGCCGGCGCGTCCCCTATGACTGCCTCGTCGTCGCCACCGGCGCGCGGCATGCCTATTTCGGCCATGACGACTGGGAGGAGTTGGCGCCCGGCTTGAAGACTATCGGCGACGCAACCGAGGTCCGTGCCCGCATCCTCGCGGCCTTCGAGAAGGCGGGGGTGAACGAAGACCCCACCTCGCGCGCCAGGCTGCTGACCTTTGTGATCGTCGGCGGTGGGCCGACCGGCGTCGAGCTCGCCGGCGCGATCGCCGAGTTGGCGCGCAAGGCGATCGTCAGCGAGTTCCGCCGTATCGACTCCTCGACCGCTCGTATTGTGTTGGCCGAAGCCGGACCGCGTATGCTACCGGCATTTCCGGAAAGCCTGTCGGCGTCGGCAAAGAAGCAGCCGGAAAGGCTCGGCGTCGAGGTGCGGCTCGGCCAGGCCGTGACGCAATGCGACGAGAACGGCGTCGTGCTGGCTGATGGCCGTGCGATCGCGTCGGCCTGCGTGTTGTGGGCAGCCGGCGTGCAGGCTTCGCGCGCCGCCAAGTGGCTGAAGGCCGAACCCGACCGCTCCGGCCGCGTTATCGTCTGCGAGGATCTAAGTCTGCCGGCGCATCCTGAGGTCTTCGTCATTGGCGACACCGCCTTCGTGGTGGGCGAGGACGGCAAGCCGGTGCCGGGTATTGCGCCGGCGGCCAAGCAGATGGGTAAATATGTCGCCAAGGCTGATCAAGGGGCGGCTTGCGGGAAGACCGATCGGTCCGTTCCGCTACACCGACTATGGCAACCTCGCTACGATCGGCCGCAAGGCAGCCGTCGCCGATTTCGGCTGGATCAGGCTGAGCGGGTTCATCGCCTGGCTGCTGTGGAGCTTTGCGCACCTCTGGTTCCTGGTCGGCTTCCGCAACCGCATCGTCGTTTTCCTCGATTGGGCATGGGCCTATGTCACATTCGACCGCGGTGCACGCCTAATCACCGAACGACGCAGCACCTGATAGAGTCCCTTCCTGCGGATCGAACTCGGCCGCGACCAGTGGCGCTGCTCCTGCTGGCGGATCTGTCCACGGCTGGCTTCGGGCGGCTCACCTGGGAGCGCGGACGCAGTGCGATAAGTCAAAAGCCAAATGCATCTTCCCAGATTGCGCGGTGAGGCACAAAGGACGGTGACAGATGCACTCGCCCAAAGACCAGATAGCGCGGGACGCTGACTCAGCACAGCGCGAACATCTCCCCTCAAGCATACAGGTTAGCACGTTCGGATCGCATCGAAGCCGTTCTCGGGAGCGGTCGTCGCCTAAACCTTCGGCTCCATTGCACCGATCACAGTTGGGATGAGCTCTGAGACCGTTGGATGGATCGGCACAGCCCACTGAAATTCCCGATATGGCGTGCCGGCGTTGATGGCATCGAGTATGCCGTGGACGGCCTCGCCGCCGCCTGGCCCCAGGATCGCGGCGCCGAGGATTTTGCCCGTCTCGGCATTCGCGACGACCTTCATGAATCCAAGCGTCTCGCCCTTCTCGACAGCGCGCCCGACACGCGTCATCGGCCGCGTGCCGACGAGAGCGGACAGACCGGCTCTCCGCGCTTCCGCCTCACTCATCCCAGCGCGCCCCAGCGGCGGATCGATGTAGAGCGCATAGCCCGGCACCCGGTCGCTGACCTTGCGGGCTTCGCCGTCGAGCAGATTGGCTGCGACGATTTCGAAATCGTTGTATGCCGTGTGGGTAAAAGCACCGCGGCCGTTGCATTCGCCGAGCGCGAAGACACCTCCGACATTGGTTGAGAGACGGTCGTCGACCGTGACGAAGCCGCGAGCGTCCCGCGTGATTCCTGCCTCCTCGAGGCCGAGGTCTTCCGTGTTGGGGCGGCGCCCGACAGCGAGTAGCACGTGACTGCCGACCACGTCGCGGGGCTCGCGCGCACAGTGAAGGCCGACGCGGATTTCATCGCCGTGTGGCTCGAAGCGGATACATTCGGCGTCGAGTCTGATCGTAATACCTTCGCGTTCGAGAATGTCTTTGATCGAGGCGGAGACGTCTTCGTCCTCGCGCGAGACCAAACGGGGACCTTTCTCCACGACGGTGACGTCGGCGCCGAAACGGCGGAACATCTGGGCGAATTCGAGCCCGACATAGCTACCACCTACCACGACAAGATGGCGCGGCACCTGATCCAGCGCCACCATGTCGGTGTTGTCGAGGACCTTGACCAGTCGATGCCGGGTATATCCGGCCTCGCCGCCCGGCCGCCGACGTTGATGAATACCCTCGGCGCCGAGAGCGTTTCGCCGCCGACCTCGACCGCGTGCGGTCCGATAAACCGGGCATGGCCCCGGATAACGGTGCAGTTCTCCATACCGGTCAGCCAGTTCTCGAGGCCCGAACGGGCATCGAGCGATATTTTGGCTGCACGCGCGTGGCCCTTCTTCATGTCAACTGCGATCTCGCCTTCCAACGAGACGCCGTAGTCGTTCGCGCGCCGGGCGAGATGCGCGGCATAAGCGCTGGCGACCATCGTTTTGGTGGGCATACAGCCGGTGTTGACGCAGGTCCCGCCGAAGAATTTGCGCTCGATCAGAGCGACCTTGAGACCTGCGGCTGTCAAGCGTCCAGCCAGGGAGGGTCCCGCTTGCCCGGCTCCTATGATGATGGCGTCGAAGCTATCGTTCATGACACGCCTCCTAGGACCTGCGCAGCGCCATGATCGCAATCGCGATCTCGAACGGTGCCGCGGGCAGGCTGCGGTCGAAACCGCCGGCGAGCCTTGCGCGCCGCGCCGTCCAGCGTCCCGATGAGGGCGCCGACCGGGCCGCCGATCAGTCCGGCGACGTAGCGGGTCGGCATTAAATCGAAATTGGAAGATCCGGTCATAGCGGTCTCCTGACTAGCGCTTCAAGGCGCCGGCAAGTCGCCGGACCTCCGCTTGTACGTCGGTCGCGCCGTAGCGTTCAGTCTTGATTATGGCCGGATCTATTCCGGCCGCGATCGTTCCCTCGGCCGCTGTCTCGACGAACGGATGTGAACCGCAGATCATAACCTGGCGCACCGGCATCTTCATGGCCCCGACGATGCCAGCGATGAATTCGGTATCAATACGGCCAGCCCGGAATGGATGCGCTCCGGCCTCACGTGTCAGTGCCACCATCAGGCTGAAGCCGTCGCCTGAAGCCGCCAATTTCGAAAGCTCGTCAAAGAACAGTAGATCCTCGCGTAACCGGGCCGAAAACACCAAAACTACCGGTACCTGCGATACAATTGCTGCTCGGTGACGCAGCATCGACATGAATGGTGCCACGCCCGAGCCGCCGCCAATGAAAAGCACCGGGCCGCCGTCCTCAGGGCTCCAGTTGAAGTGTCCACCGATAGGGCCGCCTATCTCAATTTCATCTTCCACCTGCGCGACGTCATGCATGAAGGGTGAGACCTCGCCGTCATCAAACCTTTCAATCGCGAGTTCGAGCTCTTCTGCTGTGCCAAGCCCTGGCGCGGAGGCGATCGAGTAGCTGCGTTGGGCGCGATAACCGTCTGGTGCCGTCAGCCGCAGCAAAACGTGCTGACCGGGCCGGAACGAAAAGGGCTCCGGGCGACGAAAGAAGAAGCTTTTCACGCGCGGCGACAGCGTCTCGATACGTGTAATGATCGCGTTTTGCCAGTTCATGGATGTGTCAATCGTTCGTGTAGCGCTGTTCCCGCCACGGATCCCCGTAGCGGTGGTAGCCGCGCAGTTCCCAGAATCCCAGCTCGTCCTTCTGGGTGAACTGCAGCCCGTTGATCCACTTGGCCGACTTCCAGAAATAAAGATGCGGCACGAGCAGTCGCGACGGCCCGCCATGGTCGGGCGGGATCGGCTTTCCTTCATAGCGCAGCGCAACCATAGCCTTGCCGACGACGAGGTCGGCGGTCGGCACATTGGTGGTGTAGCCGTCATAGGAATGGGCGAACGTGAAGCCGGTCGGCGGCTCGATGCCGGCGTCGCCGAGGATGTCGTCCACCAGCACTCCCTCCCACGCCGTGTCGAACTTCGACCATGTGGTCACGCAATGGATGTCGCGCGTCATCCTGGTCTGCGGCAGCGCGTTGAATTCGGTCCAGTTCCAGCTCTTCACCGGCCTGATGCCGTCCTTCAGCGTGAACGACCAGTCCTCCGTTTTGATGCGTGGCGTCGGCCCGGCCGTGAGCACCGGGAAATCCGCGACGACATGCTGACCCGGCGGAAGACGCATCGACTGATCGAAATTGCCCGCCTTGCCCGCAAAGCCCCGTGTCACCATGGCGATACCCCTTTCTGGTTTTGAACGGTTGGTAAGGATGAAGAGAAGAAGTTCACGTCGCCGATGTCGATGGAGACCAACAGCATGTTCAGGATGGGGCGACGATCCGGCCCGCGCGCATAAGCACGACGCTTGGTCGGTAGACGAATACCGTCGGCCTCAGCATAGGTTGACGTTAACTGCGCGGCGGCTAAGCCGCCTGCAATGTTCACAGTGTAGTCATGGCGGCGCAGCATCAGGTCTTCACCGAAGTAGAAGTCCTGAACGAGGCAATGCGTCTCAATCGAACCAGGAAAGCAAGCGCGCAGCACTCGCCACGTCTCTTCGCCTTCCCGCCACGGCTCAGTCTCCTCGACCCGAACGCCGTCCATCGCAAGAAGGAAGGGTGTGGCTAGATAGGTCCACAGGGCCTCGCCGTTGAAATAGGCTCGATGCAGTGGGTCCCAAGGCGTATTCATCTGGTGGCCCGCAAACGAATCCCTGGGTGCGTGGCGCTCAGCAACCAGCGCGCCATCGAGCTTCTCAATGGCGATCCGCTCGGGCGTAAACATCGTGCGCTGATCGGGAGCTCCATAGGGCGATACGGACGAGCGTTCCTCATGCAACCACACGGCCATGCGGCGCGGGGCTGAATCCTGCAGCACGCCTTTGAGCGCGAACAAGCCCCCGCCGCTTACGATCGTGGCCTCGACCTTTTCGTAGCGCGTCCAGCGGTCCACCCCACCGTGTGCGTCCAGAATTCTGGCAAGCAGCTCGTTCATCCCGTATTTCCGTTCATACCGGCTGCTTCAAGGCGGAGGCCTCGACGGGCAGCTTTCGCAGGCGCTTGCCGGTGGCCGCGAAGATCGCATTGGTAACGGCGGGGCCGATGGCCGAAGTTCCGGCCTCGCCCATGCCGCCTGGCAACTCCTGGCTTTGCACGATGTGGACCTCGATATTCGGCGCCTCGTCCATGCGCAGGATTTGGTAAGTGTCGAAGTTGCCCTGCTCGACGCGGCCGTCCTTGAGCGTGATCTCGCCATAGAGCGCCGCGGTGATGCCGAATATGATCCCGCCCTGAATCTGAGCCGCGACAGTGTCGGGATTG
This sequence comes from Mesorhizobium tianshanense, assembly GCF_007830515.1. Lineage (GTDB taxonomy): Bacteria > Pseudomonadota > Alphaproteobacteria > Rhizobiales > Rhizobiaceae > Mesorhizobium > Mesorhizobium tianshanense. Next base: position 21,523 of record NZ_VLKT01000056.1, read on the forward strand.
ACAGCTGTGCCACAATCGACCGCGCAGACGACGCGCCGAACGCGAACTGTGCCGTCCTTCGCTACTTCAACCTCGGCAATCTGCGCCATGTGGGTTGCAAACGCGTTCTGTAGTGAGACCCCCCGGCCGACCCGTGGCGGCAACCTCTCCCCCCAGCCGATCCTTTCGGCGGCGAGCGCGAGGACAGCCTTAGCCCGAGGCGTCTTGTCGAGCAGCGCGAGCCGGTATGCGACCGGGTCTTGCTTCACGGCCGCCGCCAGCTCGTCCATGAAGCTTTCGACCACAAAGACATTGCGCGAGGGTCCGACACTGCGCCAAAACGCGGTCGGAATGCCAGGCGGCTCCACCCGCACATACTCGACGTGCAGGTTCGGGAGGTCGTAAACGAGGTCGATGGCGCCTTCGGTCGTGTCTGGATCGAGACCATTGTTGAACGCGGGCGGCAGGTATCTCGCGATGACCGACGAGCCGGCATAGTGGTTGTTCCAGGCGACCGGCATTCCCATGCCGTCGAGGCCGGCGGACAGCCGGTGGGCGAACATCGGCCGATACATGTCGTGTTGGATGTCTTCTTCACGCGTCCACACGACCTTGACGGGGCCGTCGACGTGTTTGGCAATCTCCACAGCGCGAGCGATCCAGTCTGCCTCGAGCCTGCGGCCGAAACCGCCGCCGATCAGGTGATTGTGCACGACGACCTTGTCCAATGGCAGGCCAGCGGTTTCCGCAGCAGTCGCCTGGGCCTTTGCGAGGGCTTGCGTGCCAACCCAGATCTCGCAGCCATCCTCGCGCAGATGGACCGTGCAGTTCATCGGCTCCATAGTCGCATGCGCGAGGAACGGAAGCCGATAGGTTGCCTCGACCTTGGTGGCGGCGCCCGCCATCGCGTGGTCGACATCGCCAATGTTTTCCGCAACGGCTCCCGGCGTGAGCAACGCCTCGTCGAGTTCGGCGGCGATCGCTTCGGTGGTGAGCCTGGCGTGCGGCCCGTCGTCCCATTCAGTGACCAGTGCCTCGAGGCCCTTCTTCGCCGCGCCCATGTGGTCGGCCACCACGGCGACAGCGTCGTCGAGCCTCACAATCTGACGCACGCCATTGATAGCCTTGGCCGCCGTATCGTCGACGCTTTTCAACCGACCGCCGAAGACCGGCGACTGGGCAAGGGTCGCGACCTTCACCCCGGGCGGGCGAACGTCAATGCCGAAGACCGCCGTTCCGTTCACCTTCGCGGGCGTGTCGAGGCGCTTGGCCGGCGTGCCGATGAGGTTGAAGTCCTGCGGTCGCTTTAGCGCGACGTTTTCGGGAACAGGCATTCGTGCCGCTTCCGCGGCAAGCTCGCCGTAGCTCAAGCGCCGTCCCGTCGCCTCGTGAATCACCTCACCGCGTTCCGCGTGGCAGCTCGTCGGGTCGACATTCCAGTGTCTCGCCGCCGCGGTCACAAGCATGTTCCTCGCGACAGCACCGGCCTGGCGGAGCGGCTGCCATGCCCCGCGGATGGCATTTGAGTTGCCGGTCGCCTGAATTCCCAGCAACGGGTTCACGTAAAGCTTTTCGTTGGGCGGAGCATGTTCCAGCCGAATCTGTTGGAGCTCCACCTCCAGCTCTTCAGCGATTAGCATTGGTATCGCCGTATAGGTGCCCTGACCCATTTCGACGTAAGGCATAATCAGGACGATCTTGCCGTCACTGCCGATCCGGACAAAGGCGTTCGGCGTGAAGACATTGTCGGCGGCGGCTTCGGCTTCGCCGGTTGCGAACGGCAGGCGAAGACTCAGCACCAGACCTCCGCCCGCAGCGGCGCCGGCCCGGAGAAAGTTGCGCCGGGAGAGGGTGTTCACCGAGGGCGGTTCGCTCGGACCGGAAACTCGGGGTGCCTGTTGATCGACTATCATGGCTGACCCTCCTCTCAGGTCGCTGCGGCCTGCTTGATGGCTTCGCGAATGCGGGCATAGGTTCCGCAGCGGCAAATGTTGCCCGACATTGCGTCGTCGATTTCGGCATCGGTTGGATTGGCGTTGGTGGCGAGGAGGTCCGCAGCAGACATGATCTGGCCCGACTGGCAGTAGCCGCACTGAACGACTTCCCGATCGAGCCAGGCCTTCTGGATCCTTGCGCCCACCACCGTCGCGCCGATTGCCTCGATCGTCGTGATCTCGGAGGTTCCGACGCTGTCGATGGGCGTGACGCAGGAGCGGATGGCGACCCCGTCGACATGCACGGTGCAGGCACCGCAGAGCGCCATACCGCAGCCGAATTTCGTGCCGGTCATGCCAAGCACGTCCCGCAGCACCCACAACAAAGGAGTGTCGTCGTCGACATCCACGATATGCGCCTGGCCGTTGACTTTGATGGTGAAGATCATGGCGTCCTCTGCTGCATGGCGGCGATCGTCCGTATTGTCCACGGGTGCTGCATCCGAGTTGTCGACGCGAGCCGGTTAGTTAGTGCCCACACCTTGGAATCTCGCCTGGCCCGGCGCACAAGATCGACTGTTCTGCGACAACAAATCTATTGCACGATGGTGTCGCCGATACGTTGGTATTGTTCGCGCGCAGGAATTCCAACTTATTGATCGCGGCCGGCGAAGACACCTGGCAGACTTCGTTTGCCAATACCAAAGTATTGGTGACACCATCGCACTATCGATTCAGCGCGACTCCTCTGGCATGCTGGGCCGCATCCGGTGTCATATCAGTCAGACACGAGATACTTTGAAGGAAAACAACAGTCGCGACCTCCAACAGGCGCGAATACCTCTGCGAAAAATTGGCCGGCTCGTTCACTCAAGGAGCATGAAATGATCGCCAGCAGCACAGTTCGTGAAGCCGACTTGGATCAGTCGGATAATTCAATGATGGCTTGGCGCGTGCATCAGTTTGGAGGCCCGGACGTTATGAGGTTCGAACAAGTCTCTCGGCCCAAGCCCGGTCCCGGCGAAGTCCTCATTAAGATTGAAGCTGCAGGGGTCGGACCATGGGATGGCTGGATTAGAGCTGGCAAGAGCGTTTTGCCGCAACCGCTCCCCCTCACTTTAGGCTCGGATCTGTCCGGTGAAATCGTCGCCTTGGGGCCTGAGGTGTCTGACTTGCGTGCGGGCGAACAGGTTTATGGGGTTACGAACCCCCGTTTTGTCGGCGCCTACGCCGAATTTGCCGTGGCTTCCGCGGCGATGGTATCAAGAAAGCCAAACTCGCTAACCCACACTGAAGCTGCCTCTGTTCCTGTCATTGCCGTGACTGCCTGGCAGGGGTTGTTTGACCAAGCCCAACTAAAAGCTGGCCAGACAGTGCTCATTCATGGAGGGGCAGGGAATGTTGGAGCCTATGCGGTCCAGCTGGCCCGTCGCGCGGGTCTGCGAACTTTCGCGACGGCTGCCACGGAGGACCTACCCTTTGTGCACGAGCTCGGCGCTAGCTCGGTGATCGATTTCCAGACCCAGCGCTTTGAGGACGCGATTCGCGACGCGGACGTGGTCATCGATCTAGTCGGTGGCGAAACACAGGAGCGTTCGTTTCAGGTCCTCCGTCGAGGCGGCAAGCTGATTTCGGCAGTTTCAAGTCCAGATCAGAACCTCGCTCAGAGCCATGGTGTCGAAGCAGCCTTCTTTCTGGTCAAGGTCACAAGCCAACATCTGGCGGAGATCGCAGGCCTGATCGACGGTGGAAATCTCAAAACTCATGTCGGTGCGGTCCTACCCTTCGCGGATGCGCACGAGGCCCACCTAATGCTCGAGGGCGTACGGCCTCGGCCGAAGGGAAAGATCGTCCTCACCGTTGGGACAACCTAAGCGATCAAACCGGCAGCAGGCCGTACAGTCTGTTTGAGATGTGGATCAATTGACGATGGCCCGCGCCCAGGAACGCGTAAGCGCGTCGACGTGATATGAGCTGGGTCTCTACCGCTTGGAGGTAGTAAGCTTGATCGACTTCGAGTGGACGGTCCTGATCCCACTTTTCTCCGGCCTGATCGGCGCGTTGGTAGGCGGCGGCATCGGCTACTTTGCCCAAATCCGGACTCTCGAGGCAGATCTCGCTGTGCGACGAAAGTCTTTGGCTCAAGCGCTGGCTGCCGAAATTGAGGCGTTCCAGAGGATCGTCAACAGACGGGACATGCCCGCCCGGTGCCAAGCGGCGGCCGACGCCGCGAGGGCGGGGAACGAAAACGCCGTTCGGGAGTGGCTAAGCGAACAGGACGGGAGAATGGAAATCCTGTCGATCTACCACGCGAATTTGGGAAATATCGGCCTTCTTGGTCCTGTTTGTGTGGAGCTAGTGACTTTTGTCGGCCTAGTCCAGGCCATCTTGAGCACGATCAGGGGAGCCCACGAGGGGATTTATGACAGACTGGATGGCGGGCAGGTTGCCGATCTATTTGAAGGTGAACTAGAGTTGTGGCGTTTATCGGAGAAACTGGCCACGAAGGTAATTGCCGATTTGAGAGCTATCACCTGACCGCGCAGCGCATGGGCGGGTGCAAGACCCGAGGTTTCTCGGATCGCGCCGTCGGCGCGTGATCCAAGCCCTCAACTGGGGGGCCTTGAATATGCGACCGTGAGTGGGCTGTCATCAAGCCGATGCTAAAGGCAAGCCACGCGGGTGCTGCGGGTGAACGACCGTCGTGTCTTCCTCAACTGCATCTTCTGGGTCTTCCGACTGGGCGCCATGGAACCGTAGACGACCTGCTACACCAGCTTCGTTCGATGGGGTCGGTCAGTGTTTGGAATCGCAGCATAGCGCTCGCCGCTGGCGCATGATGCGGCTGTCCAGGTTATGATCGATTGTGCGGGTCCATCAGCAGGGCGCTCCTTTCGCGAGCGGCGAGGTCGAATGCCGGTGGAAATTTGCCGCATGGCCGGCCGCCCAGGAGCGGCGGGCGCGCGAGGCAATCTGCCGCTCCTAGATCTTGTGTGGAAAGTCGCCGAAGGGCTCGGCGACTCCTCTAGCTGATGTTTCAGCATCGGATTGTCCGACCGCTTTGCACTTTTCGGTCCAATGCTTACTCCTTCTCCTGCGTGTGCGCCTCCAGAAACCACAACAGCTTGTCGAGCGAGCGCGAGTAGGCGGTGAAAATGTCCGCGGTGCCGGCGTCGCCCGTCTCGTCGCTATCGTCGATCGCGGAGCGCGCCAGCTTCGCCGCTTGCGCATAGCGTTCGATGAGTGCCGCCAGATGGTCCTTCGTCTTGGAAATGTCGGTCGGGTATGGCTTCAACGGCGTCGCCTTCGCGATCACTTGCGACGTGCCTTCCGCAATGCCGCCAAGCTGCACCGCGCGCTCCGCGATCGTGTCGACGTGGCCGTCGATCTCCGTGCGGAACGCGTCGAGCATCTCGTGGACAGCAATGAACTGCGGACCCTTGACGTTCCAGTGGGCTTGCTTGGTGAGCAGAGCGAGATCGATCGCGTCGGCGAGCCGGGCGTTTAGAAGTGCGATTGATGCCTTCTTGGCATTGGAGTCGAGATCGTTCCTGGTGGCGATGGCGTCCATTGGGGCTCCCTCAAAAACTTGGCCTGGCTGGCAAATCGATCACGCGGTAGCCGCTGCTCACCAGGGCAGCGGCTTGCCGGCCTGTTCCGCCACCATGTACTCGGCATACCAATCCGGCCAGTTCTCGTCCCGCTGGCCGCCGTTCCGCTTCTCGTGCTCGCCGTGGGCGGCCGACGCGCGCCGCATCGCGTTCGCCAGGTCGGAGGCGGAGGTGAAGCTCGTCGTGTTCGAATCGATCCGGCCCGGGAACCGGGCGTTGATCTCCTGCAATAGCCAGGTGTTGCCGTCCGGGTCCTTGAACGTGGCGTAGGTGTGGTAACTGCGCCGCTCCGGATCCAGGCCAGGCACCGGCGGATGTCCCGGGCCGGCGACATGGAAGATTTCGCTCACATCGACACTACGGCTGACAAGCTCGGCGCGCGCCGCCTCGATATCTGAGACGACGAGAAAGAGCCCACTCGCAGTGCCTGGCGCGGCCGGTGTGACTCCCTTGCCGAAGTGGATCGAGGCGGGGGAGCCCGGAGGCGTGAACTGCACGCCCCGGAAGGTATCGCCGACGACGAAATCGGCATCGAGCCTCCATCCGAGATTGCTATAAAAGTCCTTGGCGCGTTCGACGTCCGACACGGGGATGGCGGTCACCTCGAACTTCAGGTCGACGGGTCGCGCGCTCTCGATTACAGCCTCGTTGTGCACTTGAGTCATGGTGGCCATTTGGGTCTCCTTAAGCTTGATGATGATGCGTGGGATCGTTCACTTACCTTGCACGGCAAGCGGTTTGCCTTTTTCGACGATGTAGGTGGCGAGCTCTGTCGCGTTGCCACTGCCGACGTTTTTCACAGCGTGGGGGGTTCCATACGGGATGAACAGCACCTCGCCGGCCTTGACCGTTATTTGCGGCTGGCCCTCGAGCTCGTACTCAAGCACGCCCTCGATGACATAGACGAGCTCTTCACCTGGATGGATATGCGTGGCAGCAACTGCCCCGGGAGGGAAATCGACGCGCACCTGGATGACCTCGCGTCGCGGGACGCTCAGATTGTGCTGCATGAGATTTGTGCGCTCGAGTTCTGCGAACTGCGCCTGCGCCGTCTGCTGTGCCAAAGCGCTTGCGACAATTAGCGCCGCTGCCGCGATGATCCGTGTGATTTTCATGTCATTCTCCTCGTCTCAACGGTGCTGGTCCGGGTGCTCAGGCGACGAGCGCCATGGGCATCGCACGGAAGCTGATCGCCACTCGGTTGTAAGCGTTCATAAGGCCGATCGCGATCGTCAGGTCGACCAGTTGCTTCTCGCCAAAGGCTGCGGCCGCAGCCGAGTAAGCGTCATCCGGCACGCCCCGGTCGCCGAGGCGAGTCACGACTTCCGCCCACGCGAGCGCCGCCTTTTCCCGCTCGTCGAAGATGCTGCCGGCCTCGGGCCACACGGCGACGAGGACAAGATGCTCGACAGGCAATCCGGCCTTGAGGAGGTCGCGCGAATGCGTGTCGATGCAATAGGCGCATCCGTTGATCTGCGAAACGCGCAGGAACACAAGATCGACTAGACGCGAGGAAAACCCCGACTGGCGCACGTGTGCGTAGACGACGCCGAGCGCCTTCATCCCGGCCGGCGAGGCCGCGTAGTAGTTCATCCGCTGAGACATGTTTCGTGCCCTTCGGTGCGGTGCTTCATTGCGGGTCGGGGATCACCAGCTGCTCATCGGGCCCGTCGACGACGAGCACGGCAAGCAGGCGCGCCGGCTCGCTGTCACTCGCATTCCCGCTCACCCGATGATAGGAGCCGGGCTTCTCGAACCACGCTTCACCGGCCCGGTAGATGCGGGCAGGCTCCTCACCGACCTGGCTCCGGATCGCGCCCGAGACGACATAGGCGTAGATGAACGCGGAGTGAGGGTGATGGTGCGCGGCCGAACTCGCCCTAGGTTCGTAGTCTACGACGTGGGCGACCAGGCGCTTCCCTGGCAGATGCGGAATTGGCTCGTCCGCCGCGACGGTGACGGTTTCGCCGGTAGCTGTGTCGTGCGCTTGCGCCATCTCCGACAGCAAACCGCTGCCGATGAACAATGCCGCTACGACGCGGGCCACAGATCGGGTCGTTTTCATGTAGATATCCTCTCGTCCTTGCGGGGTTGAGCGATCAGCCTGCGGACCTAAGCGACCTGAAGGCCGCACGCAGTTCGGCCGAGAAAAGCTTCGGCTCCTCCCAGGCGGCAAAGTGTCCGCCTTTGTCGACCTCGTTGAAGTACGCGAGGTCAGGATAGACCGCCTCGACCCAACTGCGCGGAGAAGCCCAGATCTCGCCGGGAAAAGTCGTGAAGCCGACTGGAACCTTGACCGCCGGAGGAGGCTGGCCGCTCGCAAGCGCTGCGGCCAGCGCTCGTGCGTCCTCCCAATACGACCGGGCCGCCGACGCCGCGGTGCCGGTCAGCCAGTACAAGGTGATGTTGTCGACGATGGTATCCCGGGTGAGATTGCCCACGGGCTTGCCGTCGACGAACGCGCGGGAGATCTTGTAGTAGCTGTCGGTGTCGTGATCGAGCATCCAGGCCGCCAGCGCGACGGGTGAATCCAGCATGGCGTAGCTGATCGTCTGCGGCCGCGTCGCCATCTCGAGGAAATAACCGAAGCCATCGTCTCTGAACTTCGCGAACGCCCCGGCTGCTGTGCGTTCCTGTTCGGATTTCTTGGGCAGTTGGTCGCCGATGGCGAGCACCGCCGGCAGCAGGTTCAAGTGGTAGCCGACCAGACCCTCGACCGCCTGGCGGCCCATTAGGTCCGTGACGAGGGCGCCCACGTCGCCGCCCTGGGCGACGTAGCGAGTATAGCCTAGGCGGTGCATCAACTCCGCCCACGCCCGCGCAGTGCGGCCGGCGTCCCAACCGAGCTCGGTTGGTTCGCCCGAGAAGCCATAACCGGGCAGGGACGGCAGCACCAGGTGGAATGCGTCCTCGGGGTTGCCACCGTGCGCGGTTGGGTCGGTCAGGGGAGCGACGGTGTCGAGGAGTTCGACAACCGAGCCGGGCCAGCCGTGTGTCATGATCAGCGGCAACGCGTTCTCATGCCGTGACCTGACGTGGATGAAGTGGATATCGACCCCGTCGATCTCGGTGATGAACTGCGGCAGCGCGTTCAGTCGTGCCTCGCATTTGCGCCAGTCGTGCTCGCTCGTCCAGTAGCGGGCGAGCGCCCGCAGCGTCGCCAGTTGCACGCCCTGCGACCGATCGTCGACGAGCTCCTGGGTGGGCCAGCGCGTCGCCGCGATGCGGCCGCGGAGGTCATCGATCGCGGCTTGCGGCACTTTCACGGTGAAGGGACGAATGGAGCGATCCGAGGCCGCAGCGGCAAGCTGCTCGGGCAACAGGCTAACGGCGCCTGCGGCAGCAAAGGTGGCAAGGACGTCCCGTCGGGTTGGCGCTGTTCCGTACATGACTTTTCTCCTTCGTCTGACGATAGTGTTACGCAGTGAGGGTGCGCTGCGGATTCAGGTGGATTTGCGCAGCTGCCTGAAGGCAGCGCGCACCTCGCTAGCGAGGAGCTCTGGTTGCTCCCAGGCCGCGAAGTGGCCGCCCTTGTCGACCTCGTTGAAGTAGATCAGATTGCGATAGGCGCGCCGCGCCCAAGTCTCCGGCGCGCGATAGACTTCCCCCGGAAACACCGTGACGGCGACCGGGAGCGAGATGTCGCTGGTCTTCTGCGCTGCGGCGAGAATAACGCTTTGGCCGCTGGTCTCCCAGTACAGCCGCGCTGCCGAGGTTCCAGTGTTCGTCAGCCAATAGAGGGTGACATTGTCCAGCACGTCGTCTCGGTCGAGTACGCGCTCCGGCTCGCCGTTGTTGTAATCGAATATCCAGGCTGCAAGCCCCACCGGCGAGTCCGCCAGGGAGTAGCCGATCGTCTGTGGCCGAGTGCCCATTATCGCGCCGTAGGCCCTGTATTTCTTGAAGAATGTCTCGAGTGAGGCGAACGCCGCGCGCTCCTTCTCGGAGAGTCCCGCCGGCGCCGGTCCCCCGGCGGCGAGCGCAGCAGCCACCTCGGGCGGTATCGTCGCCGGCAGGTTGATGTGGATTCCGAGCAATCCCGCCGGCGCTTGGCGGGCCATCGCGCTCGAGACGGGGGAGCCCCAGTCACCGCCCTGGGCGACGTAGCGGTTGTAGCCGAGGCGCTGCATCAGTTCCGCCCAGGCTCGAGCGATGCGCTCGGGATTCCAGCCCGTGCCGGTCGGCTTGCCGGAGAAGCCGTAACCCGGCATCGAGGGGATCACGACGTCGAATGCGTCCTCCGCCTGGCCCCCATGGGCTGTCGGATCGGTCAGCGGCCCGATGACCTTCAGCTGCTCGATAACCGAGCCGGGCCAGCCGTGCGTGATGATGAGAGGCAAGGCATTGGCGTGACGGGATTTCACCTGGATGAAATGAATGTCGAGCCCGTCGATCTCGGTGATGAATTGCGGGAGTGCGTTCAGCTTGTGCTCAGCCTTGCGCCAGTCGTATTCGGTCCCCCAGTAGCGCATGGTCTCCTGGAAGCTCGCCAGCTTTATCCCTTGCGAGCGGTCATCGACCGTTTCCGGGTCGGGCAAGCGCGTCGCCGCGATGCGTCGCCGGAGTTCATCAATCTCCGCCTGAGGGATGTTGACCGTAAAGGGGCGGATCGGGTCGCTCCCGGCGGCGCGCAGCGTTCCCGGGAGTAGGCCGAGCGCTCCGGCGGCCGCCGCGGCGGCAAGTAGCCCGCGCCGGGTGGGCGTTAACGACATTGCTGGCATCCGAGCCTCCTCTGCCTTCGATCAATTCGGGACGTGACGTACAGATCGACTGTCAGTGACGGCAAATCTATTGCACGATGGTATCGGCAATACTTTCGTGTTGGCTTTGGTGAAGTAACGATCCAATTCGAAACCAGGCAGCCGACGTGGGCCGCGCGTGGACGAGTTCGCAACAGGTGTCAGCGGTCAGCTCATCTGCCGGCCGGATGGCGTTTCGCCTTAACGGGCCCAGGCCATTCACTCTGAGGGACGGAGTCCGGAGTTCAGTACGCGCTGAGCGGAGCGGTTTGGCCGCAGCGTGGTGCTTGGATGAATCGATTGAAACGACTACCCAACATGTCCGTGCCGCTATGCGCGAACTGATCGGCATGGTTCTCGCCGACTGCTAGAGTCGGGGCCATACATCGTCGGAGGTTCAAACAACGAGCGGAAGACATCTTCCGCCCGACACTTGTCATTTGACATAGCGTTCGCGGGCTTTCAAGCGCTCACCAAGGTGCGGCTAGCTTGTGAGTTTGAACGTTTCTGGCCGACATCTGCATGGCTAAGACACGCCGTCACCCACTGGGCGTAGGCGTCGAGGAAATTGGTGAGAAAGTCCAGAGTCCTCTCATCTGCCAGTGCCCCACTCTCGTCGAAGATTTCGCTAGCGTGGCTCAAGTAGGCTTCAGGTTGCTGCATGACTAGCACGTTGAGGAAAACGAACATCTGGCGGAGGTGGTGATTGGCCCCGAACCCCCCGATTGCGCCCGGCGAAGCCGTGATCACCCCACCTGGCTTTCCGTTCCACACGCTTGCCCCATATGGACGGGACCCCACGTCAATTGCGTTCTTGAGCGCTCCCGGAACGGATCGGTTATACTCCGGCGTCACGAAGAGAATGGCGTCTGCCGCTTTGATGCGTTCACGGAATTCCTGCCACTCCGGCGGCGCGTTCTCCTCGATGTCTTCATTGTAGAACGGCAGATCACCGATGCCGACAATCTCCAGGCTGAGGTCATCGGGCCGCAGACGGACAAGCAGCTCGGCAATCTTCCGATTGAGCGAACCGACGCGGAGGCTTCCCACCAGAACAGCGATTTTATGGGGCATGATTGATCTCCTAATTGAGTGCGAATTTCCGGGGAGGGAATTTACCCCCGCCGTGTCCTTGGAGTGGCGGCACAGAAATCGGCTCTCAACAGAGACAAATCTATTGCCCCATAGTATCGGCGATACTTTCGGATCGGTTCTTGTTTGCTGGGCAGCGGAACTTGAGGTTTGACTGCTGGGCGTTCACCGAACGCGCCGAGGCCGCCGCTAGTGGCAGGCAAATATCGGCTTCTGGCCAACCTGGGCGCCCGAGATCTTCGCCGACAGCAGTTGCACGCGTCAACCAATGCCAAAGTATCGGCGACACCTTCATACAATAGACTTCATGCGGCTAAGCGGTAGCGTTGGGGATCTCCAGTGCGAATAAATTAAAAGCAACGAGTTTCACCATCATGACGGTGCCGAATGCGCTGACGCCAAGTAAGGTTCTGTTTCTTGGTACCGGCTTGGCCGGGTCACTATTCATTACCCTGTCGGCGCAGTTTCCGTCGACCAATATCGCAGACATCCAAGGTGGCCTCTTTTCCACGCCCGACGAGGCGTCGTGGATCTTGACGGTTTACACGATGGCCAGTTTTGCGGGGATCGTCACCTCGGGTTCTCTGATCAGATTTCTTGGCATCGGCCGATATCTCATAGTTGGCGCCACCACCTTTGCCGTCACCGCGTTGGCCTGTGCTACGGCCCCCGATCTCCAAGTGATGATCGCACTACGCACGATCCAGGGGTTTGCGGCGGGCGGTTTCGGTCCCGCGGCGTTCGTCGCCGTCTTCATGGTCACGGGCGGGCCTCGCCTTCCATTCGGCGTGACCTTGCTCGCTTTCGTGCTTCTGTTCCCCGGCTCGCTAGGACCGGTCATCGCCGGCTTTGTCGAAGACAGCTTTGGCTGGCAGACTCTGTTCCTGATCCAGGCCGGCATCGGTGCGATCTTGGCCCTCGCTGCACACGCCTGGGCGCCACATCAGGAAAGTCCAGATTTGTCGGCGCTCAAGACCGATTGGATCGCCCTGACCCTGCTGTCGATTGCACTGGCGACGCTAACGCTCTTGCTCAGTCAGGGCACGCGGCGTTTCTGGTTCGAGAACAAAACGATCCTCTGGTGTACTGCAGCTTCGATCGCCGCGTGGGCCGGGTTCGCATTTCTGCTGCGGTTCTCACCATTGCCGATCATGTTGCCCCAGCTGCTGGTCACGCGAAAATTCGGCGTCCCGATCGCACTCAACCTTGTGTTTCGCGTCAGCCTGGTCGTAACCGTGTATCTCGTTCCGCAGTTCCTTGCGGTCATTCAAGGCTATCGGCCCTTAGAGATCGCTGAGTTGATGCTATGGGCGGCAATCCCGCAGCTCGTCGCATTCCCGCTAGTCTGGCATCTCATACATCGTTTCGACATGCGCGCAGTCATGGCGCTCGGCTTTGCGCTGTGCGCCGTAGGGGCCGCGTTGGTGCTCGACGGCACCGCGCTCTTTGCCGCCGATCAATTCCGTCTGGCGCTCGTGGTCTTCTCGATAGGCCAATTGCTGTTCCTAGTACCGGCCATGGTCGTCGGCACGTCCGTGCTGAAGCCTGCAGACCTTCCGACAGCCTCCCTTGCTTTCAACGCAACGACGCTCGGAGGCGCCACCCTTGGGGTCGGGTTGGTGTCCCATTTCGTCACCGAACGCGAAAAATATCACTCCAGCGTCATTACCGAGAATGTGTCGCTCTACCACACGCTCGATGCTGATCGTCTGACGACGGTCGCGGGAGCGCTCGCAAACCGACTTGTCGACGACAGCGACACGACAGCCCGCGCGGTCGGTCTCTTAGCCTCGACTGCGCGGCGGGAGGCGTGGGTATTGGCGTTCAACGACGCGTTGCTTCTTGTTGTTTCCATTCTGTTGATCGGCGCGATCGGGATCTTCGGGATCGGCCGCTCGCCACCCTTGCGGCCGCCGAGCGTTGGCGGAGGAGCGTGACCATGAAGCTGCTAAGCGCCGGATTGAGCAGTCTGCTTGTGGCCGGAGCGGTGTTTGCCGCGGCGGCGACTTCGTTACAGCCGGGACGATGGCTCACGGTTCTGCGTTCGACTTCGACCGACAATGCCTACGTGCGCGGCGACGTCACGCCCATCAGTCCGAGGGTCGGCGGTTTCATCGTCGAGGTCGCCGTGAGTGACAACCAGGCGGTGTCGGCTGGGGACATTCTGTTCCGGATTGATGACCGTGACTATCGCGCACGGGTCGACCAAGCTGCCGCCGGGGTCGCCATGCACCGCGCGTTGCTCGCCAATCTTTCCAGCCGGATCGACTTGCAGCGCGCTGTTGTTGAACAGGCGATCGCGGCGTTGCAAGGTGCCGAAGCCGACGCCAACCGCGCCGCGCGCGATTTCGCGCGCGCTCACAAACTGACCAAAGGCGGTTGGGCTTCGCAGTCGATGAGCGATCAAACGGAAGCGGATCATCTACGAGCGCGCGCGAAGATCGCCGAAGCCCGGGCAAACCTGGCTGCCGCTCGGCAGCAGATGCAGGTGCTTGAGACCCAGCGCCCGCAGCTTGAGGCCGACATCGCCGCCGCCACGGCGGCCCTGACGCTGGCCGAGATCGAACTTGAGAGTACCGTCGTGCGGTCGCCCGCTGAGGGTTGGGTGGCTGAACGCCAGGCCAGGGTCGGGCAGTATGTCCGCGCGGGTACTCTGCTGGTTGCGGTCGTGCCTCAAGATTTCTGGGTCGTCGCCAATTTCAAAGAGACACAGATTGCGGGCCTGCGGATTGGAGACAGTATAGCGATCTCGATCGATGCGATTCCCGGGAGAGAGTTCAACGGGCGCGTCGAGAGCCTGTCCCCTGCCAGCGGAGCACAGTTCGCGCTCCTGCCGGCTGACAACGCAACTGGCAATTTCACCCGGATCGTCCAGCGCATTCCGGTCAAGATCACCTTCGATCCAGGACAAGCCGACCTCGATCGTCTGCGGCCCGGAATGTCGGCTGTGGTGGTCCTGTCTTCCGGAACCCAAGACATGGCCGTAGCGGGAGTTGGTGCTCCCAAACGCTGAGGCGGCGCGATGCGGCGATGGCCGCTAGCCAGCAACGCCGGCTCCGACTGCAGCGGTGCGCGAGATCAGGCGCCTGCTAAGTATTCTTGATACCGTACCTCCCGCCGGACAGCCCGCTGATCATGCAAACCGATGCGAAGGTATCGCCAATACCTTCGTGCAATAGTATCGTGGCAGCCGTTGTTGCATTGTTGTGCAAAGGCTGAACAACAGCCTTAGCAATCCCCGTGACGTCCCGCGAATTTGGACCAAAATTTCGAAATAATGGAGCAGGTGATGAAATACGCAAAGACCAATGAAGCGGTCAGCAGGCTCACGCCGGCGCAGTATCAGGTAACCCAGGAACACGGCACTGAGCGCCCCTTCACAGGGGAGTATCATGACAACAAGGAGCCGGGCATTTATATCGACGTCGTTTCCGGCGAACCGCTGTTCTCCTCGACCGACAAGTTCGACTCCGGCACCGGCTGGCCGAGCTTCACCAAGCCCGTCGTGGCGGCAAACGTCAACGAACTGCGGGACGACACGCATGGTGTGATCCGCACCGAAGTTCGCTCAGTGCATGGCGATAGTCACCTTGGCCATGTCTTTCCCGACGGCCCTGAAGACCAGGGCGGGTTGCGCTACTGCATCAATTCGGCAGCACTGCGCTTCATCCCGCGCGACGAAATGGAGGCCGAGGGGTATGGCGCTTATCTCAGCTTGGTAGAGGAGATCTAAAATGACCGAGAAAGCTGTTCTGGCCGGTGGCTGCTTCTGGGGCATGCAGGACCTTATCCGCAAGCTGCCCGGGGTGATCGAAACCCGCGTCGGCTATACCGGCGGCGACGTGCTGTATGCGACCTATCGCAATCACGGCAACCATGCTGAGGGCATCGAGATCATCTTCGATCCCGAGATGATCAGCTATCGTCGGATCCTGGAGTATTTCTTCCAGATTCACGATCCCACCACACGAAATCGACAGGGCAACGACTTCGGCAGCTCCTATCGCTCGGCAATCTACTACGTCGACGACGAGCAAAAGCGCATAGCCGAGGACACCATCGCAGATGTGGACGCTTCGGGCCTGTGGCCGGGTAAAGTCATGACCGAGGTCGAGCCGGCGGGAGACTTCTGGTATGCGGAGCCGGAGCACCAGGATTACCTGGAGCGCTACCCCGGCGGCTACAGCTGCCATTACCCGCGCTCCGACTGGGTGCTGCCACGCCGGGTCGCGGCCGAATAGCCGGCAGGCTCATCTGCATCCGTGAAGAACGAGAGCCGCTACACATTCCGGCATGCCTGGTCGATGCGACCGGTTCTGATCGCAATGAGCATTGGGTACCTGGGGGATCGATTCGGCGTGAGGGCACTCAGGCAATAGGATTACCGCAGCCGAGCTCCATTCCTCGCCGACAAGCACACCAGCCGCGCTCATCGGATGATCAAAGGAGAGGCAAGGTTAAAGGCAGAGATGACCAAAGTATATGAACTCTCGGCTTTCCTGGACAGTCTTGGAAGGCTTCCCAATGGCTTTACACGTGGCAGCTATGGCGGGTCGGCCTATGGCATCACCATCGACAGATCGACCGGCTGCACGAAGCTATTCGCTCGTGAACTCGGGGGCCGCGAAATTGTTAGCTTCAATCTCTATCGTACCCCGGCGGGTGAAGTTCATTTGCGACCGTGCGAAATGTCTTCGGCCAAGGTGATCGACTTCGTTCGTGGCTTCTCCGCAGACACGTCTGGATAGTCCCCGGCGACAGGCAAAGGAGTCTAAGATGACCACGCGAGGTTTGGCGAGCACGCGCCGGAAAAGGCCCACGCGCTTCGGCCAGCATTTGTTCGGAAACTTTCCGGTTCGCAATGTCCTCGTCTGCGGCTCAAATACCTTTCTCGGCGCCGCGGGCGCGACTTCGATTGCCTAATGAGCGAATTCCTCGTGAACATAACAGGGTCAGGCCCTGCAGCCGCAACCATGAAGATTTGGGCGGGCATAGCTTTGCTCGGGGTGTTGGGATTTGTCCTCGGCTTCGCGCTTAACCAAGGATCGATTTGCACAGTCATTGCCACGAGGGAATTGGTCTCGGAGAAGAGGCCGGCGCGATTCATTGTGCTCGTCGAGGGCGCCGTGTTGGCGGCGCTCGTCTACGCAATCCTCAAAGCGTCGCCGACGATGCCACAGGGTTGGTTGCCACTCGCCTATCTGGTTCCGGCAGCCATGTTGTTCGGGCTCGGTACGTATCTGAACGGTGCATGCGTGTTCGGGTCGGTTGGGCATATAGGAAATGGCGAAATTGACTTCGGATTCGCGTTTCTCGGCATCTTTGCGGTTTTTTACGCCGAATCTCTGTTCGATCTGGTTCCGGATCAGCCGCCAACAAGTGCTTCGCTGCCGGTTGGACCGGCCCTTATCGCACTTGCACTGTTGGCCGTTCTGGCGCTGAGATTCGGTGTATCACGAAGATCAGAATCCAACTTCATGCGGCTGACTTTGTCGATGGGAGCGATCGGGATCACCTTTACGCTGGTGGCCATTTTCGAACCCGGGTTCTCGATCACAGCACCGATCGGATCGATCGTTTCGATACCTGTCGCTGGCGCCGTGATCTCGGTCTGCATGTTCGCGGGCAGCTTTGCTTCCGCAAGATTTATGAGGCGGCGCTTCACGCTAAAATGGCCGACAGTCAAGACTGCAGTCAGGAGAACGCTTGCCGGCACCCTTATGGGATTGGGTGCGCTACTTATTCCCGGCGGGAACGATACGCTGCTGATGATTGGTTTGCCCATGGGAGCATGGCAGGCCGTGCTTGCTTATGTACTTTTCGTTGCGACGCTCGCCGTCCTCATTGCCAAATTCGGTTCGATGGCAAAATCCTGGTCATGCGGTGACACTAAACGGTGAGAACCCTCATTTCCTTTGGTTGTGTGCGTCAAGTTCTGCAAAAAGGGGCGGCCATGGAGCTGGTCATGCGGCTTGGCGCAGAGCGAGCTTCTTGTGCGCGCACGGTTTCGTCCAGCCGATTTCGGCACCCAGATAAATCATAACAAAGGGATTTTCTTGCGGTTCGGTTTCGTGCGCCAGCCGGGTTTTGCATCTGGTTGCAAAATTTCCTGACTGTGCTCACGAGCGATTGGAGTGCTTTGTCGGTGTGACGCTTCAGTATCGAATGACCAGGAAACCTTAACAGGCGTAACGTCGTCTATCTCGATTGCTCGTGCGCAGCCAGCATATGTGAACGGCCGCCGATCCTCTTCCCGGTAAAATACATGGACCGGGAGATTGCCACAGAGCAATTTGACGATCTGCGGCTGCCGAACGTTCGATCCGTTTTTCGCTCGCCAAACCAGGACGTTCCCATCCCAATAATTTTCATAGTCGTGCCCCGTTCTGCCTGCCGTGCCGATATTGCAGAAAACATAGAACGCGCCTTCATATTCGCTGTAGCCGGTATCCCAGTTTCCGCCGCGCCTTTCGTGTGGGACATTCAGAGTCTCCTGCACGTCGGCACGCGTGTAGTTTTGCCCAATGTCGAAAGCTGCCATGGCCGCGTTGTCCCGTTTTTTTAATACTGAAGTTCGTCGATAATCTCGAAGCAGACAATCGATGGGTGATGTAGAGTTGAGTTGTGTAATACCAAGCGCTGCCATTGCATGCGTGCCTAAATTGGTTCAGATGACTCCGACGCCGTTATCACCGTGCGAAGACTTAGAGTCGCAGATTATCGGCAAAAAGGCCGTGAGGGGGACAGAGACCATTCGGAGATTCGTGGATCTATTCGCGGGCTGCGGGGGGCTGTCCCTTGGGCTTTCCCAAGCAGGGTTAAAGGGGGTGTTTGCAATCGAGCGCGATCGGATGGCGTTCGATACATTCTCATCAAATCTGGTCAGCGAAATTTCGCCGAGAGGGTATCGCTTCGATTGGCCAGGTTGGTTGGAACAGAAGGCTTGGGGCATTGACGACCTGCTCGACGAGCATAACGGCAACCTTGCTCAGCTGAGTTGCCATCTGGACATACTGGCGGGCGGACCACCGTGCCAGGGGTTTAGCTTTGCGGGAAGAAGGATGGAGGATGATCCGCGAAATCTGCTCTTCAATAAATACGTTGAAGCTGTCGCCCTGCTGAAACCCTCGGCGCTGATCCTTGAAAATGTTCCGGGCATGAGGATTGCTCACCGAAGCGCCGCCGTAGTCGACCTGTTTGGTCAGCCTCAACCACAGAAGCAGTCCTTCTACCAGAGACTAGCGGACAGCCTTGATGCGGTGGGCTACGACGTGGAGGCACGACTTCTCGACGCATCAAGTTTTGGGGTTCCCCAAAAGCGATCGCGACTCATTGCGATAGGGATACGGAAGGATGTGGCCAGGTCGCTGGAGGGTGGTGCTGGACGCGCTTTTGAATGGATAGAAACAGCCCGCCAAGACCAGCTTCGCGACCTGCATTTGAGCGACGGAGTTACCGCGCGCGAGGCGATTTCCGATCTTGAGGTAGGCGGCCGTCCACTTGCGATTTGCCACGACGCAGAGTCACCCAAAGGCTTCTATGAGGCACTCCCTAGGCCTCCATCCAGCGTCTACCAGAAGCTTATGCGTGAGGGCTCGAACGACACGCCCAACAGCATGCGGCTTGCGCGCCACGGCGATGAAGTCAGAGATCGGTTTGCACGGATTCTGGCCGAGTGTCGGAAAGGCGTGCGTATGAACGACGAAGACCGTCGTGAGTATGGCTTGAAAAAGCATCGCATCTATCCGATGGCGCCGGACGACCCAGCGCCAACCATTACGACTTTGCCGGACGATGTACTGCACTATTCCGAGCCTCGAATCTTAACAGTCAGGGAAAGTGCTCGACTTCAATCCTTTCCCGACTGGTTCAAGTTCAGAGGTAAATACACGACTGGAGGGGATCGCCGGACACGCGAGTGCCCCCGCTATACTCAGGTAGGGAACGCAGTGCCCCCTTACCTGGCCAGAGCTATCGGAGTGGCGATACGAGCCACTTTGGATGAAGCTGAGCTAAACAGCAGGATATTTGGATCGCAAGAGCCGCACGCGGCGGCCGCGGCTGGATAAATTTCGAGATGAACCGGCTGAAGATTGCTTCAGGCCATGATCTCCACGAGGTCCGGTAGTGCCTTGGCCACCCTGCCGAGCAGGGATCCCACCGTGCTTGAAGGATAGTGTAGCGTAATCGCCAGTGTATCGATGGGACGTGTAATTGGGATCATGCACCAGCGCCAGGCGACAGCCTCTGCTAGTCTGGCCGCGTCCGGCAACTCCGTCCCTTTGGCTGCCTCCTGACCGGCCAACGCCTCCTGCTTCTTCCGCTCCCAGAATCCATCAAGGCCGTCGAGCACCGTGGTCCAGCCTTCCAAACCCCGGCAAGACTCGTACTGGAGCACGCGCAAAGCGGTCACCGATCGCGGGAAGTTGCGCCTCGCGATTTCATCGACGCCGTCCCATGCCTCCCACGATTTGGCTTCAAAGGCGCGGGCCAAGAGGCTGTGCCTTCTAGCACTATCCTGAATCACCGTCGTTGGTATGACGCAATGGAGCATGTCGATGGGCATGTTTCCTGCGCGCAGTGCGTCTTCTAGCAGCGATTCTTGCAGGTCGGGCATTTGGTCGTAGCGCCCATGGATGACAAGGACCCTGCCGCCCGGCGCCCTCTGGTTCATGCCTACGTGCCAAGGCAACCCAGCCTCCTCGGCAAATGCGTTTGCGAATGCGCAAAGGTTGGATTTCATTCGCAAGCCGTCGTCGAGGTGGCGTCTCCCGACGTTCGGCGTGTTGGCGACGGAATCCTTCCAATTGGTGGCGGACCCGCGAACTAACTGGGCGATTCCGTCTGCGAGCGAAATCGCATTGCCGCCGTACAAGCGCACAAGGAGGTCTGCCTCTGGCTGCGGCCAGTCTTGTGCCTCGTCGACAAGGATTGCATCGAAACCGAGCTCGAGCGGGTTCGCTGCCTTCACTCCAGCAACCTCCGTGTCACCGAGCGCACCCGCGCTGAAATACTCGAGTGCTTCCTTGCAGCGTGGTACGTAGTTGTCGAAGATACCTTCCTCATTGGGTGCCAGGCCAAGCTTGTTGAGCCACGAGTAGAGGAAAGACATAACGGTCCGGACGGCAATGCCGCCACCTTCGCTATCGCTTGGAATGGACATCAGGGCCAGCGTCCGCTGGATATCCGCGGCGAGCGCTGTGTTGTAGGTCAGGACGAGGGAGCGTTTTCCCTGGGCAAGATAGGCCTCGTAGGCCGATTGCAACAGCAGGACCGTCTTTCCAGTGCCACCGTGTCCCCGAAGATGGATGCGATGCTCACCGAGGAGCGTCGCGAGCTCCTTCGCCTCGGCGGGCCGCGCCGCAATGCGGTCCATCTTCTTGCGATCCAGCGAGGATGGCACGATGGACCTGAAGAGTGGATCCTCAAGTATCCTTTCGAGTGTGCCTTGGTCACCAGAACTTATTACAGGCCCGACCGCTTGTTGCTGAATGCCATTAACCGTGGCCATTGCAACTAGAAGGCTAGTCGCGTCGAAATTTGCGGCGACGGCACCCGCAGCGGGCTGGATGCGGCCCCGGTCTTTGGGTAGCTCAGGAATGCCCGTGAGCATGACGCAACGGTAGACCCAAGGATTGGTCGCGGTCGTTTCCTGCAAGTATTGGCCGAGCGCGTATTTCTGGGCATCGTTCTGCCCGGTGGCGTCCTTCCAGCCACTTGGATATTTCGCCTTCACGCCGCCGGCAGAGATCTGCAGCCCTTTGTCTCCCTGGCTTTTCACTGCGCATTTCGCAAAAGCCGGACAGGGGTTCCGCTAATTCCCGGACAGTGGTTTCGCTAATGTCGGGACAGTCTGGCGGCGTCGGTCCTCGGGTGCCTTGTTGCGTTCATGGATGATTGATTTCGCCGTTTTCGGTGCCGGTCAAGAGGGGCGCGGCCTTTTGCTTTCGCATGCTGTCGCCCTGAAGCACGATGCGGTGGGCGTTGTGCACGATCCGGTCGAGAATGGCGTCAGCGACCGTGGGGTCTGCGATCAGGTCATGCCATCTGGCCACCGGGACCTGGGCGGTGATCAGGGTGGATTTGCGGCGATAGCGTTCCTCGA
>NZ_VLKT01000057.1 GCF_007830515.1 Mesorhizobium tianshanense
GACTTCGGTCAGGCATATTACCAACGCGTTCGCACAATCCTGGCCGAGATAGACGCGGCGGAATCTCTTGCGCAAGAGAGTCGGGCGGTGCCTCGGGGCCGATTGCGGATAAACGCTCCGGTGACTCTCGGCGCTCACGAGCTTGCCCGCGTCTTGCCGGAGTATCTCGCCAACCATCCCAAGGTCGAAATCGAGTTGACTTTGGCGGATCGGCTCGTCGATCTGGTCGACGAGGGATACGACGCCGTGTTCCGCACTGGGCCACTAGGGGACAGTGGCCTGATCGCGCGATAACTGCGGCCGATGCGTTTCGTCCTTTGCGCGGCGCCATCCTATATCGCACAGCGCGGCGCCCCTATATGCCCAGAGGACCTTCGCCATCACGAATGTCTCGGCTTCGCCTACGGTTTCACACGCGACCGTTGGCGCTTCACAAGCCCGGACGGTGAGGAGGAAATCGACGTGAAGTGCCGCACCGTTGCCAATAACGGCCAGGCACTCCTGACGCTCGCACTTGCTGGTCTCGGTGTGCTGATGCAGCCGGAGGCGCTTGTCCGGGAGGCATTGTCGACCGGCGATCTGGTCCCCCTACTGGCTGACTACGCCGTTCCAAGCCGGCCGCTTCACATCCTCTATGCACCGGATCGGCGGATCACGCCAAAGCTGCGGTCGTTCCTGGATTTTGCGGTCGAAAAATTCAGCCGGGAGGAGCGTTGAGGCCGTGCAAAGGGGCTTCGATGGTGCGTGGCACGACCGTCGGGTAGGTTGTGGATACGTGTAAAAACCGGTCACAAGGGCTTTGCCCACAACTTCCTTGCTGGCGTCTGTATCAGCAACCGTCGGCTATGAGCTCATTGAGCCTTCAAGAATCTTGCATCACCGGGCATCCACACAAGACCGCTGGATGCTCGCACAACAGGGCGCCTGCTGGCGCCGGGGGTGCCCCACGCTGTGGATATGCCGGAGGTGGTACGGCGCGGATGCTGATGATCTTCCAGCCCTCGGGCTTCGACCTGTTTCTGGCTGAGCTGCTCCACCCGGCGCGCGGAAAATCTCAAAGACTTTCGTACACTGCTTTCTCAAAGCCGGCGAACAGCGGAAGGACATGCGGGTCGGCGAATGGCAGAATTTGCGTCATCACTAGTCCGCCAACCTTGGCGGTCGGATCGACCCAGAAATAGGTGTTCGCTAGCCCCGCCCCGGCAAGACCGCCGGGATTGCGTCCCTCCTTGGTCTTCTGCGTATTGATCATGAAGCTCAGCCCCCATTTCTTATCCTGTTCGGTATAGAAATCCACATTGTTGGTCACGGCTGGGATCGCCGAATGCATCTTGGTCATATTCAGCCCGCCCATATTATTCTGCCCCATAAGGTCCACGGTTTCCGGCTTGAGCACTTGGTTACCGTTGATTTTGCCGCGATTGAGGAGCATGCGGATGAAAGCGCCATAGTCGGAGGCAGTACCATAGAGCCCACCGCCGCCCATTTCGAACTCTGGCTCCTGCGGAATTTCGAATGGCATGACATCGAAGCTGTTAGGCGAGGAGCGTGCATGCAATGCCACGAGGCGCTTACGCTGGTCGTCTCGTAACTTGAACGACGTATCCGTCATGCCAAGAGGCGAAAACATGTTGTCTTGCAGATAGGAACCGAGTGCCTTGCCGCTGGTTGCTTCCACCGCCTTACCAACAAAATCTATGCCGATGCCGTATTCCCATCGTGTCCCAGGATCACTGGTAAGCGGGATTGTCAGCGCCTTGTTCTCACAGCTAATAATACCAGGGTTCTGGGTGTGCTCCATATAGCGAACCATGTCGGCATTCCACATGTCGTAGCAGAAGCCGGACGTGTGGGTCATCAATTGCCGCAACGTGATCGGCCCTTTCGCAGGCCGCAGTTTTGGTGTTCCGTCTTTGTCGAAGCCTTCAAGCACTTTTGGCGATGCCAGATCGGGAAGCAGTCCCCCGATCGGTTCGTCGAGCGAGAGTTTCGCCTGTTCGACCAATTGCATCGCTGCCGCGGCAGTGATCGCCTTGGTCATCGACGCAATCCAGAAAACGCTGTCGACATTCATTCGATCATCTTTAGTGAAGTCGCGGCGGCCAAACGCTTCGTGATAGATTGGCCCGTCTTTTTTTGTCGCAAAAGCGACAATACCGGGCACCTCCCGAGCATCGACAGCCGACTGCAACAAAGACGATGGGCTATGTGTAGCAAAATCCATGGATGTCGTTCTCGTTATTTTCTAATTCTATTGTCGTCGACCATTGTTAGGCATAGACAAACGCGTTTCTAGTGGGAGTATATTGAAAATACGTGCAAAATGTTGTCGCGAAGATTTCGTCTTTGCCGCGCGTGTATGCTTGGTGATGTCGCCGACTCGGCCGCGACTTACTCTCCGGCCGAATTTCTCGTGAATATCGCGGATACTGAGATTGGTTGAGACGGCAGGCGCCTCGCGCGTTGCGGCTGCTTTCATACCTGCGGTGACGCGCATATGACGCGTGTGAGGAGCTGGGCAGTCGTTATCATCTGAGCGAAACCGATTTTGTCTTCGTCCGCAGCAAGGCTCGTGGCGATGCCGGCCGGCTGACTCTGGCGGAGCGCTGAAGGCGCGCCAGGATTTGGGGTTCTTTCCGGCGCCGAATGATCTCCACATCGAGACCATCGCGCATTTGGCGTCGCAACTCGGGTTGGCTGATCCGCCAGGCACTCATTCGCACTCACTCGCTCGTTTGACCGGACTGGCGAGTTCTGACGGCCGAAGCCTGAGGCTCTAATTCCGTATTGACCGTAGACGTTCCCTAATGAGTCAATGTTGACAGTCATCGTGGATCCACGTTGATTGGTGCTCGAAGTCGCGCCAATACTTGAAAAATCTTTGAATTGGCTTGCGTCGAAAGCCAAAGCTGTAAGAAGGAAAGCTGCTGCTGCAATGGCGCGGGTCATAGATCTTCCTCCGTTTATGGGGGATGGGACAGTCGTTTCAAGGGAAGCGAGATTCTTACCTCCCCCTCGATTTCACTAGGGAAGGGGACAACGTCTGCGTCGTCGATCATGAAAGGTGTGATTGTCAGCCGTCTTTCGAACAGGTCTGTAATCGATCAGCGTATCATTTGGACTTTTCAATGTAGACATCAAACCGGCTCCGTTGGCGTGAATGTCGCAACCGGATCAGCAAGAGTCATGCCAGCTAGAGAAACCTTCAATTTCGATGCGTTCTTCATGTCTTGCGCTTAGCGATGCCGCCACTTTTGTCGGGTTTTCCTCCAAATTTGTCGGGTTCCTCCAAGAGAATTGGTCGAAAATTCCTTCGTCTATTGGTTATCCAGATTGGGAGACGGAAACCGCGAATACCTCCTCATTACGCGTCCTTGAGCCGGAGGTGTCGACTCGACCTACGCGACCTCGCCCTTCGCGCCGCGCCAGCTTTTCGAGCGGCCCCACTTCGGGCTGCGCAGCGCGACACGGGCAGGGGCCCTTCGCCCCTGCCGTCAAATGCTGGAACGCTCTCCAGGGTTCACCTCTAGGACCGCCTGGTCGGCCTTTTCATTCATAGTGTTTGCCTTTTCGGCTCTCCTTGATTAAGTAGCCTTGGTTTGTTACGTAATAACATAACTAACCTGTAAGAGGCACAAAGATGTTGGGCTCGGAAAGGCACCGCTTGATGCGAGCCAGGGGATTGGTTAGAAACGGGTGTCGGTTTCCGTAAGGAAATAACAGGGAATTCGCCGCGGCTTGCCGCGACACGAAACTGCCCCCGCAACTGTAGGCGGTAAGTCCATCTCGATCACGCCACTGGGATTAGCCCCCGGGAAGGCCGAGAGGGACGATGACCCGTCAGTCAGGAGACCTACCGACACCCGTAACTTAACGCGCCGGGCGGGGTGTCCGGGGAGGTTGTCGATGACGCTACCAAAACGTGAAGTGCAGCCGCATCTCGTCCGTTGCGACGCGATGACGATCATTGCCGTCCTGACCCGAATCCTTCGATCCCTGCCAGCAACCGATCGGAGATGTTCGCGCCATGACTGTTTCAAGCCTTGCGCTTGCCGCTGCTAGCTTCGCTTTCCTCACGGCGGTCGCAGCGGCCGAGCCGACCAAGTATCCGCTGACCCTCGAGAATTGCGGGGAGACGCTGACCTTCCAGAAGGCGCCTGCGTCGACCGTTACGGTCGGCCAGGCGGCGACCGAAGTGCTTTACTCACTCGGCCTAGGCGACAAGGTGACCGGCACCTCGGTCTGGTTCAAAGAGGTGCTGCCTGAGTTCAGAGAGGTCAACGACCAGGTCGAACGGCTGGCCGACAACGATCCGAGCTTCGAAAGCGTGGTCGCAAAGAGGCCGGAACTGGTGACCGTTCAGTTCATCTGGCATGTCGGTCCTGACGGAATCGTCGCGACCCGAACCCAGTTCCATGACGTCGACATACCGACCTATGTGCTGCCGGCCGACTGCGTCGCGAAGGACAATACGGTCGGCGTCGACGGCACGCGCAGCGAGCTCTTTTCGACCACCACTATCCATCAGGGCATCCGCGAACTGGCGCAGATCTTCGACATCCAGGGCAAGGGTGCGGAACTCGTCGCCAGCCTGGCGGAGCGCGAGAATGCCGCCGTCGAACGTGCCAAGGCGCTCGACCTCAAGGGCGTCTCGGCGGTCTTCTGGTTCTCCAGCGCCGAGATGGACATCGACCCCTATGTCGCGGGCCGCAAGGGCGCACCAGCCTACATGATGGACAAGCTCGGCATCAAGAACATCATCGAATCCGACGAGGAGTGGCCAGTTGTCGGTTGGGAGACCATCGCCAAGGCCAACCCGAAGCTGATCGTCATCGCCAAGATGGATCGCCGCCGTTTCCCCGCTGACGACTACGAGAGGAAGCTGGAGTTCCTAAAATCCGATCCGGTCGCGAGCCAGATGGACGCGGTCAAGAACGACCGCATCGTCGTGATGGACGCACATGCGATGGATGCGACCATCCGCACGATTGCCGGCATCGAGGTGCTGTCGAAGTCGCTCAAGGATTTCGGATTGGCACAGTGAGTCTAACCGCCTCGCAAGAGATCTACGTCTCCCGGCTCGGTCGGGGGACGCTCGGTTTCGCCGCGCTCGTCGTGGCGGTGCTCGCCGGAATCTGCATCGGCGAGACGCCGATCCCTGTCTCGATCGTCCTGCAGACTCTGGCCAACAGGATCTTTGGTTCGGCCTACGTGCTCGACCCGATCGACATGGGGGTCATCTGGAACTACCGCCTGCCGCGTGCAATCATCGCGGCCTGTTGCGGATCTGGCCTGGCAATCTCCGGCATGGTGCTGCAGTCGCTGCTGCGAAACGCGCTGGCGGACCCGTATCTTCTCGGCATTTCGGCCGGTGCCTCGACCGGCGCGGTGGCCGTGACTGTCGCCGGCATGGGCGCCGGCGCGATTTCGATGTCGCTTGGAGCCTTCGTTGGCGCCGTCGTAGCCTTTGCCCTGGTGGCGATAATGGCGCGCGCGGCTGGCGGTGGCGTTACGTTGCACGGCACCGGACAGATTGTGCTCGCGGGCATAGCCGGGTCGCAGCTCTTCAACGCGCTGACCTCCTTCATCATCACCAAGTCGGCCAATGCCGAGCAAGCGCGCGGTATCATGTTCTGGCTGCTGGGCAATTTGAGCGGCGCACGGTGGCCCGACGTTTGGCTGGCGGTCCCGATAGCCCTGGTCGGGCTAGCCGCTTGCATCTGGTATGCGCGCGCTCTCGACGCTTTCGCCTTCGGCGCCGAGTCGGCGTCATCGCTGGGAATACCAGTTCGCAGAGTGCAGGTCGTCCTCATCGGCTTCACGGCGCTGGTGACGGCGGTGATGGTGAGCATCGTCGGCTCGATCGGCTTCGTCGGGCTTGTTATCCCCCATGCGGCGCGGTTTCTCGTCGGCGTGCGCCACGGGAGGCTGGGGCCGGCGACGGCGCTCATCGGTGCGGTGTTCCTCATCACCGCGGATGTGCTCTCACGCACCATTATTCCCGGACAGGTCCTGCCGATCGGCGTCATTACAGCACTCGTTGGAGCGCCGGCTTTCGCGGTCATTCTGATCCGCGGGCGGCGCGCGCCATGATACTGGAAGCACACGGTCTCGGCTGGTCAGTGCGAGGGAAACCGATCGTCACTGGGGTCGATCTCGTGGTGAACGAGGGTGAAACGCTCGGTCTCGTCGGGCCGAACGGCTCCGGCAAGTCGACAATGATGAAACTGCTGGCAGGCATCCGACAACCGACGTCAGGCGACGTTCGCGTCAAGGGTGAGGCGCTTCGCGCGATGCCGCGCCGCGCGGTCGCCCAACTGATCGCCTTTCTCGAACAACAGGCAGAGACCACTGAGGCCATCACCGTGAAAGATGCGGTCGACCTTGGCCGCACGCCGTGGCTGACGCCGCTGCAGCCATGGTCGCCGAAAGACGACCTCATCGTGGCGCAAGCGCTTGCCGACACCGACATGGAAGGGTTCGAGCGCCGTTCCTGGGCAACCCTTTCCGGTGGGGAGCGCCAGCGTGTCCACCTAGCCAGGGCGCTCGCGCAGCAGCCTCAGATCCTGCTTCTCGACGAGCCCACGAACCACCTCGATGTCCAGCACCAGCTCTCGATCCTCGACCTGGTCGCGAAACTGCCAGTCACATCGGTTGTCGCGCTGCACGATCTGAACCAGGCGGTCTCCTGCGATCGCGTCGGCGTGCTGTCGGGCGGCCGGCTCGTCGCGCTAGGCCCTCCGCACGAGGTGCTGACTGTCGAGCGGATCGGCGCGGTGTTCGGCGTTCGCGCAAGCATTCTCACCGACCCGGCAGACGGCACGCACATGTTCCGCTTCCATCCAGCTTCCTGAAAGGAAACCCATGCGCTTGCAAATTCTGACCCTGTTCCTGTCGCTGGCAACGTCGTCCGCCTGTGCCGAGACGCACGACATCAAGATGCTCAACCGCAATGAGACGGGCCCGATGGTCTACGAGCCTGACTTCGTCCAGATCGCGCCGGGCGACACCGTAAAGTTCATCGCGGCCGCAAGCGGCCACAATGCCGCGACGATCGACGGCATGGTCCCGGACGGTCACCCCGACTTCAAAGGTAATGTCGCTTGGCAGTTAACCGCGAGAATGCGGTCGTTTCCTTACAGTTTTCCATTTAACCGTAAGAATCTGATAGACATGATTCTCAAATTAACTGCCTCTGTGAGGCGTACGGGTGTTTGCCAGCCTGTGCGATCAGCTTCTCGGCGGCGTAGCTGAATCGGGTCATGTTGTCGCCAAGCGTGTGACGGCGGAGCATTCGGAGCATCTCAGGTCCGGCGCGTTTAACGATGGCCACACCCGTCAATAGGCTTGCCCGCAGGTGGAGCGGCAGAATTGGCCTTGCAGGTGTGGAAAGGTCCACCCGTTCTGCGGCGACCACGCGATCGAGATCGGGGATGATGACGCCGAGGACGCGGAAGAGATAGAGCTCATGCTCTGATGGCACGGGGAATATTATCCGCCGCATGAGCAGCAGTCGGGCGATTTCAGTTGGCGAAGCCCAGGTCCGAGCGCCGCGCTCGATCTCATTGTCGAGCAGCTTCTCGCCCCGTATTGCCATGCTATGGTAATGCCGGAAAGGAGAGGGGACTTCGTGCCCATCTCGGTCTCGTAGGAGCTCTCCACAGCGAGAGCATGTGATCCGCCAGCCCAGCAGCTGGCTTCGCAGCACGGGTAGGGGCGTCGCATGGATAGGATTGCAGATTGTGCAACGCTGCGACGATCTCACGGCGATCCATCGATGAAACGGCTGCGGGACGTTGGTGAAGGTCATACGACGTATGTCAGCCGGCTCTGCAGCGAACATGTTGGCAAGGCGAACTTGCTGGTCTTCAGCCAGATTGAGGTCAGCTGCTCGCAACGATGCGGCCTCTGGCAAGCAATGCCGAAGCATGACGAGCGGCGGCACTGCGTAGAAGTCGGCATGACGTCCGATCCAGGACGACAACAACTCATCCCGATGCGGCTTGAAGCAGACCGGAAGTCTTGAGGGCGGGAATCCGGCGCTGGTGAAGCGGCTCATGCAAATGCGGCTTCGGCGTCGAACTCCGGTACCCAACGCTCAATTGCTTCATCCGTGACCTGCTCGGCCCCAGCCTCAACTGCCTCGACGGCAAGGCTGTTCATCATGTGGAATATGTTGGCGGTGATGCCCTCGGTGATCTGCAGTATTCGCCGCAATGACTTCGGCGTCAGAACAGACGGCTTTCGCAATGGCGTGTTGCGCAGGATCGACGTCACAAGTGTCTCAAACTGCTCATTTGCCGCCCATCGACTCAAGGTGAACTGCTCGAACCGTCGCGCGAGCTGGACATCACCTCCGATAGCCTCGCGGGCTTCGTTGACGCCGAAGCAGACAAGTGAGATCTGCAGGCGATTGCTGAGAAAGCGTAGCGTGTTGAGGACGATGCGTTGCTCCCGGTACGTGCCGGCCAGGATATTGTGCACCTCGTCGATGACGAGAACCTGGACACCAATTGCTTCCATAATGCGAAGGGCGGCTTGTTCCATCTGGGCGATGTCGGCGCGCGGGCGCTGTGGCGCTCCAAGCAACGTCAGAAGTTCGGCATAGAACCGCCGTTCTCCTGGCCGGCTCGTCATCTCCATCGCCAGAACTGGCGTCTTGAGTATACCTGTCCTAAGATCGAAGCTTGGCGGATGATCGTCGCGAAAGCGCTTCATCAGCATGGTCTTGCCCATGCCGCTATCGCCATAGATGGCAACCGATGGCATCCTTGTGCCACGCGGATGATCGAGAAGCCGGTTCAGCCGTTCCAAAACTTGCTTGGCGCGGAGGTAGAGTACCCAGCGGCGTGCCTGGATGGCGCGAACGCGCCGCTCGTTATTCTCACCAAGCCAGTAGGCTGCGTCAGCGGTGAGATGGGAAATGTCATTGGCCATGGGGGTCAGTCGGTATCCTCGACAAAGGGTACGGGTTTGCTGGAATCGACGCCGCGAAGCGAGCCCCATTCACGGTCATCCACTCTTGGCTTGCGGCTGACAGTCTTGCCGCGCCGCGCTGCGGCAGTCATTCGTTGCGCATTGTCAATCAACTGGCGTCGGGCAATGGCGGTGCGCACTATTGTTCCCATATCGATTTCGCGCTTCCCCTTTGCCAACAACGAATCTCGCGATGCCTTGGCTTCGGCAAGCGTAATGGAAGGCAAGGTGATGTCGCCGTATCGGGCTTCCACGAAGTTGCCCGACAAACGCCGAACGAATATGCGCGACAAATCCCTGGGATCATATTTGATCAACAGGCGCCGCTTGCCGGTCCGTCCGACATCAGCGGCCAGCGCGGCGGACCAGTACCGCAGTCCGAAGATATGGATGCCGTTAGGCCTCAGTGTTCGTTCGTCTTCGGGCAGGAAGGTGAGCCAGAAGTGCATTCGATCCCGTGGAAGCCGTAACGGGATTGATCCCTCATACTCGCGCCATACAGCGATCGGCGGCCGCTTAAGGCTACTGTGGATCGATTGATGGTAATCGCCGACGATATCGAGTGCGATGTAGCGCTCGAGTTCGCGCAACGTGAATGCCGAATGCTTGCGTGGATTATACTCTCCCAACTCATCAGGATTGCTGAATGTCGTGCCGGGGAGCAGATGAAGCTTGCCCATCTGTGTGCCGATCAGACGCTCGATGTGACCGCCGAACCGGGGTTCTCCCGGAGGACGCCAGTCGATTTCGATACCGGCATCCTCGCAACCACGCTGGAAGGCACGGCTGCGGAAGTCCCGGCCGTTGTCGACATGAAGTCGATCCGGCAGGCCAGCGACGGGCCACGGGTCCGCGATCTCGCGTTCGCGAAGCCACGCAGACTTGTCGAACACCGAATGCAACAGACATAGGCTGGTTGATAGTCGAGACGGCGCCGCCATAGTGAGATAGAAGCCGGTGACCATCCTGCTGCAAACATCCATGGCCAGCGTCAGCCAGGGCCGGCCGATCGGCTGGCGGCTTTCTTCATCGACGACAAAAATATCTGCCCTGGTGTGATCAATCTGAACGACCTGCAGCGGTCTCGAAACTTCGAACTTGCCCGGAACGGCAATGGTTGACTTCTCGATCTCCGCTTCACCGCGCGCTTTGGCGCGCTTGGCAAGATCGACGACTTCGATACGTGCGACGATCGTTCTCCGATGAGGCGTCGGCAAGCCCGCAACGCGACAGCTGGAGTTTACCTCGCGCACGAGCGCCGATACGGATGGACGGGTCTTCTTCAGATAGAAACGTTTGATCTCCGCCCTGATAATGTCGTCGCGCGCCTCGTCGAGAACCCTGTGACCGGCCGGGCGACCGGCTTTGCGTCCGACAAGTGAGAGTACGGTCCCGCCTTCTCGAAATAGCTTTAACAACCGATAGGCCGATGCCTGGCTTAACCGAAGCTCGCCGGCAAGCTTGCGTATCTGGCCTGTCGTTGTCGGGCCAGACTCTCGACGCAGGAACTCACGGATCACGTCCGCCTTGCGGCACGCCTCATCCCAGTCAATGTCATCGATCTCATCGGCAAACGGCTCGGACATCGCGGCTCTCGGCGCAAAAACATGAGTACCATTATTCTCACATTAAGTGCCAAAATCAAGCGATAATTATCATAATTAACTGCCAATTATCAAATTAAGTGCTTGCGTAACTCATTGATACTATTGAATCTCGATTCTTGAGGTTTGATGGAAAGTCACACCTGGCCTGGAATCGAGATCCCCGCCAAATTCGAACCCACCATCGTGCGCGCTCCGCCGGCGCGCAGTCGGCACTGGGAAGAAAGCCGGCCGTCGGACGCGTCATCAAACCCACGCTGCTGCACCTTGCCGATAGGGTCGCCACACGCCTGCGCGCGAAGTCGCTTGGCGGCAGTACGGTCACAGTGCGCGTGCGGTTCACCGACCTGCGCGCCGTGACGCGATCCGTGACGCTCGATGTGCCGATCTCCGCCACGGTGATGCTGGCCGAGATCGGCGAGGAGTTGGTTCGCGCCGCGCTTGCCGATCATCCCGGAGAGCGGACGATCACGCTGCTGGCGATCTCGGTGTCACATCTCAGGTCGCAGCCCGAAATCCAGCTCGATCTCCCGCTTGGCCTTCCGGATGAAAAACGCAGACCCGGCGCCAGCAGAGGCATCGCCCGCTGGACCGCCGATCGCGCTGTCGACGCCATTCGCGAGCGTTTCGGATGGGCGGCCGTGGGCTACGGCTCCGCTGCTTTGGAGATCCCCGGTCGGTTCCCGACGCGTTCAGGGAGCTTGCCGAGAAAGATTTATGACCGTGATCCGGGACGGCGGCCACATTCACATCGTCACCTTGGTGATAAAAATCTCACACTCGGTACCCAGTAGGGCACCGCTTAGTTCAATGACAAAGATGTACATTGGGGAGGGGGCGGAGAATATTCTGTACTGCAATACTATGGCATTGCACCCAGATCGAAAGATAGTTTATTGAACCGTTCTTTCAGCCAAGATTCAATTTTACTTACTCGCTCATCTAGCTCTAACTCGTGACCGTCCAGCTCCAGCTCCAGCTCCTGCAATGCATCCTTAATTGATCGCCAAGGTTGAGCACTGACAGTACTCGCATCCAACCGTTTCGCAATTCCAGTTCGTATCCGTTCCCGTTCCTCCTGGAGAAGCAAATGTGGCGCTGATACATAAACGAGTCGCAGAGCCAACCGATGAAGTCGCCGGTCGTTAAAAGCGCGAGCGATTTCCACTCGTTGGGGCCAATCGGCCACTTGGAATGCCGCCATCAAAGTCTCGTCTGATTTCGCTGGAAAGCCATCGAAGATCAGTTCTTCGAGCTCACCGGTGCCGGCTGGGTAGTCTGGCGCAGCACCGAGGTTGTGGACCAGTTGCGCGCAATATTCTTCATCGGCTTCAAGGAACGCAGACTGCGCAATTTCCTCGGCGCCGCATGCCATACTGAATTTCGTTGCGGCTTCTTCGATCGTGAAGATGATTGGCGCTCTGTTTAGAGCGATCCGGCGAACGAATTCCCGCATAGCATGGGGATCTTCAAAACTGCCTTGTGAGGCATCTCGGGATGAACGCCAATCGAATCCGAGCATGACTACGGTGGCATGTGATGTGCGCACTCCTTTCTGGTCGATGCGCTGACCAAACCATACGGCTGACTTTCCTGTGACGTGCTCGAATACGAGTACAGGGCGACCGAATGACAAAGTCTCAGCCGTCCGGCTCTTAGACGCGCGCTGAATAAGCAACTGCCACAAGTCGGGCACCCTGTCGGCTAATAGCCGGGCAAGAAAGATGGTTGCTTCGACATCACCCATGGCATCGTGCGCCCGGTGAGAGTCGAAGCCGTTCAGCGGCGCCACTTGGTCAAGCTTGAAGCTCGGCCCGCCCTCTGCGCGCTTCGGCAATGCCAAAACCCCAGGCAGTAGATGGGCCGTTGCGCGGATAACCGGGAGCAAATCAAGCCGGGAATTCCCATTTGTAATCGTGACGTAGGGAGGATGCAGCGTTTGCCAAAACGCCCGCTGTAGAAGTGGTTCGTCGAAGCGCATGGAATTGTAGCCGATGAACGTTGCTGGGCTCCACGTCCTAAGTCGCTCACAAATCGCTTCCATCATCTCAAGGAAGGTTGGAAGTCCGGGATCGGTAAGGCGATCCGGCTCAGTATCGGTAACGAGGAGCGCCATTGGCGACGGGATCACCCATGGCAGCAACTGGCATCGCATCTCGAGGCGATCTACCTCACGCAGCCGGTCATCTGTTAGCACCGCACCAAACTGGATAATCTGGTCGAACACTATATTCGTACCAGTTGTTTCAGTGTCATAGAAGACGAACATGGTCGGCGCTACAGTTGCGTAGGTTGATCGAATGGGTTACCTCCGACAACCATTAGAGAACATCCGTTGGTGTTAATTTGGACAGAAACGTCATATAGCTTCTGTCTTCTTCTTAAGCACGACAAGATTGGAAAACCCCGGAGGGAGGCTCTTGAAGTCCTTTTCGTCTCCGACCCCGCTGCTTTGGTGCGCCATAAGTGCAGCAAGAGGCAATTCAATCAGCTGCGCATTCGGTAACTTCTGCCCGGAGTGCCTATAGACGATGCGCCTGAACGGCTCGCGGAAGGGGCTTACGGCAAGCGAACCTCCGTAGTGGCCGCAATTGCAGACCACCACGTTGCAGAACACCATTCGTGCAATTGCCTCAGCCAGATGATCGAACGACGTGGTGTCTCGGTTGTATGCCAGGATGAATAGTGTCTGTATCTTGTGACGATACATCGCAATTCTATCAAGATCCATGAAATCGTAGCATACCGCAACAGCGAAATTTCCGAGGTCATTGCTTTCAAAAATCCATACGGTCGTCCGCTCGAGAAACGCCACCGCGTTGGCACTTATATTCTGAAGCTTCTTATTTTCTCCAGGCGCCGGATATGTCTTTCCAACCCGGCGTATCTCCGTGCGTCGGGATATTTGTTTGCCGGCCAGCCGCCTCGGCACAATCACGACAGCCTCGTTCGATACGGTCGGGATCGGCGCCGCGTCCTCAATACGGTAATCGAGGCCGGCGATGATTATAGCCTCGAGCTTTTCGGCAGCGCGCTTCAGCTTGTGCTCGAAGCCGATCGGAACGGCGAGTTCCGGCAACAGCACAATATCCGGCCGACGGTCCAAACCCCGCAGAGATGCGAGATAGTGACGTATCTCTTTCTTAGCGCGTCGTTCTTCCAGTTCTGAAATGCGAACGCACTGCTGCCAGTCACCCTTTCCATCGTCGACCCAAGCGGCTTCATGGTCGAGCGATGTCTGGACGACCCCGATGAAGAGGGCGCTATTCACCAAGTTCGCTCTCCTCTCCGTCGCCGTCCGGCCCAGCCGCGAAGTCGTTCAGCCGAAAGGGGATTAGCTGTCGCGGCTGGTTCATGGCGACAGCCAGTTGATTGTCGACGAGTACGCGCTGTGCCCTTTTGACGGCGTTCAGCAATTGGTTAGGGCCTATCAGCAAGGGCGGATCGAATCCAGCATCATTGGCCCCGACGCCAACCTCCCACCCAAACAATCCCGGACGTCGAGAGATTGCCCGCGTCTCCGCACTGCGGCCGCTAAGGCAGCCCTCCATGAGAAGAAGCGTGAGCGACGAAATAGCCAGCGACTCGAACATCTTGGACCGCGGGAGCATGACGACCTGCTCATTGCCGCGGAGATTCCAAAGTCTTGGTGCCGCGTGGTCGAACCGCAGCATGCCCAGAAGCAGGCGTCCAACCGCAGTGAGGCGGCGCTCCCATGGGTCCAGGGTTCGACCGTCCTGCGTATCGATGAAGTACCGGTAGTCGAAAATGGATGTTGCCGAACCCCGCAACCTGACGGGAGCCATCCCGGTCTGTTTGGCTCGTGCGAATGACCGCCATTCCTCCCAACTCAACGCGGCACTCCCGCGGTCGGCTAAATAATCAGATATCCAGGCTTTACTAACCAGCACGTTGTTTGGGTGCAGGTTATCGAGTCGTGCCTGCGAGCCGGCTATGTCTTCGACAATTGGCGAAACGATCTGGCGGATTATCTCAAGGGCCGTCCATTCGCCTGCGCGCGGGTCGAAGGGGCTACACTCGGTCCGTGCGAAGTGTGTCCATTCGGACAGCGTAATCCAATCGACAGTCAGCTCGGTGAACGATCTTACGGCGCGCCTGAACGCCGTCTTCCGCGACGAGCGAGCGGTTTCGATACGCCTCGGCTTGCCCATCATCGCCTCGCGTATCCATCCCGAGTCCGTCTCTTTCATCGACCTCTCCGATTGGAGAAAATAGGTCCATCCGCTATTTGATAGATGTTCGGGATATCGCCGAGCCGCCCGTCGGTCTGCGATTTTCCGGTAGGAGAAGCAGGACTCGAACTTCCGCCAGACGGCCGAAGGTTTAGCATCGATGCTGAGGATGGATTCGGCACGATGCGCCCAAACTCCCGGCAACCGCCCGGTTTCCCCTTTCCAGTCCTTTGATGCGTCCTCGAACGTAACACCCACGTTTTTCGCTGCCAGCCGTCTAAGCTTGGCACCCAGGAGCCTGTCCTCAGCCTCGATCAACTCGGCGACCGACAGCAGCGACGTCCCGAACTCCCTGCGGCCAACAGAATGGAACCACGCCTCTCGGGCTTGTGGAACAGAAAACACGCCGGCACTAAGCGCCGCCACGTCTTCAAGATGCCGGTAGGCCGCTTCCTTGTCTGATCTGAGTGAATCTACTGCAGCAATCGTCCGGCCGGCGTGCAAAACGCCATCGGCGAGAATCTGCAGGGACAACCCAGCATAGTAATCCGCCCACGCAATCTTCCTCTGCGTCCGCATATCCTGTATCGAGTCCGCGATTTTCTGTAACCCTCTGTGCCCTGTAAGTCGACAGTACTGGTGAAGCCTGTAAAATAGCCGCGCCTTTCCCGGATATTCCCGGAACGCCTGGAGCAGGAGCTCAAAGCAATGCCGCAGATGACGATCTTCGCTTTGCTTGTGCCTTGAGTTCAGTTCGCCTACCAGTTTTTCTTTCTCCGCAACTTCTCGTCTATATGCGGCGCTCTCTGCTCGCGAAGACCGCCCCGTCTTTGGCGCCCGGCTCTTTAGATGCGCTAGCGCGCGCGCCTCATCGATGAGACCGTCGCCTTCTTGAATGAGTATTGGGGCTAGGGCGGCGATCTGACCGGCCGCGAATGTGGCCCGAGTGTCAGGACGGATTTCTCGTTCCGGGATGTCGGCCAGCAACAGCCACTCGAGAAGCTTCAACCGCTCCCGAAGATCGTCGTCATCCAGAATGTCGATATTCGTAGCTGCCAGCGCCGAAACCTGCCCAAGCGTTTTCGTAAGGAGCTTGGTCGGGTTGGCGCCGTCCATCTTCGTGTCGCGGACGGCCTCCTCCTTCTTTCTTTGGTCCTGCCTTGACAGCGGAGCCGCAGCCGACCGCGATTTCGCACGAGCGCTCATCCAAGAACAAAGGCTTTCCGGATCGTATTTTTCATTGTTCACTTCCGCGCCGATGTCGTGCTGGACAAGCAATTCCTGGTACCAAGCGA
Source organism: Mesorhizobium tianshanense (assembly GCF_007830515.1). Taxonomy (GTDB): domain Bacteria; phylum Pseudomonadota; class Alphaproteobacteria; order Rhizobiales; family Rhizobiaceae; genus Mesorhizobium; species Mesorhizobium tianshanense. The sequence continues at coordinate 16,069 of NZ_VLKT01000057.1, forward strand.
TCCAATTGCAGAGCTGATCAAAATCGTACGCGATAATCGTATGGTCATCGACGAAGCGGAAATGTGCCAAGGACCGTTCCTTCTCCACGCGCGCGTTCACTTGGGCGTCAATCGGTAGCATCGCGGCGTTGGCCAGAAACCCGGCGACAAACAATCCGGTTGGAATTCCATCGACCTTTCGATTGCCAAAACGTGGCTCCACGTTCTCCAATGTATCGGTCTGCATCTCCGATTTATCGAGCTGGAAGCGGAGCATGTGTTCAACAATAGCCCGCATGGGATCGTCATCATCGACCGCGCCGCTTGCCGCGGTCAGGCCTCTCAGAACAGCTCCAGACCGGATACTCGGATAAAACTGCTTCAGGTCGATTGACGCATGATAGAGATCCGTCCCTTTCCCGGCTCTTGCGTCGCGTTGCCAAAATTCCGCGCGCAAATAGGGGAGCCCCTCCTTTTCCGCCGAGGCCGTGGCCAGTTGGTCGGCATTGTCCAAGTCGTTGCGGTCGAGCGGCTTTCCCCGAACCATGGCGCGTGCGGTCAGCGCCACGTGACGACGAAAGAGCGGCCAACTGTGCTGAAACTTACGATATAGATGCCCGCTTGCGTGGCGGTACGGCCCGATTTCTAGCCGCGACCGCTGGTGTTCGTCCTCTTCATACCAAGCCGGGCGATAGATCCGGTTCCCGTAGCTCCACGACGGCATTAGGCCGTCCAGCTCAGGGCCAAGCGCGTTGGCAACCGCGATCCACGCAACCTGGTCCTGTACGGCAACATGGAAAAACTGGCGATCAATGGGCGTTTCACCCTTCATCTTCTTCGGGCGGGGCAATGGACGCAGTTTCTTGAGCCTGTAGCGGCCAGTTTCGAACTGCCGGAAAATCAGCTTCAGCTGGCGTTCGAGGTCGAGTTCGAATTCAGCCAATTCGCCGTTGTCAACAAATCCATCTGCCATACGATAGAGGCGCTTGGCTTTCTGCCACGCATAGTTCAGGTTCTCCGGCAGCAGGAGCCGTTCATAGGCGTTCATTCTGCCCCCTTTGTTCCATCAAAAAACTCGCTGAGGTCGATTGCAGTGGTCGATGGGGGCCTTCCGGGCCGCCGCTGTGGCGAACCGGCACATTTCTGCCTGCAATTCGGCTGATCACGCCTCTCCCGCCGCATCCCAATCCGCTTTGGCTTGACCTTGGGGTCTGAAGAACCGGAAACAGGTTCAGTCAGGAACAAAATTTCTGGACGACGCTCAACAGATGTCGCTCTAATTCGCTTGAGCCAATTTAAATGAATACAGTGAATCACTTGAAACGCCCCCAGCACATATTACACGGCGAGCGTCAGTTATCACACCTCCCCTTGGTCCGAGGTGCCCTTCTACGCATACGCTGCGGGTGACCCACGGGGCCGCGTCCAGTTCAGGGCGAAGGTCGGCTCCGGAGAAGCGCCACGAAAGTCGGCGCATAGCGGCTATTCGGCACGTTCACGCTGGACTACTGCCTCCCACCCTGAGCAGGTTTAAACTGCGGTAGCAAGCATCAGACATTGACCATCAGTCTACGCCCTGACGAACCGTTTCCGCGACCAGCGATCCCTCCGGCAGGGGCCTGAGCAGTTCGGCCTGCGGCTTGGTCAAACGGAGCCAGGCCGCCCAGTTATCTGGCTGGAGCACGACCACCTGACGATCATGGTAGGGCGCGACGTCCGGCCCTGGACTCGTCGTCAGCATCGTGAAGGAGGCTGGGTGATTGCCCTGGGCCTCACGCCATAGCCCGGCAATAGCCATGAAGGGGGCCCCGACAAGGCTGAAGCGATGTTTGGTTTTGGGATATTTCTTGCCGGTGAACTCGTAGAATCCCGATGCCGGGATCAGGCAGCGCTTGCTGTCGGTGAAGTCTCGCCCTTCCGATCTAAAATTGAAGACGGGCCCACCCCTGGGACCCGATGGCGGGAAGCTGAAGTTCATCTGGGCGAGTTCGATCATGTTGCCGGTCGCACGCATAACCGGCCCCATGTCGTTGATCCTGATGTCGTCCGCCTGGGGCAGATCGAGCTCTGTCTGTTGCGTTGGAATCTCCAGCTCCAACGCCTGCATCATCTGGCAATATTCGACCCAGCGAACGTGTTGCTCATAGGCATTGCACATCCAGCAAGGATAGCGTGAACTTCAAGATCTTTCGAGCGGTTGGGCGTCTTCCTCCGGAACCGGACTGTCGGCGAAGCTGAAGCCCCGCGTCGCGGGTCTTCACCCTCCGGGCGTCCATTCCTGACGCGGGGCAGGGCGCTCGTGCAAGTTGGGGGGAGTGCTTCTGAGATGCTGAGGGCGATATCGGCATGGGTGGAGAGGCGGCGTGCGGTCCGTCGCCGATGGCAGGGAGACGCCCGGCGCCTCGTCCGGCTCCACGGTCCGACTGCCTATTATGAGGCACAACGGCTGGCCGCAAGATCCCGCGCGATCGAAGACGGCCAGTTCCTCCATTGGGCAAAGGTAGCTGCCGAGGTGGCGCGGATCGAACCGTCCGCCGCGATGGATATCGACGTCGTCCAGTCGATCGTCGATCACGAACTTCGTCATCGAGTTCATTCGGATACTGAGCCATGACACGAAGAGGTGGGTCGCCGCGACGATCATGAGGGGACCATAAGTCCGGTCTCTGCAACGGCTCTCTGCTACCGGGAGGATGCGACAGGGGGTGGATCCATCCACGCGCAGGCCCGTCCCCGCTTGCTGTGCTGGCTTCCTGGTCCAGGTCCGTCCTCCTCCAATCAACCCACAAGGGGTCCGCTACGCGAGCGTGCGGCCGCTGCGGCTTCGCCTGCGCGGTGATTGCGGCCGGGCCCCGGACCCGACGGGCGCCAGAGCGGGGATCGGCCCCGCCCACGGACGGAGCCCTTCAATGTCGCACGATCTTTCCCTCGCACAGAACCATGCCTGGAACCTCGCCCGCACCCTGATGGTGCCGGTCGTTCTCTTCAAGGTCGACGACGAATACGGCGTCATGCCCGCCGACGAACTCGACGACGCCAAAGTCGAACCGCTCTTCGAATACGATCCCTACCAGGGTGGTCGGCCGGCTCATTGAGCCGGCCTTCCTCTCGCGCCAGGCGCAGGCCGTCAGAAAGGTCGGGTTGCGCGCCGCACATTTCCGTCCTCCGCTGACGATCGAAGGCCATGAGCCCGCTTTGGTGCGAGGTTTTGCCGCTTGCGCCGGGAAGCCCGCAAGGGAGGCTGCGCCGCCCCGGCAAGCCGGTGCGCCCCTGCAGGCTTCCGGCTTCGCGGCCGACCTCGAGACCTGCCGGAAAGGTAGAGAAAACAGATCTGGACAAGGAAAGGGCCGGACGCCCTGCGGCGCCGGCGTGATCGACCACCCATGGAGCAGCATGAAATCGAGACGTTGCGAGACAAGGTGCCTTGCGCCGCCGTGCTTGAGCGCGAGGGGTGGAAGGTAGACGTCAAGGAGAGCACCGCACGCGCCGTGAAGCACCGGCGCGGGGCAGGCGAGATCATCATCGTCATCCATGGCGGCAGGGGATGGTTCGATCCACTCTCGGACGCCAAGGGAGACGTCTTCACTCTCGCCGGTCATCTGGCCGGTATCGGCTTTCCGGCGGCCGTCGACGCGGTTCGCGGTCTCGTCGGCCATGTTCCGGCCACCCGGTTCTGGAACCGCCCGCAGCGCACGGGCAGTCCATCTTCGATCACCGAGCGATGGGGGCGCCGACGACCTCTGACCATCGGCTCTCGCGCCTGGCGATATCTGGCAGATGAGCGTGCGATCCCAATATGCATTCTGCGGGCCGCTATCGCTCAAGGCCTGCTGCGCGAGGGTCCGAGCGGCAGCATCTGGACGGCGCATGTCGACGGAACCCGCCAACTGATCGGATGGGAGGAACGTGGCCCGCAGTGGCGCGGCTTCTCCACCGGCGGCAGCAAGGAACTGTTCCGCTTCGGCAACGATGCGGCGCTTCGGTTCTGCGTCACCGAGGCGGCGATCGACGCCATGAGCCTTGCTGCGCTCGAGGGCATGCGTGCCGACACTCTCTACGTCAGCACCGGGGGCGGGTGGTCGCCCGCCAGCGATGCCGCGATCCGGGAGATCGCCGAGAGGCCCGACATTCTGATCGCCGCGGCCACCGACAATGATCGGCAAGGCGAGATCTATGCCGGTCGTCTGCAGGAGATCGTCCGCGAGACTGGGTGCCGGTACCAGCGGCTGCGGCCTTCCACACAGGATTGGAACAGCGATCTGCAAGGACGGCCGAAAGGAAACCCGGGAATGGAAGGGGAAAGGAGAGCGGAATCGCTGCCGCATGCCCGGCCGTCGCGTCAAGGGAGGCTGCGCCCGGCTAGCGCCGGCCCTTGACCCGCCGGACCGGAGAGGCGGCCGCGCGAAGGGGTGATGAGAAGGCATGAAGATGATGATCCGGTCGGGTGGACAGGATCGCGCTTGATGCCCACGGACGACAGGAGCCGTCATGATCACCCAACCTCCCTTCCGCAAGGTCTTCGAGGGCGTCGCCACGCGCCAGCAGATGTTCCACATGTTCGACCGCCACGGCCAGGCGCCGATGATTAAGGCACGCCTCACCGGCAGCCTCTATGACGGGGAGTGGTTCGAGATCGGCCGGGCCGAGCATGATTATATGTTCGAGATCCTGCCGCCGCTCTGGATTCGCGGCGACATGTTCGCGCTGCGCGAGTTTATGACCGGCTCGATCACCAGCGTCTTCTTCGCACTCTCGATCGATGGGCGGCCCCGCTACTTCCACGCCTATTGCGATATGTACGCCAAGGGTTCGGCCGAGCGCATGCGCGATGTGATCGTCGAGCGGGAATCCCGCCCCGTCCGAGCCATGACGCGCGCGGAGCGGCTCGACCACATCTGGAGCACGACCCATGCCGACTATCGCGGCTATGCCGGCGAGCGGTGGCCCGAGGCCGACCAGGACAAGCGAACCGTGCTGGTTTATGGCGGCGACCAAGGGACAGTCCTGAAGCTTCTGGACGATCTGACCGACGCCGAGATCGAGGCCAAGCTACCGGTCCATCTTCGCTACCTGCCCGCCGCAATTGCAGCCTGATCGGAGGCTGGCATGTTCACATTTCCTATTCTCGGCGTTCGCAAGGTCATCGAGCGCGGTATAGCCGATGCCGCTGCCAATGGGGGATTTCGCAATCCCTACTACGGCATCAAGACCGGCAAGGATGAAAAGCCGGGACTTTGGCTGGTGGGTGACCAGGGGGTCTATATCCTTTCCAACGGCAAGCTCGCCGAGGGTGAGCGCGCTCTCGTGGTCTATTCGGATGAATGCCACCCGGTCGGCAATCCCGACTGGTGGCACTACAAGCGCCGGCATTTCGGCGGCGACGACGGCATCGAGTTCCTCGACGCTGAAAACCTGATCCCGCTGTTCGATCGCAACATGCGCTGCACGCATCTGCGCGTGCAACTGACCGAGACGGACGTCTCGCTGTCGCTCATCACCCGCTAGCCCATCCCAAACCTCGCCAGCTTTTCACGCGGCCGCACACGCTGGTCGCGTGATCGCGCTCGCCACAACTCCAGGAGATTATCCCGTGTCCCATGACGACCCCTTCACGCTCGACCTGTTCGGCAATACGGCACTTTCCTCAGGGCTCGGCCTTGGCGTGACCGCTTTTTCCGACGGTCCGGCCAACGATCCGGACAATGACGAGCCTGCCCCGCACTCTCCTGCGCCCGCCGTGCCCGCCACGGCCGACGCGCAACCCTCGCACCGGGCACCGAAGGGCGAGAACTTCCATCTCGCCGGCATACGCGGCCTCGCCAGATCCTGGCGGGAGCGAGCCCGCGACAACGTCGCGGCGATCCGGCTCGCCGCCTCGATCGTCGATGAACAGCGCCCGGCCTCGGTCGACGAGCAGGTCGCACTGATCCGGTTCACCGGCTTCGGCGCTTCCGAGCTTGCCAACGGCGTGTTTCGTCGCCCGGGAGAGTTGGGGTTTCGCCAGGGCTGGGCGGACATCGGCGCCGACCTCGAGGACGCCATCGACAGCTGCGACTATGCCTCGCTGGCCCGCTGCACCCAGTATGCGCACTTCACCCCGGAATACATCGTCCGGGCGATCTGGACGGGGGTCCAGCGTCTCGGATGGCGAGGCGGCCGCGTGCTCGAGCCGGGCATCGGCACGGGCTTGTTTCCAGCGCTGGTGCCCGATGATCTGCGGGACGCTTCGCATGTGATCGGGATCGAGATCGACCCCGTCACCGCCCGCATTGCCCGGCTTCTCCAGCCGCGCGGCAGGATCCTCAATGCCGATTTCGCCCGGATCGACCTGCCGCGGCATTTCGACCTGGCGATCGGCAATCCGCCGTTTTCCGACCGGATCGTACGCAGCGACCAGGCCTTCCGGGCCCTCTCGCTCAGGCTGCACGACTTCTTCATCGTCAAATCTATTGACCGGCTGAAGCCCGGAGGTCTCGCCGCCTTCGTCACCTCGAGTGGCACGATGGACAAGGCCGATAGCAGGGCGCGCGAGCACATCGTACGACAAGCCGATCTGGTCGCCGCCATCCGCCTGCCCGAGGGCAGCTTCCACGCCGATGCCGGAACCGATGTCGTCGTTGACATCCTGTTCTTCCGCAAGCGACGGGATAGTGAGGCCGTCGGCGACGCCTCCTGGCTCGACCTTGTCGAGGTCCGTCCCGCAACCGAGGATGAGGGCGCGGTCCGCGTCAATCGCTGGTTTGCCGAACATCCCGACCTGGTGCTGGGAGACCACGCCCTGCGGCGCGGCATCTACGGTCCCGACGAGACCTATACCTGCCTTCCGCGCGCCGGCGTCGATCTCGATGCAGCCCTAGCCACGGCCGTCCTTGCCCTTCCGGAAGCACTTTATGATGGGGAACCTGAAAACATCGAGGATGACGCCGAGGACGAGGGCGTACCCGATGTCGCAACGGCAGGCGAGGCCTCTATCCGTGAGGGCAGCTATTTCATCGGCAAGAACACGGCGCTGATGCAGTTGGTCGACGGCGAGGCCGTGACCATCGCCATCAGGAAGGGCAGGAGTTCGGACGGTGTCCCGGAGAAACACGCCCGCATCATCCGCAAGCTGATCCCAATCCGTGACGCGGTGCGCGAGGTGCTGAAGGCCCAGGAGTGCGACCGGCCGTGGAAGCCGGCGCAGGTCAAGCTGCGCATTGCCTGGTCGAACTTCGTGCGCGCGTTCGGGCCGATCAACTTCACTACCGTCTCGACCACGGAGGATGAGGAATCCGGCGAGGTGCGCGAGACGCATCGCCGCCCGAACATCCAGCCGTTCCTGGACGATCCCGATTGCTGGCTGGTGGCGTCGATCGAGGATTACGACCTCGAAACCAACACGGCTAAACCCGGGCCCGTCTTCACCGAGCGCGTAATCGCGCCGCCGCCGCCGCCGGTCATCACGTCGGCCGCCGATGCTCTCGCCGTCGTGCTGAACGAACGTGGCCATGTTGACGCCGATCACATCGCGGAATTGCTGCATCGTGATGTCGCAGATGTAGTTGACGAGCTGGGGCAGGCGATCTTTCAGGACCCGGGGTCTGGCGCTTGGCAAACCGCCGATGCCTATCTCTCCGGTGCCGTTCGCTCCAAGCTCGCTGCCGCTGAGGCCGCCGCTGCGCTCGATCCAGCCTTTGCGCGCAATGTCGAAGCGCTCAAGGGCGTACAGCCCGCCGATCTTCGGCCCTCCGACATCACCGCCCGTCTCGGCGCCCCTTGGATTCCGGCGACCGACATCATCGCCTTTGTCAAGCAGACGATGGATGCCGTCATCAGCATCCATCACACGCCCGAACTTGCATGCTGGACGGTCAGTGCGCGCCAGCTCGGCTGGAGCGCGGCCGGCACGACCGAATGGGGCACCCATCGTCGCGATGCCGGGCAGCTGCTGTCCGACGCGCTCAATTCCTCCATCCCGCAAATCTTCGATACGGTGAAGGACGGCGACACCGAGCGGCGCGTCCTCAATACGGTCGAGACCGAGGCGGCCAAGGAGAAGCTGCAGAAGATCAAGACGGCGTTCCAGACGTGGATCTGGAGCGATCCCGATCGCACCGACCGATTGGCGCGGCTCTACAACGACACCTTCAACAACATCGCCCCGCGACACTTCAACGGGGACCATCTCCGGCTTCCAGGCGCCTCGGGCGCCTTTTCTCTTTATGGGCACCAGAAACGTGCAATCTGGCGCATCATCTCGGCCGGCTCCACCTATGTCGCCCACGCAGTCGGCGCCGGAAAGACGCTTTCGATCGCCGCGGCGATCATGGAGCAGCGCCGGCTCGGCCTCATCAACAAGGCCATGCTGGTCGTTCCCGGCCATTGCCTGGCGCAGGCCGCACGTGAGTTCCTGGCGCTCTATCCGAACGCGCGCATCCTGGTCGCCGACGAGACCAATTTCGTCAAGGAGAAGCGGCATCGCTTTCTGTCGCGGGCAGCAACCGCGAATTGGGACGCCATCATCATCACCCGTTCGGCGTTTCGCTTCATTTCGATTCCCTCGGCCTTCGAGAGCCAAATGATTCAGGACGAGCTCGAGGCCTATGAGGAACTACTGACCAAGGTCGACCGCGAGGACCGGCTTTCGCGCAAGCGTATCGAGCGCATGAAGGAGGGGCACAAGGAAAGGCTGGAGGCGCTGTCGACACGCAAGGACGATCTGCTCACCATATCGGAGATCGGCGTCGACCAGATCATCGTCGACGAGGCGCAGGAGTTCAGGAAGCTCAGCTTCGCCACCAACATGTCGACGCTGAAAGGCGTCGATCCCAATGGCTCGCAGCGGGCCTGGGACCTCTATGTGAAGTCGCGGTTCGTCGAGACGAAAAATCCGGGTAGGGCGCTCGTACTGGCTTCCGGCACGCCAATCACCAACACGCTCGGCGAAATGTTCACCGCGCAGCGGCTGATGGATAATGCCGCGCTCGCCGCACGCGGGTTGCATGAATTCGACGCCTGGGCGTCGACCTTCGGTGACACCTCGACCGAACTCGAGTTGCAGCCGTCCGGCAAATACAAGCCGGTCACGCGCTTCGCCCAGTTCGTCAACGTCCCCGAGCTGATCGCCATGTTCCGGTCATTCGCGGACGTGGTGCAGCCCGCCGACCTGCGGAAATATGTCAAGGTCCCGAAGATCGCCGGCGGCAAGCGCCAGATCATCACCGCCGAGCCGACCCCGGCCTTCAAGGCCTATCAGCGCCATCTCGATCAACGCATCAAGTCGATCGAAGAGCGCGACGGGCCGGCCCAGCCCGGCGACGACATCCTGCTCTCGGTCATCACCGACGGCCGCCATGCCGCGATCGACCTGCGCCTGGTCATGCCGGCCATGGACAATGAGGACGGCAACAAGCTTAACGCGCTTGTCCAAAACACCTTCCGCATCTGGCAGGAGACGGCCGAGAACGAATATCTTCGCAAGGACGGCAAGCACTTCGACAAGTCCGGCGCCGGCCAGCTCATCTTCTCAGATCTCGGCACCATCAATGTCGAAGCCTCCCGCGGCTTCTCGGCCTATCGCTGGATCCGCGACGAACTGGTCGGCCTCGGCGTTCCGCCATCGGAAGTCGCCTATATGCAGGATTTCAAGAAGTCCGAAGCCAAGCAGCGCCTGTTCAACGATTTCAATGCCGGCAAGGTCCGTATCCTGATCGGTTCGTCGGAGACCATGGGCACCGGCGTCAATGTGCAGGCGCGGCTGAAGGCGCTCCATCACCTCGACGTTCCCTGGCTCCCCTCCCAGATCGAACAGCGCGAGGGCCGCATCATCCGCCAGGGCAACCAGCACGACGAAATCGGGCTCTATGCCTATGCGACGCTTGGTTCGCTCGACGCCACCATGTGGCAGAACAACGAGCGCAAGGCCCGCTTCATCGCGGCGGCGCTCTCGGGCGACACGTCCATTCGACGCCTCGAGGACATGGGAGAGGGGCAGGCCAACCAGTTCGCCATGGCCAAGGCCATCGCATCGGGCGATCAGCGCCTGATGCAAAAGGCGGGGCTCGAGGCCGAGATCGCCCGTCTCGACCGGCTCCATGCCGCCCATATCGACGACCAGCACGCCATTCGCCGGCAGGTCCGCGAGGCGGAGCGCGAGATCGAGCTGTCAGGCCGGCGCATTGCCGAAATCGGACAGGACATCGCGCGCCTGGTGCCCACCGCCGCCGATGCCTTCACGATGACCGTTACCGGGACCGCGTTCGCCGAGCGCAAGCTCGCCGGCCGCGCGCTGATGAAGGAAATCCTCACCCTCGTGCAGCTCAGCCAAGAGGGTGAGACCGTCATCGCGTCGATTGCTGGCTTCGATATCGAATATTGCGGCGAGCGCTTCGGCCGGGACGGCTATCGCTACACCACGATGCTGATGCGCACCGGCGCCGACTTCGAGATCGAGCTTCCCGTCACGGTCACGCCGCTCGGCGCGATTGCTCGCCTCGAGCATACGCTTTCGAACTTCGAGGGCGAGCAGGACAATTATCGCTGTCGGCTGGAGGATGCCCGCCGGCGTCTAGCCTCCTATCAGCCACGTATTGGTGAAGCCTTTGCCTTCAAAGCTGAGCTTCAACTGAAGCGGGAGCAGTTGGCCGATCTCGAGGCCGATCTCGCCGCCGGCGCGGATAACAATCCCGACCTTGTGGTTGGGGTGACTGATGGTGCGACCCGTCAGGCGGCGTGAACGCAAAGACCAATATTGCGACAGATGACGGCCGAGAGTTCAACCCCTGTGGGATCGTCCTCCAGCATTTAAAGGGGAAGCGCTGACCCGGCATAGACACGACCAGTTCGCCCCGAGCAGTTATTCGGCGACCCTTTAGGCTAGGTCAGCCGCGATGAGAATGTCCTCGGCACGGAAGAACTCCTTGGCATTCGTTGCTGCTTGCTGGACGTCCGCCTCCGGTACAAAAAGCACGACCGCCAAGTCGCCGACGGCGCGCGAACAGCACACATAGAAGAGGCGCCTGGTGCGATCCAAAATTGACTCCTTGCCTTCCGCGATGTTTGCCGTGTCCGTGGCGGACAAAGACGTCACGCCGAAGTACTTGCCGTACGAGAACAGCGTGTAGTTTGCCTCCGCGTCGTCGAGGACGACGAGCACGCGCGAGAACTCGGCACCCTTGACCCCCTGATGGGTGTCGAAAGGGGACAGCCTCATGACGTAATTTTCATATGCCCACATTTGCGGAGCGGGACAGGAGAAGAACGCCGCAACCGCTGCGTCATCGCCCGAGCCTTCTCCTGCGTCGACGCCGAGGGGCAAGCCGACGAGGCGCGATTTGAGCCGCTCATCGATGGGGTAGAGGTCGCGCTCGAGGATCAGCGTCAGGACCTCGCGCGTCGTTGGGGGATTAGGCCGTTCAAACAGCGCGACGAGGTCGTCGATGTCGGCCTTCAGCTTGTCCAAGGCTTGTCGGGCCGTCTGAGGTTTGATGCTATCGGCCTGTAGCGCCGGGGCAGTGGCCCTCAGCAGGTTCATGACAGCGAAGGTATGGCCGTTGTGGCTCGCCCGCACAATCGGCAGTACGTATTGCAGGAGGGGGCGCAACACCCAGGCAGATCCGTCGAGCAGACCGTCTTTGAGGCTCGCCGACCCATTGTCGTTGAGCGCGGCATAGATGTCGGGGAATCCCATGTTCTGCGCTGCCATGCGGTGGACGAGCACCATGACCTTGACGCCGCCGTCGAGCGAGTCATCGCGCCATCGTTCGTCGCCGTTCGTCTCGCTGAGCCACTGGCGGACGGCTTGGAGGCGCTGGCTCCGGGCGCCGTCCGCCGGCAGTACGAATATCCTTGCGCTTCCCGGAACCGAGACGAGTTGGCCATCCGCTTCAACCATCTTGCCGCGGGTCTGCTCGAGGCCATCGCCCTCAGCCCGTATCCGGTTGACGACATCGAGAACTAGCCGCGGGCAGCGGAAGTTCTCGGGCTTGGTGATCGAAACCCAGTTGTCCTCTATCTCGATTGGCCCGACGCCTGTCATGTAGATCTTCTGCATGGGGTCGCCGAAGTAACCGAGGCAGAAGCGGCCGTCATGGTCCCGCGCGATTAGGCGGAACGAGTCGACGACGGCAGGATCGGTGTCTTGGCTCTCATCGACGAAGAGGTATGGAAAGCGGTCCGCAACCAGGCGACGCATCAGGACGCTGTCCGTGATCATGGCCGGTCCCATCTTGAGGATGTCGTCGTGGCCGAGCACACCTTCCGAGTAGTGACTGCCGATGCCGTAGGTGAAGCGCGCGATGGACTTAATTGCCTCGAGCTGCTCTGTGTATCGGACGAGGTCGGCCTCTAGCCTCGTCTTGGTTGCTGCCTGGGTCTTTGGCCTTTCGAGCCTCTCTTTGGCGTCGGCGATCTTCTTGTTTATGCGCCCGCGAACCCATTCTCGGATGTCGTTGGTGAACGGCCGCACGATGTTCCAGAGGAAACTGTGAATAGTCGAGACGTGAAACAGCGGAGCGTTGCCGACGTCGCCCCAGATCTCGCCGACAGCCACCTCGGTATAGGTGATGCAGGCGATCCGCTGCCCCTTCTGGCGAAGCGTCGGTCCCTTGGTTGCCGCCAGATGCGCGAGAGCCTTGACCAAGGAAGTGGTCTTACCTGACCCGGCGCCCGCTGTCATGATGAAGCTGTGGATCGGCTTCTCGTCGAGGCATGCCTTGAGCTCCTTGTCGGCGTCGGTGTCAGGTTGGTTGACTCGAACTGTCACACTCCAGCCTCCTCTGGCGGCCCTGTGGGGGGCTCGACGACGACCCCCTCACCGTCGGCGACAAGGTCGATCTCAATTGAGGCCCCGGCTTGAGGGGGAGGGGGAGCCGCCGTCGCCTCCAGCCACTGCAACCCCTCGCGAATGTATCGGGGTACTTTCCAGCTCTTGGGATCCTGCTCCAGCAGGCCGAGCGCGAAATTGGTCTTTTTAAAGTTGGACGAAGTGACACGCTTGTGGACCTTTTCGACGACCTCGTCGATCGTCAGGTTGGCGGCTCCCCTGAACCGAAGTCCCAGCGGCTTCCTCTCGACGCTCTGGCACCAGTCGAAGTTTTCGAGCGCGAAGGCTTCCTCCAGCGTGCGCCCAACCACGGCCTTCGTCTCACCCTTCCAGGTAAGCTCAATGGCACTTTGATACTCGATGCGGACGCTTGTGCCGTTCTGCGTTCTTTGCTCGGGCGTGACGGCGAGAAGATCGGCGATCTTGGTTTTTGCAGGCAGCCATTCGATCAGGGTCCGGTTCGACGTCACCGCGCCCGGTGTGGCGACGACGCAGGCCGTGGCGGCGTCTTCGTCGTAATCGTCTTCGGCCGCGAGAGCAGGATCGACCGCGGTAGCAGCGGCTGCGGCATCAGGATCGGCTGCGACAATGGCTTCGGCGGCCGTCTCCGCCGCGGCATCCTCATTTGGCCCGCGGACGCTGTCGATGTCAGTGAGCACCAGGGTGGTGATGCCGATGAACTCGATCAATGAGCGAAACACGTGGGCGTAGGCACCACCGACTTCGAGAACGCTGAGATATGTCAATTGCAGGCCGGGCGCGGCGATCGCGATCATTTCGGGGAGCAGGAGACGTTCGACATTGCCCTCGACCAGCACTGCCGCATCGGCAAAGAAAAGGTCGCAGTGCGTGAGCTTCATATAGCGCACAAGGAACTCGCTCGTCGGCGGTCCTAGCTGCTGGTAATAGCGTGATAGGTTGAGCACCTCGGACTGCTGCGCCACACCGTTGCCGGAGCGTCGGAAGTAGCGAACGGGCACGAACCCGCGCTCGTAGAGGATATGCGAGGAGTGCGTCGTCACCACGACCTGGCTCTTCGCGTATTCCGCCGCCTCGCCCTCGACCCTGACGATGTCGAGTACCTTGCGGATGAAGACCTGCTGCAGTTGCATATGCAGGTGCGCCTCTGGCTCTTCGATGAATATGAGGTGCAGGAGCGGCCGATTGTCCTCGATCCCGATCCATCTCGAGTGCAGATCGAAGAGCTCAATGACCATGTAAATGAGGTTCTTGTAACCCAGGCCATTGTAGCGATCGGGCAGGGTCAGTCCACCGTCGCCGCCCACTTCGGTCAGCGCATAGTGCACCTGGGCGCCGTCGGCCGCGGTCAGCACCACCATCGGGTTGAGGGTTGACTTGATGAGGAGGCGTGGGTTGGCGACGCCGGGATAGCCCATCTGTCCGACTTGGGCGAGGAACGGCTCGAAGATCTCCTTGAGATGCTTGTTGAAGAGCTGTTCGGCGTCCATCAGCGCGCGTAGCGCCTCTGGATGATTTCCGCGCTCGTTCGCCCCCCTCGCGTAGATCCGTCCTATTCGTTTGGTCAGGTCTTCGGCCCGAGCCCCGCCCGCTGTGTCCGACAGATGTCTTTGGGCATAGAGCATGTCCACTTTGATCAGCGATGCGAGCACGTCTTTGCCCTGCTTACCGCGTTCGCGGTCGAAGGGTTGTGGCGTGTCTTCGCCGACGGGCTGGAAATCCGGATCGAACTTGCTCCGATCCAGCACGAAATAGCGCAGTCCGAACTCGCGCTTGATGTTCGTCGCGAGGAACTCGCGCATGTTCTTAGGGGAGGGGTCGAACGCGGGTCCCGCTCCCTCATCCGATGGAGCCACTGCAGCTAGGGCAGCTGCCCGCCGCTCCTTGTACCGCGCAAGGAGCCCGGCTGGGTCGTTTGCAGCGAACTCGACCCGCACGCCGACGACAGTACCCTGCCAGTTCACGCTCGGGAGAAGTTCGAGGACGCGGTAAAGGTCGCTTTCTCCGACGGACAGCCATAGGTCTATCGAGATGGTCGGCAGTTCGGCATCGGGCTCCTCGTTGCCGAAGGCGTTCATCGCATCCCAGGTGTCGATGCTGAAGTCGTGGACCGTCAGCCCCTCATTCTCGTCGCCCAAGAAGAGGCCTATGGCATGGGCGGCCGAAGTCTTGCCGCTGTTGTTCGCCCCTACGAAGATTGAAATGTCTTTTTCAAAATCGATCCGAGCATTTTTCAGGCGACGGAAGTTCCGAATCCGCAGTGCTTCAATGTGCATGAGAGCCCCCAAGGCTATACTGTAGCGCAACAGCAACATGTAAACCAAGCGGATCGCTCGTGGCGGGCTCCTTAGGAGGAACTACCGGTCACTTGGCGTTACAGAGGGAAGCAGCCTGCATGGCGTCGGGAACACCGTTGGGCGGCGTGTGCGAGACTAGATGGTAGCCATGTGCACTGGACCGAACTTCTGCTTCACAACAATCTCGGCTTTTGCGGGACGATCCGCATGCAGCCGCAACCTCCAAATGTAGAGGAAAATTGATGAAATCGGGAGGGAAAGAAACCCTCCTCGCGGATCGGCCGCACCGCTGACGCTGGCGCTCAACCGCCCGGCTCGCGATCCCGGCCGCGTCGTCCTTCGCAGGGCTGATAGCCCCGCTTGGCCTGCCGGGCAGGGATGCTCGACAGGCAGTTGCACCGGCCCGTCCGCTCCGCGGGCCGGGGGATGTCTTCGGAAAGAGGACGAAGAAGGACCCGCGATCGGCGTGGTCCGCAACCGAAACGGAGCATCCCAATGGAACTGAAGTTTATCGATCCGCGCGCGCTGACCGAGAATCCCGACAAGGCGCGGCGCTCGAAGTCGAGCCCGCAGGCCGATGCGCTGCTGCTGGCCACCATCAAGGCCGTCGGCATCGTGCAGCCGCCTGTGGTCGCGCCGGAACCGAACAGCGGCAACGGGTATGTCATCGATGCCGGGCATCGTCGCGTGAAGCAGGCAATCGCGGCGGGCCTTGAGGAAATCGCCGTGCTGGTGATCGAGCGCTCCGAGGACGGCGGCGCCATGCGTTCGCTGGCGGAGACGCTGGCCCATGAGCAGCTCAATCCAGTCGACCAGTGGCGGGCGATCGAGCGCCTGGTTGCACTCAATTGGACCGAGGAGGCGATCGCCATCGCCCTGGCGCTGCCGGTCCGCCAAATCAAGAAGCTGCGGCTGCTGGCGAATGTGCTGCCGGCGATGCTCGACCAGATGGCCAAGGGCGACATGCCCGATGAGCGCCAGCTCCGCACCATCGCTTCCGCCGCACTCGAGGATCAGAAAGAGATCTGGAAGAAGCACAAACCGTCAAAGGCCGATCCTCAGGTCTCATGGTGGGCTGTCGTGCAGGGTCTGACCAAGACCCGCATGTTCGCCAAACATGCCAGTTTCGGCGACGATCTGGCCCAAGGCTACGGCATCGCCTGGGTCGAGGATCTGTTCGCTCCCGCCGATGAGGACAGCCGCTACACGACCGACGTCGACGCCTATCTCGGCGCGCAGCAGGAATGGATGGCGAACAACCTTCCGAAGCGGGGAACAATCGTCGAGGCCGGCCAGTGGGGCGAAGCCAAGCTGCCGCCGAAGGCCGAGCGGGTTTTTGGCAAAGCTGGCAAGTCTGACCATACTGCCATGTATCTCGACCGCGAGGGCAAGGTGCAGTCGGTCGCCTATCGCATGCCCGAGGCGAAGAAGCCGAAGGGCAAGGCTGGTGCAGCCGACGCAGCTGGTTCAGAGACGGAACTCGTCGCTGCCAAGTCCCGCCCTGACGTGACGCGCAAGGGGATCGAGATGGTCGGGGACTTCCGCACCGATGCGCTGCACGAGGCGCTCGCCCGCGCGCCGATCGAGGAGGACACGCTGATGGCGCTGCTCGTTCTCGCCTTTGCGGGCAGGAACGTCTCCGTCGATTCCGGTTCCTCGGACACGGTTTATGGCCACGCGCGGCTGGAGCGCCACGCAGCCCTTCTTTTCGGGGAAGGCGGCAGGCTCGACTACGACCGTGAGACGCTCCATCAGGCCGCCCGCAAGGTTCTGATCGAGGTCCTCTCGTGCCGCGAGAACCGCACCAACAGCGGCATCGTCGCTCGGGTCGCCGGCGATACCATTGGCGCCGACGACTTCCTGCCGAATATGGGCACGGACGAGTTCATGTCGTGCCTGTCTCGGCCGGCGCTGGAAGCGTCCTGCAAGGATACGCCGGTGCTGCCACGTGCCCGAGTCAAAGACACGCGCGCCGCCCTTGTCGAGCATTTCAAGGCAGGCCCGTTCGTCCATGCCTCGGCCCTGTTCGCGCCCGACGTCGCCGAACTGACGAGTTGGGCGGCCCGGCATGCCGCGCCGGACGAGGACGAGGGCACCGCGCCGGAAGTCGATGAGCTCGACGGCGACCGGACCGAGGCCACGGCACACGATCATCCGGTCGATGACGGCGACGCCGTCGAAGACACCGAAGCCTGGCGCGTCGCCGCCGAGTAGGCCGCAAATCCACTTCCTCCGATCCATCCCGCCGCCGGCAATCGCGCCGGCGGCGGTTCTGTTTTCATCAAGAGCACTGGAGACCACAATGTCCGCTCAATTGATCTACGATCTCGCCCCGCTCGGCTCCGTCATCCGCTACTGCGACGGCACACCGCGCCCGCCGGAGCGTCATCGCAAGAAGCTCTCGGCTTGGGAGAGCGCCAACGGCGGCGGTCGCCTGATCCGCAAGACGCCCGCCCGGCAGACCGCGCAGTATTCATCGCCCGCGCAGTTCACGCTGCATGAAGGCGACTATGGCAGCGGCGGCGTCATCGTGCTGCGCGTCCACAAGAGATTTTCGGTCGATTGCGGCCTGAACTTCGCCGTGACCTCCCGGCCCGCACCGAGTTCGGTCCGGGTGTTCGACCGCGCCGGCGAGGGCGCTGAACTCGTTTATCTTGCCGCTAGCCGCCAGGACGCGGAGGTCTGGTTGCAATCCCATAGATACCCGAACGCAGTGCTCGAGCCCGTATCGGCCGACACCGTGGCGGCCGACGTCGTCGAGGGGAGGGCGGTCCACCCCCATCTGAGAAGCGTCGACGGCTTCTACGAGGAGGATTGCTGCTGGGCGGCCGTTGCGCAGGCCTTTCCCGATCTCTTCACCGATTTCGAGAAACGTTGCGCCGAGGAGACCATCCGGCGTTGGTATCCCGATGTCTGGCCGAGATCCCTGACGTGCACGCCAAGACGATTGCGGGAGGTCGCCTCATGACGACCACCCAGCACATCGCCATGCTGGCGCGTATGGAAGCTGCCCGCCGGGAGACGCATGCCCATCTCCGGCTGATCGAGCGGCAGATCGCGGCGCGCGCGGAGCGCCTGATGACCACCTTCCGCGCCAGATCACCCGACTACCGGAAGTCAAGGTCGACATGGAGCCATGCCGACGAGCAGCTCTACCAGGCCACGCTATCGGAGCTGGCCTTCTCCCGTCACCGCGAGGTCGAGGGGCTGTCACGCAAGCTCGTCCGCCAGGATGCGGCGATCGCCGCCTTCCGTCGCCGCCACGGTCTGCCGGAGGTCGATCCGGAGCTGGATATGGCTGGCCTCCGCGCGGCCTGATTCTTCGCAGCGCATCTCCATGCGCGGTTCCGCGAGCCCCGACCTGCGATCGGGAGGGCAGTCCTGTCCGGGAACCGTGTGTGGAGGGCTGTGCGGGTAGCGGGGCGATATCCGGCCCGAGCCCTGTGGAGGCAGTTCGGCCGTGATGCCGGCAGAGCGGATTGATCAGTCGGAGATCCTCTCGCGAGCCGGTCTCATGGAACCATCCCCGTGCCGGTCTTCCGGGCGGGTTTGCTGCGGTCTGAACCGGCGGCTGGCCCCTTCAAGGCCGCTATAGCTTTGCGCCGCGATGCGGCCGGAGCCCGCCGATCTCGACAAGGCCGGCCCGCGTTCCGCGCAGGGCTGTTAGCCCCGCTTGTCCGCAAGCCAACCTTGCTCGCCTGGCAGGCCCCGGACCCTGAAGCGTCCAGCTTCCGCCGGTTCCTTTCGACCGCACCCGCAGGGAAGACCGGCACGGGGCCGGATCGCCCGAAGGGCATCGCTAGAAAGGATTGCTTCATGTCCAGTTCAAACCGCTCCACCAAGACCAAGGCTCGCGTCGTCCAACTCCGCAAGGGCACCACACTCGAAATGGTCCGCCTGTGCTGCCCGGATGCCAACCAGGCCGCACTCATCTCCGAGAGCTTCGGGCTCGCCGTCCTCGACAGCGACGGTATCCGGGATTTTCACGAGCGCACGCTGATCGACAGCGCCGACACCCTCTCCGATGGGCTCTCCGACAAGGCCATGCAGATCCATCTCCAGCGGATCGTCGGTTCCCATGTCGGGTCCGCCTATGGGGCGGGGCAGTTCTATTCCAAGGCCGTCACCGAGGCCAAGGACGCGACCGCCCGGCTCGCCAACGACATGCGCGACGAGGATCGCGACGGACCGGTAGGGTTCGACAGCGCCGCCCAGCGCAAGCGTGAGTTCGCCGCCGACATGGGTATCCAGGCCCATGCTCTTCGCATGGCGGCCGAGGGCGTGGTCGCGGCCTACGAGCACATCGTCGGCGAGAGCTGGAAGCCCTATGAGCGGCAGGCCGAAAATCCCGGCCAGACCGTCAGCCGGCAGGCCGCCGACCTCCAGATTGCCGCTCTCGGATAGCGGCCGCGGGCGGGGCTCCGGCTCCGCCCTTCCTTTCCGAGTTTCCAAAGGTCGGACCCGATGGGTGCCGGCCTTTTTCTATGTTGCGGCAGACGCCGCCGGCTTGCGCGGGACCGAGGAGCGGAAGGGAAACAGGAAGACCCATGGCGAGACCGGCGGAATCGCAGCCGTCACGATCGGTGGTCCTGCTCCGGTCCTCGTTCCGCGAAACGGCGATGCCGTCCTCCACTGCCGTTCCGGCCCGGCTGCGACGTCTCTCCTTCTTCCGATTGATCCCCCCGGGTTCGCGGACCTGCGGTCCCTTCGCGGGCGGACCTCGTGACGGCCGCGATCGGCGCGGGTCTACACGCCGCTCGAACTGGCGGGGCGCAACATCTACGTGCGCGAGGGCTGCTATGCCTGCCACAGCCAGATGATCCGCACCCTGCGCGACGAGGTCGAGCGGTACGGACCTTACTCGCTTGCCGTGGAGTCGCAGTACGACCGTCCGATGCTGTGGGGCTCCAAGCGCACGGGACCCGATCTCGCGCGGGTCGGCGGCAAGTACTCGGATTTCTGGCACGTCGCGCACCTTTCCAACCCCCGCGACGTCGTGCCTGAATCGAACATGCCCGCCTATGCCTGGCTGGCGCGGACACCTCTGAGAATGGAAGACCTGCCGGACCATCTGGAGGCGCAACGCGAGCTTGGCGTTCCATACACAGCCGAGATGGTCGAGAACGCAGCGCGCGACGCATACGGCCAAGCCATTCCGGACGGTGACTTCGCCGCCGGGGTCGCCGAGCGCTACGGCGAGGCCACGCAGGTGCGCGCATTCGACGGAGTGACAACGCAGGTGACGGAGATGGATGCCCTCGTGGCGTATCTCCAGATACTCGGCCGATTGACCGACGCTGCCTATCAGGACACAGCGGCCCCCGAAATAGCGCCAAACCCCGAAAACTGAGGAGAGCAGGATGATGGATATCGATCACGATACGCTCGTCGCTCTCTCCAAGAGCTGGGGCCTGTTCTACCTGTTTGCGTTCTTTCTGGCGGTGATCGTCTACGCCTTCTGGCCATCCAACAAAAAGCGCTTCGACAGGGCAAAGCGGAGCATTCTCGACCGGGACGACAAGCCATGGCGATAAACGAGCGCGACCCCGTCACTGGCCGGGAGACGACCGGCCATGAATGGAACGGCCTCAAGGAGCTGGATACGCCGGTACCCCGCGGTGTGCTGCTGTTCCTGATCGTCACCCATATCTGGGCGATCGCATGGTGGTTCTTCGCACCCACCTGACCGTTGGGGACAACATACACCAAAGGCCTGCTCGGCTTCGACCAGAAACAGATCGTCGAGGAACAGATCGTCGACGGCCAGCGCGAGAGAGCGGCCTGGACGGCGCGCATCGAGAACGAGAGCTACGACGCCATTCTCGCCGATGAAGGCCTGATGCGGATCGTCCGCAGCACCGGTCGCCAGCTGTTCGGGGACAACTGCGCCGCCTGCCATGGCAGCGATGGCCGGGGTCGCGCGAACTACCCCGATCTCACCGATGACGACTGGCTGTGGGGCGGCGGCCCCGAACTCATCGAACAGACGATGCGCGTCGGCATCAACACGCAGCATCCCGACAGCCGTATCGCGCAGATGCCGTCCTTCGGCCGTGACGAGATGCTGGAGCGCGAACAGGTGCGGAGCGTGGCCGCCTATGTCTATTCGCTGACCAATCCCGACTACTCCACGCCGGAAGCCCTCGAACGGATTACGGCTGGAAAGGAGGTGTTCGCGACAACTTGCGCCGCCTGCCACGGCGAGGACGCGAAGGGCAACCGCGATGTTGGCGCGCCTAATCTCACCGACGCCTACTGGGTTTACGGTGGCGACATGCAGACGATTATCGCGTCCGTCCATGGCGGACGACAGGGCCACATGCCGACCTGGGATGAGCGGCTGACAGGCGCGGAAATCCGCATGCTCTCGCTCTATGTCCACGATCTGGGGACGCGGCAGCCATGAACGCCCGCGTGTCCACGTTCATGAAACGCACATGGCTGGCCTGGGTGCTCGTCCCTGCTGGGCTGCTGCTGTTTGCAGGAGCCAACGCACATTTGGTCTACGTGGCGATACAGTCGCAGCCGGACTGCGTCGCGCACTCCAAAGCCGCAGGCGACGGCCATGGCTACCGCGCCGCCAAGTCGGCGTGCTGAGGGAGACAAGCATGGGCGAGAGCGACAAGTCATATTGGCTTCTCAGCGAGACCTCCGACATCCGGGAGACCCGCGACCCGCGCCTGAACCGGGGACTGCCCTTGCTCGAAGGCCTCCGCTGGCTGTCGGCCGGATGGCGCGATCTCTGGACACGTCCGGCATCCAGCCTGGCCTACGGCCTCGGCGTGTTCGTTCTCTCCTGGGCGTTCACCTGGACCCTCGTGGCCTTCGGTCGCGACTACATCCTGTTTCCGGCACTGGCCGGATTCATGATCGTCGCGCCGTTCCTTGCCATCGGGCTCTACGAAAAGAGCAAGGCGATCGAGGAAGGGCGAGAAACCGATCTTGCGGACATGTTGATGGTTCGGCCCCGCTCGGGCCCGCAGGTGTTCTTCACGGGCGTGCTGCTGTGCCTGCTCATGCTGTTATGGATGCGCGCGGCGGTGCTTCTCTACGCGCTCTTCTTCGGTGTCACTGCCTTCCCGGGCCTCGATCACATCGCAGGCATGCTCTTCGGAACTCTTTATGGATGGACAATGTTGATCGTGGGCACGGCGGTCGGAGGCCTGTTCGCGGCGTTCGCCTTCGCCGTCAGCGTCTTCTCCGTGCCGATGCTGCTGGACCGTCGTGTCGACGCCATGACGGCGATGGGCACCAGCATGAAACTGGTCTGGAACAATATCTGGCCCATGGTGGCGTGGGGAGCGATGATACTCGTCCTGTTCGCCGTTTGCGTGGCGACTGGCCTCGTCGGGATGATCGTCATCTTCCCGCTTCTGGGACACGCCACCTGGCACTCCTACAGGGCCGTGGCCCGCATCGCGGACTAGGACGATGAGCTGCTGCGCGACAGGAGCCGAGGCCGAACTGCTGCTTGCGCCCGGTCGCGCGATTCCGGCAAGCGAGATCGCGCTGGCCAGCCGCAATCTCGGCGACGGCATTTTCCAGACGGACTTCTCGGTTCCGCAGGTTCGCTGCGCGGCGTGCATCGCGTCCATCGAGGGCGAGTTGCGGAAGCTTGACGGCGTCGTTGCGGCCCGCGTCAACCTGACGTCGAAGCGGGTTGCCGTCAAATGGCGCGGCGATGTCTCGCCTCCGCCCATGATCCGCGCACTGGCGGCGATCGGCTACGAGGCGACGCTCGGCGACGTCGCGGAGACGGGCCGCGATCCGGAGATGTCGCGCCTGCTGCGTGCGACCGCGGTGGCAGGCTTCGCCGCAATGAACATCATGATGCTTTCGGTGTCCATCTGGTCCGGCGCGGACGCAGAGACCCGCAACGCCTTTCACCTGATCTCCGCTCTGCTTGCCGTTCCAGCCGTCGCCTATTCCGGCCGCGTCTTCTTCTCCTCCGCATGGCAGTCAGTGAAGAAGCGGACATCGAGCATGGACTTGCCGATCTCGGTTGGAATCCTTCTAGCCCTTGGATTGAGCCTCTACGACGCCTTCGCAGGTGGGCCACATGCCTATTTCGACGCAGTCACCTCGCTGACTTTCTTTCTGTTGGCCGGGCGAACGCTCGACCATGCGATGCGCAGCAAGGCCCGCGATGCGGTTACGGGGCTCGCCCGGATGATGCCGCGAGGCGCGACTGTCGTCAGGGCGGACGGCAGCCGCGAGTTCCGCGACGTTGCCGAAATTGCGCCTGGCGATCTCGTGATCGTGGCCCCAGGCGACCGCATCGCGATCGATGGCACGGTCGTCTCCGGCGAAGGAGGCCTGGATCTGTCGGCGGTGAACGGGGAATCCGCGCCGGCAAGGGCGTCACCGGGAACAGCCGTGTTGTCGGGCACGATGAGCATCGACGGCTCCTTCACCGTCCGTGCGGACCGACGCGCAATGGACTCTTTTCTGTCCGACATGGTGCGGCTGATGGAGGCGGCGGGGGAAGGCCGTGCACGGTATCGCCGCATTGCGGACCGTGCGGCGGCGCTCTATTCACCGGTCATCCATCTCCTCGCGTTCGCGACCTGCGCAGGCTGGCTACTGCTGACGGGCGATTGGCACCATTCCGTCACGGTGGCGATTTCCGTCCTCATCATTACCTGTCCCTGCGCGCTTGGACTGGCTGTGCCGATGGTCCAGGTCGTGGCGGCGCGCCGACTATTCGACCTCGGGATCACACTCAAGGACGGCAGCGCGCTGGAACGGCTTGCCGAGGTCGACGCGGTGGCCTTCGACAAGACGGGGACGCTGACGACAGGCGTTGCGCGGATGACCGGCTACGATGTGGCCGCAGACGATCTGCGAGCCGCCGCCGCGCTCGCCGCGCTCTCCCGCCATCCAGTATCGCGCGCGGTCGCTCACCTCTGCCCGGCCGGCCTCCGCCCCGGCGTCAGCGATTTCCGGGAGGTCGCTGGCCTCGGTGTTGAGGGTCGCGTGAACGGGAGCCTCTACAGCCTCGGTCGACATGTATGGGCCAGGCCAACCGGTTCGGTCTCCGTCGATGCTGATGCCTCGGCGTGGCTCTCGAAGGACGGGCGTCCTGCGGGCTGGTTCGCCACCACCGACCAAATTCGCCAGGGGGCGGCAGCCGCTGTCGCGACGCTCGCATCCCTGGGAATGCCAACTGAAATCCTCTCCGGCGATCGCGCAGTCGAAGTCGAGAGGGTGGCCGCGGCGCTGGGAATCGGGACGGTGCGCAACGGAATGATGCCTGCGGAGAAAGTCGGCCGTCTCGAACAGCTTCGGTCGGCGGGCCACCGCGTCCTGATGGTCGGCGACGGCCTGAACGACGCTCCCGCATTGGCCGCAGCCCATGTCTCCATGGCGCCATCATCCGCGGCGGACATAGGCCGCAGCGCAGCGGATCTCGTCTTCCAGCGTCCAAGCCTTAAAGCTGTCCCGCAGGCGATAGGGATAGCGACGGCGGCAGCGAGGCTGGTCAGGCAGAACCTCGGTCTGGCGGTCGCATACAACGTGCTGGTCCTTCCAGTGGCAGTTCTTGGCTACGTCACGCCGCTGATGGCGGCGGTCGCCATGTCGACATCGTCGATCCTCGTCGTCGCCAATGCGCTGCGTCTCAATCCGCGACGGAGCACGCCGGACAACGAAACCAAAATCGCTTCGCAACCACTACTGGCGGAGGCATCATGAACTACTTGGTATGGCTGGTGCCGGTCGCGCTGGGAATGGGCCTTGTCGGGCTCGCCGCGTTTCTCTGGTCGATGAACAACGGTCAACTGGAAGACCTCGACGGCGCGGCAGAGCGGGTGCTGCTGGCGCATCGGTCGGCCGTACCCGCATCCAGCCCCGACGTTGCGCATAGCACGACGCCGGACCAGAGACCGGCATCCGATGGACGGCAACGAAAGGAGCGACCATGACCGCAAGGTACGACTGGCCCATCGACTGGGTCGCAGCGCTGGCATTCGCGTTGGGCGCGATCGTCGTGCTCACCAGCATGGTGGCGCTCGCGATCAGCGTGGCGACGGTGCTGTTGCATCTTTGATGATCTTCTCCATTACGTGCCGCAGGTAGTGGACGCGGTGGAGGAACGGATGAGATGGCCTTGATCAACATTTTCACTGGCCGGCCTGCGAGCGGCATTGTCAACCGCGTGCGGGAGGTCGGAGTGCCGGTCTGCCCACTCTCGTCGAAAAATACACGTTTCATTAGCTGATATGGTTTCTCGAGCGGGCGAGGCCGGGCCAGCATAGGACAAGATGATAGCAGTCAAAGCGGGCGGAATAGCTCTTGCCTGGCGGTACGATACGATCATGTTGAGAAATCCGGCTGGGCCTGCCGGGATGCTCGGTGAGAGGTTCAAGATTGCAACCGAGCGACACCTCTATCGCAGCTAGAGCGTCAGTGCTTTCGCCATCGAGGAGATACGCGAGCATCGCTCCGGAGCTGGAAAAAGGAGCGTACCGGCATGTCAGGAACTCGTCGTGGATATCCTTGACATAATGGGCGACCTGTCGCGGCGTCTCCATGACCTTGGCCTCAAGCGGCCACATGATGCGCTCATCGGCTCGAAGCACGAAAGCCAAGTCATATTGCGGTGGTTGAGCAGGCGGCGGACGCATTGTCTCGCGCTCGAAAGGACCATGCTGGACATAATAGGGTTCGTCGCCGGACATAGCCTTGCGAATGCGCGGCTCGAGAAGCTGAGTGATGCTGCGCTCGAGATCTCGACCATCGACTACAGGCGGTGACGCGCGCATATCCTCATATCCGGCCCATACCAGCCCGATAAGCTGTTGCGAGGGGTTGGACATCCAGGCGCGCGCGAGCGCAATGAACAGCGGATCCGCAGCAGGTCGGATTTCGGGCATAATTCCAGCGCCGGTCAACGGACCGCTTCCACGCCTGGCTTTTCGCTCGCCGCCAGCCAGGTAAATAGATCAAGCGCGACTTCGTCGCCGTCGAGCAATCCCGCGCTTCGTGTCCAGAAACGCTTTTCGTCCGGCTTTGCGATATAGATCGTCGGCAGCCCTGCGGTTACTTGGTAAACTCGCACCACTCGCTGGCTGAAAAGTACGCCTCCTCCGTGCTCATCTAGCCGCCTTGATGCACGGCGATGAGGTTTTGGCGGCCTAAGCGGCGATGTGGCCGCTGTTGGGCGCTTTTCCGCGAGCCGCGTCAGGCGCCGGCGGTGATCCGTCGTGATGGCAGGTGGGGTTTGCAGGTTGCGGTCGGCGGGTTCGTTTCGGGGCGTCTGCGCCCCATCGTTATGTCGCGAGCCGCGGAATGCGATCGAGGACGATGCGCAGGATGCGTTGGTCGGGGCAGGATGTCGGCAGGTGCAGGCGGATTTGCGTCTTCATCTCGACCACCCGCGCAGCGATCTTGATGAGGCGCAAACGCAGCGTGTCGAATTGGGCGACGGCAAAGCTGGAGCGTTTCGGCA
>NZ_VLKT01000058.1 GCF_007830515.1 Mesorhizobium tianshanense
CGGAGCCGTCCGAATAGACGGCGCCGAAACGCTCCTCCAGCACCGGCCAGTCGATCGCCTGCGCCAGCCGCACCAGCTCGTGCTTCATGTTGATGATCTGATCGAGCCTGGAGCGGAACAGATCCTGCTCTCCCGTCTCGCGCTTCTCGCGTGGCTTGGACATTCGCCGTCCCCTCGATTCGCCGCCGCCGAACCGAGTGAATCACGCTCCGCAGCACAAGGGAATCGCAAAACCAAATTGCAGGAAAACAGCGCTCATAAACCGCCAATCCTGCAATTCCAAAGCCGCTATCCGCCTCAATCAACATGCCAGATCAATGGCTTGCGGATAGTTCACGGTCGACTGGCGAGGCCGCAGATTCAGGCGCAAAGGAAGTCCGTGTTACTTGGTAAGTGGGATTTTTGCGACCATACGGACGTTCACACCAAGATAACGATCACCGACAGCAAGCCGAACAGCGCGATCAGCAGAAAGTCGGCGACGCGGTAGAGTTTCAGCGCCCGCCTGATATCGGCGCTTTCCGCTTCGCGGCGACCGCCTTCGCCCATGAAAGCATCATCGACCATGACGCCGTCATAGGAGCGCGGCCCGGCGAGCGCCAGGCCGAGCGCGCCGGCCATCGCTGCCTCGGGCCAGCCGGCATTGGGCGAACGGTGCTTCTTCGCGTCGCGCCGCATGATGTGCCAGGCGTTGCCGGCATCGGCGTCTTTGACGAGGAAGGCGGCCAGCACGATGAGCAGCGCGGTCAGCCGCGACGCCGGCAGGTTGATCAGATCGTCGAAGCGCGCCGCCGCCCGACCGAAGGCCTCGTGGCGCGGGGTGCGGTGGCCGATCATCGAATCGGCTGTGTTGGCGGCCTTGTAGGCGACGCCGCCGGCCAGCCCGCCGACGCCGATCCAGAAGACGGGCGCAACGACGCCGTCGGAAAAATTCTCGGCCAGGCTTTCGATCGCCGCGCGGCAGACCCCAGGCCTGTCGAGCTTCTTCGGATCGCGGCCGACGATCCGTGAGACGGCAACACGACCGATGCTGAGTCCACCATTGTCGAGTCCGTCGGCCACCGCCTCGACATGCTCGGCCAGGCTCTTCTGCGACAGCAGCGACGTCGCCAGAATCGCCGTGAGGATCAATCCGGCGGGAATGCCCGAAAGCATGGTGTCCACCGCGAAAGCGATGGTGGCCGGCACCAGCACGATGATCAGCAGGGCATCAACGCCGCGCCGACGACGGACAGCGTCGGAATCAGTGGCGCGGTTGAGCCTGCGGTCGAGAAAGGATATCAGGCTGCCGAACCAGGTGACGGGATGGCCGATAGCGCCAAACAGCCAGGCTGGGTAGCCAACAGCGAGTTCAACGACCAGTGACAGGAAAGCGATCAGGATTGACATGAAGCTTCTTGATGGCGCGGCGGCAATGGTGGATCACGGCGGAAGCCTTGGCCGGGCGAGAGGGCTTTTCCCCCATGCGCCACAACCCTTCGTCGACCTCTCGACCGGTATCAATCCGCACTCCTACCCTTTTTTCGAGCTGCCCGCCACCGCTCTGTCAAGATTGCCGGAAGCCGCGCGGGTCCGTGATCTGGCTGATGTCGCGGCGAGCGTCTATGGCGCGCCTTCAGCGGCGAATGTGGCGGCGGCGCCCGGCACGCAGATCTTGCTGCCGTGCGTCGCCTCGCTGGCGAGCCCCGGCAAGGCGTTGGTGCTCGGGCCGACCTATGCCGAACATCAGCGGGCAGCGGCGATCGCCGGCCATGCGGTGACGGAGGTCGACGATTTCGAGGTTTTGGCAGGAGCCGACCTCGCCATCGTCGTCAACCCCAACAATCCAGACGGGCGTATTGTCGGGCGCGAGAGGCTGCTTGAGCTTGCCGGAAAATTGCACGCCAGAGGCGGGTTGCTGGTCGTTGACGAGGCCTTCATGGATGTTGGCCCGCTTGGCGAAAGCCTTGCCGGCGTCGTCGACCGGGGCGGCATCGTCGTGCTGCGTTCCTTCGGCAAGTTCTTTGGGCTGGCCGGCCTGCGGCTTGGCTTTGCAATAGCCGACGCGCTGACGGTCGAACGGCTGGAGGCGCAATTCGGGCCGTGGGCGGTCGCCGGACCGGCACTGGAATATGGTATCCGCGCGCTTGGCGATACCGGCTGGCAGGTCGAGATGCGGCGCCGTCTCGCCGGGGATACGGCGCGGCTCGATGCGCTATTCGGTCGCTTCGGTGTGGCTGTCGCCGGCGGCACCACGCTGTTCCGCTATATCAGGCTGGCAGACGCCGCCGGGCTGTTTTCGGCGCTCGGCGAGCGTGGCATCCTGCTTCGTCATTTTTCCGGCCGGCCGGATGTGCTGCGCGCCGGGCTGCCGGGCGAGGGCGAGGAATGGCAGCGGCTCGAATCGGCTCTTGCCGACTGGGCGCAGCAGCGCGACGGCTATTAGATCGAGGAGATCAAGCAATGATCCATGTCTGTTCGCTGTCGAAGGTCGAGGAAACGGTTGCGAGAACCGGCGCGGAGCGGCTGCTTTCCCTGCTGGCCGCCGGCACCGAGGTGACGCGCCCGGTGTCTATCGCCCGGGAAAACCATCTGCATCTGGTCATGCACGACATTGCCGTGGCGCAGGAGGGCATGACCATGCCGGGCGAGACGCATGTCCGCAACCTGCTCGATTTCGCGCGGCAATGGGATCGTGCAAGGCCGCTGATCGTGCATTGCTATGCCGGCATCAGCCGTTCGACGGCCTCGGCCTACATCATTGCGGCCGCACTGGCGCCGAAGCGTGACGAGGTCGAGTTGGCCGAGACGCTGCGCGCGCTGTCGCCGACGGCGACACCCAATCCGCGACTGATTGCTGTTGCCGATGCACTGCTTGACCGCAATGGCCGCATGACCCGCGCGATCCAGGCGATCGGGCGCGGAGCGGACGCCTTCGAGGGCACGCCTTTCGCGCTGAAGATCGACGCTTGACAAGAGTCTAGGCCAGCCAGTCGGCCAGCTTCGCCTTGCGCACATCCTTCAACAGGCTGATGAAACCGTCGGCCTGATGCTCAGCCGTCAGCCTGCCCTTTTCGGCCGTTGCAATACTGGCATCGCCGACCACGCCGTTCGGGTTGAGGTCGGTGGCGATCCAGGCGAAGGCGTGTGTCCCGGTGTGGCGCAGCAGCGCAAATTCGTTTTCGGCGCGGGCGACGTTGGACACGAAATTGTCGGCCTTTGCCATGTCGACCAGATCCGGCCGGAAATGCAGCATCAACGAGGTCTCGACATCGCCGCCATGGATGCCCTGGCGGTCCTCAAGCTCGGTATACATGCCGGCCGGCCGGCCAAAGCGCTGCCAACTGGTCTTGACCGCCAGCATCTTTGCGCGCACCCGCAATTCGCGCGTGACGATGCCCATGATCTCCTCGTTGCCGCCATGCGAGTTGACGACGATCAGTTTCCTCAACCCGGCGCGCGCGATCGACAGGCCAAGCTCGGTCCACGCCTCGATCAGGGTTGCCGCCGGCAGGGTGAGGGTTCCCGGCGCATGCAGGTGCTCGTTCGACTTGCCCACGGCCTGTACCGGCAGGATGCGGATGTCGAGATCGTGGGGCAGGCGGGCGATCACCGTCTCCAGCATGCCGTTCATGATCGAGGTGTCGGTCGAGACCGGCAGATGCGGGCCGTGCTGTTCGATCGCCGCCACCGGCAGCACGGCGATCGTCGCCTCCGGATCGATGGTAGCGTATTCGGTGGTCCGATAGTCGCCCCACCACACGCGTTTGTCTGCAACGGTCATGTCATGCCTTTTCGATAGAGTGGCCTTTTCGATAGAGTGGCCTCTTCGATGCATGGCCAGACCTAGCGCGGGAAGGCTCGCCTGTCGATCACCCCGCCGCGACGACCTCGATCTCGACCTTGAATTCCGGCCGCGCGAAACCGGACACGATCATCAGCGTCGAGGCGGGTGCCGGGCTGGTGAACAGGCGGTCGCGAACGTCCATATAGGGCCGCAGGAAGGCGCGGTCGGTGACATAGGCGTTGATGCGGACGATGTCGGAGAGCCCAAGCCCGGCCTCGCCGAGAATCACGGCGATATTCGTGAAGCAGAGTTCGGCCTGCGCGCCGGCATCGTCCGGGATCTGATCGTCCGCGGTGATGGCAACCTGGCCCGAACACAGCACCAGCCTCTTGCCGGGCGGTACCTCGACGCCATGGCTGTAGCGGGCGAAAGGCGGCTTGATCGACTTCGGCGTGAGGAATTTGAACATGAAAATCTCCAGTCTGCCGTCAGCGTAAGGCTGGATTGGGTAAGCCTTCAAGTTGCAGTGCATGTTATCAGGGCGATTATGGACAGGCGTTCAAAAAATAGGCACGATGCCTTCGGTACAGCATGACCCGCCCGGCTTTCGCATGCGGCTCTTGCGCAAGCGGCGGGGCGCGGCGGTGGCATGTGTCTTGCTTCTAGAATCGATGGTGTCGAGCCCGGGGCGTGGCGCGCCGGAGCCAACAAAGGGTGGTGTGGATGGACGGAAGATTTAAGATCTCGGCGAGCGCGATCATGCTGCTTGCCGCAAGCACATTTGGTGCGGCAGCGAACGAAAAAGTCACCTTCGGCACCAACTGGCTCGCCCAGGCCGAGCACGGCGGCTACTATCAGGCCGTGGCGGACGGTACCTATGCGGCGTGCGGCATCGACGTGACGATCATGCAGGGCGGCCCGCAGGTTAGCGGCCGGCCGCTGCTGCTCGCCGGCAAGATCGACTTCTACATGGGCGGCAACATGCTGCAGGCCTTCGACGCCGTCCAGCAGGACATTCCGCTGCGCGTGGTCGCCGCCTCGTTCCAGAAAGAGCCGCAGGTGATCATGGCTCATCCAGGTCAGGGGCTCGACAGATGGGAGGATTTGAAGAACGCGGATCAGTACATCATCGGTGACGAAGGGGCACAGAGCTTCTTCCAGTGGATGATCACCGAGTTCGGCTTCGATCCGGCCAAGCGCGTGCCCTACACCTTCAACCCCGCACCTTTCATCGCCAATCCGAAGTCGATCCAGCAAGGCTACGTGACCTCGGAGCCTTATGCGGTCGCCAAGGAAGGCGGCTTTCAGCCCAATTTGTTCCTGCTCGCCGACTATGGCTTCGATACCTATGCGACGACGATCGAGACCATGCAGGCCACGATCGACAAGCGGCCGGAAGTGGTTCAGTGCTTCGTCGATGGCTCGGCCAAGGGCTGGTACAACTATCTCTACGGCGACAATGCTGCCGCCAACGCGGCGATCAAGAAGGACAACCCCGACATCAGCGACGAGCAAATCGCGTTTTCGATCGAGCAGATGAAGAAATTCGGCATCGTCGATTCCGGCGATACCGAAAAGCTCGGCATCGGCGCGATGACCGACGCGCGCATCCAAAGCTTCTACGACAAGATGGTCAAGGCCAAGGTCGTGCCGGCTGACGTCGACATCAAGAAGTCCTACACGCTGGCCTTCGTCAACAAGGGCGTCGGGATCGACCTGAAGAAATAGCACCCGGGCATGATGCAGGAGAAAGTGGCGCAAGCGCCGGCAAGCGCATCGGGCAAAGGTCCGATGCTGTTGGCGCTGCGCGGGGTCGGCAAGGTCTTTTCCAATGGCGTGACAGCGCTCAGCGACGTCGACCTGACGATCAGAGAAGGCGATTTCCTCAGCCTTCTCGGCCCGTCCGGCTGCGGCAAGTCGACCGCCTTGCGCCTCATCGCCGGTCTGGCGACGCCGACCTCCGGCCTGCTCGACTGGCGCGGCAGCAGCGCCCTCGACCGCCCTGACATCGGCTTCGTCTTCCAGGAACCGACGCTGCTGCCTTGGGCCGATGTCTTCGACAATGTCTGGCTGCCGCTGCGATTGAAGGGCGTGTCGCGGTCCAAGGCTGCGCCGGCGGTGATGGAGATGCTGGCGCGGGTTCACCTGACCGGCTTCGAGAATGCCGTGCCGCGCGAGCTGTCCGGCGGCATGAAGATGCGCGTCTCGATCGCCCGCGCCATGGTGACCAAGCCGCGCGTTCTGTTGATGGACGAGCCGTTCGCGGCGCTCGACGAGATCACCCGTTTCAAGCTCAATAACGATCTTCTCGAATTGTGGCAGGACGAGCGTTTCACCGTCGTCTTCGTTACCCACAGCGTCTTCGAAAGCGTCTTCCTCTCCAACCGCGTCGTCGTCATGGCGGCGCGACCAGGCCGGGTGTTCAGGGAACTTGCCGTCGATGCGCCCTATCCGCGCAACGAGACCTTCCGCACCTCGCCCGATTATGCCGCGCTCTGCCGCCAGGCGTCCGATGTGCTGATCGGCGCCATCAACTCAACTGCTGGGCCACACCATGACGGCCATTGAAGAACACGCACCGATACTCGACCCCGAAGAGGCGCGTCGTGTACGCCAGGAGCGGCTCGAACGGATCGGCCGATGGGTGCTGCCGCTGGCGATCATGATCCTGGCCATCTGGCTGTGGGACCGCATCTGCGTCTGGAACGACATCCCGAAATATATCCTGCCGCGCCCCGGTGTGGTGCTGAAGACGCTCTTCGACGATGCCGGGCTGCTGTTCTCCTCGCTGTTGGTGACGCTCAAGATCACCTTCCTCAGCCTGCTTCTCGCGGTCATCGGCGGGGTCGGGCTGGCGGTGCTGTTCGCGCAATCGAAATGGGTGGAGATGTCGTTCTTCCCGTTTGCCATCGTTCTGCAGGTGACGCCGATCGTCGCGATCTTCCCGCTGATCAACATCTATGTCGACGACCAGACGACGAAGCTTCTGCTGTGCGCCTGGATCGTCGCCTTCTTCCCGATCCTCTCCAACACCACGCTTGGTCTCAATTCCGTCGACCGCAATCTGCGCGACATGTTCAAGCTGAACGGCGCGACCCGCTGGCAGCAATTGCGTTATCTCAGGCTGCCGGCGGCAATGCCCTATTTCCTCGGGGGCTTGAAGATCGCCGGCGGCCTGTCGCTGATCGGCGCGGTGGTGGCGGAGTTCGTCGCCGGAGCCACCGGCCAGTCGTCCGGCCTTGCCTCGCGCATCATCGAGGCCGGCTACCGGCTCAACGCACCGCGGCTGTTCGCGGCGCTGATCCTGATCTCGTTCACCGGCATTCTGATCTTCCTGGTGCTGTCGCTGATTTCGCATCTGATCCTGCGGCGCTGGCACGAAAGCGCCCTGAAGCAGGAGCGGTAGGATGCGTGAAATGTCTGCGCGAAGCACCCCCCTCTGTCCTGCCGGACATCTCCCCCTCAAGGGGGGAGATTGGATGTCATTTCGGATTTCGCCAACCACAGAAGTTGCAAGACGTGCGCCACGGGTGAAGCTGCCGATCTCCCCCCTTGAGGGGGAGATGCCCGGCAGGGCAGAGGGGGGTGCGGCTTGATACCAGCCTCTGGCCCTTATCATCTTGCCAACGTCCGTGTTCATCAGTCGCTCACGTCCGACCTTGCCGCGGCGTATGACAGCGATGGCTTTGCGCTCGCCGACATCGCCGTCGCCGACGTCAAGATTTCCAGCATCGTGGCGCATCGCCAGTCCAACACGCCGGCAGGTGCCGTCGACCTTGGCGGGCGCATCGTCATGCCGTGCTTCGTCGACTGCCACACCCATATCGACAAGGGCCATATCTGGCCTCGAAACCCAAATCCCGACGGCACGTTCATGGGCGCGTTGAACGCAACCGGCGCCGACCGGGCCGCACGCTGGAGCGCCGACGACGTCGCCCGCCGCATGGATTTTTCACTGCGCTCCGCCTACGCGCACGGCACCAGGGCTTTGCGCACCCATCTCGACAGCGTCGCGCCGCAGGAAGAGATCTCCTGGCCGGTGTTCGAGACGATGCGGGAGAAATGGCGTGGCCGCATCGAACTGCAGGCCGCCTGCCTGCTCGGCGTCGAAGGCGTGCGCGACACGAAATGGTTCGAGAGGCTGGCCAAACGCGTGGCTGCGGCCAAGGGCGTGCTCGGCGTGGTCACCTACATGGTGCCGGACCTGGAAGAGCTTCTCGATCAAGTGTTCGCGCAGGCGATCAAGCACGGTCTCGACCTCGATTTCCATGCCGACGAGACCGACGCCGTTTCCGCGATCTCGCTGAAGAAGATCGCCGAGGCGGCCCTGTGGAACGGTTTTGACGGGAACATCCTCGTCGGCCACTGCTGCTCGCTGGCGCGCCAGCCCGATCTCGACGCGCTCGACACGCTGGACAAGGTGGCAAAGGCGGGGCTTGCCGTGGTGTCGCTGCCGATGTGCAATCTCTATCTGCAGGACCGTCGCGGCGACGGCACAACGCCGCGCTGGCGCGGCGTGACGCTGCTGCACGAGATGAAGGCGCGCGGCATCCCGGTGGCCGTCGCTTCCGACAACACCCGCGACCCGTTCTACGCCTATGGCGACCTCGACATGCTGGAGGTCTATCGCATGGCAACGCGCATCCTGCATTTCGATCACCCGGTCGGCGACTGGCCGCAAGCGGTGACGTCCACGCCAGCCAAGGTGATGCGGCTCGACGGTTTCGGCACGCTTGCCGCCGGCGGTGCTGCCGATTTCATCGTCTTCAAAGGCCGGAACTGGACGGAATTGCTGTCGCGGCCCGAATCGGATCGCATCGTCGTGCGCGAGGGTCGCGCCATCGAGCGCCAATTGCCCGACTATGCCGAACTCGACGAGCTGATGGTGAAGTAATGGATATTGCGGCGCTCAAGCGCGACCTCGACGGTTTGAAGATCGACGATCATCCGGCGATCGTCCAGCAGAAGAGCCGTGACTTCTACTGGTACAGCCCGGTGCTGAAGCAACAGCTCGACCATGTGACCGGCGACCTGATCGTCACGCCGAAGACGGAAGACGAGGTGATCCGCGTGCTTGCCGCTTGCCACCGGCACGGCATTCCGGTGACGCCGCGCGGCAGCGGCACCGGCAATTACGGGCAGGCGATGCCTCTGTCCGGCGGCGTCGTGCTCAATCTCGCCGAGATGAACGCGGTCAAGACGATCGCGCCCGGCCGCGTCGTGACCGGTCCGGGTGCCGTGCTTGCCGACATCGACAGAGCGGCACGTGCGCATTCCGGCCAGGAGCTACGGATGTCGCCATCGACCTACAACACGGCATCGATCGGTGGCTTTGTCGCCGGCGGATCGGGCGGCGTCGGCTCGATCCGCTGGGGCGGGCTGCGCGACCTCGGCAATGTCATCAGGCTCAGGACCGTGACGATGGAGGCGGAGCCTCGCATCATGGACCTTACCGGCGAGGAGGTGCTGAAGGTGATGCATGCCTACGGCACCAACGGCATCATCACCGAGGTCGAGATGCCGCTGACCGCGGCTTACGACTGGATCGATGTCATCGTCGGCTTCGATGATTTCATGGATGCAGCCGGCTTCGGCAACGATCTCGCCATCCAGGACGGCATTCTGGCGAAACTGATCACGCCGATCGCAGCACCGATTCCCTATGACTATTTCAAGCGCCACCAGAGATTCTTCAGGCGCGAGCAGAGCATTGTCGTCTGCATGATCGCGCCGCATGCGATGGACGCCTTTGTCGCCCTCACCGCACGCAGCAAGGGCGAGATCGTCTTCCGCGCCGACAAGGAGGCCGATCTCAAGGGCCTGCCGCCGGCCTATGAGCTGACCTGGAACCACACCACGCTGCGCGCCATCAGGGTCGATCCCAATATCACCTATCTGCAGACCCGCTATCCCTCGCCGGATCATCTGGCTCACGTCAAGGCGATGATCGACCGCTTCGGCGAAGAAGTGCCGGTGCATCTCGAATTCATCCGCTTCGATGGCGCGATCGGTGTGGCCGGACTGCCGCTGGTCCGCTTCACCACGGCCGAACGGTTGGACGAGATCATCCGCATCCATGAGGACAATGGCTGCTGGGTCTTCAACCCGCACCGCTACACGCTGGAAGAGGGCGGCATGAAGCAGACGGATGAGGTGCAGCTCGCCTTCAAGCGCGAGACCGATCCGCAAGGGCTGCTCAATCCCGGCAAGATGATCGCCTGGGAGAACCCGGATTACGACTATCGCTCGGGCAAGTCGTTCCTGTTCAAGGGGTTGCAGAAGGCGGGGTGATGAATATCCTCGTTCTCTACGCCCATCCGGTCGAGACCAGCTTCAATGCCGGTCTGCACCGGACGATCGTCGAGCGGCTGACAGCCGCCGGCCACGTGGTCGACGACTGTGATCTCTATGCCGAGAATTTCGATCCGCGGCTGACGCGGGCCGAACGGCTCGGCTATCACGATGCGCGCGGCGCCGATGATCCGGCCGCTCCTTATGTCGAGAGGCTGCAAAAGGCCGACGCGCTGGTGCTGTCGTTTCCGGTGTGGAACTTCGGCTATCCTGCGATCCTGAAAGGCTTTTTCGACCGCGTCTTCCTGCCCGGGGTGTCGTTCAAGCTGGTCAACGGCAAGGTGCAGCCGTCGCTGCACAACATTCGCAAGCTGGCGGCGGTGGCCACCTATGGCGGCAGCCGGTTCCGCGCCATGCTGATGGGCGACCCGCCGCGCAAGCTGGTCAACCGTGTGTTGCGCGCCACCATCAAGCCTGGCGCCTCCGTGTCCTACCTCGCGCATTATTCGATGAACCTGTCGACCGACGAAACGCGGAAGAGATTCGTGGCGAAGGTCGCCGCCAGCATGGATGCATTCTGATGCTGGTCCTGGTGGTTTACTGCCATCCGGTCCCGGAAAGCTTTTGCGCCTCGATCCGAGACTGTGCCATCGAGGTGCTTAAGGCGAGGGGCTGGGAGGTGCGGCTGCTCGACCTCTATGCCGAAAATTTTAATCCGGTGATGAGCTGCGAAGAGCGGCGTTCCTACAATGAGCACGCTCCGCAGGACCCGGAGCTCAAGCCGCACATCGTCCACCTCGACTGGGCCCAGGCAATCCTCTTCATCTATCCGACATGGTGGTACGGACTGCCGGCGATGCTGAAAGGCTGGCTCGACCGGGTGTGGGCGACGGATGTCGCCTTCAAGCTGCCGGCGGGCAAGGGACGGATCCAGTCGCTGATGAGGCATGTGACGAAGATAGGGGTGATCACGACCTGCGGCGCACCGACCTGGTGGAGCGTCGTCGTCGGCCAACCGGGACGCAAGACAAACCTGCGCGGCATGCGAGCGCTCTGCTCCACCCGCTGCAGGACGTTCTTTCTGGCGCACTACCTGATGGATTCCTCCACGCCGAAGACGAGGGCGGCGTTTCTCGCGAAAGTGCGGGCGAAACTGGAGCGGTTTTGAGCCGGCGGAAATTCCCTTCTCCCAGGGGAGAAGGGAAGGTGCCCTACATTCTCACCCGTTCCGCCTTCGCGTCGTACATCGGCTTCAGCGATGCCTCGGCGGCGAAGCGCTCGCCGGCGATCTCGATCTCGTAGGACGACGCCAGCACGTCCGCCTCGCTTTCACCCTGGCACGGCACGTAGCCAAGGCCGACGGCGCTGCCCAGGTGATGGCCATAGTTGCCCGATGTGACCGGGCCGACGATCTTGCCGTCGCGCAGGATCGCCTCATTGTGAAAGAGCAGCGGCTCCGGGTCTTTCAGGCGGAATTGCACCAGCCGCCGGTTCAATCCGGTTTCTTTTTTCCTCAGCACGGCATCGCGGCCGAGAAAATCGCCCTTCGCGGTCTTCACCGCGAAACCAAGGCCGGCTTCCAGCACATTGTCCTCGTCGGTGATGTCGTGGCCGAAATGCCGGAAGGCCTTTTCGATCCGGCAGGAATCCAGCGTGTGCAGGCCGCAGAGTTTTAGGCCGACATCGGCGCCGGCATCCTCGATCGCCTCGAAGACGTGTGCCGCCTGCTCAGTCGAGACATAAAGCTCCCAGCCGAGTTCGCCGACATAGGTGACGCGGTGGGCGCGAGCCAGCCCCATGCCGATTTCTATCTCCTGGAACGTGCCGAATGGGTTGGCCTCGTTGGAGAAATCGTTGGGGCTCAGCTTTTGAATCAGCTTTCTCGAATCCGGACCCATGAGGCAGAGCACGGCTTCGGCAGCGGTGACATCGGTGATGACGACGAACTCGTCGGCAAGGTGCTTGCGCAGCCAGGCCAGATCGCGCTGCAGCGTCGCGCCGGGCACGACGAGAAAGTAGGCCGTTTCAGACAGCCGCGAGACGGTGAGGTCGCTCTCGATGCCACCGCGCTGGTTGAGCATCTGGGTGTAGACGCTCTTGCCCGGCGCGACATCCATGTCGTTTGCGCAAAGCTTCTGCAGGAAGGCACAGGCGTCGCGGCCTTCGACACGGATCTTGCCGAACGAGGTCATGTCGAACAGGCCGACGCCGCTCCTGACCGCCAGATGTTCGTCGCGCTGGTTGTCGAACCAGTTCTGCCGCTTCCACGAATAGCGGTACTCGCGTTCCTGGCCCTCGCGGGCGAACCAGTTGGCGCGCTCCCAGCCGGCGACCTCGCCGAAGACCGCGCCGCGTGCCTTCAGATGGTCGTGGAGAGGCGAGCGCCTTATGTTCCGCGAGGTCGCCATCTGGCGGTACGGAAAATGGTCGGCATAGAGCAGGCCGAGCGTTTCGGAGACGCGCTCCTTGAGATAGCGGCGGTTCTTCTGGAAGGGCTGCGCGCGGCGGATATCAACCTCCCAAAGGTCGAAGGGCGCTTCGCCGTCGTTGATCCATTGCGCCAATGCCATGCCGGCGCCGCCGGAGGAGACGATGCCGATGGAGTTGTAGCCGGTCGCCATCCAATAGCCGGAAAGCTCCGGTGCCTCGCCGAGATAATAGCGGTCGTCGGGAGTAAAACTCTCGGGACCGTTGAAGAAAGTGTGGATGCCGGCGCTGGCCAGCATCGGCATGCGGTTGACGCCCATTTCGAGGATCGGCTCGAAATGCTCGAAATCCTCCGGCAACTGGTCGAAGCAGAAATCCTCGCGGATACCGTCCATGCCCCAGGGTTTTGCTACCGGCTCGAAGGCGCCGAGCATCATCTTGCCGGCGTCTTCCTTGTAGTAGGCGCACTCGTCCGGCACGCGCAGCACCGGTAGCCGGGAAAGGCCGGGGATCGGCTCGGTGACGAGATAGAAATGCTCGCAGGCGTGCAGTGGGATGGTGACGCCATTCTGGCGGCCGAGCTCGCGCGCCCACATGCCGGCGCAGTTGATGACGATGTCGGCCTCGATCATGCCTTGCTCGTCGCCTTGCGCCCAAGACACGCCGGTGACGCGGCCATCCCTGGTATGGACCTTGGTGACCTTCACATTCTCGGCGATCGTCGCACCGCGCTGGCGGGCACCCTTGGCCAGCGCCATGGCGATATTGGCCGGGTCGCACTGGCCGTCGAGCGGCAGATGCACGGCGCCGACCACATCGGAAATGTTGAGATGCGGGTACATCTCCTTGACTTCCCCAGGTGAAATCTCGCGCACGTCGACATCGAATGCGCGGGCGAGAGACGCCTGCCTGTAGATCTCGTGCTTGCGCTCCTCGGTCAACGCCACGGTGATCGAGCCGACCTGCCGCATGCCGGTGCCGACATCGGTCTCGGCTTCCAGCTTGACGTAGAGGTCGGCCGAATATTTCGCCAGCCGCGTCATGTTCTGCGAACCGCGCAACTGGCCGATGAGGCCGGCGGCATGCCATGTCGTGCCCGATGTCAGCTGCTTGCGTTCGAGCAGAACGATGTCGGTCCAGCCGAGCCTGGCCAGGTGATAGGCGACCGAGCAGCCGGAGACGCCGCCACCGATGATGACGGCCCTTGCCTTGTCGGGAATGGTCTTTTGGGGCAGGGCGCTCATGCCGCCTCACGGCGATAGGTGGAAGCAAAGCGGCGCAGGCGAAGGGCTGCTTCCAGAAGTACCGCCTCGGGCTGGCAGAGGCTAACGCGGATGTGGCCGGCGGCGGCCTCGCCGAAGCTCGAGCCAGGCATCACGCCGACCTTTTCCTTGTCGAGGAGCGCCCAGGCGAATTTCTCGTCGTCCGGCTCGAGGGCCGATATGTCGAGCATGACATACATGCCGCCTTCGGAGCCGCGCACGGTGACGTTGTCCATGCCGCGCATGGCATCGACGACGACGGTGCGCCTTGCGGCATAGCGCTCGGCGATTGCCTTGACGCCGTAACCGTTTTCGAGCGCCTCGGCGCAAGCGATGCTGATGAAAGCCGGCAGGCCGTAGGTCGTCACCAGATTGAGATTGGTCAGCAGCGAGATCATCTCTTCGGGCCCGGTCAGCCAGCCCATGCGCCAGCCGGTCATGCCGTGGCTCTTGGACATCGAATTGATGACCAGTGTGCGTTCCGCCATGCCGGGCAGCGCGCGCGGCGAGATGTGCTCGCCGCCGCCCAGCGTCCAATAGACCTCGTCCGACAGCAGCCAGAGGTCATGCTCCCGGCAGATATGCGCCAGTTCTTCCAGACGCTGGCGCGAATAGACGGCACCCGTCGGGTTGTTGGGGGTGTTGATGAGGATGGCGCGCGTGTTCGGCCGAAGCGCTGCGCGAATGTCGGCGGCCCGCGGCTGAAAACCATCCTCGGCGGGTGTCTCGACCACGGTGAAATCGGCGCCGGCCGCGCTGAACGTGTTGGGATAGGTCGCGTAGTAGGGCGCGACCACGATGGCATGGTCGCCCTGGTCGAGAACGGCTTGCACCGCCGCGTACAGCGCTGCCTGTCCGCCTGGCGTGGCGATGACCTGGTCGGGGTTGGTCGCAACGCCGGAGCACGCGGTCGAGGCCGCCGCCATTGCCTTGCGCAGGCGCGGAAGGCCGGGAAGAGGGGTGTAGTGGTGGTTGCTGGCGCGAACCGCCGTCACACAGGCTTCGATCGTCTGCGCCGGCGTGTCGAAATCATGGTCGCCGACCGACAGGACGATGATGTCCTCGCCGGCCTCCTTGCGTGTCCAGGCCGCGAAATGAACCTCCCAGCCATCCTTGCCGGAAGGCACGATGCCGGAAATGCGCGATGATGGTCTGGGCATTATGCTACTCCCGAAATTTCGTAGCCGGCCTGTTCGAGACGGTCGCGCAGGGCGGCGATATGGGGCGGTCCGACTTCGCAGCAGCCGCCGACGATGTCGGCGCCGGCATCGACCCAGCCGACCGCCTGCTCGGCATATGCATCCGGATCGAGGTCGTGGCGGGCGTGCAGCACGTCCACGGTGCCGCCATGTGTGAGCGCCTCAATCGAGGTGAAGCCGTTGGCATAGGCGCCGACCGGGCTGCCGAGATCGATCAGTTCGGGGAGCGCCGCAGCAATCGCTTCGGGCCGGCAGCAATTGATCAGCCGTGCCGCCACCGGCAGGCCGTCGAGAGCGCTCGCCGCTGCCGCAATGGCTTCGCCGCTGCGCAGCCGTGGCGCGCCGTGATCGGCGAGCGTCCACGACACCCACACCGGCTTGCCGCTTTCCGATGCCGCGGTGACAGCCGCGCGCGCCTCCTCGGCCGACGCCATGGTCTCGCACAGGAACAGGTCGACGCCGTCAGCCTGCTCGGCAACGATGCGGCGGTAGATGTCGAGCGTATCCTGGAAGGATATCGTCAGTGCCGGCGCATAGCTGCCGAACAAAGGAGACAGGCAGCCGGCGACCGCCGCGTCGCCGGCGTGGTCGCGAGCTTGCCGTGCCAGTTCTATGCCGCGTTTTTGCAGCGGCTTGAACAGCTCTTCCGCGCCCTCCCGCGCCAGCCGCTCGGGCGTTGCGGAATAGGTGTTTATGGTGATGACGCGGGCGCCGGCCCGGATGAATTCCGCATGCAGGTCGCGCACCAGATCAGGCTCGTCGATCAGCACCCTGGCCGACCACAGCGGCGTCGGCTCGGAGCTGCTGCGGCGTACCAGCTCCTGGCCCATGCCGCCGTCTGTGAGGATAACGGACTTCATGCGCGCAACCTTTCGTTCTTCGGATCCCACAGCGGCTCGTCCTTCTGCACGACCGCCTTGAAGCGCTCGCCGAAGATCTCGACCTCGACCGCGGTTCCCGGTTCGGTCAGGTCGGCGTGCAGCATGCCGAGCGCGATCGACTTGTCGATGCGATGGCCCCAGCCGCCGGATGTCGTCTCGCCGACGATCTTGCCGTCATGCCACAGCGTCGACATGTAAGGGGCATCACAGTCTCCGGGGCTCTCGACGACCAGCGTGACGAATCGCTTCTTCATGCCCTGCTGCTTCTCGTTTTGCAGCGCCGCTTTACCGCGGAAGTCAGGCTTGTCCCATTTGACGAAACGCTCCAGCCCACCCTGCAGGATCGAATAGTCGGTCGACAGGTCGCCCTTCCAGGCGCGGTAGCCTTTTTCGAGCCTGAGCGAATCCAGCGCGTACATGCCGAACGGTTTCAGGCCATGCTTCTGGCCGGCCGCCCAGACGGCGTCGAAGATCGCGGCGGTATCATCGACCTTGGTGTGGATTTCCCAGCCGAGCTCGCCCGCGAAGGACACGCGCACCAGCTTTGCCCAACGGCCGGCGATTGCCGTCTCCTGGTGCGTCAGCCAGGGCAGAGCGAGGTCGGCGGCGCAGACATCGGCGAGGATTTTTCGCGAATTGGGTCCGGCGAGGATCTGCGTGGCGTATTCCTCCGTCCGGTCGATCAGCTTGAACGTCGCATCCCTGGGCATGCGCGATTTCAGCCACTCGAAATCATGCCACTGCGCTATCGCCGCGGTGATCAGCGTCATCAGGTTCTCGTCGTGGCGCACGACCGACATTTCGGTGACGATGCGGCCCTTGTCGTCGGCGAAATAGACGAGGCCGATGCGGCCGGGTTTTGGCACCAGCCCGGTGACCTGTCGGCTCAACCATTCGGCGGCGCCAGGGCCGTCGAGGTTGAAACGGCTGAAACCGGGCAGGTCGAGAATGCCGGCGGTATCGCGCACGGCGAGGCACTCTTCGCGGACGCGATGCTGCCACGGCCCGTCGCGGCGGAAGGTCAGCGTCGCGGATTCCGAAACATCGTCGCCGGCCTGCGCATACCAGGTGGCGCGCTCCCAGCCATTATAGGCGTCGAAGCAGGCGCCGAGCGCCTTGACGCGATCGTGGATCGGCGACAGCTTGCGGTCGCGCCCAGCCGGCCAGGCATGGCGCGGGAACTGGATGGCGTATTCGTTGCCGTATATCTCCATGCCCTTGGCGACGCAGTAATCCGGGGCCGAGGCAAAGCTGGTGAAGCGGCGCGGATCGCAGGACCACATGTCCCATTCGGTCTGGCCCTCAGTCACCCATTCGGCCAGCACCTTGCCGGCGCCGCCGCCCTGGGCGATGCCGAAGGTGAAGACGCAGGCCTCGAAGGCATTGGGCACGCCCGGCATCGGCCCGATCAGCGGGTTGCCGTCCGGCGCGTAGGGGATCGGTCCGTTGATGACCTTGGACAATCCGGCGGTGCCGAGGATCGGCACGCGGGCGACGGCGTCGGCCAGATAGTCCTCCAGCCGGACGAGATCGTCGGGGAACAGCTGGAACGAATAGTCATCGGGCATCGGATCGTTGTGACCGACCCAATGCGCGCGGCAATTGCGCTCGTAGGGGCCGAGATTCATGCCGTTCTTTTCCTGGCGCAGATAGTAGGA
Organism: Mesorhizobium tianshanense; assembly: GCF_007830515.1. GTDB lineage: Bacteria > Pseudomonadota > Alphaproteobacteria > Rhizobiales > Rhizobiaceae > Mesorhizobium > Mesorhizobium tianshanense. The sequence continues at coordinate 17,485 of NZ_VLKT01000058.1, forward strand.
GGTGTCGACGTCGCGCAGCAGCGGCAGCTTCCTACCCTGTTCTTTCGACCATGCGGCCAGTTCGGGGATTTCCTCGAACAGGATATATTGATGGCTCATCACCATCATCGGCACGTCGCGGCCGAACATCTTGCCGACTTCGGCTGCGCGGTAGCCGGCGGCGTTGACGACGATTTCGCAGCGGATCTCGCCTTGCTCGGTCTCGACCACCCACTCATCTTTTTCGCGGCGCACGCCGGTGACCGGACAGAAGCGGATGATCTTCGTACCCATGTCGCGGGCGCCCTTGGCCAAAGCCTGGGTCAACTGCGCCGGGTCGATGTCGCCGTCACTCGGATCGTAGAGCGCGCCCTTCAGCTCATGCGTTTCGATGAACGGGTAGCGGCGCTTGATCTCGTCGAGGCCGACCACATCGATGTCCATGCCCTGGTAGCGGCCCATGCCCTTGGCGCGCTGGAACTCCTGCATGCGCTCCGTTGTGTGGGCGAGCCTGAGCGAGCCGGTGACGTGGTAGTTCATGGGATAGTCGACTTCGTCGGCCAGTCCGCGATAGAGCTCGGTCGAATAGCGCTGCATGTTCATCAGCGACCATGACGAAGAGAAGGTCGGCACGTTGCCGGCCGCATGCCAGGTTGAGCCGGACGTTAGCTCGTTCTTTTCCAGAAGCACGCAATCGGTCCAGCCCGCCTTGGCGAGATGATAGAGCGAGGAGGCGCCGACGACACCGCCTCCTATGATCACCACGCGTGCCGTGGTCGGCAAACCGGCCATGTTCTTCTCCAAACCTCTAGTAAACAGGCGGCGAAACCACCCAGATCACCACCGCCGGCTCCGCTCCAGGATTGCGCCAGCGGAACGGCTTGCCGTCGAAGCGAAAGGAGTCGCCTTCGCCAAGCTGGTGCCAGACCCCTGATATCTCGATGTCGAAGCTGCCGGAGGCGACATATCCGGCTTCCTCCGTCGGCCGGCGCGCTTCGGTCTTCAGCTCCGCACCCGGTGCGAAGACCGAACGCAGCATCTCGAAACTACCGCCGAGGTCGGGCGACAGAAGCTCCTCCACCAGGCCGGAATCGCTTGTGCCAAGTATGCGGCGGCTGCCGGCGCGCACCACCACGCCGCGCTCTTTCTCGACGGGCACATCGTGGCTGAAGAACAGGCTGACTGGCACGCCGAACAATTCAGCGAAGGCCCTGAGATCACTGAGCGATGGTATCGACAGGCCGCGCTCGACCTGGCTGACCCAGCCGACGGACCGGCCGAGCTTCAGGCCAATCTCGACAAGCGTCAGCCCGCGCGCCCTGCGCAGCGCCCTGATGTCGCCGGCCAGCAGCCGTTCGCGGTTTTCCTGCTCGGATCTGACGGCGGTTGAGGGCAAAGCCATTTCTCTTGATGAAGAATTTCTCTTGGTGAAAAATTCCCCTTTGTGAAAAATTCGGGGCAAATTTCATGAGAGGTCAAGCTCGTGAAAAAATCAAGAGCATTTTCATAGGACCACAAGATTTGCTTGCGCCACTCTCACGGTTCGGGCAAAGGCTCGGCCACGAACGGCGAGTGAGGGACGTCCGGTCGAGACTCACGATAGAGCGCCGCGCGTCCAATTGGACGCGCAAAGGACACTCTATCATTTTCTAGACTGCGCATGATCCTTTCCGGAAACCGATTCCGGTTTCCGGGGCCATGCGCTAAGGACGACCCATGCTGGAAAACAACACCCGGATCGCCAAGGATGCGGCGATCGTCGACGAGGCGATCACATCGCGCCGTTCGGTGCGCGCCTTCCTGTCCGACATGGTCGACGACGAGACGATCCGCGCCATTCTCGCCGTGGCGGCTCGGGCGCCTTCGGGCACCAACATGCAGCCCTGGCGGGTCTACGTCACCAAAGGCGAGGTCAAGCAGCGGATCACCGACGCTATCCTCAATTCCGGCATCCGCGCCGAAAAGGCCGATTGGGACGAGTATCGCTACTATCCAGACCAGTTCTTCGAACCCTATCTCACCCGGCGGCGGGCCAACGGCTTCGGCCTCTACAGTGCGCTCGGTATCGGCCGGCGTGAGGTGGACAGGATGCGCGCGCAGCACGACCGCAACTTCGTCTTCTTCGACGCCCCGGTCGGCATGATTTTCACCGTCGACCGGCGGCTCAACAAGGGCTCGTGGATCGACTACGGCATGTTCCTGCAGAACATCATGGTGGCGGCGCGGGGCAGGGGCCTGCACACCTGTCCGCAGGCGGCGTTCGCGCCTTATCACCGGCAAATCAGGCCAGTGCTCAACATTCCCGACGAGGAGATCGTCGTCTGCGGCATGGCGCTCGGTTACGAGGATACGTCCAAGCCGGAAAACGAGTTCCGCACCGATCGCGCGCCGCTGGAAGAGTGGGTGACGTTCGCCAAGTGAGGAAGTGAGGTGACGACCGGCCGCCTCGGTCTACTGCACTTCGTAGCCGACTTCTTCGCTGGCGTGACAGAGCGCCTTCCAGAACGACCGCGCAAACGAGCGGAACACATAGATGTCGAACTGGTCGGCGCCGGTTCGCTGGATCTGCGCGAAGACGTCATGGTGCATGGTCGAGCGGCCTGTACCGATCGGGAAGGCCGGCAGCGCGAAGTCGATGGCGAAAAATTTTGCCAGCACCCATTCGGCCTTCGGTCCATGGATGCGAATCGCGGTGCGGCCATGCGACAGGTCGGTCAGCGTGCCGATGGCCGGGGTGACGACACCGGCAAACGCCGCCGCCAAGCCCTCGGCCTCGTCGACCACGGTGAATTTTCCAGGCGCAAAGCCGAACACGGACCGCACCCCATCGGTGCTGCCGGCGCCGGCTCCATCGGGTAGAGCCAGGCCGGTAACGGTGCGGATACCGGCGATCAACTTCTTCTCCTGGCCCGGCCAGGCAGAGAGCTGCAGGATCGATCCCGGCCTGGTTTCGGAGAGGATGACATCGACGCCGTGTTCGAAGTCGCCGTGCGAGCCGGTGCGCAATTCCAGCTCAAGCGGTGATTGGCGCTCAACCATGCATGCGGCTCCCGTCCGGATCGAAGAAGTGATTGGAGACGATCTCGACCGGACCGAACCGGTTGCGCAGGGGATCGGAGATATGGGCGCGCGTGCCACGCCGGGCCTTGCCGTCCTTGACCAAAGCGAGCGCGATGTATTTGCCGAGCGCCGGCGAATAGCAGCAAGCGGTGATGTGACCGATGGAATCGTGCGGGTTGGCTTCGTCAAGCGTCTCGACGATGTGAGCGCCGCCGTTGAGCGGCCGGTTGTCCAGCGAAATCAAGCCGACGAGTTCCAGGCGGTCGGGCGCGATCAGGCCCTCGCGATCCATCATCGCCGAACCGATGAAGGGCTTTTTCTTGGACAGCATCCAGTCGAGATGAAGGTCGCGTGCCGTGGTGCGGCCGTCGATCTCGGCGCCGGTGACGTGGCCCTTCTCGATGCGCATCGTGCCCAGCGCCTCAAGCCCGTAAGTCACCAATCCGAACGGCTTGCCGGCTTCGATCAACGCTTCCCAGACATGGGTCCCGTACCCGGCGCCAGAGTAAACTTCGAAGGCCATTTCGCCGGAGAAGGACAGCCGGCAGATCATCACCGGCACGCCTGATATCTTGCCGCGCACGATACCCATGAAGGGCAGGGTGGCGTTATCGACGGCAGTGCCGGTGACACAAGCGGCAAGAATTGCCCTGGCCTTCGGCCCGCCGATCGCCGCACCCGCCCATTCGTCGGTCACCGAGGTGACATGGACCTTCAGCTCCGGCCAGATGACATCGAGGAAATATTCCACATGCTGCATCACCTTGCCGGCATTGGCCGTGGTGGTGGTCATCAGAAAGTCCTGTTCGCCGAGCCGCCACGTCGTGCCGTCGTCGAAGGCGAGGCCGTCCTCGCGCAGCATCAGCCCGTAGCGGGCCTTGCCGACGGCCAGCGTCGAGAACATGTTGGTGTAGACCCGGTCGAGGAATTCCGCCGCGTCCGGACCCTGCACGGCGATCTTGCCCAGTGTCGAGACATCGACGATGCCGGCGCTCTCTCTGGTTGCTTTGGCTTCGCGCACATAGGCCTGCTCGACCGTTTCGCCTGAAAGCCCGTAGATCATCGGGCGATACCAGAGGCCGGCAGAGTACATGGTCGCGCCGTTGGCGATGTGCCAGTCATGCATCGGCGTCAACCGCTCTGGCTTCAGGTCGCCGAAACGCTCCGCGGCCAGCGAGCCGATCGACACCGCTGAAAAAGGTGGGCGAAAGCGTGTCGTGCCGACCTCGGGTATCGGCTTGCCCAAAGCCTCGGCCATGATGGCGAGGCCGGGTATGTTGGAGCTTTTGCCCTGGTCGGTCGCCATGCCGAGCGTGGTGTAGCGCTTCAGGTGCTCGACCGAGACGAAGCCTTCGCGATGCGCCAGCCGAACATCGTCCGCCGTCACGTCGTGCTGGAAATCGACGAAGCTCTTTCCATTAGCCCTGATCTCGAAGACCGGCGCCGGATCAGGATCGCCGGGTGCTGCTTCGACAACCGGCAAGGCCGCCGGCGTGCCCGTTCCGCCCGCCGCGGCAAGACCGGCGGCGCGGCCTTCGGCGATTGCCTCGGCGGTGGAAAAGCTGCCAGTGAAGGCGCCGGCGCCAATCCATTGCTGTGTTGACCATCTCTGCGTCGGCTTCGGCGGCAGGAAGGCCTGTCTGGCGGCATTCCACTCCGCCTTGGCGCCGGCCTGGCTGGCCAGATGGATGGTCGGCGACCAGCCTCCCGACATTAGCAGGCAGTCGGCTTGAATGCTGCGCGCGTCGCCGACAAGCGCGCCATTGGTCATGTCGAAGCGCTGCACCTTGATGCCGGACAGTGCCTTGCCGCCTTCGGTGGCGACCACGGCGTGACCGGAAAGGCTCTTGGCCTCTGCTTCATCGGCGAGCTTGCGCATCTCGCTCGAAAGCTCCGGCCGTACGTCGACGATGGCGACGATCGCCGCCCCGGCCTTCTTCAGCGCAAGGGCAGAGCGATAGGCGCTGTCATTGTTGGTGAAGAGCGCGATCCTGTTGCCTGGCAGCACGCCATACTCATTGGCATAGCGCTCGGCCGCATGCGCCAGCATCGCCCCCGGCCGGTCGTTGCCCGGAAACACCAGCGGCCGCTCGAAAGAGCCAGTGGCCAGCACCACCGATTTGGCGCGGATTGCCCAGTAGCGATGGCGCGGTTCGCCCTTGCCGGGCCTCTCCTTGTGATCGGTAACCCTCTCGGTCGCGGCGAGCGTGTTGCCGTCGTAATAGCCCCAGACCGTGGTGCGCGGCAGCAGACGGACGTTGTCATGGCCTTCGAGCTGGCCGGCGGTTCGCGCTGCCCAGTCCGCCCCGGGCATGCCGTCGATCGTCTCGCCCGACCATTTGGCCGAGCCGCCGAAATGCGGTTCGAGCTCGCTGAGGATGACACGGGCGCCCTGATCGGCGGCGGCTTTGGCGGCCATCAGCCCGGCCGGGCCGGAGCCGACCACCAGCACATCGCAGAAAGCGTTCATGCGCTCATAGCGCGCCGTGTCGGCAGCGATCCCGGCGCGGCCAAGACCGGCGGCGCGGCGGATGAAATGCTCGCAGAACATCCAGAAACGCGTGCCCTTCAGCGGGCCGAGCGCGGGTCCCATGAAGGTCTTGTAATAGAAGCCGGCGGACAGAAGCTTGCCGCCGAGCTGGTTGGCGGCGCTGACATCCCAGGACAGCGATGGAAAGCGGTTCTGGCTGACGGCGGTCAGCCCGTCATAGATCTCAACCATGGTTGCGGCAATGTTGGGCTCGCGAACCTCGCCCCGCAGCACCGTCACCAGGGCGTTCGGCTCCTCGACGCCTGATGTCAGCACGCCGCGCGGGCGGTGATATTTGAACGAGCGCCCGAACAGGGTGACGCCATTGGCCAGCAGCGCCGAGGCGAGCGTGTCGCCGGCATGGCCGGTATAGGGCGCGCCGTCGAAGGTGAACCGAATGGTTCGCAGCCGGTCGATCCGGCCGCCGGTATCGATGCGGCGCGGGCTCACGACTTGCCCTCCGCCTTGTGGCGCATGGCGGCTTTGTGGTCGCCGCGCGCGAAGGCGACGCTGGAGATCTCGTGTGTCAGCGTGTTGCGCACGACCCTGAGATGGGCGCGACAACCGCCGGAATGCTGCCAGATCTCGTTGTGGTCACCAGCCGGGTTCAGCCTGTCGTAAACATAGGCGTTCCAGGCGTCGAGGTCCTGCGAGGCGAGTTGAGGGCGCTGGCGGTTGCCGTCGCCCTGATAGTTGAACTCGATGACGTCGCGCGGGCCGCAATAGGGGCAGGTGATCAGCATGGGATTGTGTCTTTTTGTTTGACCATGATCTTGTCCGAAAACCGGTTTCCACTTTTAGGGATCATGGTCTAATGCAGCCGCGGCGTCGCGCCCTGGCCCTTGTCGTCGATCACCAGGCCGCGATGGAAGCGATCGAGCGTGAAGGGCGCGTTGAAGTCGTGCGGTTCGTCCTTGGCGATGGTCCAGGCAAAGCACCAGCCGGAGGCCGGCGTCGCCTTGAAGCCGCCGTAGCACCAGCCGCAGTTGAGATACATGCCCGGCAGCGGACCGGTGGTGATGATCGGCGAACCGTCCATCGACATGTCGCAGAGGCCGCCCCATGAACGCAGCATGCGGACGCGGGCGAGACCTGGAAACAGCGCCAGCATCTCGCTCATCACCTCGTCGACAATAGGCAAACTGCCGCGCTGGGCGTAGCTGTTGTAGCCGTCGAGGTCGCCGCCATAGACGAGGCCCCCCTTATCCGATTGCGACATGTAGAAATGGCCCATGCCGAAGGTGAGGACGGTATCGACGAACGGCTTCAGCGATTCCGTCACGAAGGCCTGCAGCACATGGCTCTCGATCGGCATCGTCCCGATGTCGGCAAGCTGCATGACGCGTCCGGTGCTGCCGGCCACCGCGACCGCCACCTTCTTGGCGCGGATCTCGCCGCGCGAAGTCGACACGCCGGTGACACGGTCGCCATCGCGCAGGAAGCCGGTAACCTCGCAATTCTCGATGATGTCGACGCCGCGACGGTCGGCGCCGCGCGCATAGCCCCAGGCAACGGCATCGTGACGGGCGGTGCCGGCGCGCGGCTGCATAAGCCCGCCGATGATCGGGAAGCGCGCCGTGCCCGATACGTCCAGCGCCGGTATCAGACGTGCGATCTCAGCAGTGGTCATCAGTTCGGCGTCGACGCCGAGATGGCGCATGGCGTTGCCGCGCCGCGCAAAATCGTCGAGCTGGGCAGGCGTGTGCGCCAGGTTCAGGCAGCCGCGCTGCGAGAACATGACGTTGTAGTTGAGGTCGTGCGAAAGGTTCTCCCACAGCTTCATCGAATGTTCGTAGAAGCGCGTGTTGGCAGGCAGCAGGTAGTTGGAGCGGACAGCCGTCGTGTTGCGGCCGACATTGCCGGATCCGAGCCAGCCCTTCTCCAGCACCGCGACATTGGTGATGCCGTGCTCCTTGGCGAGATAATAGGCCGTTGATAGGCCATGGCCGCCACCGCCGATGACGATCACGTCATAGGACGCCTTCGGGTCCGGCTTGCGCCAGGCCGGCTTCCAGTCCCTGTTGCCGGTCAGCGCGTTTTTGAGAAGCGAAAAGGCCGAATATTCCGCCATTCTTTTTGTCATCCGTTGCGGGCGATGCGGCACACTATAGAGCAGGCCTCCGCCGCAAAGCCAATATTGCGCCATCGCTTTTCGACTGGCCGACTTCGAAATGGGCCGGCGGAACGGGACGGCTTGCCCCGTGGTATGAGCGTCTTTATCAAGGACGAGCTTTAGAACACCTTGCCGTCCGTGAGTCGCCAGACAATCATGCTTTTCCGACTGCTCCGCTTCGTTCTGGTCCTGGCGATCGTTGCCTCGGCGCAACTGTCGCTTGGTGCGGTGGCGCAGCGGCTTGACCAAGCTCCCTCCGGGCTGATCGCCGACCAACAGAAGATCCTGCAGGACCTGACGGCAAAGTCCGACAATTTCGAAAAGAAAATCCAAGAGGACGGCGAAGACGACGCCAGCCTCGTCGATATCCGCCTGCAGCTCGAGGAAATGTCGCGAGGTGCGCTGAATAGCGCGCTTGCCTTCCGCCCGCGCCTTACGGAGATCAACGCAAGGCTCGAGCAGCTCGGGGCGCCGCCGGCCGAGGGCCAGCCGCCCGAGCCCGACATCGTGACCAGCGAACGCCAGGCGCTGGCGTCCGAAAAGGCCGAGATCAATGCGGTCATCGCCGCGGCGCAAAATCTGTCGATCGGTATCAGCGGCCTCATTGACAAGATCGCCAATATGCGCAGCGAGCTGTTTCGCAACCTGCTCACCAAGCGCTACGTGCTGTCCGATGCACTGAGCCCTGAGGTCATTTCCGATGCCAACGACGAATATGCAGGCCTCTACAAAGCGGTGTCGTCGTGGCTGACCTTCGCCTTCAAGTTCAAGTTCCAGGCCGTGTTGGCCGCGACCTTGACGGCACTTTCACTGGCGGCCGTGCTTTTTGTCGGTGGGCGGCGCCTGTTCGGGCGTGTGTTCGAAGCGGATCCTTCCGTCGAGGATCCGTCCTATCTCAGCCGGCTATCGGTGGCGTTCTGGTCGACATTGCTGCCGACGTTGGCGGTCGGTGTCTTCCTGGTTTCGACCGTTTTCTTTTTCAATTATTACAATGTGTTGCGCGGTGACATTGGCGTTTTCCTGAATGCGCTGGCCGCGGTTGTCGCGGTGGTGTTCTGCGTCAACCGGATGACCAATGCGGCGCTGGAGCCACGGCTGCCCAACTGGCGTCTCATTCCCGTCGAAACCGGTCCGGCGCGCTGGCTGGTGCGGCTGACGACCGCGATGGCGGTGGTCATCGGCATCAACTATTTCCTGTCGGTCGTCAACGACACGGTGGGATCGCCGCTGTCGGTGACCATCGCCCGAAGTTTTGTCGCCACAATCATCGTTGGCGTCATCCTGATCCTGATGGGGCTGCTGAAGCCGTTCAGGGCCGCCGACGGAACCTGGCGTCCCTGGCCGGCCTGGCTGCGCTACACCGCCGTCGCGCTCGGCCTTTCCACCATTGCGGTGGCGCTGCTCGGTTATATCGGCCTCGCCATCTTTGTTTCGCGGCAGGTCGTGGTCACCGGCACCGTTCTGGTCACTGCGTATATCGGCTTCCTGTCGGCGCGAGCGGTCAGCGAGGAAGGCAGCTTTGCCAAAACCTCGATCGGGCGCTGGCTATCGGCCCATTCCAGTTATGAGGAGTCCGCACTCGACCAGCTCGGCCTTGTCGTCAGCGTCGCCATCAACCTGATGATCGTGCTGGTGTTCCTGCCGTTGATCCTGTTGATGTGGGGCTTTCAGCCCGGCGACATCGAGGCTTGGGGCTACAAGCTGGCTACGGGCCTCACCATCGGCTCGGTGACGATCTCGGTGACCGGCATCCTGACCGGCATCGTTGTCTTCATCATCGGCTATTTCCTGACACGCTGGTTCCAGGGCTGGCTCGACGGCTCGGTGATGGCGCGCGGCAAGGTCGACCCCGGCGTGCGCAACTCGATCCGGCTGGTGGTCGGCTATATCGGCGTCGCGCTCGCAGCACTCGTCGGGGTCTCGGCGGCGGGCATCGACCTCTCCAATCTGGCGCTCGTCGCCGGCGCCCTGTCCCTCGGCATCGGCTTTGGTCTGCAGAATGTCGTCTCCAATTTCGTCTCGGGCCTGATCCTGCTGGCCGAACGGCCGTTCAAAGTCGGCGACTGGATCATTGCCGGCCAAGTGTCTGGCACGGTCAAGAAGATCAGTGTGCGCGCCACCGAGATCGAGACCTTCCAGCGGCAGTCGGTGATTCTGCCCAACTCCGATCTGATCAACGGACCGGTGGGAAACTGGACGCATCGCAACAAGCTGGGGCGCATCGAAATTCAGATTGGTGTCGCTTATGGCTCGGACGCCAGGCGCGTTCACGAGATCCTTCTTGATATCGCCCGCAACCATCCGCTGGTGCTCAAGAATCCGGAGCCTTTCGTCCTGTTCGCGGCATTCGCGGACTCATCGCTGAATTTTGAAGTCAGAGTTTTTCTTGCCGATGTCAGCAATGGCATCCTTGTTCAAAACGACATCCGCTTCGCCATCCTCGATGCATTCAAGGCAGAAGGCATCGAAATCCCGTTCCCGCAACGGGACATTCATATGAGATCAACTGCCCCGCTGGCGAAATGGCCGACGGACGACGATCAAGTCGAAGCCGAATTTGCCGAGCGGGAGCACGCCAGAGCAAAGGCCGCCGTGCCTCAACCCATGATAGGCCGGCGCAAAACCCGCAGGCCGGACCCGGCCTGATCCGAATAATAATGGCATGAATGCGGCATTCAGTTGCCGTTCAGCTTGCATCCCATATAAGCTTGCATGCAAAGGGCGAGAATGCCTTGCGAATGCAACAGAGGCGGTGGAAACACCGATACTGCACATGTGGAAGTCTCTCGTCGCCGCCATCGCTCTTCTTGCCGTGGGCGGTTCGGCCTTCGCCGCCAGCGCGGTCAACAAGGACGCCGAGACCCGCACGCTGGTCGTGACCGAAGGCGGTGGCAAGACGGAGCTGGCGCTGGCCGCCGGCGAAACCGCGGAATTCTGCCCAAACGGGTGTTTCGTTACCATGCCGAATGGCGACCTCGAGGCGCTGACCGGTTCGGAGACGATCGAAATCTCGGATGGCGTCGCCCGCATCAAGTAACCCGCATCAAGCAACGTTGACGCGTTGTTTTTCGAGGCCGGGCAATGCCCGGCCTTTTATCGTTTCGGGTCATCGAACCTTAACGATGAAGGAGGAAATACCGTCACGCTGACCATGCCAGGCTTGGCGTTTTAACGTTCGCTGCGCTGTTCCCCGCTATATCGGGCCGAAGACGCCGAAGCACGGCGCGGCGGGTTTAAGCAGGGCAAAGAAAATGGATGCGCGGTCGGACAGGAACGCAATCCCGCTTGCGGTCGACCTCGACGGCACGCTGATCGCGACGGACCTGTTGTGGGAAGGGCTGTTCATCCTTCTCAAGAAGAATCCGCTCTATATTTTCCTCGTGCCGTACTGGCTCGTGGGCGGACCGGCGCGGTTGAAGCAGGCCGTCGCGCAACGCATCGACATCGATCCCGCATCGATGCCTTACCGCGAGGTGCTGCTTCAGCGCCTTCGCACCGAACATGGCGAGGGCCGCCAGATCGTGTTGGCGACCGGCACGCCGCGCAAATTCGCCGAGGCGATCGCCGCGCATCTGGGGATATTCGATCGCGTCCTGGCGACCGATGGCCCCCACAACATGACCTCAGCCAGCAAGTGCGCGTCGCTTGTCGCCGCTTATGGCGATGGCGGCTTCGACTATGCCGGAAACAGCCGGCACGACCTTAGGGTATTCGACGCCGCGCGCACGGCAATCGTCGTCGCGCCCGACCGCGCTGCCGCGCGCTGGCAGGCCGCGCACAGTGCCGAAATGATGCCGGCGCCGAAGCCGACATTCAGAACCATCGTCAAGATGCTGCGTGTTCATCAATGGCTGAAGAATTCGCTCATCGCCGTGCCGATGGTGCTGTCGCACGAATACTTCAACGTCGACATGATCTGGAAATGCCTGTTGGCATTCGTCTCGTTCAGCGCGGTGGCTTCGGCCATCTACATCCTCAACGATTTCTTCGATCTCGCGCTCGACCGCAAACATCTGACCAAGCGCAACCGGCCATTCGCCAGCGGCGCGCTGTCGATCCCGTTCGGCCTCGGTTCGATGGTGGTGCTGCTTGCAGCAGGTGTTGGCGCAGGGCTTCTGCTGCCGATCGAATTCCTCGGCGTGCTCTTCGGCTACGTGATCATCACCACCGCCTATTCGCTGTCGTTCAAGCGCATGCTCTTGATCGACGTGCTGACGCTGGCCGGTCTCTACACGATCCGCGTTCTGGCGGGCGCCGCGGCGACCGGCGTCGACGTTTCGTTCTGGCTGCTGGCCTTCTCGATCTTCTTTTTCCTGTCGCTGGCGCTGGTGAAGCGTTTTGTCGAGTTGCGTACGACCGCCATTCCGGCGGGCGAGCGTATCGCCGGCCGCGGCTACCGCACCGAAGACCAGGAGATCGTCGCCCAGGCGGGCATGGCCTCGGCCTTTTCCTCGGCATTGGTGCTGGCGCTCTATATGGACAGCGTTGCGGTGCGCGAACTCTATCCGCACCCTTGGCTGGTCTGGCCGCTGGCCCCGATCGTGCTTTACCTGACCATGCGCGTCTGGATACTCGCCCGCCGCGACGAGATGCATGACGATCCGGTCGTCTTCATCATCCGCGACTGGCGCAGCCAGATCGTCGTGCTCATCGGCGTCGTGTTTCTGGTCGCCGGAGGCTGGTAGGCATGGCGGAAGAACGGTTCCAGAGCTTCGGTCTTGCCACGCCGCCGGCACACGATGTGATCCCGGCGAATGACGCTGTCGCATTGCTGAAGAGCGGCAAGGCGACAAGAAATGCCTTGCTTGCCTACGGCAACGGCCGCTCCTACGGCGATTCGTGCCAGAACGAGGCCGGCATGGTCGTCGACATGCGGCCGCTGAACCGCATCCGCGCCTTCAATGCTGAGACCGGCGTGATCGAGGCCGAGGCCGGCGTGCTTCTGTCCGACATCATCGCCCATGCTGCGCCACACGGTTTCTTTCCGGCGGTCGTTCCGGGTACGCAGTTCGTCACGCTCGGCGGCGCTATCGCCAATGACGTTCACGGCAAGAACCATCACCGGCGCGGCACCTTCGGCTGCCATGTCGAATCCTTCACGCTGCTCAGATCGGATGGACGGACCCATCACTGCTCGGCCGCCGACAATGCACGCCTGTTTGCGGCGACGATCGGCGGCATGGGGCTGACCGGACTGATCCTGTCCGCATCGATCCGGCTGATGCGGGTGCCATCGCTCGACATCGTCGAGAAGGCGGCGCCGTTCCGCGACCTCGGCGAATTCTTCGAGCTTGCCGAAGCGGCCGACCAGGCCAACGAATATGCCGTCGCCTGGATCGACCAGCTTGCCGGCGGCCACAGCCGTGGGCGTGGGCTGCTGTTCACCGGCAATCACGCCGAGCATGGTTCGCCTGCGGCCTTGCGTGCCGGCGGAAATCTTTCGGTGCCGTTCCAGCCGCCGTTCAACGTACTCAATCGGCCGTTCCTCACTGCCTTCAACGCTGCCTACAGGTGGAAAAAAGGCTGGTCTACGACACCGCGCCAGGTCGGCTATCAGGGCTTTTTCTTTCCGCTCGACGGCGTCGGCAACTGGAACCGGCTCTACGGACCGAACGGGCTTTTCCAGCACCAGAGCGTGGTGCCGGAAGACGTGGCGCGCCTGGCGGTGCCGGCCTTGCTTGCGGCGGCCAAGCGGGCCGGGCAGGGATCGTTCCTGACGGTCCTGAAGCGCTTCGACTCGATCCGTTCACCGGCACTGCTGTCGTTCCCGCGGCCGGGTTTCACGCTGACGCTGGATTTCCCCAACCGCGGCCGGGCGACGCTGGCGCTGTTGAAGGAACTCGACCACATCACGGTCGGGGCCGGTGGCGCGGTCAATCCCTACAAGGACACCCGCATGGGTGCCGATATTTTCGCCGCGTCCTTTCCGGAATGGCAGCGCCTCGAGGCCATCCGCGACCCAGCCTTCATGTCGAGCTTCTGGGCGCGAACGGCGAAAAAGCTCGAGGTGCGGCGCGGAACCGTCGAAGCCGCGGAATAGATGAAATTCGAATGGTTCGTGGTTAACGAACCGATAAGGTACAGCTTTACTCAAAACATTCTTGCTGCTTCACGAAATGTTTGCAGGTTTGTAATAGGACGTCTGAAGGGTTTGGTGGGAAAACATGAAGTACATCGTCTTCATTCTGTTCACGGTCATGACCAATGCCGCCGCGCAGCTCATGCTGAAGCAGGGTATGATGTCGCTTGCCCCGATTTCCTTCGAGGGCACCAATCCGTTGCTGAAGCTGTTGCAGATCGTCTTCAGCCCGTGGATTTTCCTCGGCCTGTCCACCTTCGTCATCTCGATGGCGTCGCACCTCTACGTGCTGTCCAAGGTCGAGCTCAGCTTTGCCTATCCGTTCCTCAGCCTCGCCTATGTCGCCGTTGCGATCTTCGCCTATATCATCTTCCGCGAAGACCTCAATGCCTGGCGCGTCGCCGGCATCGCCTTCATCTGCGTCGGTACGGTGCTGATCGCTCAAAGTGGCCGGGACTTGGGCAGCCGGGATTTGGGCGGCCGGGGACATGAGGACCAGACGGCTGGCCTTTCCCCCGAAAAGATTCACACCAGCGGGATCGTTCGATGAGACATGTGATTTTCGGCGGCGACGGTTTCGTCGGCCGCCACCTTGCACCGAAACTTCTGGCCGACGGCGAGGAGGTGGTTGTCGCCGATATCGCCAGGAGCGACTTGCCGCATTACCGCTCGGTCCGCCATGTCAGCTGCGACGTCACCGATCCGGCCTCGGTCGCTTCGGTCGGGCTGAAGGCCGACGACATGGTCTACAATCTGTCGGCGAAAATGCTGTCGCCGATCCAGGTGCGCGCAAAGCGCCACGATTTCTTCTTCCCGGTGAATTTCCACGGCACCGAGCACATCATACAGGCGATGGACAGAGCCGGCGCACCAAGGCTCGTTCACTATACGACCGACATGATCTACGGCCATACGATCACACAACCGATGACCGAGGAGCATCCGGTCTCGCCGCTCGGCGAATATGGCTGGTCGAAGCAGAAGACCGAGGAACTTGCCGCCGAATGGCGCAAGCGCGGCATGTCGATCTCGCTGTTTCGGCCGCGCCTCATCATCGGCCCCGGCCGCCTCGGTATCCTCGAAAAACTGTTCAAGCTGATCGACTGGAACCTCCCGGTGCCGATGATCGGCTCGGGCAGGAACCCCTACCAGTTCATCTCGGTGTTCGACTGCGCCGAGGCCGCGCGCGCCGCCTGGAAGGCCGGTGTGCCTGATGAGGCCTATAATCTCGGTTCGCTCAACCCGCCGCCGGTTCGGAAATTGCTCGGCGACCTGATCAGGCATGCCGGTTCGAAATCGATCCTGATCCCGACACCGGGCTGGGCGGTCAAGCGCACGCTCGACCTGCTCGACCTCTTGAACATGCCGATCATGGATCCGGAGCAGTATCTGATCGCCGATGAGGACTGCGTGCTCGACGTATCCAAGGCCGAACGCCAGCTCGGCTGGGTGCCGCAACATCGCGACGAGGACATGCTGATCGCCGCCTACAGCGAATACCGCACCGGGAAAGACGGCCATGCCGTCGCCGCAAAACATGTGCCCGCGGAATAACAGGCCCGCCGAGTAAAGGGTCAATAGGAGATTTCTTGAGATGACCGTCATGACGAAGCCAGACCACACGACTGCGCGTGCCACGGTCAGCGCGCCGGCGCTTTCGCCCGCCACCACCGCCAAGCCCGATCTGATCAGCGTCGAGCAGGCCAAGGCGATGGACGTGGCGCGCATGACCGACCTGTTCAAGGCGCATCTCAACCCCGGTCAGCTGCATTTCATGAAGCTGCTCGGCTTCCACAAGATCAAGATCGAACGTGCCGAAGGCATGTTCTAC
The DNA here is from genome assembly GCF_007830515.1 of Mesorhizobium tianshanense. Lineage (GTDB taxonomy): Bacteria > Pseudomonadota > Alphaproteobacteria > Rhizobiales > Rhizobiaceae > Mesorhizobium > Mesorhizobium tianshanense. Next base: position 33,077 of record NZ_VLKT01000058.1, read on the forward strand.
ATCGACCAGAGCGGCCGCAAGATCCTGGATTTCTTCGGCGGCTTTGGGTCGCTGGCCTTCGGGCACAATCATCCGCGCCTTCTCGAAGCGCGCAAAAAGTTCCAGGAGGAGAAGCGGCAGGAGATCGCCATCGCCTTCATGTCGCAATATGCGGCGGCGCTGGCGCACAATCTCGCCAAATGCTCGCCCGGCGACCTCGACATGGTGTTTCTGGGCTCGTCCGGCTCGGAAGCGATGGAGGCGGCGGTGAAGCTTGCCGAGCGCGCCGCCGGTCCGAAGCGGCCGAAGGTCGTCTATGCCGAGAATTCCTTCCACGGCAAGACCAAGGGTGTGCTGGCCATCACCGACGGCTCGCTCTACCGCGCCGACTTCAAGGTGGCCGATAATGTCGTGCGCATCCCGTTCGCCGACATCGAAGCGGTCGAGCGCGCGTTCCGCTCCGACCCGGAGATCGGCGTCATCGTGCTCGAAACCATCCAGGGTGGCGGCGGCATCATCCAGGCGTCGGTCGAATACTGGCAGAAGCTGCGCGCGCTCTGCGACCAGTATGGCGTGCTGTGGGTGGCCGACGAAGTGCAGTGCGGCTATGGCCGCTCCGGCCGCTTCTATGCCTTCGAGCATTACGGCGTCATTCCTGACGTGACGGCGCTGGCAAAGTCACTCGGCGGCGGCAAGGCGGCTGTCGGCGCGATGATCGCCCGGCGCTCGATCTACATGAAGGCCTATGGCACGCCGAAGACGGCGATGATCCACGCCATGGCCACGTTCGGGGGCATGGGCGAAGCCTGCGTCACCTCGATCGAGGCGCTCAACGTGCTTTACGACGAGGGGCTGATCGACAACGCCACTGTCACCGGTGACTACCTGCTGCAACGCCTGCAGGCGCTTAAGGAGAAATATCCCAAGATCATCAAGGACGTGCGCGGCAAGGGTCTTATGGTCGGGCTGGAATTCCACGACTTTTCGCAGACCCTGCCGATGGTGCTGCGGCCCGTGGTCAGCGTGCTCGACGAGAAGCTGAAGGGGTCGCTGTCGGGCTTCGTCGGTGCCTTGCTGCTGCGCGACTACGACGTGCTCGTCGCCTTCACCGAATACAACCGCAATGTCATTCGTCTCGAACCGCCGCTGATCTGCCAGCGCGAACATGTCAACCGTTTCGTCGAGGCGCTCGACAGCCTGCTGTCGCGCGGCATCGTGTCGATCGTGAAGGATTTCGTCAAAAGCCAGGTCCGATGAATCCCAGATCCGCCGAGCCAAAGTCCGCCAAGCGAAAACCATGCTGACCAGGCCTCCTGCTCCGACGAACCCGCTCGACCGGCTCACCGGGGCCGGCCTGGCATGGGGCGAGGGCACCTATGTGCGTCTTGCCGCGCCGATCGGGGCGGCGGCCTTTGCGCTCTACATCCTTTTGACCGCCGTGATGGCATGGTTCATGCCCGACGCCAATTGGGACATGCTGCCCTATCTCGCGGTCGCCGAGGAGGGCGCGTATCCCGATGTGCAGGCGCTGCACGACTATGCCTATGGCACCGTCAAGGCCGGTGTGTCGGCTGATGAGTACAAGACGCTGACGGACGATGGCGGCGGCTTCCGCAGCCATATGGCGGGGAATGCCGCCGACTTCCATTCGCTGCTCGGCATGTACCGGATCAAGTTCCTCTACGCCGAGATCCTTTCGACGATGAGTTCCGTGATGTCGCCGGTCGAGGCGATGCGCGCGGTCTCTGTTTTATCTGTGCTGTTGTTCGGGGCGATCGCGCTGCTTTGGCTGCGGTCGGAAGGCGCTCTGGCGCTGGCGCCGGTCGTCGGCGCGGTGCTGATCATGGCCGATTTCGGCGACGCGGCGCGGGCTGCGGCACCGGATCTGCTATGCTCGGCCCTGTTCCTCGGCGGGCTCTTTGCCTATGTGCGCGGTCGCGAAGTGGCGACGGCGATCCTGCTCTTCCTCGCCTTCATGGCGCGGCCCGACAACATTGTCTTCCTTGCCGTCTTCGCCGTGTTGCTGGTCGCCTTCCGGCAGAAGGCGTGGGGCGCGCTGGCCGGCTTTGCCGCCTCCCTGGCCGCCTATTTCGCCATTTCTCATTGGGCGCAGCATCCCGGCTGGTGGCCGCATCTGTGGTTTTCCAGCATCGAGCAGCACTACAATATGGACGGCTTCGATCCGCCGTTCTCGGCTGTCGCCTATCTCCGGGCCTTTGCCGTCTCCATGGCCCGCGCCGTCAGTCTGAACAGCTGGGTCGGCGTCTCGGTGCTGGCGCTGGCGGGGTGGTTTGCCTCAAGCCGCGCCGGCTTCAAGCTCGAGCGCCGCGCCGGCATCCTGTTTGCGGCGTTGGTGCTCGGCGCGCTGGTGAAGTTCACCGTCTTCCCGATCCACGACACCCGCATCTACTTTCCCAATCTGATCCCGCCGTTCCTGCTGCTCGCTGGCCCATTCATGGCGCTGTGGGCGTCAGCGAGCATTAAAGGGCGTCGCGCCGCAGCGTTGCACGTCGTTCCAGGCGATAAACCATAAGCTCCGTCCCAACTGGCACGCGTCATTTTGCGTGCAAGGACGCTGTAGAACTTTTCTCCGCGGATGATCCCCAGCGAAAATCGGTTCCGATTTTTCAGGGTCGTGCGCCGGGGTCGCGGCGCACCTGCAGCGTGTCGCAAACAGGCGGTAGCGCGATGGCCGTCGCCTGCATATTGTGCGCCGGTCAAGCGGGCGCCGGCGCCCGCAACAGCACTTTTGGAGTCGCGGGCATGGCAGGGTTTCCGGAAAAGGCGAAGGTCGTCATCGTCGGGCTGGGCGGCATTGTCGGCGCGTCGGTCGCCCATCACCTGATCGAGCGCGGATGGGACGATATCGTCGGCATCGACAAATCAGGCATCCCGACCGATATTGGCTCGACAGCGCACGCCTCTGACTTCTGCTACACGACCAGCCATGATTTCCTGTCCTGCTGGACGACGCTCTACTCCATCGATTTCTATGAGAAGATGGGCCATTATGCGCGCATCGGCGGCCTCGAAATCGCCCGCGTCGGCGACGACGATCGCATGGAGGAGATCAAGCGCAAGATCGCCTCGGCAAAGGCCTTCGGCACGCGTGCGCGCCTGATCGATCCTGCCGAGATCAAGCAGAAGTTCCCGCTGATCGAAGAGCAGATGGTGCAGGGCGGGTTGTGGGATCCCGATGCCGGTCTCGTCATCCCGCGCTCGCAGACGGTCGCCGGCACGCTGGTCGACCAGGCAGAAGCCGCCGGCAAGCTCAGGGCCTTTGCGAATACGCCGGCCAAGTCGCTTATCGTCGAGAACGGACGCATCAAGGGCGTGGTGACCGACCGCGGCACCATCGAAGCCGACTACGTGATTGTTTGCGCGGGTATCTGGGGCCGGTTGATCGCGGAAATGGTGGGCGAGGACCTGCCGGTTATGCCGATCGACCACCCGCTCACCTTCTTCGGGCCGTATACCGAGTTCGCCGGCACCGGCAAGGAGATCGGCTGGCCGCTGCTGCGTGACCAGGGCAATTCGGCCTACATGCGCGACACTGGCGATCCCAAGACCGCCGAAGGCGGGCAGATCGAGTGGGGCTATTACGAAGAGACCAATCCGCGCCTTTGCCATCCGCGCGACCTTCTGGAGAAGAACCAGGCCCGTCTTTCGCCGTCGCAGCGCGACCTCGACATGGAACAGATCCTGGCGCCGCTCGAGCGCGCCATGGAACTGACGCCGATCCTGGGCGAACTGGGCTACAATGAGAGCCATTCCTTCAACGGGCTTCTGCAGGTGACGGCAGACGGCGGCCCCTCGATGGGCGAGAGCCAGAAGGTGCGGGGCCTCTGGTATGCCGTCGCGATCTGGGTCAAGGATGGTCCTGGCATGGGCAAGCTCATCGCCGACTGGATGACGGACGGCCGCACGTCGATCGACCACCACGCCATCGACTACTCGCGCTTCTATCCGCACCAGACGCAAGAGCAGTTCATCTGGGACCGCTGCACCGAAACGGCGATGAAGGTCTACAATCCGGCGGTCCATCCGCGCGAGCCCTTCTCAAAAGGCCGCAATGTGCGCCGCTCGCCGTTCTGGGAGCGCGAGAAGGAACTCGGCGGTTATTTCATGGAACTGGGCGGCTGGGAGCGCGCGCATGGCTATGCCGCCAACGAGCACCTGCTCGAGAAATACGGCAACCGGGTGCCTGTGCGCGAAAACGAGTGGGACAACCGCCATTTCTGGCGCGTCTCCAATGCCGAGCATCTCGCCATGAGCGAGGATTGCGGCATCGTGAACCTGTCACATTTCGCGATGTACGAGGTGGAAGGCCCGGATCATGTCGCGCTGATGGAATGGCTGTGCGCGGCCAAGATCGGCGGCGATACCAACATCGGCAAAGGCATTTATACCCACTTCCTCGACGACGAGGGCATGGTGCGCGCCGACCTGACCGTGATCCGCATGGCCGACCGCTGCCGCGTCATCGACGGCGCCGATGCCGGCCCGCGCGACTTCCAATACATGCGCAGGACGGCACAAGATAAAGGGTTCGATGCCACTGTCACGGATGTAACCGAAAAATACGTGACCATCGGCATCTGGGGTCCGAACGCGCGAGCGACCTTGCAGAAGGTCGTTGAGAACCCGGACGGGCTGACGCCAGAGAATTTTCCGTTCGCTGCGATCAAGCCTGTCAGGATAGCCGGAAAGGACGTGACCGCTTTCCGCATCTCCTATGTCGGCGAGCAGGGCTGGGAACTGCATATGCGATACGAAGACGGCCTGGTCGTCTGGGACGCGTTGCGTTCGACCGGCGTTATGGCTTTTGGCGTCGAGACCTATGCCAACAGCCGCCGCATGGAGAAGAGCCTGCGCCTGCAGAACGCCGATCTCCTGACCGAGTACAATCTGCTGGAGGCCGACCTTGCCCGACCGAAGGTCAAGGAGGCTGATTTCAGCGGCAAGGCAAAGCATGTGGAATATCGCGCCCGCGCGCATCAGCCGGCCATGCTCTGCACGCTCGTGATGACCAACAATGTCGATTCGAGGGGCGTTTCCCGCTATCCGGTCGGCACGATGCCGGTGATGGATCCGGGAACGGGCGAAACGCTGGTCGACGAACTCGGCCGTCGGTCCTTCACGACCTCGGTCGCCTACGGCCCGACCATCGGCAAGAACATCGCGCTGGCCTACTTGCCTTGGGCGTATTGCCAGGAGGGCCGAAGGCTGACTGTCGAGTATTTCGGCGAGACGTACCCGGTCGAAGTGGCCGCTGTCGGCTACAGGCCGCTCTACGACCCGGAGAACCTCAATCCGCGCAGCTGAACGTTGATTGCTTGCCGATCCTCCCACAACGGAGGGTAAGGGGCGGACTCGCAAAAATGTGACGCAACGGCCTGGTCCGGCGCCGGGCTTTTCGCTTTGTGGAACAACAATTCTCGCTTAGCTTGCGGCATGTCTGCTTTTGCCCGCGCAAGACATCTCCTCCCAGGCGCCGCCGTGCTGGTGCCGATGCTCGTGCCGGCGCCGGAATCCCTGGCTGCCGAGCCGGTCGATATCGAACTGGTGCTGGCGGTCGACGTTTCGCTCTCGATGTCGCCGGCCGAACTCGAAATCCAGCGTCAAGGCTATGTGGCGGCACTGACGCACGACACGGTGCTGCAGGCCATCGCCGACGGGGCCTATGGCAAGATCGCCGTCACTTACGTCGAATGGGCCGGCACGACCTGGCAGCGTGTCATCGTGCCGTGGACGGTGATCGCCAATCGTGCCGACGCCGAGCGGGTGGTCGAACGGCTCTCCGCCCATGCGCCCAATAGCGCCCGGCGCACCTCGATTTCCGGTGCCTTGGGATTCGGCAGCGATCTTTTCGCCGAAAGCGGATTCCAGGGCGTGAAGCGCGTCATCGACATTTCAGGCGATGGCCCCAACAATCAAGGTGCTCCTGTCGACATCACCCGTGACAGGCTGGTCAAGCAAGGCATTACCATCAATGGCCTGCCGCTGATGACCCGAAGCGGCTTCACCAGTGTCTACGACGTCAATTATCTCGACCGCTACTACACCGACTGCGTCATCGGTGGGCCCGGCGCGTTCATGATCCCGGTCAATGAGTGGACACAGTTTCCCGAAGCGATCCGGCGCAAGCTGGTGCTCGAGCTTGCCGGGCCTGCCTCGCCGCAATGGGCGGCGGACGAAGCGGCGCATCCGCCGGTGGTGCTGGCACAAGACAAGCCGGCCACCGACTGCCAGGTCGGTGAGAAAATGTGGCGCGACCGGAGCTGGATGTACGACAGCCGCTAGAGCGGCGGACTTTCCAATCGAAGCGTACCGCCGCTCTATCTTCTTGTTTGAGCATTGGATTTCCCAAAACCGGTACCCACTTTTGGGTCCGATGCTCTAGATTTCGGGTACTCCGCGCCAGAGGCTATGCATCCGAGGTGCCGCCTTTACGCGACCAGCAACTGCTTGCGGTCGACGCGCTCCTGCTGCGGCGAGCGCGCATAGAGTTCGCGGTAGCATTTGGAAAAATGCGAGGCGGAGACGAAGCCGCAGGCGACCGCTACCTCGACCACCGGCAGTGACGACTGGATCAGCAGGTGCCGGGCCCGGTCGAGCCGGATTTCCAGATAGTAGCGGGCAGGGGATCGGCCCATCTCGGTGCGGAACAGGCGCTCGATCTGGCGGCGCGACAGGTCGACGTGATCGGCGATCTCGATCAGCGACAGCGGCTCGGAAAGGTTTGCTTCCATCAATTCGATGATGGTCAGCACCTTCGAGTTCTGCACGCCAAGGCGCGCGCGCAGCGGCAGGCGCTGGCGATCGGTCGGGCTGCGCACGCGGTCGGTCAGCACCTGCTCGCACACTCGGTTGACGAGGCTCTCGTCGAAGTCGTCGCCGATCAGCTTCAGCATCATGTCGAGCGCCGCGGTGCCGCCGGCGCAGGTGTAGATGTTCTGGTCGATCTCGAAGAGGTCGGCGAAGACATTGGCCTTCGGGAACGCCTCGGAAAAGCCCGGCAGGTTCTCCCAGTGAATGGCGCAGCGCTTGTTGGACAATAGGCCGGCGGCGGCCAGTATATGTGCGCCAGTGCACAGGCCGCCGACGGCGACGCCGCGATTGTATTCCTCGCGCAGCCAGGCGAAGGCCGATTTGTTCTGGTAGCGCTCGACGTTGATGCCGCTGCAGACGACCGCCATGTTCGGCCGTTCGGGGCCGGACATCTTCTTGCGTTCGTCCTCCAGCGAGGTGTTGACGGCGCATTCGACGCCGTTCGAGGCGCGCACCGGCTTGCCGTCGATGCTGGCGAGCCGCCAACGGTAGGCCTCGTAGCCGAGCATCCGGTTGGCCGAGCGCAACGGATCGAGCGCCGTTGCAAAAGCGATCATGGTGAAATCGGGGACCAGGAAGAATACAAACGATCGCCTGATCGGATGATTTACGACGTTCACAGGGAGACCCTCACGCTGCAATGGCGCGAACAGGATGTCGCGATCAGCATAGCGACATCAGGAAAAACCTTTCCTGTCAATTGGCTAGATGGCAACGGAAAGACTTTATTTGCGACACGGGTCGCAAATGGGCAATCGTTATACGGTGACGGACCCAACATGCTGCCGGATTGAGCAAAACATGCCGCATGTGGTTGGTGCACGACAAAAGCGCCGCCTCGGCAAGACCGAAGCGGCGCTTTGATCAACTACGAAGCGGCCACAGGGAGCGCCGCTTGCGAGCTTGTCAGATCAGGCGACGAAGCCGAGACGCGCGGCGGCCACTGCGCCGGTCTGGCCCGGCATAGTGTTGGCAAGGCGCTGGCGCTCGAGCGCGGTCGTCAGGTTCATTTCACGGCGAGCGAAAAGGCGGGCAAAGAGCTTCACGATCAATCTCCATTCGGTTGCTCAGACGGGTCGCCTTCGCTTGATGGAGTGGGGCAGCTCGTTGGCTGGCGTTGATATAGGCTTACGTGAGGGGAAACTAAATCGCAAAAGCGAAGCACTTGATAGGAAAAGCGACACGGAATGCAACAAATTTGGGCACTCTGCCCAAGGTTTGCGATTATTTACAAGGCGTTAGTTCGAAATGTCGTAACCGGGGCAAAAGCGGCGGCGTTTGGGCGCGTCGATCTGCTGTTGGGGTTCAGCGCGCGGCGAGGAGAACGGGAAGCGGTAGGATCTTGCTGCCAGGGATGCCGAGGCGGTCGCCGAGATAATCCCAGAAGCTGACACCGAGCTTGTTGCAGGTCTTCATCATGCTGAGCATGGTGTCGCGGGCGGCACGGCCCTGGTTGCTGTGGGTTCCGCCGCTGATCTTGCGCCGGGTCACCACGCTGCGGATATCGTTCTCCGAGCCATTGGTGTGGAGCGGAATGTCCGGGCGTTGGAGGATCTTCAGGAAGCTTTGGCGGTCGGT
>NZ_VLKT01000059.1 GCF_007830515.1 Mesorhizobium tianshanense
GATATCAACATGGAGGTCTTTCCCGGCCAGGTCGTCGGCCTGATGGGGCCGAGCGGTTCGGGCAAGACCACGCTGCTCAACTGCATGGCCTGCATCCTGGAGCCGAGCGGCGGCCGGCTCACGCTCGACGGCGAAGCCGTCTATGACGACCAATGGCTCAAGGCAGATCTGCGTCGGTTGCGGCTCGACAAGATCGGCTTCATTTTCCAGTATCCCAATCTACTGCCGTTCCTCGATGCCACCGACAACGTGGCCGTGGTGCTCCACCTTGCGGGATTTAGCGCCGCGGCAGCGCATAAGCACGCCGTCGAGTTGCTCGATTACCTCGAGGTCGGCCACCGCAAGCACGCGATGCCCGCGCAACTGTCCGGCGGCGAGGCCCAGCGGGTGGCCATCGCCCGCGCGCTCGCCAATCGACCGCGCATCATCCTCGCCGACGAACCGACCGCGCCGCTCGATTCGGTTCGCGCCCGCATCGTGATGGACTTGCTGCGGCGGATCGCGATCGACCAGAGCGCAGCCATTATCGTCGTCACCCACGACGAGATGATCCTGGACCGGTTCGATCACATATTCCGGCTGCGCGACGGCCGGCTTGAGACCGACGAACTTTCTCGGTCTCCCGTGGGAGCTGACTACTGATTTTTCGTTTCGTCACTGCCGTGAGGTGGGTTCGGCGCCGGCTGTCGTTTGCCGAAAAGACCGGCGAGAAGTCCCATCAGCCCATGCGTGGGCATAGCAGACCCTGGTGATGCCCTCGATCCGCCCACAAACCTGACGAGGCCCCCGACGACCATGATGCCGAGAAAGATCAGGATCGGGAACGGAACGCGCCAGAGCAGCCAGGCCCATGCCGACGGACCGTTAACGTCGATCGTGACATGCTGCTTGCGCAGTTCGGGTATCAGCGCGGGATCGCCGAAGTCGGGAATGCAGCGGCAAGGAAGCTCCGTAACCGGGACCATCCTCGCGCAAAACGACGCGTCCTTACCTTTAGTCCTCACATAGTCGTCATGGCCCCCGCCGCCCTGATTTGAATCAAACGAGTATGGGCTGCCATGAACTCAATGTTGGTGTGGCATCTCTTTCTTTGCCATCGCCAGGTGGTGCGGCTGGTGATGCGACCCGCTCACGAGCAGTCCGATGAAGCCGAGACCGCGGATGTGCGCCACCTCTCTTGTGCTGTTCGACGTGACCGTCAGACGCACGCCATCGGGCAACGCTTCGGTCTTGGCACTCCAGCCGTTCATCTGATTGAGCTCTTCAGCATGGGCCGGCACCATGCGCTGAATGGCGGCAAACGTACGGCCCTCTCCAGTCACGGTGATCTCCAGGCCGCCTTCGATCGGAGTCGCCGCAGCGTCTGCCTTGAGCGTCACCTCGTTCATATCGATCAGATGCTGGCGCAGCGCCTCGAGGTCAATCTTCGACCAGTCGGTCTCGGGATCGGCCTCCAGCATGCGGACGATTTCCTGAATGGCGCCGAATGCATCCTGGCCGGGCATGGTCGGTGTGCCCATGGCCATCTGCATCGTCCCTTGGCCATGCATCTGCATCATCTCTTGGTGGCGCTGCTGCATCATGCCCTGCATCTGGCCGTGTCCAGGCATGGTGTGGTCCATCATGGGCGGTTGCTGGGAAGATGCCACGCCGATCGGCAGGACCAGGGCTACGACCGACAGGACCGCAACGGCGCCGGTCGCCGAAATGATCGCGAGCTTGCGGTTCGAGGGTTTCATTGGAATCTCCCGGAAAAAACTGGAACAATTCACAACAGTTTACCCGGAAGGAACAACGGCCCATATGATTGTAATCATACGTCGGTCGCTTTCTTCAGGACGATTTTGTCCTTCGTGCGTGCGATTGTCCCTTTGGCCTCGAGCTGGCCAAGCGTGCGGTAGAGGGCCTCATGGGTGAGCCCGAGTTGTGCGGCGAGATCCTTCACCGTTCCCTGCAGTGCGATCGTGCGTCCGTCGGCTCCCGCATTCAGCGCCAGGTAGTTCAGCAGGCGCTCACGCGCAGAACGGATGTTGCGCAACTCAAGGTGCGTTCTCAGCGCCATCAGTTCATGTGCAAGCCTAGACGCGAATGCCTCCGCCGCCTTGGGGTTGCGCCTGAACTCGGTGAGAAGCGCTTCCTTGGGGTAGAGACGTGCGCGGGCGTCGGTCACGGCGACGGCATCGCAATGGTAGACCTTGGAGAAAAGCGACGCTTCCGCAATGAGATCGCCCGCGCCCGCGACATGAAGAACAATCTCGCGGCCGGCCTGATCGATTCGGGATAGCCGCACTTGACCCTCTTCGATCTCGTAGATTCCGACCGTCGCGTCGTCCTTGTGGAACAGGATCTCGCCGCGCGCCAGGGAGCGTTCGCGCCCGAGCTTTTCCATGTTCTGTGGCAGCCACCCCCGCGTGGCGTCGTTCGACGTTTTCAAGACTTCCTCGCAAGCAAAGAACCACCCAATTCTGCGTTGGATCGCCGCGGCTCACATCATTGCCGGACAGTTAGAGGGGACTCTTGTCAATCGCCACCGTGTCTTTGCAGCTGCGGTGGATCGACGATCGTCTGACCCAGATCAATTTAGAGCCGGGCGTTACCTGTCACAATCAACTACAATTGGCGCCAGTCCAGCAGTTCGGCTTAGCCCATGCGAGTTCGGCGCTGGTGCAGGAGTATGGACCATGAAATCCTTTTTGATGGCAGTCGGCATCTGGCCGACGACGCTTTTTGTGGCGAACCCCGCTTTCGCGCAAGGTTTTGACAATCGAGAGTGGTGGATGTCGAACTGGGGATGGGGGCACATGGCCTTCGGCGGCGTCATGATGGTCGTGTTTTGGGGTGGGATCATCCTTCTTGTGGTTTTGCTTGCCCGTGGCTTCGGTGGAGGCGAGCGTCGCGACGCGCCGTCGCGGCAGAGCCCCATCGACATCCTTCAGGAGCGGTTCGCAAAGGGAGAGATCGACCAGAAAGAATACGACGACCGGCGGCGTACCCTGTTCGGGACTCGCTGAGCTTGCCGTCGCCAGAGGTCCCACGTCTCCAGCATGATCGCTGTTCCCGCGCACCGAGCGGGGCAAGGCCGTCTGGTGCTCATGGATCAAGGTGACGACATGCCAGACGGTTCCTCCAGCAGCGCGCATATGCGCGACCGCGCTCGGCTCAAATTCACGATCGCGTTGATTGCAGGCATCTGGATCGCTTCGGATATCGGATATTATTTCCTGCTGCCCGCGCTCGGCGAGAAATCCGACTATAACGACGGTCCAATAGCGATCGCGCTATATTACCTGTTTTGGACGGGCATCGCGACCATCGCGTTCTGGCCGCAGTATGCAAGCTGGCCTCGCTACGCCAGATGGGCCATGTTCGAGAATCGCCTGACGAGCATCATCGTATGGTCTCTTGCCTTCGGAGCGAGCGTGGTGTTCGCGGCCTACGTGCTTCCTGCATTGCCGCCATTCGAACTGCGCGAGGGGACGACCCCGCCGGAGCTTCCGTTCGCTACACCCTGGTACTTCCTGCCGAAATCGATCGAGATCCTTTTCCAGCAGCTCCTCGTCGTGGCCCTCGTTCTCACCTTGGCGGCCGAAAACCGCAGCCTTCGCACGATATCGCTCTGTTGCGCGGCCTTGTTCGGAGCGGCGCACGTTCTGCTTGCATTCGGCGATGTGTCGTGGGGCTACGTGGCGCGGTTTGCCACGCTTGCCGCGGTGTTCGGTCTTGCCTTCCCATATCTGATCCTGCGGGTGCCGAACGGCTTCGCCTATTCATACGTGACGCATTGGGGCTACTACGCCGTTACCGTCGTGATGGCGCGTACGCTGGGACCTGGGGCACTTCCCGATCTCGTGAAGCGACTGTTGGATTGGTCTTAGGCTTGTGATCTCGCGCCGCTCGTCCATCACGACCAGGGACGGGTGTCTCGGGAGTGCGCGCTGCACTTGGTGGAGGCCTTGGGCATGGCGGCAGAGGAGGAAGCGAAGCATGAACGCGTGGCAGAAGGCTGCCCTGAAATGGTCCGCGGGGATTTCGCTCAGGACATACCTCTTGGTCGGTGCAGGGATCGTCGCGCTCCAGGGACTCGTTCTTCTTGCCATGGGCCAACCGCCAATCTGTGAGTGCGGCTATGTAACGCTCTGGTCCGGGGCCCTTTCGGGCCCGGAAACTTCCCAGCAACTTACTGACTGGTACACCTACACGCATGTTCTCCACGGGATTGCATTCTATCTGATCCTCTGGCTTGCGGCGCCAGGCTCGCCCATCGGCCTCCGGTTTGCGCTTGCCCTCGGGCTTGAAGCCGGCTGGGAGATTTTCGAGAACACGCCCTTCATCATCAATCGGTATCGAGAATCGGCGCTCGCGCAGGGCTATTTTGGCGACAGCATCATCAACTCCGTGTCCGACACGGTTGCAAGCGTGGGCGGCTTTGTCGTCGCGCGGACACTTCCCGTGTGGGCAATCGGCGTGCTCGTGATCGCGACCGAGCTCTTTTCCGCCTACATGATCCGCGATAATCTCGTGCTCAACATCATTCAGCTCATCTACCCTAGCGAAGCCATCTCAAGCTGGCAGGTCGGAGGCTGAAAACGCCGTGTGCCGGCCCTTGGCCCTCGCGTGTACACCCTACCTGTTCCGACACGACCGAATGGCAGCTCAAAGGAAAGGGCCGCTATCCGGATCTTTCTTGAATTTCGCAGTATCTCCGAGAAAGGCCGAGAAGCGTCACGATTTGCCCTTGAAGTTCCCTCGATCGAGAGTTTGCAACGCGTCGCAAATGCTCGCTACGCCGGCCGACTGATGCCCAGTCGCCTCATTTCCCGATAGACAGTCGATCGGCCGAGACCCAATTGCCGTGCGGCTTCAGCCGGCGATACATCGGCCATGATCAGTTTGATAGCAGCCTCGACCTTTTTCATGTCGAGCGGTTGTCGCCCGGGTCGTTTCCCTTTCGCCCGTGCAGCGGCCACGCCGTCTTTCGTGCGTTCCGAGATCAGCCGTCGTTCGAAATGCGCGATGGCACCGAAGACATGGAAGATCAACTCGCCGGCGGCAGAGGATGTGTCGATCTTCTCCTCGAGGCTGAGGAGTTCAACCTGTCGAGCCCGCAGCATCTTCACGGTTTCCAGCAATTCGGCCAGTGATCGGCCGAGCCGATCAAGCCGCACGACGGCCAGCGTGTCGCCCGCACGGGCATAGGCCAGCAATTCGGCGAGGCCCGGCCGGTCCATGCTCTTGCCCGATTTGACATCGGTGAAGACCTTGATGGCGCCGGCCTGTTCAAGGCGCATGGTCTGACCGGCGACGTCCTGATCGCCGGTTGACACGCGCGCATAGCCGAGAATGTCCCTCATTCGAAGGTATAGAGCCGGGCAAGGTCGTCTCGGTCCGACGGGATGGCGCAGGTCCTCAGCCGCTTGGCAGTTCTCCCTGGAGAACTGGTGACCTTCATCGCCGAGCAGCTCGATCTCCCGGCTGAGACGCTCGCCGATTATGCGAGCCGGGAACAGACCATGACGGATCATACCCGTGAACTCGCGGCGGCGCTTAGGCTTCGCGGCGCGGCCAGGGCGGATATTCCCTTCATGATCGATGCGGCCACCAAGGCCGCTTGGGCGACAGACAACGGTATCGTCATCGCTGCCGGCGTGATCGGCGCGCTGCGCGAGGCGAGGGTTCTGATTCCTTCCGTATCGACAGTGGAGCGTGCCGGAATCGCCGGACGGGTACGAGCCAGAAAGCAAGCCTCTCATGCCCTTCTGTCCGGCCTCCGGCCGGAGCAACTGGACGCGCTCGATGCGCTTCTCATCACCGAACCCAACAAGGGTATCACTGCGCTCACCTGGCTGAAGGCGATACCGACAGCGGTGAAGCCCGATCACGTTCGCGACATTCTCCACCGCTTGCGTCAGGTCAGAGAGATCGGAATTCCGGCAAAACTCAGCACTTTCGTGCATCCCGACCGTTACCGGCAGTTCGTGCGCGAGGGGCGTGCCTCCCCTGCTTACCTGATCGAGCGCTATACCGCTTCGCGCCGACGGGCGACATTGGTTGCTTGTCTGATCGACCTCGAAGAACGGCTCACCGACGCCGCGATCGAAATGGCCGAAAAGCTGATCGGTACGGCATTCAGCCGGGCCAAGAACACGCAAGCCCGCCGCTACGCGGCGACGTCGAAGGACGTTGCCCGTCTGATGCGGTTGTTTCGCGGCACAATCGACGCTCTTTCCACTGCTCTCGAAAACGACTCTGATCCGATCGAGACGGTCGATGAGACCGTTGGTTGGGCGACGCTGCTCAGGGCCAGGCATGAAGTCGAAGCACTCGCTGAAACAGTCGGCGTGGATCCACTCACAGTGGCTGCCGACCGCTACGCGACGCTGAGAAAGTTCGCCCCGACGCTGATCGAGGCGTTGGAATTCAAAGCCGGGCGGGGAAGCGCCCGCACGATCGCCGGAATCCGTATGCTCCGCGAACTGAACAGATCGGGCAAACGCGATGTCCCGCCCGATGCACCGATGCCGTTCAAGAAGGACTGGCGCAAACTGGTGATCGGCCCGGATGGCAAGATCAATCGCCGGCTCTATGAAACGGCAATGCTTGCCCATTTGCGCAACAAGCTGCGTTCTGGGGACGTGTGGGTGGAGCGGTCTTCCGCCTACCGTCGTTTCGACAGCTACCTCCTGCCCGAGCCGGTGGCCGCGCCAATCGTTTCGAAGCTGGGATTGCCTTCAGCCGCCGACGAATGGCTCGAACAGCGCGGCCGGGAGCTCGATTGGCGGCTGAAAAAGTTTGCGTACCGCCTCAAGCGGAATCAGCTCGAGGGTGTGCGCTTCGTCGATGACCGGCTACAGATCTCCCCGGTCAAAATGACGACGCCCGCCGAAGCTGAAGTTCTCGCCGACCGGCTCGACGCCATGATGCCGCGCATTCGCATCACCGAACTTCTGCACGAGGTCGCCCGCGAAACCGGCTTCATGGCGGCATTCACAAATCTGCGCACCGGCGAGAACTGTCCCAACGAGAGCGCACTATTGGCCGCCATCCTGGCCGATGCCACCAATCTCGGCCTCTCCCGCATGGCCGCCGCCAGCCAAGGGGTCACCCGCGACCAGCTCGTCTGGACCCAGGATGCTTACATCCGCGAAGACACTTACAGGGCAGCACTTGCCACCATCATCAAGGCCCAGCATCGCCTGCCGATCGCTGCGGTCTGGGGCGACGGCACCACATCAAGTTCGGATGGACAATTCTTTCGCGGCGGAAAACGCGTCAACGCAGGCGGCGACATCAACGCCCGCTATGGCATCGATCCCGGGTTTAGCTTCTACACCCATGTCTCCGATCAGCATGGACCCTATCACGTCAAGGTCATCTCGGCAGCGACGCACGAGGCGCCCTATGTTCTCGATGGCCTGCTCCATCACGGGAGCAATCTCTCGATTGCTGAACATTTTACCGACACCGGCGGCGCGACCGATCATGTGTTCGCGCTCTGCGCAATGCTCGGCTTCCGCTTCTGCCCCAGACTGCGCGACTTCCCGGATCGCCGGCTGATCCCGATCGAACATCCCGCCGCCTATCCTTCGATCGGGCCGCTTCTGGGCAAACGCATTCGTGCCGACGTCATCCGCGAGCATTGGGACGAGGTGATGCGACTCGTCGCGTCGCTGAAAGCCGGTCATGTCGCACCGTCGGTGATGCTGAGGAAGCTCGCCGCGTACGAGCGTCAGAACCAGGTGGACATCGCGCTTCAGGAGATCGGCAAGATCGAACGGACGCAGTTCATGCTCGACTGGCTGGAAAATCCGTCGCTCCGCCGACGGTGCCAGGCCGGGCTCAACAAGAGCGAACAGCGCCATGCTCTCACGCAGGCGATCTACACCTTCCGCCAGGGGCGGATCATCGATCGCAGCCATGAGGCCCAGCAATACCGGGCATCCGGCCTGAACCTCGTCATTGCGGCTATCGTTTACTGGAATTCGACCTACATGACCGAAGCCATGACGCATCTGAGATCAGGCGGCGAATCCATTCTCGACGATCTGCTGGCCCACACGTCGCCCGTGGGATGGGAGCACATTGCCTTCTCTGGCGACTTCCTTTGGGATCGAGCCGCAAAGGCAACCGGCCGGAAACCGCTCAATCTGTCGGGTAAGCAGCGGGCGGCTTGACGGGTTCAGGCTTCGTTCTCCCTTAGCGTTGTTTAGCGGGAAATCAACGCCATGCCCTCTCTTTGGCGGGCACGTCCTGCGCTTCTCGGACCTTGAGCGCGCAATCCCGGCAATCTCCCAGAAAATGCTGATCCAACAGCTTCGCCAGTTGGAGAAGGATGGGATCGTGCGGCGTATCGTCCACCATCAGGTGCCGCCAAAAGTCGAGTACTTCCTGATGGACTGGGGCCAAGCCCTATGCCCGGCTCTGGAGGCTCTGCTCACATGGGCTGCCCAGCGGGAAAGCACAGACGACTGACGCGCTGGTCCGTGTCGTCGGTGAATTCGTTGCCAGCCTCGGCCAACTCTGTTACGCGCCAAACAGCCGCCGGTCCCAGTAGACGGGCTGGTGCAGACTTGTCTGAATCCTTGAAAACTCCGGATGCGCCGGATTGATCAGCACATTGCACTCGAGGCGCGCCACGACACTCGGCACCAGCAGGATGACGCTGCGCCGTTCTAAACACCAGGTTTCGCCAAATTCCTTGCTCACCGTCGCCGGCATCGTATCCCAGCCGGGCAGTGACGGCTGGGAAAAGACCTCGTAGCTCAATCCACGCGGGATTGTGATTTCGATGTAGTGCTGGTTCGGCGGCAGTCGGCCGCTGCCATGCACCAGCTTTTCCAACAGGGCCGTCGAATAGTGCTCGCTGGTGTAGATGATAGGACTTCCGGGCGTGTTCCATCGCCCTGGCGCGATTGTCGAGCCGGTCGCGTCGAAGATCGGGTAGGTGCCGGCCGGATCGCCGATGCGAAACGACGATAGCGTGCGATCAAGAGCCTGCGCCGTCACGCAGCACTGCCGTACTTCAGACCTGCGAGAATATCGACCACCATTTCGGCGCCGAACTCGCTCAGGAGAACGACATCGATCGGACGCTTGTCCTCAATCATCGGGTGCGGCCGAAACAGGAAGTCGCGCGCTTCCCCTTCGTTCTGCCACACATCGACAGCAAGGCCCCAGACGCGCGCCACGCGGGCCAATCGTGTACCCTCGTCCGGCGAGAGACGATGTACCGTTTTGCGCCGCTCGTAGGTCGCCTTGGGGATCAGCCGATATTTGAACTGAGCATCGCCAGGCGCTAGAAGATGCGCAACGCGCTCGAGCGCCCCGATGGGAAGTCCATTCTCGATCCGGGAGATCAGCCCGAAAGGCGACCGTGACGCCACCTCTTTAACGGGCAGCCCCAACACGTCGGCGACATTTCCGAACGCTAGCATTTCACTCTCTATTCCATTTGAGGCAAAATATAGCCTCACATGATGCGCCGTGCAAGCCGCTGCATCAGCGCGAACCGATCGTCATCTTTGCAGTCGAGCCGCTCGCCCGCAATGCGCCCATCAGCATCGTCCCGACCGAAAACCGCCCTGCCCTCGCCTTCTCGGTGAGAACGCGCAGATAGCCGCCGGCCGGTTCGCTATGCCCCGACGACGACTGGTTCGATGTCTGTGCCCGCTGCAGAATGCACGCAATCACCACGGCGGCGAGACCCATGACATGGCAGGCATCCTCACACGCGCAGATCACGTCACCGGTTGCTTGGTAGTGCGTTCGCCCGACCGGGCCACTCGACATACGAAGCGGAAAATACCATGTTCCTCACGGGGAAAGGGACTGATCTCGACGACCGCCTCCCTCGAACAGATCAAAGCTGGCAGCTTGCCGATTGATGTTCCTGTCAGTGAGACGCCGCAGGTGAAGCGCGCGTTTCGCCGATCTCACCAATTCCCCAAAGATAGGCTCGTAGCAGAACTTCCGGCTCCCGCTCCTCAATTTCAGCGGCTGACCTCGATGTCGTTATCTGCGCACCAGGTCTTGAACGCTTCTTCCGTGGCTTTTTGCTCGAAATCGTACCATCGATCAACGGCGCCTCTGTGCTCCAACAGATCCTTGAAGCGGGCATAGGCACCCGCCCGGCTGAAGATCTCCCGAACCTTGTCATAATCGTCGGGCAGGTGGTGGCGCGCGAATGTCAGTACCAGCGGCTTGCCAAGATCGAGTTCTCTCTTGTCGGGGACAGGGATGTATTGCTCGCTGTCCTCGACGTCGTCAGGCAGTTCTTCGAGATCGTCCGCCCAATCGGAATGCCAGTAGATCTTGCCTGTCTCCTTGCACAGATAGGCCGTATTTTCGCCGCTTCCGCCGGAACTCACGAATTCCAACGCCTCCAGAAGCTCGCTGAAGTTGACTGCCATCCCAATCTCGCTGCGCATGAGCGTGTCGTCGCCGTATATAACCCGACCTAATCGGGCGCAAATGTAGGAGTCTCCCATAGCCTACATGAGGGGTCCGGCCATCACGTGCAGAATATGTTTGTCAGAGACCCGGTTGATCCGTTTGTTCAGTGCCCGCCCAGCGGTGCCTAGGCAGTGCTGCGAGACCTGTGATGGCCTTGCCCAGGCGGATATCCTGTTGGAGTTGTCAGCAAACCAGAGTTCAATTTCGGCCGGATCGAGCGTGTCGACACAAGCGGACGGCGGTATGGCGCAGCCGGATTCTCGGATCGCGCGGATATTGTGCTGATAACGCCGGACTCGCTCCTTTATCGGAAGCTCCGGTCCGTGTTTCAGCAGCTTGTCCTTCGGCCAGGTCGGCATCGCGCGTCCAAGTCTGTTCACAACCTGAGCTTGGCGTTGGCTTGCTCCTGAATCTGCCGGCACCGCTCGATGAGAACATCGAATGGCTCGGCGTCATCAAGCAACAGCCCATCGTCCACCATCTTGCGATAATCTTCAACCAGCAATTCCAAGGCCGAACCGTCAGGTACGAGGGACAATGCGCCTGATACTGCCGCCTGATAGTCGATCAAATCACCGGCGCTGTCTTTCTCGGGGAAGAACGTGGTCTTGTGGCGGGCAACGGCCATGGCGATTTCAGTGTCCGCGATAGCCCGGGCCGCATAGCCTGCTTCGCCAAGGCGTGAGATATCGTGCCAGTGCCGAGCAAAGCGCTCAGCGCCCCGAAATCGCCCTTGGGCGCAAAACACGTGAATGGCTGTCGCCTTTTCCCAGAAAGTCCGTTCGGCTTTCATGACGTGCGGCCATGCACTGGGAAACGTCAATTCCGGGATGTATGCCGCGGCATCAGAAACGACGGGCAATACCTCCCACGGTTCTCCCGTCGCAGGGGCGCCGAATTCAAGCATGACGGCTGGCCGAACGTATCCCGTCCCGATTCCGAGCGGCTCATATCGGATGAAAAGATTGCCTTTCTCTGCCACCGCGTCGGCCGAAAGGTTGGCCTCTGTGAGGGCGGCCGCCATGATCGGCAGGGCGTCCGTGCGCACCCATTGGCCAAGGCGGGCTCGGATCTCCCTGGTCCATCGTCTCTCCTGGCTCCGCGACGTCGGTATGGCGTCCGGGCTATCGCCGATCAAATCCCCCCGCAATCGCACGAATGGAGGGCCCAGACGACCCAGACGTCTTTTTCGAGGAGATGGACAGGTCGTCCCGAAGCGGCGGCAGCCACTTCCAGCGCCTCCCTGCGATCTGCCGATGGAAGGCGAAGAAAGTGCTCAGCCATGGGTGACAAGCTGGCTCACCTGCTCGGCAAGCCAGGTCGGCATGCGAGGTCTGGCGCTCGCGATCTCTTTAAGGACCGGACTGGGAAGACGTTGACGCAGAGTTTGCAGCGCCATCGGTGCTGCGCTCTTTCTCAGCCAGGCAAGCGCCCGAATTGCTTCACCAGCAGGTTTGTCGGTCATTTCGAGTTGCCATGCCGGAGCATGCCTAAGCTCTATAGTCTGATTGCCAAGCTTGAACTGACGGCTGCGCCCTGAGGTAAGATAGACCGAACGCGCTGGCACCTGTGTCGTGAGGCCGAGCGCGTTTGCCGCTGCTGCACCATGTGGGGCGATGAGTTCCCCCGATGAGGCCGCGAGGCCACGCAGGACCGTCTCGACCGACGGCGGCCGGGCGCCGAAGCGAGATGTGACCGGCTGTACGTACCGGCCGCGGCCTGCCCGCAGCAGTCGTCCGCGTTGAACGAGACGAGACAACGACTGGTCGACAGCGGCACGCGAGCCAAGATGCAGCAGTTCCTTCGCGGAAATCGGAGTGCCCTCGGGCAACTCGGCCACGTGCTTCAGGATGCTTGCAGTCAACTTTTCCATGTTTTATCCATTGTCAGAAACTTAGGCGATTTTCCGACATTTTTCAATGCCAGGGGACTCGCTTTGGGCGGTGATTGAGTTTCGCGACTGGCAAGGGCAGCGCTCTGGCCAGTCCCTCGCTCTGGCGCAGGCGAAGCCCGAACACACAACCCAGCGTCAGGACTGTCTCAATGGCAAGATCGGCAAAGCGGGGCTGACCGTGTCTTTCGCCTTGGCGCCCGCCATGCGGCCAAGGCTTGCGAGGTCACCCCAACGTCAAGCTGCCCGCCGCCGCAGGCCTGCCTCCTACGCCGGCCAGTTCGTCACTCTGTACTTCATCTCGGTATTCGATGACGGCGGCTGGCATTGTGTTTGAACGGCATCAGGCGAAGAGCGTCTGGTTTGCGATCGCATCCGCCTATCGACAAAGCCTTACAATCGATCAAAGCACCAAAGCCCAGCCCCTTTGGAAGCTGTGCTTAGCCAGCTACACCCGATCGAACCGTAGCGCGGCTGCACGGCGATGCCCCTCAAGGCCTTCGCTGGCGCTTTGACGTATTGCCGGTGGGGCAACCGCTTCAACCCCGCGCCTGTCGAGCCACTGGTGGGTGCAGATCTTGACGTAGGAGCCAACCCAAAGACCGCCCGTATAGCGTCCTGCCCGCATCGTTGGCAGGGTGTGGTTGGTTCCGCAGCATTTGTCGGAGTAGACCACGCTGGCCAGCGGCCCGATAAAAAGGGAGCCGTAGTTTCTCAGCTTCGCCGCCGTCGCATGCGGGTCGGACGTATGCACCTGAAGGTGCTCGGCGGCGATCATATCCGAGTAGGCGATCATGGTGGCCTCGTCGTCGCAAATGACGATCTCGCCGAAATCGCGCCAAGCCGCCCCTGCCACGCTCGCGGTCGGCAGGTCGGCAAGTTGGCGCTCAACTTGCTTTTCCGTATCTCTGGCAAGTATCTCGTCGGTGGTAATGAGACCGACGCGGGTACGCACGTCGTGTTCGGCCTGGGCGAGCAGGTCGGTGGCGATCATGGCCGCGTCCCCGCTTGCATCGGCGACGACGTAGATTTCGCTCGGGCCGGCCAACTGATCAATGCCGACCTGGCCGAAGACCTGCCGCTTGGCTTCGTTCACGTAGGCGTTGCCGGGACCGACGACCTTGTCGACGGTCGGAATGGACTCCGTACCGTAGGCCATTGCGGCGATTGCCTGAGCTCCTCCGACCCGAAAAATGCGATTAGCGCCGGAGAGATGGCAGCCGGCAATCATCGCATGATGGGCGTTGGGCGGCAGACAGGCGATCACCTCGTCGCAGCCGGCGACCTTTGCCGGTACGATCGTCATGATCGGCGCAGAAAGCAGCGGATACCGGCCGCCCGGCACATAGGCGCCTATTCGCTCGATCGGAATGACCCGATGACCGAGGTGAAGCCCCGGCAAGGTTTCAATCTCGAGCGGCAGAATCGTTTGAAGTTGCGCCTGCGCGAAGGCCCGCACTTGCTGGATGGCAAAGCGCGTGTCGGCGGCAGTCTGCGCGTCGAGCCCGGCCACTGCCGCCTCCCGATCCGGCAGACTCACTTCGAAACTGTCGATTTCCGCCTGGTCGAAAGCGCGGGTGTATTCCCTCAGTGCTGCATCGCCGCGAGAGCGAACGCCCGTAATTACTTCCCTGACAGTCTGCTCGATCCTTGCAGCGTCCTGAGAACCGTGCTCGACCGGTACTTTCAGATGGCGGACTTTCCGACCCAGTTCTTTG
This sequence comes from Mesorhizobium tianshanense, assembly GCF_007830515.1. Lineage (GTDB taxonomy): Bacteria > Pseudomonadota > Alphaproteobacteria > Rhizobiales > Rhizobiaceae > Mesorhizobium > Mesorhizobium tianshanense. The sequence continues at coordinate 14,059 of NZ_VLKT01000059.1, forward strand.
TCGAACGGCATTCTTCCTCCATGCTCTTCAATGCCACTTGTCGCGACCGATTGTGTTTGAACGCCGCCGAGCCCGCAATCGGCTGCTTCGGTTCGTCTAGTATCCTCACCAGTTCCAGATTATGGTCGAAGCCCAAACAGCGTGGGCCGTGTGGATATGTCCAAGATCGGCGAACATCTCCGAGAGCTTCGTCGCCGACGTAATCTGGGCGTGCGGGAACTCGCCGCGCGATCAGGCATTTCGCATTCCACCATCTCGCTGATCGAGCGCGACCGCATCAGTCCGACGGTCGACACGCTTGCGGCTGTCCTTGACGCGCTCGGCACGACGCTGCCGGGTTTCTTTTCCGGCATCCGGTCGAACCTGCCCTATTCGCCTTTCTATCCAACCGGAGACTGCGCTGAAATCGGGAATTCGGAATCCGTCTCCTATCGGATGATCGGTATCAACTTTCCAAACCGGCACCTTTTGATGATGCGGGAGACCTACGCTCCGAGCGCGGATTCGGGCGATGCGTTTGAACACAACGCGCAGGAGGCAGGCATCGTCGTGGCTGGCGCTGTAGAGGTCACCGTCGGCAATCAGAGCAGAGTCCTAACACCCGGGGATGGCTATTATTTCGACAGCCGCGTTCCTCACCGCTTTCGCAACATGGCTGATACGCCGAGCGAGATCATCAGCGCGGTCACGCCGCCCACATATTGAGTTCATTATATTCACCGCGCTCCGAGGACCGCTGCATAGAAACTGTTTACAGGGAAGCACCTTGTGCTTTCCTATGCTCGTCCAGAGGAGAACAAGGATGAAGGCCATGACTCTAAAGAGAGCAACAAGCGTTTTCGGCGCGGCAACCCTGGCATTGTCAATTGTGGCAGGAAGCGCCGCAGCCCGCGACCTAACCATCGTGTCCTGGGGCGGCAACTATCAGGAAGCGCAAAAGAAGATCTATTTCGAACCGTTCAGCCAAAAGACCGGTAAGCCGGTGCTCGACGAGAGCTGGGACGGCGGCATCGGAGTGATCGCGGCAAAGGTGAAGGCGGGCACGCCCAACTGGGACGTCGTTCAAGTCGAGACGGAAGAACTCGAACTCGGCTGCATGGATGGTTTCTACGAAACGATTGACTGGGACAAGGTCGGCGGCAAGGACAAGTTCCTCGACGCGGCAGTCCACGAATGCGGCGTCGGAGCCATCGTCTGGTCGACCGCGCTCAGCTATGACGCGGACCGCCTCAAGGAAGCGCCAACCTCCTGGAACGATTTCTGGGACACCACGAAATTCCCCGGCAAACGTGGCTTCCGCCGCGGGCCGAAATACTCGCTCGAGTTTGCCCTGATGGCGGACGGGGTCAAACCGACCGATGTCTATGGCGTGCTGCGCACGCCCGAAGGTGTCGACCGCGCCTTTAAGAAGCTCGGTGATATCAAGGCTGACATCGTCTGGTGGGAAGCCGGGGCGCAGCCGCTCCAGCTGCTGGCCTCCGGCGAAGTGGCCATGACCACCGCCTATAACGGGCGCATCTCCGGCATCAACAAGACCGAAGGCAAGAACTTCAAAATCGTGTGGCCAGGCAGCATCTATGCCATCGACAGCTGGGTGATCCTGAAGGGCAGCCCCAACACGGATGCGGCGATGGACTTCATAGCGTTTGCCAGCCAGCCCGAGAACCAGTCCCAGTTGCCGGAACACATCGCCTACGGTCTGCCGCAGAAGGACGCCGCGGCATTGGTGCCAGCCGAACAGGCCGCGGAACTGCCGACCGCGGAGGCCAATCTGGCCGAGGCGGTGGCGCTCGACGGCGCCTTCTGGGTCGACAATATCGAGGAACTTACAAGCCGCTTCAATGCCTGGCTTGCGGAGTGAACTCACGCTACAGATGATCCGCCAACAGAGGTTGGCGGATCATTCGCTTTGCGGGAAGGTTGCGCCGGGGCGCTCCATAACGACGAGAGGGATGTTTGACCGCATTGATAAAGTTTGAACAGGTCTCAAAGGCATTCGGCAAACTCACCGTGGTCGATCTGCTCGACCTCGAGATTGCCAAAGGCGAGTTCCTGAGCCTGCTTGGCCCCTCCGGATCCGGCAAGACGACAATTCTGATGATGCTGGCCGGTTTTGAGGCGCCATCCAGCGGCGCGATCCGGCTGCAGGACAAGAGGATCAATCATCTGCCTGCACATCTGCGCAACATGGGCGTGGTTTTCCAGAACTACGCCTTGTTCCCGCACATGACCGTGGCCGAGAATGTCGCTTTCCCGCTGTTGATGCGCGGGACGCCGAAGGCCGAGATCGCACTTCGTGTGGGGCGGGCGCTCGACATGGTCAAGCTCACCCAGCTCAAGGACCGTAAGCCTTCGCAGCTTTCGGGGGGGCAGCAGCAGCGCGTTGCGTTGACCCGTGCGCTCGTCTTCGAGCCCACGGTGATGCTGATGGACGAGCCGCTCGGCGCGCTCGACAAGCAGCTGCGCGAACACATGCAGCTTGAGCTTCGTGAGCTGCACCGCCATCTCGGCCTGACCATCGTCTTCGTCACGCATGATCAGGGCGAGGCATTGACCATGTCCGACCGCATCGCGGTGTTCAACGCCGGCAAGATCGAACAACTGGCCTCGCCCGACGAGATCTATGACCGCCCCCGAACGCGGTTCGTCGCCGAGTTTATCGGCGAGACGAACCTGCTCAGCGGCATCCTGCGCGGTCGCGACGGCGACCTTGCCCGTTTCGAATTGACGGGTGGAGCTTCAATTATCATCATGCAGCCACAGGCGATGGAGGCAAGCGGGCATGCGCTGGTCAGCCTGCGGCCCGAACGGGTGCGGCTGTCGCAATCACCTGCCGCAGCGAATGCGATTCCCGTCACCGTCCAGGATACGGTGTATCAGGGTGATCACCTCAGAGTGAAAGTCTTCGGCGAGGGTGTCGAGCTCGTTTCAAAGGTCGATCGCAAATCTGCCATCTGGCCGGTCGGAGCGGCCGCCTTTGCGAGTTTCGAGCCGGCCGAATGCACGGCTATTTCGCAGTGAGATCGGCGCTGCGGGCGCGTCTGGGCGCAATCGCGCTCGTCGCGCCGCTGATGTGCTTCGTCCTCTTCTTCTTCTTCTGGCCGCTGGCAACGATGATGCAGGCGGCCGTGACGGACGGCACGGTGCGGGGAGTCCTTCCCGAGACTGCAGCAGCGCTGTCGGACTGGGATGGGGAGAGCGGGCCAACGGCGGCGATGCAGGCGGCCCTCATCGCCGACTTGCGCGCGCCGGCGCAGCAGATGGATTTCGGCGACGCCGTGCGACGGCTCAACAGCGAGATCTCGGGTTTCCGCTCCCTGATGTCCCGCACGGCGACAGCGGTCCGCGGCGCACCGGAAGGCAGCACGCTCACCCTTGTGGGGATCGACCAGCGATGGGGCGATCCGAAGTACTGGCAGGCGATAAGAAGGGCTATGCCGCTCTACACCGATCGCAACCTCTTGGCGGCGGTCGATCTCACGCGAGACGCGCGCGGCCACATCGCCCAGGCGGAAGGCGGCGCCTCGGCCAACCGGCAGATCTTGACCCGGACCTTCGTTATCTCCGCTGCCGTGACGCTACTTTGCGCCGCGATCGGCCTGCCTTACGCGATGATCATCGCCGCGAGCGGCGGCTGGGTACGCACCCTGCTTCTGATCGCCGTGCTGCTGCCGCTCTGGACCTCACTCCTGGTGCGGACGGCCGCCTGGTTCATCCTCCTGCAGAACGAGGGCATCATCAACGATACCCTGATCGCCCTCGGCCTGACGGACGCGCCGGTGCAGCTGATCTTCAACCGGACAGGCGTTGTCATCGCAATGACCCACGTCCTGCTGCCGTTTATGGTGCTGCCGATCTACAGCGGCCTGCTTGCCATCCCGAACAATCTGCTGCCCGCCGCGGCATCGCTCGGGGCGACACGCCTGCAGGCTTTCCGCCACGTGCTGCTGCCTCTGGCCTTCCCCAGCCTGATGTCCGGCTGCCTGCTCGTGTTCATGGTCGCTCTCGGCTACTACATCACGCCCGCACTGGTCGGCGGCGCCGAAGAGCAGATGATCAGTTCGGTGATCGCCTTCTTCGCCACCGGCACCGCAAACTGGGGAATGGCGGGGGCGCTCGGCTTCATCCTGCTGGCGGTGACGACGCTGCTCTATTTCGTCTATGGCCGGCTGTCGCGATCGCCGACGATGATGATAAACTGAGCAATGCCCAGTCAAGCAAGCCAGGCTTTGCGCGCCACCCAGATTGTGTTCGGCTCCGCCGTCGTCTTCTTTCTGCTCGCCCCCGTCGTCGCCATCCTGCCGCTTGCCTTCAACTCCAGCATCTTCCTCAACTATCCGATCGAGAGCTTTTCCTCGCGCTGGTTCGTCGAACTGTCGGAGAATGAGACGTGGCGTCGTTCCATCGTCAACAGCCTGATCATCGGCGCCGGCGCGACCATCCTGTCAACCGTGCTCGGCACGCTGGCCGCTCTTGGCCTGCGCAGCGCCTGGCTGCCGTTTTCCAGCACGATCCGCACGGTTTTCCTGATGCCCATGGTCATCCCTGCCGTGGTGCTCGGCGTCGGGCTGCAGATGCTCTATGTGCGTACCGGCCTGTCAAGCACCTATCTGGGTGTGATCATCGCTCACGCGGTTCTGTGCGTACCCTTTGTCGTGGTCAGTGTCTCGGGATCGCTCAACGGCATGGATCCGTGGATCGAACGGGCGGCGGCGAGCTTGGGAGCCCCGCCTGCCCGCGTCTTCCGCTTCGTCACTTTGCCGACCATCATGCCAGGCCTGGTGACGGGCATGGTGTTTGCGTTCGCGACCTCCCTCGACGAAGTCGTGCTGACACTGTTCGTGGCGGGACCAAACCAGCGTACCCTCGCGCGACAGATGTTTTCATCGATCCGGGAAAACATAAGCCCAGCTGTCGCGGCCGCTGCATTCGTGATGATCGTCGGAACGCTCAGCCTAGCGGCGCTTGTCGGCTATATACGCTGGCGGCGCTCCAAAGCGGTGTCGCCGAAGCCACAGGCGTAAGTGGCGATTCTTGGACCCGTAGGTGGCTGTTGGCAGTTAGGCTGGGGGCTCGGCGTGTCTCGACCGCCTTCGTTGAGTCCACCGTCAACAAGGTGATCGCCAAGCGCTTCGCCAAAAAGCAACAGATGCAGTGGACGCCCCGTGGCGTCCACCTGCTCATGCAACTGCGCACCCGCGTCGCAAAACTCGGCGGAAACACATCAACTGTGCCTTCGATGCCGATTTGAACCCCTAGCCTGAATATCTCAAAGTGAGGGGGTGCATCGGCCCCGAGAATCTGAGAAACTGCTTTTGCAACAAAGAGTTATCAGATCCAAGGACGGGGTCCGATGCAAACACACTGTATCTCTGACCAGCTCGAATTTGAAGGCTTCGACGCCCACAAAGTTGTCGCCGGTTTCGACGGTGGGGCGATCACCTCGGATGCCGGCGCCTTGCTGCTTCGCCACGCCGACGGGGCTATCGGCCTTTTCGACCGGGTGGCCGCTTGCTTCATCGACCACCGCGATCGCTGCCGGCGTCGTGTTGGGCGGTATCGAAATGATCCCAATGAAGCGGAAGCGACAGGCCAGGTAGGCCTCCAGTCGAACCCGTCTTTAGCCGAGCAGTTCGAAATCCTCTGAGTCTGATTGATCCAGCGCGGGACCCCTTCATGCGCCCTTAACCTTGCGTCGGCCACGCGTGGGTTTCCATCGCTCCCTTCAGGCTTCCCGTGCGGGGTCTGGCAAAGCCCGAAATCATAGCTTTCGATTCAGTCCCTCAGTTCCAATGCGAAACTCATTAGCTCAGCTAATCCATAGGCTAATATTCATCGTTTGATTCTAGCTCGCGGTTCCTGGAGTCTTGAACAAACAGTTTGCGAATAGCCTGAACAGACGAAGAAGAATTATCAAACTAGATGCTAGTTTACTTAATATGGTTGCGGTTGCGCCGGATATATTAAGTCTAATAATTAGCAATAGCCATGCCGATACAAATAGTTGAAACAATATGTGACATACGATCATCTGAAACAGCATGTGTAAATATTAACTCAAGTTAAGACGTAAATCACGGATCACATTAATGCTCTAATCCAGACAATAGCTAAGGAAACTTCGATGGCTGCGATTTCAGAGGGAAGAGTAGAAGAAATACTCGAATCGAAGGTAGCTTTTCCTGAGAAGACGAGCAGAGACGCTCAGCTCTACATCATAATGCTCGATCGCAGTCGAAGCGAGACCCTTGATTTGTCGTAAACACGCCTCCAGGAAGCCCGCAACCATGCCGCCAAGGGCGCCCGTCCCTGGCGTTCAGGTGGGCGACGTGGGCGACCTGGTCGGCCACCAGGGAGCAGCCCCGGCAGGCATGGTCGGGCCAGCCGAACACGCCCGGCTCGAAGAAGGCGCGGTAGACGATCAGCTGACGCCGACCGTCGAACAGGTCGAGCAGGCTTGCCTTTCCGTCAGGCCCCTCGAACGCATACGTCTTCTCCACGGCCATCCACGGCATCCGCCGACGCTCGGCGGCCAGAGCGTCGCGGGCGTGGGTCTGGGCCTTTTCCTTCACGAGCAGCTGCTCGCGGGCCGCCTTCCACGCCTGCGGCGAAACCACCGGTAGTGTGTGCATGGCAGGCTGCCCATTTTTCCGTCCGTTCTCGGCTGATGTGGTCACGGCTTTCAAAACCTCCCGCGCCTCGTGGCTGAAGCGCGAAACCATTCGCTGCTCATCGCTCGTTGCTGGTCGTGAGATAGTTTGGCACCTGACCCGTGGGAGTAACAAGTGTGGCGGTATTTCAGATGCCGTCTTGACCGGCCGGCATCTGAATCCTTCCGCACGAAAAGACATCGGCATTTCAGATAGTTCCATCGGAACAAGAAAGCGGCACAGGACGTTTACTCGGGGTCGGGGATGCCGTCACGAGTAACACATGGCCGCAGCGGCGGACACGGCTGAGCACATAAAGGAACGAACCACCGGCGAACTCAGGACGTTTGCCAAACGCAATTCGCAACGATGGAACCGCAGTTTGATCGCCAGCGTCCTCGGCCCCACCCCGAACACCAGCCCGAGCACCAGATTGTCCGGCCGAACACGAGGCTCCGAAACGGCTTCGTCGCTCGACAAAATTCTGGCTGGCGACAACCCCTTGAAACTGGAAACCGGGGCTGCCGATTGGTGGACGGTTCATCGCGGCTTGTCGCCTGTCCTGGGTACGGCCATTCACAACGGTCATGGGGTCCGCAGCGCCGTCGACGCGTTGCTGGCGATCTCCGACGATGACCGGTTGCGGGAGGAAGATCCGTTCACCGAGTTCGTCATTCGAGATGTCCCCAACCGTATCGTCTTCCACCGGTCGCGTTTCGAGGTCGACCTCAACCGCGCTCGCCAGGCGGCGGTCTACCTCTCGCCCGAACAGGCCTGGGGCATGGACATCTGGAGCGACAAACCGGCGCCCGAAACGATCGAGGATTCGCTTCGTGTGCATGACGACTATTATTCGATGCTAAGACAGGTCTTACGCGGGCTTGAAGAACGCCATGGACGTTTCGTCGTGCTCGATGTTCACAGCTACAACCACCGTCGCGGCGGGCCAAACGCGGCGCCATCCGATCCGGAGACCGCGCCCGATATCAACATCGGCACCTTCTCCATGGACCGTGAACGATGGGCACATGTCGTTGAACCGTTCATTGCCACGTTGCGCACGTTTGAGTTCCGCGGGCACCGGATGGACGTGCGCGAGAATGTCGCCTTCGAAGGCAGAGGCGAGCAAACCCGGTTCATTCACGAAGCCTTCCCGGAGACCGGCTGTGCTATCGCCGTCGAGTTAAAAAAGTTCTTCATGGACGAATGGACCGGATTGCCCGATCGGGCCGCGCTGGTGGCGATGCGTGCTATGATCCGTTCAACGCTGCCGATCCTGGAGGATGGACTGCAAGCGACGACATGAGCAAAGCGCGAGCAAGCGACAGGCCGGCGAAAGCGCTCGACATGGCGCTTGCAGAAGATGTTCTCGCCGATATCGACGCTGGGAAACCGGTTCGGCGAGATCTTGAAGATGGCGGGCGCCTCCACATCGATCGCGCGCTTCCCTTCCTTTGCGTCCATGTGAGCGACGAGGACGATGCGGCGCGGGATGTGGCATCGTCCAACGCGTCGTACCTCATCACCCCCGATCTGAATGCCGCCGTGCCGGTAATCGAAGCCATTGGCGCCGCCATGGCGAAACGCTTCGGCGCCTTCGTGCTGCTGGACGTCGGCGAGTTGGAACGGGACAGGCTGCTCAGTGATGACGCCCCGTTTCTTCCGCCTTTCGAGATCACGCTTTCCGCTACCGATCAAGCAGCGGCCCGCGCCGCCCTCGACAGCTTTGCTTCGGCGGTCGAGAGCGTCGAGGTCAAGTTCCGCTCTCCGCGTCTCGATAAACGTCGTTCGACGGACGACCCGCACGCGCGCCTTGCTGCGCGTCTCATTGGCCTTCCCTGTCTCACCGTGCGTTTCGCGCCGATCTATCGACAGCCTGACTCCGACGAGATTTATCCCGATCTGCGCGCAAGACTGATCGCCAATATCGTCGATGCCGGACTGCAAGCAGTTGCCGCCTTCGTCAAAGCCGCCGGCATTCTGAGCCTGCCGACGCACCGCGCGCTCGGAAGGCAGGCCTTCGTCGACGCTGTCAGCCGCGCCGATCGGAGCATCGACGACATCGCGGCGACCTTCGATTTTCTTCTGGCTGTAACACCGATCAACGCCGACGCGGCGTGGCGGGAATTCCAGGCCAGCGCATTCCAGCATGCGCCAAGGTTCCTCTATCGGCCGCTGGCCGTTCAGGTGGATGTCGAGAAGAGCAAGCTCTTCTCGATCGACTTCGATCGCTTTGAGGACCCCGTGCTTTTCAACCTGTATCGCGAAAAACAGCAGGAACTCGATCTGCAACTTTCGATGCTTTCCGCCCGGGAGACGACACCTTTCGTCGAGTTAGGCCGCGCGCTCTACGGGCGTGTCGAGCCTGCATTGCTTGATGCTGCGAAAGATATTCTGGCGAAAACGGCGAATGCGGGGAAGAGCCAAGTGGAGGATGGCGAGCACGGCGAATACGCCGATTGCCTTTTCGTGGCGCGCCGGGCGCAGTCGATGATCGAAATCTACCGCAGGCAGCATCCCGGATTCGAACCGATGATCGAATTGCGCGACGATCTGCCGGCTGGCCTGATGGTTTCTGGTTCCCGCCTGCTGATCTCGCGCAGTACAAACATGGCGCGCCACAGGGTCGAGGCGTTGCTCAGCCATGAGATCGGCGTCCATCTGCTGACCTACTTCAATGGCTCGGCTCAAGGACTGCGCCTCTTCCGATCGGGCCTCGCCGGATATGAAGGCGTGCAGGAAGGGCTCGCGGTCTTCGCCGAGTATCTGGCAGGCGGCATGACAAGAGGGCGTGTGCGTCTCATCGCCGCCCGCGTGGTTGCTTGCGCGGCCATGCTGGAGGGTGCATCGTTCGAGGAGACCTTCCTGGTTCTGGTTCGCGACTACGGCTTTACCGAGATTGGCGCTTTCAATCTGGCCCTCAGGCTATTTCGTGGTGGTGGCCTCGCGAAGGACGCGATTTACCTGCGCGGCCTGTTCGAGGTGCTCGATCATCTCGGAAAGGGCGGAGCGCTTGATCCGTTCTGGATGGGGAAGATTTCGGCGTCGCATTTTGGTGTCATGCAGGAATTGAACATGCGCGGCCTGCTCAGGGCGCCAGAGATAACGCCTGCCTTCTTGTTGGATCCGCAGGCCGAGCGGCGCCTCGAAAAGGCACGATCGGGGCTCTCGCCGGTCGAAATGATCGCAACCTAGGGGGCTCTTGATGCGCATTGCATTCTTTGTCAATTCGATCGAAACCGAAACACCCCACTATACGACCACCGTGCTCGCACTGGGGGCGCTCAGCCGCGGTCACGAAATCTCCTATCTGACGCCCGACGATTTCGTGCTGCGTCCCGACGACAGCCTCATGGTCCGCGCGATCACTTTGCCGAGCTCGACGTACAAGAAGCCGGAGACGCTGTACAAGGATTTGCAGAGCGACAGGACCGAGATCAAGACGATCGACGTTCGCGAGATCGACATCATCTTTCTGCGGAACGACCCCTCGCTGGACGCCGCCGATCGCCCGTGGGCAGTGAATGTCGGCGCGATCTTCGGGCGCCTTGCGGCCGAGCGCGGCGCGCTCGTCGTCAACGATCCGGCTGGGCTGACCCTGGCTCAAAACAAGCTCTACTTCCAGGGCTTTCCCAAAGCCGTGCGACCGGTCACGCTGATTTCCAAGAGCATCGAAGAGATCCGCGCCTTCATCAAGCAGCAGCCCAAAGGCGCTATCGTCAAGCCACTGCAGGGATCCGGCGGCAGGAACGTCTTCAAGATCGACTCGGCAAAGGACGCCAACCTCAACCAGATCTTCGAAGCGGTCAGCGGGGAAGGCTATCTGATCGCGCAGGGCTACCTGCCCGAAGCCAAGGCCGGCGATGTCCGTCTCTTCGTGATGAATGGAAAGCCGCTGGAGCGCGACGGCAAATATGCCGCCTTTCGCCGCGTGCCTGCAAAGGGCGAGGTTCGCTCCAACATCCACGTCGCGGGCACCGCCGAGAGGGTGGAGGTAACGAACACTATGCTTTCCGTGGCCGAGATGGTGCGACCGAAACTCGTTCAGGACGGGATGTTCCTCGTTGGGCTCGATATTGTCGGAGACAAGCTCCTGGAGATCAACGTCTTCACTCCAGGCGGGCTTTCGGGCATGTCGGAAATGTACAAGACAAATTTCGCCGAGAGCGTGATCATCTCCCTCGAAAACAAGCTTTCAATACGAGCCGCTTATCCCGCCTCGATGTCGAATCGAGAACTCGCGGCATTGTGAAATCCTGACGCTTGGTACTGTTTGTGAAAGGCGGAAATGGCTGATTTCGTGCCGTTCAATTGTCGACTGGAAACGAGCAGCCAGCGCCATAACACGACCTTCAGGGCGCTCGTTCAAAGCTGCCCTTCGCGCATCGGCTTGGGTCGACCCAACCTTGACTTTCGTGATGCTTGTCGCAAACCTCCGCAATGCAAGAGCATCGCGACTAAGCGACCCGGTGTCGTCTCCATTGGGCAGGCGCGCTTGACTGGACGCAAGGGATTGGCGAACGCGTGGCAGCCCGACTGCGTCGCCTTTTGGATTTCCATCGTCAGGGATCAGCGTGATCCCATGGCATTGTGGCGCCACGCAGCAGGCGACAGGCCGACGGCCTTCTTGAAGGACCTGCTGAACGCTGCCTCCGATTCATAACCGATCTCACGGCCCACCGCGGCGACCTTCATGGGACTGTCGGCGAGAAGACGCGCGGCGATCTGCATGCGCCAGAGCGTCAGGTACTGCATCGGCGCATGGCCAACGAGATGGGTGAAGCGTGCCGCCAGCGCCGCACGCGACATGCAAGCCCGGCGCGCCAGTTCATTCAGAGACCACGGATATGCGGGTTGCTCGTGGAGCATGACCAGAACCTTGCCGATCGAGGGGTCCCGCAGGCCTGAAAGCCAGCCGGTCTCGTGGGCCGGCAGGATCTCCAGATACTGCCGCATCACTTCCACGAAGATGAGCTCGCTCAGCCTCAGGCGGATGGTCTCGCCGCCGAGCCGAGGCCGGCGCGCCTCGGCAAGGGTGAGGTCGATGAGGTGGCTCAGCAGGTCGTCACCTCCGCCGCGGGTCCGCCTGACACGCAAAAGCCGCGGCAGCGTCGATAGCACGGGATTGAAGGGCTGCATGTCACAGCCGAGAAAGCCGCACACAAACTCGCTTTGCGGCTCGCCACCGCCGCCTTCCTTGCTGACGAAGGGCAGCCTGCCGGCTGCCATGTTCCGGAACCAATCTATTGTCGCTTCGGCATCGAATTCCGGCGGCTGGTCGGGCTCGCTCAGCATCGAATAGGGATCGCCATGTGGAAACACCAGCACGTCCCCTGCCTCGAACCAGGTGGACGCGCCACCGGTTATCTTCGCCCAGCCCACGCCCTTCAGGATGATGTGATAGGACACCACGTGCTGCGCGCGTGGAAGGATGACGGAAGAAAACGCCTCCGCGCGGGGCACCTCCACACCCCAGGGAAAAGACGCATCCACCAGGAAGAAGAGCGCCCCCGTCAGCTTGACGGTGCGCAGGACGTCGGAAAGCGGATCCGTGCCATGCGCTTTGCATGTGGCAGGCGACCCCAACGTTGTCGAAGCATCGGCCGACCGCTCTGCACGCAGCATCATAGACGATGCGGCAAGCGACGAAGACGTATGGTCATGGGCCTGCACCATGCCGAAGCATACCCTGTGTGCGCTGGCATATCCATCGGATGTGCCCGGCGATCAGGATGGAGACAAGACCATGAGCATGCTCGAGCAGGTACGCAGTCCAGCGGAAATCTATGATGCTCATTTCGTGCCGGCGCTTTTTACCCAATGGGGGCCGGTTGTCGCCGCGGAAGCCGGGGTGCGCGAGGGTGACCGCGTGCTCGATGTGGCCTGCGGCACTGGCGCGCTGACCCTCGCGGCGGCCGGGATCGCCGGCCCTTCAGGCTCGGTTGTCGGCCTCGACGCCAATCCGGAAATGCTCGCTGTGGCGCGCCGCAAGCCTGTGCAGATCGAATGGCTGGAAGGCATGGCCGAGTCGCTGCCGTTGCCGGACAGCAGCTTCGATGCCGTCGTCAGCCAGTTCGGCTTCATGTTCTTCGAGGACAAGCCGCAGGCGCTTCGCGAGATGGTGCGCGTCTTGAAGCCTGGCGGCCGGCTGGCGGTTGCCGTGTGTGACGCGGTGGAGAACTCACCGGGCTATGGCGCCTTCGCGCTGTTGCTTGACCGTCTCTTCGGCAGACAGGTGGGCGACGCCTTCCGCGCGCCCTTCAGCATGGGCGATGCGGGGCAGCTGCATGAAATCTGCCGCGTGGCGGGCATCGAGGATGCCGAGGTCGTGCAGCGCAACGGAAAGGTGCGCTTCAAATCGATCGATGCCCTCGTATCCACCGAGCGCGCCTGCGTGTGGACGCTAGGCGGCGTGCTCACCGACAAACAGTTCGAGCGGCTTCTGAAAGAATCGAAGACAACGCTCAGGCCCTTCGTGATCAATGGCGGGACCGTCGAGTTCGACATGCCGTCGCTCATCATAAGGGCGCGGAAAACGTAGGGCGGACAAGTTTGGTGTCGGGCTCGGGGCACAGGCCGCCAGTGCGCGGATACTCGAGCTCACATAGCGACGGTGCCGCGGTTGCCACATAAGATCGGATTAATTGGTCGCTCAATGCAGCTCTCACCTCGCCTCGCCACGGCTTCATTGGCGGGCAGGCCTATTTGAACTGGCTGAGATCAGACCTCGTCGGTCACCACGTGTAGGTCGGGAAACTGGCGATGCTGGCTCATTGCTGCATCTCGGCCGAACCGCAAGCTTACACCCCACCCAGTCCTTCCACGCATCATTTCTGGCGTTCTGCGGCTCAGGTGTTTGAACCAACAGGACGCGCCAGTTCCAGAAGTTCGGGGGGTCGAGCGCACTATGGCGCAAGTCGGACGCATTGCCGACTTTTCCCGGGACCCAATTGTCTTGCCCGAGCAAGCATGTATGACCCTTTAGCGGCAATTGGCTTCTGCCGGGAAGCATTCGGTCGGCCGTCACTCCGGCAACCCCGCGATCCGCATGTGTCCGATCCAGCGTTCGAGGCTTCCGGGGGCGGTCCATATCTTCTCCCACTCCCTGCGCTCCTTGCTGATCGATTCGCCGGGCGAGTTCTGGAGGAAAACCGCAAGCGCTTCCTTTGCCTCCCGCTCGTTTCCCAGACAAGCGTGGATCCCAGCAAGCATTCGGTATGCGCCGCTCAGGATTCTGGACATTTTGCGCATCGCCGTCAGCGCAGCCTCGCAATCGTACTTTTCCCAGAGCGCCCAGCCCATCTGCCAGTGGAACCAGTCGGGGTGGAAAGGATCGACGCCCTTGGCCTGCTCGATCCGGTCGATCGCTTCGTCGATGCGGCCGACATACAGCAGCGGGTCCGTACTGCCGACGAGGATATTCGAGTTGCTGGGATTCAGGGCGATCGCCTGATCGAACCGCGCAAGGGCCTGCTCGATCTCTCCGGCCTCGGTGTGGATGCGGGCGCGGACATGATGCGCCTCGGCATCGTCGGGAGCGAGCAGGATAGCCTTGTCGGCGTATTCGGCGGCGCGCTTCAATGCCTCGTCCCGGTCATGTTCCTGCTCATGCCACCCGAATACAGCATCAAAGCGATAGGACCAGGCCAGCCCGATATAGCCGAACTGGGCGTTCGGATCCGCTTCGATCGCCTTGAGGCTGAACTGCCGCAGCAGCTCGCTTCCCGCGGCAGAGTTATCCTTGCGGATCTCGGCAATCCCCATCAGGTGATAGCGGAGCGCACTGACCTGCGCGGCGCCGCTCTGTGGCAAGGGTCGCTCGATCCTGCGCCCGACCCGATCCGCAAGCGTGCGGATGATCTCCTCTTGGACGACGAAAAGATCGCCGATTTCCCGGTTGTAGGTGTTGGCCCAGAGATGCGATCCGTCGTGCGCATTCAGCAACTGGGCGGTCACTTTGAGCCGGTCTCCGATCTTCTGCTGGCTGCCTTCGAGCAGGTAGTCGACGCCGAGTTCATCTCCGATCTGCCTGGTGTCGACCGGCTGGTCGCGGTACTTGAAGCTCGAGTTCCGGGCGATGACGGCATATGTCTTGCTCCGCGATAGCTCGGTGATGATCCCCTCGGCGACGGCATCGCCGAGATATCCCCTGTCCCCACCGGCACTCATGTCGTCGAAGGGAAGGACCGCAATCCTCGGCATGTCGGTCGAACGGACCGGCGCAGCACGCCATATTTCCGCGCCGTAATATGCGCCGATCGCTGCCGCAACGAGAACGATTGCAGCAAGAATGAAGCCGCGTCGCGAGGATCGTGTCTTGGCACGTTCCGTGCCGGCTGCGGCGTTTGGGTCCGCCGCGTCCGACGGATCGGCATTCAGTCGGTAGCCTCTCTTTGGGACGGTTTCCACGATCACGTGCGCGTCGTCGCCCAACGCGCGGCGAATATCGGCAATGCATTGAGTGAGGCTGTCGTCGGTCACGAAGGTATCGGGCCAGACCGCCTGCATCAGCGCATCCTTGGACACGATTTCGCCCGGTCGCGCCGCGAGCACGGAGAGCACCTCGGCGGACTGGCTGCGAAGATTGACCGCTTTGCCTTCGACGGTTCGGAGTTCTTTGCTTTTCGTCAGGAAGACAAAACCGTCGACCGAGATCATTTCAGCAGATTTCGGGTCAATTTCAGGAGCCTTTCGGGACATTTCACCCTCCTGGCGCGCTTCCTAGTTTAGCCCATTCGGCCGTCGCTTCCAAGCGATCCCACCAGCACCGGATTGGAAAGCAGGAAGACATGAAACGCACCAGGCTCATCATCGCTCTCGCTCTTCTTTTGGCAGCGCAAATGGCAGCAAAAGGGGATACCCGCATCTGCGGCCCTGACCATGTCAGGGAGATTAGGGGATAACGATGGAACAGTTTCTTTTAATTACCCTTCTGTTAAACTTTGATGGCACTGTAGTAGTTGGCAATCATGAAAATGGCTTCCCTCCCAAGGTGTTAGTTTCAGAGGCGGAATGCAAACATCTGAAACACCAATATGAATTTGTCGGGCCTCCTTTTGGTCTTGAATATCTGTCAACCGCTTACATCTGTGAGAGGAAATTGATTATTGCTTCTGGTTACAATGCTCAGATGACGTCCATCCCAACCCCGAAGGTTACTATGTCGCCAGCCTCAGGGAGCAAGTCAGCGAAGACCCTCGCATCATCCTGAGCACGAGCGACGAGTTCTATCTCATCACCCGACCGGCCGCGACCCCCGATATGGGCACGTCGAAGGCGCTGTTGCTGATGCACTAACGTACCGTGAAGTACCTCTTCGTGCCGGTCATTCGGCGCGACACACTTTGTTCACGATCGTTGAAAGCGTCGCGGCGTGCGGCTATATTACTGGAGATACTAGGAGGTGACAGTGGGCAGCTCGCAGAAACGTGCGATTCAGAACTATCGATCTCGGCTCAGCGAGCGCGGTTTGGCGCGCTTCGAGGTGCTCGGTCGCTATGCCGATCGCGACCTCATTCGATCAATGGCGCGCCGCTTGGCAGAAGACGGCCCGGATGCCTCGCGCCTCCGCGCGGTTGTCAGCCAGACCATCGCCGGTGAACCGCCGAAGAGAGGCGGCATCATGGCTGCGCTCCGTCGCTCCCCGCTTGTTGGCGCCGATCTCGACCTCACCCGTCCCCGCGAAGAAGGACGTGAAATCGAAATCTGATGCGCTACCTGCTCGATACCAACATCATCAGCAACATCACGAAGCCAGTTCCTTCCGAGTCTCTTCTTGCGTGGATGGGCGCGCAAATAGACGAGGATCTGTTCATTGCCTCGCTGACAGTTGCCGAAATCCGCCGGGGCGTTCTGGAGAAGCCGGCGGGCAAGCGGCGCGATCGGCTCGAAGCCTGGTTCTCAGGACCTGAGGGACCGCAAGCCCTGTTCGCTGGTCGCGTGCTCCCCTTCGACGAGAGCGCCGGCCTGGTCTGGGCGCGTCTCATGGCGGACGGAAAAGCGCAGGGTCGACCTCGTAGCGCCCTGGACACCATCATAGCCGCCGTCGCCGAATCCCATGAATGCACCCTCGTCACCGACAACGAAGGGGATTTCGCAGGGGTAGAAATCGTGAACCCTGTGCGGGCATCGGGCACCTAAGACCACGACGAGCACGCGCGATGATTTTCGGAAACCGACGCTGGCCCCATTTGCGCAGCGCGCCGGATACATCTGCGCCTATCCCGATTGCCGCCAGCTTACGATCGGTCCTTCTGACGACTGCCAGTCCGGCTTGACCATGGTCGGCGTCGGCTTGGCGACGGCACGATCATCAGGCGCGGTTTTTAGAGCGACCGCCCGTTCGGCCTGAGACACCTCCAACAATACTGGCTGCGGCCGAAAGTTGCTCATTGGGGCTGCATTCGACTTCCCCAACTGGTGGCGGCACCGGAAGTCCATCCACGCTGGCCATCAGCTCCAAATACCGCTGAGCCGACGCGGCCCACTGGAATCGGGCCGCCCTTGCGCGACCACGTGCGATCAACTTGGTCCTGAGGCCTTCTTCGTGGACCAGGCGCATGAAACAATCGAACCATGCATTCTCGTCACCAGGTGATGCGTACAAAACCGCATCCCCGCCGATTTCGGGCAGACTGGCACGGTCTGACATGACCACCGGACATCCCAGCGCCATGGCTTCGAGCGGCGGCAGTCCGAACCCCTCAACCAAGGAGGGGAACGCCAGACATAGACAGTCGCGCAAAAGTGCACCGAGTTCCGCGTCCGACCTTCTTCCCAGCCAGATGACGTTCGGCGACGCCTTGTTGCCGATGCTGCCAAAGACACGCGGCGTTGATGCGCCGACGACAACAATTTGTAGCCCCGCCGCGGCAAGTCGGTCGTGCATGCCGATGATCAAACCGACATTTTTGTGCGGGATAGAACTGCCAAGCACGACGATCGTACCAGGACCGGCGACTGCCAGGGTTTGTTGCGAGTGACGAGGGGTCCATCGCAGCGCATGTTCGTGGCCGTTGCTTACAACCTCGACCCTTGCCGCCGCACACACGCCATGACGCGTCAGCTCGCCTGCGGAGTACTGCGACACCGTTGCAATCCTAAGCGCGGTCCTGCCCAGGGCCGGGACCAAGGTGCGGTAAAGAAGCCGAAACGGAAGTGAATAGCTCTGCGGGCATGTTCTGGTATTGACATCGTGAATGCACAGGACCTGCCGGCGTACGGCCAGGGGACCCGTATTGCAGAGGCTGAGCAGGCCGCCGCGAAGATAGGCCGGAAGCACAGCTTGTTCCCACGCATGCCCGCCGAAGCTGCCGACAGTCCGGACACGGATTGCGGCCAAGGGCAATTTGTCAAGCACCCCCGGCGGAACCAGCAGCTCGACGGCCAGATCCCGTGCCAAGGGAGCTTGGCCGACGATCAGGGCATCCAGCGCCGAAACGATCTCGCGTGCATAGCGCTGAACTCCGGTGGTCGGCTGCGCGAGAAAACGGCCGTTAATCGTCCAATGTCGTGTCATCGCGAACCACGTCCGGGCGACATTCGGTCGCCAGCGCCATGCATCAGTTCCGCGACTTTGGATGACCAAGACGGCCGGGTCATCTTGGTCTTTGGGACATAACCGGGCGTTTTCCCAAAAGGCTTTCCGGCAGCTCTCATCCGAATGGCGTGGCAAATCCTGGGCGCTTACGCCAAATGTTTGAGGTTCCGCTTGGCGCGGCAATGGTAGACTGCATTGGGCAGTGCGGCAGATCCAGAAATCGTCGTGCTTGGATGGATGTCAGGGCAAAGTTCAGCCAATGGAGTGAAGCCGCATGATATCTTGTGCAAGACAAGCAAGTTCGAGCTAATGCAGCGGCAGGCCAATCGATCGCGACCAAGTCCAATTGGACGGGTGGTCGCCGCGACCAGGCGTTTGTGGACAACCCTGGCATGTTTGCTGGGCATGACAGTCTCGGCCCCAGCAGACCTCCTCTGGGGGGTAAATGGCCATCCCTTCAATGCTTACCCCGGAATATCGATCGAACAGCAGCTCGATTACGTCCGCGACCTCGGCATGACCTCGTATCGCGTCAACATTTCCAGCGCCGACAGCGCCACCAAACTTGCCGAACTGGTCAAGGCGGGCAAGGAGCGCGGAGTCCAGATCCTGCCGGTCATCACGCCCGAACTGGACCTCGACAATGGAAGCGTCGATGACCTCTATGCGCAGGCCTATGAACTCGCATCGACACTCGTATCCCGCTTCAAGGACGATATCCGCGTCTGGGAGCTTGGCAACGAGATGGAGAACTATGCGATCTTGATGCCCTGCGAGATGCAAGACAACGGCATACAGTACAACTGCTCCTGGGGACCTGCCGGCGGCACCCTGACATCCGACTATTTCAGTCCGCGCTGGGCGAAGGTGAGCGCGGTGCTGCGCGGTCTATCGGATGCAACCATCGCGGTGGATCCGACGATCAGAAAAGCCATGGGGACGGCTGGCTGGGGTCACCGTGCAGCGTTCACCCGCATGCTCCAGGACGGCATCCGATGGGATATTTCGGTCTGGCATCTTTACGAGGGTGACCCGGAGGAAGCGTTCAAATTCCTGGCGACATTCGGCCAACCCATCTGGCTGACAGAGTTCAATTACAATGGCGGCAGCCAACGCGGGGAAAAGCAGCAGGCCGAAGGTCTGGTCCAGACCATGACGCTCCTGCGCAGATATCAATCCCTATATGGATTGGAAGCTGCCCATATCTATGAACTGCTCGACGAGCCGTACTGGGCGCCAAGCCATGAGGCCTTCATGGGCCTCGTCCGCCTGAAGAAGCGCGACCATGGGCTATGGACGCCGAGCGGGCGAAAGCCGGCATATGATGCCGTAAGGAAGGTCATTGCCGACGGCAGCGCAGAACCCGGTTCGCCGACGGTCCCCACAGTGAGCTCGCCGCCTCCGGACCAGGCGTCGGTGCCCCCCGTTGCCGATGTCGGCACATTTCACCCCTGTTCGCTCGATGCGTTCGACAAGTCTGCCTTCAATCACGCCAATCAGGTTGCATATGCTTACTGTCTGGTCTTGCGTCGCATGCCGTCGCCGACCGAGCAGTGGCGCGAGGTCATTGCGATGAAGAAGGATCCGGCCATATTTCCATTACTGACGAAGCTGTTGCTTTCGGTTGAATTCAGGACTGAGAATCAGCCGGTTGGGCTTGGAAATAGGCGATACGTGACCCTTCTCTATCGGACGCTGCTGGGACGGGAGCCAGACAACAACGGGCTTTCGGTTTACGTATCGAAACTGGACATGGACGAGGCGAATGGCCAACAGATCGTGGCGGAATTGATCCATTCGTATGAGTTTCGCTCCAGACATGCGGTTCTGTTTCCCAGCGAGCCTCAGAAGGCGGTTCAATGAACGTTTTCGGCCGACAGGTCGTCAGCGGAACTGTTTGGTCAGCTGTCGAGACGTGGGGCCGACAGATCGCCATGTTCGGCGTGTTTGTGGTGCCGGCTCGCCACCTTGGCGCGGCAATTTATGCGGCAGCTTCCTTCGTACTGGTGCGCCCTGACCTGCTCAACGCAGGCAATTTTGTATTGAGGCTGAGGGCTCGATGAAGATCGTAATCCTGAGCCAGCCTTTTGATACGGTCACGCCCCCGATCCAGAACTCGATCGGTATTTGGACGTATGAAGTCGCCAGGCGGCTGGGTGCAGATTGCGACATGACCATAGTCGCCCGGCGCCTGCGCGGGATGCCGGCCCAGATGGAAATCGACGGCATCCGTTTCGAGCTGCTCAAATGTGCGCCGGCTCGCGCCTGGAGCATGGCATCCCACCTCTGGAGCCGTGTCTGGCCGCGATCGCCGCTGGTCGCACAAAGTCTCTATGCCTTCGACTATCTCGCCCAGGCCATTCGCACGATACGCCGTCTCTCGCCCGACGTGGTCCACATCCAGAATTTTCCGCAATACGTGCCGGCCATTCGACGGGCGGCGCCGCAAGCAGCAATCGTGTTGCACATGCATTGTGACTGGCTTGCGGAACTTGACCGCAATGCGATGAAACAAGCGCTCGCCGCCACCGATCTCGCCGTCGGGTGCTCTGAGCATGTCGTGGCCGCGGCGCGCGCGCGCTTTGCTGAAATGGACACAAACTTCGCAGTCCTGCCGAACGGAGCGCCCGCGAACCAGGACGTCACTGCCGTCGCACGAATACCGGGAAAGGTTTTGTTCGTCGGCCGTGTGTCATCCGAAAAAGGCATCCACACGCTGATCGAAGCCTGGCAGAGCGTTGTTGCAGCCTGTCCTGAAGCCCGCCTTGAGATTGTCGGCCCGTCGGCAACTCTGCCTCGTGAGTTCCTGATTGACCTGAGCACGGACCGTGACGTCCGGGATCTCGCTCGCTTCTACCGGGGCGGTAGCGCATACCTCGGTTCCTACGACGCCGCGCTGCGTGCGATGATAGCACCAGCGATCGCTCCGACCATCAGTTTCGCTGGCACGCAACCCTACAAGAAATTGGTCGAGCGATATGCCGAAGCATCGCTTGTCGTAAATCCCTCGCTCAGCGAGTCCTTCGGAATGAGCCTGATCGAGGCGCTGTCCAATGGCACTCCTGTCGTAGCCACGCGCGTCGGTGGCATGACGGAGATCATGGAAGCCACCGGCGGCGGCGTGTTGGTTGAGAAGAACGACCCGAATGCATTGGCAGCCCAGATCATCGGCCTTCTTGGAGATCCAGCGCGAGCGGCGAAACTGGGACGCCGGGGAGCCGCGCGGGTCGCCGATCTCTATGCGTGGGAAAAAATAGCCCAGTCGACCCGGAACCTTTATGACAAGGCCATCGCCACCCACAGTTCACGGCTCGGAAAGCGAAACCGCTCTTTCGCTCAGCGCCTGGCCTTGAACGAGGTGAACACCGAGCCCGTGTCATCTCCCCATTCCCAGTTGACGGCGAGCCCGACCCGCAGAATTTGAAGGGCAGCATCGTCGGGATAGATGTCGGTCAGGCTTCGCTGCATCACCAGTTCGTCGTCGATCAGGATTGCAAATCGATTTCCGTCGAATGCAGCGCGCATGCGAAAGCATTTTCCCCAAACCACTTTGTCCGCCACATTGGTCCAGACCGCGTCATAAAGTTCCTCGAAGCCGAGCCGCTTGATGAACACCGAAATCGAGGCCCCCTGGTAGACATCGTCGAGCCAGGTCGTGACACAGACGTAGTTGTCGCTGTCTTGCCAGAAAAGCAGTCCTGCCCGGCTGCGCTGATCTTGGCCTCGACGCTCCCCAGGAGGCTCGATTGTAACCTCAAGATCGCTGAACCCCGGTAGATCCCAAGGCAGCGAATAGAATGTCCGACCCGGGTTCGGTCTGTGCACGCTCGCGCGCACATGGGCGCTGCCCAGCCCGTCGACGTCGATGACCCCGGTTCCCAGTGTTCTTGCCCATTGTCCACCGCCGAGCTCCGTCGTGCGGCGATCCAATTCGCCGGCGGTGCCGGTAAAATCGTCGGCGTAAGACAAGCTTGCTCCGAGTTGGTTCCAGGATGCCTCCAGAGGCGCCATCAATGGGATGGGAACTTCGCAAGGATGAGCCTCGAAACTATGCCAACGCGGCTCGCTGTCGGCGCTTGTCCATACACCTACCCCGGTAGCATCCTCGGCTGAACCAGCCGCAGCGGGCAGGTCGAAAAGACGAGCCCCATCCAGAAAGCAGCTCACCTGACCGTCCCAGTCGAGAATCTGGACCGAATGGGTGGAACGCTCGCGCAAGGCATGTGCCGTATCCGTCGCGATCGTCGTTTCTTTGCCCGATTGCCTGCTGACCAAAGTGCATCCGAGCGTCGAGAGTTTCAGCAGCCAGAAATTGTGCTTGTCCCGAAACCGCCAGACGAGCCCACATACATCCGAGTCCGCGCTGATCTCCAGCAGCCCATGGATCAATCCTGAAGGGCGGCCGGGATCGATGACGGACAGATTGTCGCCAGCGTCCTGCAAGAAACGCCACCGCCCTCCGGTTTCGGCAGTCTGCCCCGGCAAGCCTTCCATAAGTGCATCGGCAGCGTGGGCGGTGCCAAACTTCGTAGAAAATTCAGGCAGCCTCCCGACATGAACCGCCTGAACGCGTGTGTCGACGCGAAACCCGATCTGGCCAAGCGCTGACTGGTGAACGCCCGCAAACAGCTTTTCGTCCTTGTTGAAAGGATCGATCGCAATTGGACGCATCATCGGAAAAGCAGCGAGCCCATGAGCTTTCTGGTCGGCGGCCGCATAATAGACAGCGCCCTGCTCCCGCAACGCCACGACATAGTAGACATGAAGGTTCTTTAGACGCCGGAACGCACTCAGGCATTGCTTTCCCACACGCGCCCACAGCTCGCCATTTTCACCTTCGGCGGCGTGCATGACAAAGCCGCACCCCTCTTCCACGGGATTGACCGGCGCCTCGCTGGGGAACCAACCGACAGCCAGGTTCTCGTTGATGTTCGGCCCGCGGTAGGTCCTGGAGGTGCTAAGCACCCACCACCAAAAACGGCGAAGGGTGAGCCTCTTCCGTGGCGCACGCATCAACGAAACCAGACGGCCGGGCCATGGGTCGATGCCCGGTCCCCGCAGCCAACGGTAGACTCGCCTGGCGATGTCTTCAGGCAGTGGCGATCCCTGTGATGTGTTGTGGCCGTTGGTGATAGAGACCAACAGCACCAGACCAGCCTCTCGCTGAAAGGGACCATAGGAAATCCCTTGCCGGCCCCAGCCTGGCCTGACGAGTGGCTGGAAACGAAGTGCGCCGTGATCGATCGCGATCTGGCGTTCGATGTCGCGTCCTCGCCTGACCCCTCCCTTTGTCGCCAAGGTCCCTATCACCGTGCCGCGGGTGCGATCGTCCTGAAAACTATCTGCGACAAGAATCTCCGGTCCGACAACGCCGGACTCGGCCTGTTCAGCAGGTGCTGCCCAGTCATGACGGTGCAACAATTAAGACCTCCTCACGTCGTCATTGGCTGCGCGAGACTCGTGCGAGACTTTCCAAGGCATCGATGACGTATCGCCGGCCCAGCAGAAGTCGCGCACCGCTTCTCTTGTCCGTCTTGATCGCGCTTGCTGTGCCTTTGCATGGGATCCCTGTGATGGCTCCACCAAGATGACTCTCAAGTGTCCATCGGTTGCGCGAAGACGTGTTCGACCTGCCATTCCCGATTGTCATAGGAGGCTGGCAGCGATTTCAATGCGTAGCCTGCGGCAGTGAGGAATTCCGCGATCCTTCGGGCCTTGCGGTCAAGCCCCTCGCGCGTTGCGTCGTCGACCTCATAAATCACCTTCGGGCGGTGCCTACGCAGCGTTTGCGTCATACCGCCGAGGACGTCGATTTCGGCGCCTTCCACGTCGATCTTGACCAGCGAGGGCGGCCTGAGACCTCGGCGGGCGATGGCATCGTCGATAGCGACTATGCCGACTTCCAGGCGGCCACTCATGTCCGGCGGCGCTCCCGCCGAGGCAAGCGCCGCGCCGCCGATGTGATGAGCCAGGAGAAGCTGGCCACGGCCGGTTGTCGAGCCCGCGGCTTCGGCGAACACCCGTATCGTGTCGAACCCGCTGAGCCGCGCACTTTCTGCGACAGCTTCGGCGTTGCGGGGGACTGGTTCGAACGCATAGACTTGACCGCGCGGCCCGACGCGACGCGCGGCGATGAGACAAAAGAACCCGATATTCGCGCCAATGTCGAAAAAGGCATCCCCCGGCGCCAGGTTGGCCGTGATCGCCTGCTGGATGGGCGGTTCGTACGTGCCGCGAACAAAGTTCGGGTCGGCGCTCCGCGCCACGAGCTTGAGGCCGGCGGCCTCTCCCTTGGCTATGACGCGCGCATCGCAGAACATGCCGAGGAACTTGCCCGTCAATCTCACACGCTCTTCCTCACTCTGCGACGCCTCGGGACGCGGGCCAACCGTTGCCGCTCGCCGCAAGGGTGGCAGATTGTGCGCCCGGGATCGAGCCCGACAACGGTGGCCGCCTGCTACTTCCTCCGGCTAGTCGCTACTCCGATTGTCTCATTCCGGGGATACCTGCCCGGCCTGTCAGCCCGATGGGGCGGCGGCATCGTTGCGCCAGACATGGATCGCCTCGGGAGCCGAATGGATCTCCGGCCTTGCCGAGAAACGAGACGAACTGGAGATCGAGTTGATCGATCTTGGTGATTATCCGCTGCCGTTCCTCGAAGATGCCGTGCCGCCGGCCGGCGGACCTTCGCCGAACGCGCAGGTTCGCGCCTGCAACCAGCTTTGCTGGCCGGGGTCGCCATCGTCGAGCGCGCCGGACCCGAAAAGCTCCAGATGCTGCGTAGCCATACCGTCGGTGAGAACAGAACCCACTTCAGCAATCTTGCCGACAGGACAATGGCCCAAACTAGCCGGCCGCGACCGCCCGCGCAGTTGCAGTTAATTGAGAATCGGAGCGATTGTATTCGCACATTAAAGGCAAAGCCGATCGGAACCGCCGCATTCTTACGGTTAAGTGCCAAGCAACACCGAGGGCGAAGCCGACGGGTCGGCGCCGATCCGCGGTTGCCGATCCGCGTCGATCCTGCTCGCGCCCTAGCCGCGCGGAGGAAGGACGGGGAGGCTGATTTTCTGCTTGCAGCAAGGGGAGAAGGTCAGGCGGCGCCGGCAGCTTCATCCTGCCTTCCGCGCAAACGCCCAGACCATCAGCGGGTATTCCTCGTCGTTGGAGAGGTCGCGCCACATGCCGTAGGAGCGAACTGGTCCGCCGATATGGGCTTTTGCGCAGGCCTTGTTGCCCCAGCTGAACGCCTCTATGCCGGCTTCCGGAAAGCCGCCTTCGACCAGCAACTGCTTCAGGCCGGCGGGGGTCCAGCGGTTGTAATCGTGCGGCCTGGCATGCACCCTGAACAGGAACGGCGTCGCCACCATCGCCCAGCCGCCCGGCCTGGTCATGGCGTGGATATTTTTGGCCGCGGCCAGCGGCCGCTGCACATGCTCCAGCACCTGATCGGCGATGACGATCGCATATTGATTCTCGGTGCGGTCCTTGCAGATGTCGAATTCGGGAAAATCGACCGACGTGTAGTTGGAGCACAGCGTCTTCCAGTAGCGGTTCCAGCCGGGCGAAACCTCGATCACAGGGGAAGATTTTCGGCCGTCCGCTTCAAGAAACGCGGTGAATGCCTCGATTTGCCTGATGCGCAGCCAGTTGCGGGAGTCGTAGCCGAGCAGTCGTTTTGCAGCCTGTTTGCTGCGTCTTTTCAAGGCACTGGGTAGGCTCTCCGTCATCGTCACATCGACCTCCTTAAAGGCCCGCCGCGCCTCCCTTGAATATCGAATTCGACCTGACCGTCAAGAACCTCCGGGCTTCGAACAAGCCGACACCACCGAAGAAAGAATGCCATGACGAGCGATTCCCGTGCCCACGATAACCTGTCGCGACAGGCGGAACTGGAGACCGAGCGCAGCCAGTATGGGCTGTCTGGGAGGCCGTGTCTCAGGCCGGTTGTCTTCGCGGCACGATCCCAAAGGTCGTCACCAGAGAAGGCGATGTGTTGCCATCCGACCGGCGAGACACGGGCCAAGAGGTGTCCGGGGCAATTGCAATTTTCCTGTTTGTAGACACCCGCTCGGACCCCCCGACAATTTGGGGTTGTCAACCTTGCATGCTGCCACGCACAATGCCGGCGATCCGAAAAAGCCGACCGACCATCTGCGTCGATCGGGGTACTGGAGGCTCGCAATGCGCCAGACTTGGCCTGATGTCGCCAAGGGCGTGGGCATCGTTCTTGTCGTCCTGGCCCACGTTCTTACCCAAAGCCGCTGGCAATTGGCACCGGCGATCTATTTTGCGATCTCTCTCTTCTACATGCCGTTTTTCTTCGTCATATCCGGATATCTCTACACCGTTTCCGACAGAAAGGGTCTTCTTTCAAAGCGGGTGCATGGGCTGCTGATACCCTACGTGACATTTCTCAGCCTCGTCATCACCGGCATGCTTCTCGTTGATCTGCTTCGCGGCGACATACCGGCGCCCTGGCAAATCCGGGAACTCATGACGAACGCAATTCTGGGTGGAAGGTACCTGACCGGCGAACTTGGCATCTTCTGGTTCGTCACATGCCTTTTCGCGACCCAGATCATCTATAACGAGGTCGCGAAAAGGACTGCGGGGCCGACCGACCCGGCAATGTTAACCTTCGTTGCCGCGGCCGTCGTCCTTGCTTATATCATTCAGGCCTACTGGCCGGACGTGCGCTCGCCTCTCGCCCTGACCAACGTCCCGCTTGCCATCGGCGCCTTCTGGTTCGGACACGCCCTGCGAGAAAGCAGTTTCACCGC
>NZ_VLKT01000060.1 GCF_007830515.1 Mesorhizobium tianshanense
GAGATCACGGCCGAACTGCCCGGCATCGACGAAAAGAATGTCGAGATCAAACTCGCCAACCGGACGCTGACGATCAAGGGCGAGAAGACGGAAGAGAAGGAAGAGAAGGACAAGGATTATTATCTGTCCGAACGCCGTTACGGCTCCTTCCAGCGTTCGTTCCAGCTGCCCGAAGGGGTCGACGCCGACAAGATCGACGCGAGTTTCGCCAAGGGTGTGCTGACGGTGAAACTGCCGAAGACCGCCGAAGCCCAGAAGGCCGAGAAAAAGATCACGGTCAAGGCCGCGTAGCGTGACGGTCGCCATTCCACGTCAGCGCACCTGTTCGGCGCGCTGACGATTTCGGAGCTAGCAAACCCGGGCGAGGTTTCACGAGCATTCGCCGAAACCGGAACTGCTCAGGATTGAACCAACTCGCTGTAGGCAGTGTCCAGGCTGCCTTGTGTTAAGCCTTGCTGCGAACTGCATCATTGCTCGCTGTCTTTTCTGGCCGGTACAAGCGGGTGGCCGCCTCGTTCGGATTGGAAGCTTGGCGGGACTGCTTGCGTGCCCGACGGTTCGCGATTTTGAGCTTTTTCTGCTCCAAGGCTAACAGGTCTTCGATGACGCGCCGCCGTTTCGGATCAGCCTCCCTGGCAAGCAGATCCTGGAAATGGGCTATATTTGCACGCGCAATTAGCCGATCCACGACACGCCTCAACGTCTGGACAGAACATTGCCAAACCATACACCCTGGGGCCTCTCGCCGTCCCGATCTTTTTCGAGTCCCCCTGTTTTCGGCCGTTCTTTGATTCAGGGCAAAGAACGCTCGAGTTGATGCTGACAGAAAAGACAATCAGAGCCAGACGGATCGAGCGAAAATTATCGCGTAATCCGGAAATGGAGCGGATGCATGAAGGCCTTGCCTCCTGTCAGAATTCTCTCGGCGTGCGACCGTTGTGAGGTGCGTCGCAAATCGATTTGCAATGCGGTCAAACCTGTCTTGCAAAAGGAAATTTCAAGGATTTCGCGCGTGCGGACCTTCGAGGCGGGCAACACCATCCTGGCCGAGGCCGAAGACTCCGTGTTCCTTGGTATTGTGATGTCGGGCATTTTGCGTGTCCAGAGGACAATGGCTGACGGCCGGCAGCAGATCGTCGGTCTACTGCTGCCGGCTGACTTCTTCGGCCGTGTCTTCGAGCGCACATCCGGGGTGGCGGTCGAGGCCGCAACGGATGTCACGCTTTGCTGCTTCGAGCGGCATGCCTTCGAACGGCTGCTGTCTCGTTCCCCTGAACTTGAACATCAGATGTTTCTCGCAGTGCTGCGTGAATTGGATGCCGCGCGCGACTGGATGTTGCTGCTTGGCAGCCAGACGATCCCGGAACGCGTTGCAAGTTTTTTCCTGATCCTTCACCGGCGCACAACCGTCATTGAGCCTGACATGCCATCGCGAAAAAGAAGACTATCGGTTCACGTGCCAATCAGTCGCCACGACATGGCCGCCTATCTCGGGACCACGGTCGAAACGATCAGTCGGGTAATCCAGGATATGAGCCGCCGCGGCATCATCGAGATCCACAGCCCCCAGCATTTCGGCATTCTTGACGAGAAACGGCTCGTGCGCTGCTCTGGTCGGGA
Organism: Mesorhizobium tianshanense; assembly: GCF_007830515.1. Lineage (GTDB taxonomy): Bacteria > Pseudomonadota > Alphaproteobacteria > Rhizobiales > Rhizobiaceae > Mesorhizobium > Mesorhizobium tianshanense. The sequence goes on from NZ_VLKT01000060.1 coordinate 1,621, forward strand.
AGAACTTTCGATTGGCCATAGGTGCCTTGCCGATGAACCACACATGGCTGTCGGCTGATTCACAAGACCGATAGATTTCGAAGAATCCACCTGAACCATCATTCCGAACCTTCCCTGACGCCCGTTGACGCAGGTCAATGCCGCCACCGCGATCATGTGATCCCTGAAAAGCATGATGCAATAATCGGAATGGAGATGATCGATGTTTACTTGGCGCAGTGCTTTGGCAGCGGGAATGATGCTGGCGGTTGCAGTAATGCCTGCTGTGGCCGGTGCTGAAGATGACGATGCCGGTTGGTGGCCCCGATGGGGCATGGGCCGAATGATGATGGGTCAATCGGGCATGGGCGGGCCGATGGGCGGCTACGATTCAGACGAGATGCTCGATCGTATTGACGGACGCCTTGCCTTCTTGAAAACAGAACTGAAGATCACCGACGAACAGGCGCCGTCCTGGGACGAGCTAGCTGCCGTCGTCCGCAGCACAGCCGAGGCACACAACGAGTTGATGCGTGGCATGATCAAGGAATTCCACGATGGCGACTTCCTGAAGAAACCCCTGCCCGAGCGGCTCGCCTACCAGCAGACTCATCTCGAGGCCCGGCTGGAACAGGTGAAGACTGTCAAGGCGGCGGTCGAAAAACTGTATGCAACCCTGAGCGATGAGCAGAAGAAAGTCGCCGACGAGATCGTCCTGCCGATGATGGGCATGGGCATGGGTCGCGGGGGCAGCTTCGGTCCTGGTATGATGTTCAGATAGCCTCCATTCGCGTCCCTGTTGACGGTCGCCTTTGAGGCCGACAAAAAGAAAGCCCGCTGCCGGAGGGAGTGGGCAGCGGGCTCAGTACCATGATGGATCAGGGAAGAGGAGGTCGATCGCTCGATGATCCTGACAATCAAGAGCAACAAGACTGGCTTTTGAGACCTCGCGCAGTTCGTTCCTACGAACCTCGCGCCGGCTTTTTGCAGATCCAAAAAAGGCGGGCTGTCATGACTAGGAGACCGCCGTGATCGAATGACTGACGGCAGCCGCCTTCATGGCGCCGCCAGATAAATTGATCAGGCTCAATGCGAATATCTCCCCGTTCGCCAGAATGGCAAGATAGATTTGAAGGAGTGATCCGCATGACCCACTCTTCCGTTACCGGCTTTACCCATGCAGCCGAGCAGGCGGAGCAATGGGTGAACGAACTCGCCCAGGACTTGGGCTGGAGCGAACAAAGCGCATACCGGTTCCTGAAATCCGTTCTGCACACATTGCGAGACTGGTTGTCGCCGGAGGAAATGGCCGACCTTTCAGCTCAGCTGCCGACGCTCATCAGAGGTATATATTTCGAAGGTTGGAAACCGTCGGACGAACCCGTGTGGGAGCGAAAAAAGAGCGACTTCATCATTTGCGTCAGGAACAGCTTCGGGTACGAACTTGACGTCGATATCGACAGGGCGATCAAAGCGGTTTTCAAACTCCTCGACCGCCACATATCGCATGGCGAAATCGTCCAGGTCCGGAACTCGATGAAGAAGTCGCTCCGCCATCTCTGGCCTGCGGATTGACCGATGTTTCGCGATCGTCAGGAGGCCGGGCGAAAACTTGGCATTGAGTTGGAGAAACTCCGCCTACACCAGCCCGTCGTTCTCGCCTTGCCGCGGGGCGGCGTTCCTGTCGCCGCCGAAGTGGCCAAAGCCCTGAAGGCTCCGCTCGACCTGATTATCGTCCGCAAGGTGGGCGCACCGGGAAATCCCGAACTGGCCGTCGCCGCGATCGTGGACGGCGACCCTCCGGACGTCGTGCTGAATCGGGAGATCGTCGAAGCTTATTCCCTCGATGATGACGCGCTTCGCGTCTTGATCGCGAAAGAGCGCCCCGAGCTGGAACGGCGCCGGCTTGCCTATCGCGGAAAGCATCCACCCTTGTCGATCGCTGGCAAGACGGCAATCATAGTCGATGACGGTGTCGCGACCGGGACGACGATGAAGGTTGCGATCCGTGCCCTTAAACGGCGGTCGCCTCGCGACATCGTCGTAGCGATCCCGGTAGCGCCGCCGGACACATTGGCTGAACTCGCTCAGGAAACGGATTGGATCGTGTGCCTCAGTCAACCGGCGCATTTCCATGCTCTCGGTCACCACTACCTCAGCTTCCCCCAGCTTACCGATGGCGAAGTGACGGACGCTCTGAAAGATGCCGCGCATGAGCGCGCCGCAGATCAGCGAGCGGTTCGACGCGAGACGACCAAGCCTCGAGTGGCATGATGCGTATCAATGGAAGAACCTGACTTAGGGTGATAGGTTTGGCAACATTCAGGAGTACGTCTCCCAGCGGCGAGCTTGAGATCGCCATCGCCCAGATCAGGCCCAGTAATGGTAAGTATCGTCCTGAAAAGCCATGGTGGCTGCTCCTGAATTTTGAGCCAATTGTAATGATAATAATGGCGAGATGGCTCGGGCGTTTGTTGCATTGAATCAAAGACCGCCCCCGCATGCGAATTGATCCGGATCAACGTGTCCACATGCTGATGCTGTAGGCTTAGCCACCAATTGGGGAAACGCAGATGAAACTCAGCATCGCGGTAGCTCTTGCAACTTTGGCCTGCCAGGCGTCTACAGCGCAGGAAATGAGTTATGGCGAGGCGGAGTACCTGAACTCCTGTGCGGTCTGCCACGGTCTCTACGGCAAGGGCGATGGGCCCTTGGGCGATGTGCTGTTGAAGCGTCCGGCCGACCTGACGCGTCTTTCCGAACGGAACGGCGGCGCGTTTCCCTATTCGAGGGTCTTCGCGACTATCGACGGTCGCTATAGCTTACCAAGCCATGGCGATCGCGAGATGCCGGTGTGGGGTCGCCAGTTCCTCGAAGAGGACGCAAAGGTCTATGGCCCCAGTGGCGGCGAGATCGTCACGACGGAACGCATCCACAACCTGGCCGGTTACATCGAGACGCTGCAGCATTAGAACAGTTTTCGCTGGCCAGTCATTTCGGGGCCAAGTCATCGCTCGCGTATGTCGTCGGTTCGGTTACGAGGCTGTATTGATCCCGCGTTATCGGGGCTTCCAACATTTCCGCAATGGGGGCAATTGCGTCAGCAATGACGCCTTATGTGACTTTGACCGTGCGCCCTTTACTCCTTCGCTTCGCGCCCCGAAAGCTCTTCGATAACTATCCGGAAGAATATGTGCCGGGCATCGTCGGCCAAGGGAGGCGTCGCCGGCTTCAGGGCGCCCGGTTCCCACCAATCCGTATGCTTGTTCAGCAACGACCATGCATGATCCCGCTGGCGTTTGTGCCCGATCCTCTCGGGCAGCTCTTCATAGCGTCCGTCCGCGATCACGCTCTTCCACTGTCGTCTTTGCAACGGACTTTCGACGAGCACCGACACAAGCGGATTGGCCCGCATCCAATCGATCTTCTTGCCTGGAATGGAGAAGGCATAGAGTGCGTTCTCCGCGTAAGCGTAATAGATCGGGACCACATATGGGCGCCCGTTCCTGGCACAGGCCAGACGGGCCACATGGTGCCCAGCCAGCAGCTCGGTGCATTCGTTCGTGCTCAGGGTGCGTATCCACATCGTCCATCTCCCGCAGGATTAGCAGCCTAGTGGATGGAATCTAACACTTAGTGCCCTCGTTTGACGGCAGCAATGGATCTTGTCCGGGTCGGCGGTCCAAGCGAAGGGTTTGGGTTGGTGGTTGTGCTCGGCGAGGTAGCGGTTGATTTGCGCTTGGAGGTCGACGACGGTGTGGAAGGCGCCTCGCTTGAGACGACGCTTCGATAGTTTTGCGAAGAAGCCCTCAATTGCGTGAGCCACGCGCACGAGGTCGTGAAGTGGAAAGTGAAGCGCTGATTGCGGTCGAGCCAGGCGCGCACCTTGGGGTGGTTGTGAGCGGCGTAGTTGTCGAGGACGACGTGGACGGCCTTGCCGGTAGGCTTCACCCTTTTCAAGAGCCAGCGAGACGGCCCGTTCCCTCAATGTCGACTTTGGACCACCGGCAAGCCGAATCCGCTCAGTCCGGTGGCGATCACGCGTCCGCATCCTGACAGAGGGCTCTGGCGTAGTATTGAGGGGAACCGGCAGCACAAAGTTCGCAGTTTCGTTCAGCCCGAAAAGCCAACGCCTTCCCAACGTCAGGGCGCAATGCTGCGCGCCAGGGTACGACACCTCCCTACCTTACGACCGGCTTCGGCCCTCCTGGCGTCGACAGACAAGCGCTTTCGGCGCCGATAGGCGCAAGAAAGCTCGCCGGGAACGGACCAAAGCGCGCGCCCGCAGACGCCCTTCGGCCTTGGCGGAAGGCGCACACGGCTCAGTCGGCGGCCTCACCTTTCGCATCGAAGGCGTGCGGATCGTAACTTGACGCGAATGTATTGGCTTCGCTGAACCGTTCGAGTGCGTCGATCGCCGAGGCCTGCGGCAGGACATCTCCCTGCAGTTCCGGCGCAACCTTCCAGCCAGGGTCCACGCCCTCCATGCTTGGAAGCTCGTGCGCAATGCCCTTGTGGCAGTCGATGCAGGTCGCCTTCCCGGGAAGGAGATAGCGCGTGTGGATCGCCGCGGCGCGTTCCGTCTGCCTGGAGAGATCCAGGGCGACGGAGGAATGGCAGTTACGGCATTCCAAGCTGTCGTTCGCCTTCAGCCGGGCCCACTCATGGTGCGCCAGATCCAGCCGATGGTCGAGGAACTTGCGACGCGTGTTGATGGTGCCGAAAATCTTTCCCCAAACCTCCTTGGAAGCCTGCATTTTCCTGGCGATCTTATCCGTCCACCCGTGGGGAACGTGGCAGTCGGGACATGAGGCGCGCACGCCCGAACGGTTCGAGAAATGCACCGTGCGGGTCAGCTCTTCGTAGACGTTCGCCTCCATCTCATGACAGGAGATGCAGAACTGCTCCGTGTTGGTCAGCTCAAGCGCCGTATTGAACGCGCCCCAGAAGATCACTCCGCCGATGAAGCCGCCAAGCGTGAGGAACCCCAGACTCAGCGTAGCGGCGGGCGTCGACAGGATACGCCATGCCCAGAGGGCTGCGGCCTTGAGCCGGGACCACACCCTATTCGTCCCCCGCATGGCCGACGCCGAGCTCGACGCCAACGGGCCAGATGCCGAAGGCGAGCACAAGAAAAGTCAGCAGTTCCCGCCGTCTTGCTGCTCCAGGCGGCGCTGCCGTGACCGATGGCTGTCCTGCGTCCTGACCTCCTCATGGGCCTTGGACGGAACGCACTACCTCAAAAATGATGCGTCTTGATGAACGATAGCGGACGGAACATTATTTTCAACCTCCGCGTGCTGCTGCCAAACGCAACGGGCGGCTCATGCTTCCGCCCCGGCAACGCGGATAGACCCGCTCGACCTACCGGCCTCGACCAGCGCATCAATCAGCCGATGCACCTTGAGCGCCTCCTCGCCGGTCACCTTCGGCTCGCGGCCGGCGCGGATCGCCTCGACGAAATCGGCCATCACGGCACGGTGGTGGTCGTGTGGAAAGGCCATCGGATCGGCCCCGGTACCTCCGGCCGAGCGGTCCGGCTCGATCGCGATCTTTCGGCCGTTTTGAAACTGTACCAGCAGTTCGGTGCCGCGCAGCAGGGCCGTGCCTTTCGTGCAGGTAAGCACAATCTCCTCGGGAAAGCCGGGATAGGCGGCCGTCGTCGCGTCGATTGTGCCGAAGGCGCCATTGGCGAAGCGCGCCGCGGCGCAGACCATGTCCTCTGTCTCCATGCTGTGAACGGGCGTGGTCGCCGCGAATCCCCTCACCTCGGCGATCGGTCCCGCCAGACTCAGCATCAGGTCGAGCGTGTGGATGCCTTGCGAGATCAGCACGCCGCCGCCGTCCCGCGCGAACGAGCCCCGCCCCGGCTCGTCGTAGTAGCTCTGCGGCCGCCAAAGGCGGATCACCGTGGAGCAGCCGACAATCGCGCCGAGTTCGCCGGACGCGAGAATCTCGGCCAGCTTCACACCCGCCGGCCGGAAGCGGTGCTGCAGGACGACGCCGAGCTTGACGCCGGCCTTACGGCAGGCGGCGACGAGTGCTTCGGCGCGGGCGGTCGTGATGTCGAGCGGCTTTTCCATCAGCACGTGCTTGCCCGCCCCGGTGCAGCGGATCGCAATATCGCGATGCGTGTTGGCGGGCGTGAAGACGGCGACCGCCTCGACGCTGCCGTCATTCAGGATGGTATCCAGACTGTCGCAGAGCGGGAACGGGAACTTCTCGCCGAAAGCACGTCTCCGAGCCTCGCTCGGAGCGAAGGCGTGGATCACCTCGACCCTGTCCGACAGGTCCATCAAGCCGCGGGCATGCGGCGTCACCGCCATGCCAAGGCCCACGATTGCGATGCGCGTCTTCTTCACGGGAGGATGATCCTTGTTTCGATACGGCAAGGCGTGCCGATACCCTCGGTGCGGGCGATCTTGAAGACGAACTTGTCTTGCGTGAACGCACGGCCGGCGATTGCCGGCATGGCGAGCGCCGACGAAAGACCCCTACAGCAAGGAAAGCCAGCCGACGCCTCAGGCGATAGGCCAGAGCGAATGAGGCGATCTTCCCCTACCCCGAAGATGACCGGCTGTTTTTCTTAGCCGCCGCCTCCTCTCGCTGCTTTTTCAGGACTTCGTCAGTCCCGACCAGCTTTTTCGATCCGCCGGATATCGCTGTGGACACCACGGCGGGTGGGTCGCTCGCCGGGAAGGAACCCTCAAGGCCGGCCTGCAACTGGTCTTCCAAGATTTCCGGCTCTTCCGACCGACCAGGTGTCCTTCGGGCCTTTGTTTCCTTAAGAGGCTGTTTCATCTTCGGTGAAGACTTGACCTCTCGAACACAGGCATAAAGCTGTTCGATGGCAAACTCCTTCAGTGCTTCGAAGTTGGCTCTACCGTCATCGTGCATTGCCTCGATCCGGTCGACCATTGCTTTCTCGAACTGGTCAAGGCTATCGCTTCCGCAAGCCTGGCAAAGGCGCAATAATGCTTCGTTGAGCATTTTCGGGCCAAAGTATGCCGACGCCTCGACCTTTAACCGCTGCAACTGCTCTGGAGTTGCCGCCTGAAGTTTTGACATATGCAGCCCTTTCGCCTGATGAGCATATCAACGGCAATTCTCGGCAGATGTTCCATCCCGCCCGGCAAGCAACGGCTCCAGCTTGCCTCGGTCTCGCCGCCGCTCCTCGACATCTATGCCGAAGACGGCGCGACGCTCGTGCAGTTCATGGCCTTAGCCTATCTTCCGCAACCCAGCGCAACGATGGGCAGGTTAAGATCATCGGTCACCCGCAGGCAATTTCGACAATTGTCCGAGTGTCCTAGCTGATGTTCATCCGAGCCCAGCCGAGATCGGAGGTGCGGGCGCATGTCGAGCAGTGGGTGCGGCAGATAGCCTTCTTCGGCGGATCCGGCATTTCAGTGAGCGGTCGTCCGAGAAGATGCTGGTAACGGGACGCCTGGCACCGATCTCCGCAGTAGTATCGCTCCGGCTGGCCAGCAACTTGCGCGACCCAAATCGCGGGATTTCGCGGATGGTTGCGTATCGTGGACCCCTCCGGCGCCCAATACGTGAACGGCGCAGGGTCGGCCTCGATCACGACCCGCGGCTCCGCCGATTTCACTGGCGTGCTAGATATACTCTGTTGTTGTTCATCGGATGAGGTACATGCCGACACGAACAGAGCCAAGCATCCCGCTGTTGCAATCGGTGATTTCATAAAACTGCCTGGCCTCCTTGAAGCACAGCGTCGGTCTGCTCCTTGGCTGGCACCTGATAGCCAAATCCAGCCGACAATGTGGCTGGGAGATCACCTTCGTGGCGTCACCTTGCACAGCGCAGTGGCAAGTGCGACGGCAATTAATATTTGGGGTGGCGAAAAAGATCAGACGCAGCTAACGTATCGTTGCTTTGGAGAGTGTCGTGCGTACGAGACGTTTTAGAAAGCCGATAGTCGTTCAACCTGGCCGGGTCGATCGCGACCGGGTTGTTTTGTCGGTGTCCGACGCGGCTAATGTGCTGCTGAAGGACTGGCCGGCGCCAGCCTCGGAGACGCGGCTCGCCGCGATCGAAGCCTGCCTTGCTGTTATCCGCGGCGAGAAGCCGCCAAGGGTCGCGCGCCAAGCGTTCATCGTCGCAGCCAAGGATGCGAGGATCCTGCTCGGCGAACAAATCTAGACCGGCGCCGTCAGGTCGGGCCCTGTTCAGACAATCGGTCGATCCTAACCGCCATAATGTTGGTCGCTGCGGGTGCCGCGCGGCAGGCTAAGCACGATCAGCGCCAGACCGATCGGAATGTCCGCGACGATCGCCGTGGTTTCACCGCCGGCAACCGCGATCGGAAGCGGACATTCGCGATCTGCGCCCAGCAAATGAAAATAGTTCAAGACCGATGTCGATTTCCGGGAGGCTCATTCGTCGTCACGATAGGAAGCCAAAGAAATTCGCCCAAGCAAGAAAACGGATGCGATGACAATCACTATCACAGCATTTGAACGTTCGCCCGATGGTGGCAAGGGACTGGCGCGCGATACGCGCGTTCGTTGGGCGCTCGAAGAAGTGGGGCAGCCTTATGAGGTTCGTCTTGTTTCCTTCGCAGAGATGAAGGCGCCTGACCATCTGGCCATCCATCCCTTCGGCCAGATCCCCACCTATGAGGAAGGTTCCCTCTCGCTGTTCGAGACCGGCTCGATCGTCTTTCATCTTGCTGAGCAGCATGCGGGCCTGCTGCCGAAGGATCGCGATGCCCGCGCGCGCGCGATCACGTGGATGTTTGCCGCACTTAACACCGTCGAGCCGCCGATCCTCGAATTGACGACGGCAAAAATATTCGAAGGTGACAAGTCTTGGAACGAGGAGCGCCTGCCGTTGGTAAAGGACCGTGTTCGCGCTCGACTGGACAGACTCTCGGCTCACTTAGGCGTCACCGACTGGCTCGATGATGCGTTCAGCGCGGGCGATCTATTGATGGTATCAGTGCTGCTGCGACTAAGAATGTCAGGCATTTTGGACGAATATCAAAACTTGGCTGCCTATGTAGCTCGCGGGGAAGCTCGGCCCGCTTATATCCGGGCTTTCGCCGCGCAATTTGCGATCAACGCTCCATCAACCAGCTTAAACATTGAATGACGCGTGATCGAGCCGCTGCTACCCAACAAGCCAACAGGTGTGCCGCGTGTTGATGATCGGCATGTGCTGAACGGCATCTTCTGGGTGCTGCGATCTGGTGCGCCTTGGCGCGACCTACCCGAGCGCTATGGCCCGCGCACACGGACAAACCACCGCAATCGGCGGGCCATCGTCCTACGTCATAAGGAGTCGAGATGCGCCTGCTATGGGCAGGCCAGGCGAACTTCCGCGATCACGCCATAATCAATCCGGCGAATTTTGCTACTCTTTCGTCGTGGCGAATCCTAACGCCGCTGGCCGGCGCCAACCTAGGCAACCCCACCTTCCCCCGCCCCTGTGGCGCCGGCCATCTTTCGCATCGGTTACGCCGACACGCCACCGTGACCGGTTTTCGGCGCGGTCATCCAGGGCATAGCTGCAGAGATGTCATCGAGGATTTTGGCCGATCTCGCGAAGCCGGCGAAAGCGTCACGTGCAACCGACATGGGAACTTGACCATCGTAGGCGCGCTGGCAAGCTCGCAACGCCGTATCAAAGATTGGCCCTCGGCGATTCTTCGGCCATTCTTGCAGGAATCTGAAAGCATCAGCCAAGCATCCGATTTCCTCTACCCTAACCTCTCCCGTCTTGACGAAAACAGGTCGGTCGAAAGTCCTGTCGTTCATTAGAACCTCCATTCAACTGAACGAGTGTTTGAGCTTCCATGAGAGAGCCGTGAGCGACGGCTGCGGGAAATATGTGAAGAGCGTTTTTTGCCGTCAAGAGATCAATTCGAAATGCGGAGGACTGCTCGTTCCACCAAGCTCCGACCGCTTCCACAGGGTCAATTCGCTTGGAACAAAATTTTCCAGCGGTGGTTTTCCCCGTGAAGGGACACACACTTTTTCGAAGGAGATGTCTCGTGAGAAAAGTTCTGATTACCAGTATGCTGGCCATCGGCGTTGGCTGTGGAGCAGCGCTCGCTCAGGAACAGCAGCCGGCCGAAAGCCAATCGGGCGCCGGCACCAGCTGCGCACCCGGCACGGCTGATTGCCCGGACGGTTCGAAGATGGGCGGACAGGCCCAGGGCGAAGCCGGCACTGCAACCGAGGAGCAGGCTCAAGGCAAGGCGAAGCTCAAGACCGATGAGCAAGCCCAGGGCAAGGCCGGCGCAACCACCGACCAGCAGGCCGAGGAAGAGATGAAGATCAAGCCCGAGGATCAGGCCGAAGGCAAAGCCGGCGCCGAAACCGAGCAGCAGGCACAGGACAAGGCGAAGGTCCGCACCCAGGAGCAGGCCGAAGGCAAGGCCGGCGCCGAAACCGAGCAGCAGGCGCAGGACAAGGCCAAGGTCCAGACCGAGCAGCAGACCCAAGGCGAGGCCGGCGCCGAAACCGAGCAGCAAACTCAGGGCAAGACCTCTACTGAGCAACAGGACGAGACTTCGACCGGCTCGATCGAAAATGTGACCGTTGAACAGAAAACGGAAATCACTCAGATCCTGAAGGAAGAGAAGGTCGAACCGGTCGCGAGCATCGATTTTGACATCTCCGTGGGCGTCGAGGTCCCGCGCGACAAGGTCAGGCTGTATCGTCTGCCACCGCGAATCGTCAAGATTGTCCCAGCCTACGAATCCTACATGTATTTCGTGTTGGCTGATGGCCGAATCGTTGTCGTCGACCCGGATTCGCTCGAGATCGTGCTCATTCTGACCTAACGCCTTTGTTCGGCTTAAAGGGGCCCGCCGCATCCAGGGCGGGCCCTTCAACATTCATCGATTGAAGTTGAAGGGCAAGTCTCCACTCATCGGACGGCGACGGCCATTTACGTCGCCGGTGCACCCCGCCGTTCAAGCTGGCGGGGCTTCTGCGTGTTGGATCGCCCCTCGATGGTGCCCTTCATACTCAAGGACTGAGATAGGACTTCAGTCTGTCCGTTGACAGACCATGGGCTGGCGCAGGCTGTGCTTTGGTCCGGAAGGGCTGTCGCAAAAGCCTAAGTGGAGGCGCTTTCAGGAACCGCGCGCCTGCAGGCGTCGTTGCGGTGGGCCTGATCGTTGAAGCTACACACTTGCGCAGTAATTAGTCCCTTCCTGCGCCAGCTAGGCCCACCGGTTTCTCCCCCATGAGACTGGTGGGTCTTGACACCGCCTGATGGTGAAGGAAGCGTGTCGGTGCTGAGCACAAAGGATGGCTCGGACGAATTCGAAACAGCAGGCAGAATGCAACGCGCGGTAACGGTTAGAGGATATTCTAACATGCTGTTGGCAAGCTTATTGACGGCACCGGCCATACGGCAACCAGGGCTTCGCGTCGCCATCTGCCTTACAGCACTGACCTTCATTCTCACCGTGTGCCCCTACCGTGTAGCACACCACGGATTGTCACTGACGCTCGGCTCGCAGGCCGCCTGGGCAAAGGATGGCGGTCAGGGAAACTCTGGGAACTCTGGGAACTCCGGAAACGCTGGGAATTCTGGGAATTCTGGAACCGCCGGGAGCTCTGGAAACGCCGGGGATCCGAACTCCGCCGGTAACGCGAGCAAGGACAAAGCAAAATCATCGGAAGACAATCCCCCCCAAAGTCCGGTCACCGCGGTAAATCCCAAGAGCAAACCAAAACTGTATATCAACACGACCACGGGAGACCGGATCGAGGTGCGCGGATCGAGCCTTGGCGTGGTGCATTCCAACGGGCTCAGCGAGCGCATCGACGACGGCCACTATGAAATGCGCGATGCCAAGGGCCGCACCATCATTCGGCGCGTGGCGACGCGCTCCGACCGGTCAAGACTGCTCGACATGATCGAGTGATGGCAAGCTTTCACAAGCCGCAAGCCATCTGGCGCACCGCAAGGCTGCCGTACTTTACGCAGGATGGCGGACAGGCGAATGCTGACGCTCGGTCGCGTCGCGCAATGTCATCGCGGCTTCGGTCCGGTTGCTCACATTGAGCTTGGCGAGAATGCGCGTCATGTGATGCTTTATGGTTTTCTCGTGCAGGTTCAGCTGGAGACCGATCCGCTTGTTGCTCAATCCCGCGGCAACGAGGGTCAAGATCTCTCTTTCACGACTGGTGAGTTCGGCCAGCACGTCGACTTTCGCGGTCGCGGTTGACTGGCTGGACAAGTCGACCAGCACACGCGCCGACAATTGCGGGCAAACATACCGTTCGCCCAACGCCACCGTGCGCAATATGGCGGCCAGTGTTCTCGACCCGACACCCTTCAGGACATAGCCTCTTGCCCCGCTTTGCAAGGCGGTCACGACGTCCTGATTTTCCTCCGAGACGGTCAGCATCACGATTTTCAGATCCGGGTTCCGCTGCAGTGCCGGTTCGATCGCGCTCAGCCCCCCTCCAGGCACCGAGATGTCCATCAGAAGGATATCGAGCTGCTGGTCTTCCGATATCCGCAAGGCGTCATCCCTGCTGCTGCCTTGGGCAACGATCTCGAATCCGCCGATCTGGTCGAGAGTGCGCACGACGCCTTCCCTGAACAGCGGATGGTCGTCGATGACGGCGAGCTTTATGGCCGCTGGCATCATGCCTGTCCCATTTCAGCTATGTTGAGAACCATTTTCACCACTGTGCCATTCTGTGAAGACGTTACGGCAAATTGGCCGCCGAGGCTTTCTACCCGCTCACGCAATCCGACAAGCCCGAGCCTTTCAGGATGAACGATCTTTGGGTCGAAACCTTGGCCAGTGTCTGAAACCTCGATACAAACGCGCTCCCCGTCGAAATGTTTCGCGACCGCTTGACCGGCACCCCCGGCGTGGCGGAAGCCGTTGTTCAGCGCCTCCTGGATAAAGCGAAAGATGCAGATCTTGGCCGCCGGTGACAAGGGTGTATGCCCCCCGGTCATGGACAGCATTACTTTGACGCCGGTCCGCTCTTCGTGCGCTCGCACGGCAAGCCCAAGGATTTCCGTCAACTCTGCATTCTCGACATGCGGCAGCACAAGGCCCTTGCTGATGTTCCTGATTTCGCGCATGGCGTCGTCCAAATTGGCTTTGACGGCCCGCAATTCCCGTGCGCGCGCCGCAGCCGGCGTGGCAGCATCGGCAAGCACGGGGCTGTCGATCCCTAGCGCAGCGAGGGCAACCAGTTGCGCCGGCCCATCGTGCAGGTCCGCACCGATGCGCCTGAGGTAACGTTCGTTAAGCGCCGTGGCGCGTTGCGAAGCGCGCTGCACCCGCAACCTCAACATTCTGTTTTGAGCAAGAAGATCGGAAAGTTCGGCAATGCGCTGCTTCAATGAGCGGCTCTGGGAACGAATCGTGCGGCTGCCACGAAAAACGATCGCCGAAAGCCCGAGGAAGAAAATCGCGGTGACGGCAGCGACATCGGACCAGGTTCGAACGAGTGCCTGCTGGAGGTTCTTTTCAAATTCGGTGGCGATCTCGTCGAATTCCAGAACAGCCACGACTTCGCCCGACCACGGCTGAAGCACCGGATTATAGATTTCAAGAAGATGCAAACCACTGTCTCTCTCAGCCTGGCTCTCCGGGTCATCGAGCTTGTTGAACTCCGAGACCATGCGACCTGCGAACGCAGTCCGAAGGTTGTCGCTGGGTGGAAAGCGCTTCCCGGTCAATTTTTTGTCGGTTGAATAGAGGATGGTTCCGTCGCTGCGCCAGAGCTTGAAGGATTGGAGCCTTGTGCCGAGTGCGCCTTGTCCCAGCGTTTCATCCAGCGCATGAGCAACACTCTCCTCCAGCACTTCACTCCTGCGCATTTCGGGGAGCAGCGGCGCGATAACGCTGTCAACGTAAAGAGCGGTGGTGGAAGCCGAATTCCGGGTGACCGCGGCTTCTATCTGGCTTGTCACGGAAATTCCCACCACGATCATCGCCGACAGCGAGAACAGCCCGCCCGCGAGCAGAAACTGAGTGGCCAGCGACAGGGCATTCCATCGATCGATCAGTCTTGTCGCTCTGTATGGCGCCATATTCACAGCGAACCGGCCAATTTGTTGTTGAGCGACGCCAAGCGACGCCATTTTTGGTCTGCACCGATCAATCGCTAGGGAACTTAGGGCTTAGGGACGGGGACGGAAACCGCACCCGGCGGTTTTTTGCGAAAATTCCACCGCTCATGTTGAGCGAGGCAGCAGGCCATCACACGCCAGCTCCGATGCTTCGGCCTATCGGCATGGATGATGGTGCAACGCCTGATCGCCCATCGCGATATCCGGACCCATTGCGTGCAGCAGATCAGACCTAAGTCCAACGGCAAGGCATCTCGGATGGGACCGAAGCCCAGCCAAGGAACGTTTGCAGCGATCTCATGTTTGAGTGGGTCTGGCGCGAAGATGATGCCAAGTGAGATCACATAACAGGAGGCAATTATGAGAATGCGTCTTTCCATTGCGGCCGCGGGGGTTTTGCTGCTGGCAGGTGTCGGCGCCGCTGCCGCTCAGGACGTGATCATCGCGCCTGAACAGGAGACCGTCATCAGGGAATATGTGGAAAAGCAGCCGCTCGCATCGGTGAATATCCCTGGGGTGGAGCTCAATATCGGCTCAACGCTGCCCGACACGGTCGAGCTTCATGAGGTCCCCGACGTCGAATACCGCTACGTCGTCGTCGACGATCGGACCGTCATCGTTGATCCAGGCACACGCAGGATCGTCAAAATCATTCAGTGACCCGAACGGGAGGGAGGAGAAGCCCGCCGCTTCGAAATGAGCGGCGGGCGACGTCTGTGCTATGGGCCGTCAAATGCGAACAATCAGCAAGCTTTTCGATTCCCACGACCAGGCGGGGCGCGCCATTGCCGCGCTTCAGGCGGCAGGAATTTCTCACGAACAGATCAGCGTCATCGGACCTTACGATGACGAAATCCGCGCTGCCTTGCGCGGTCCGGGCGGTACCGCCTTTGGCGCGGCGGCTGGTCTGTTGATCGGCCTGGGCGCTTTTGGAGCCACCGGCATTGATCCTGTCGGAGCGGCGGCTGGCATGGTCCTTGTCGGCGCGGCCTGCGGCGGCTTTGCCGGTAGGCTTCTCCGGGCATCCGCCGATTCTGCCAAAAAGCCGGATGAACCAAACGTTGCACAAGGCGTCATTTTTGTGATGGTGCACGTCGATGAAAAGCAGGCCGGCATCGCGCAGGCAGTGCTCGAACGTCCCGTTCACGTAACGCAGCTCGTGGCCACGGCCGGATGAGATATACGCTGGGTTGGCGCACGCGAGACCGGCGTTTGACAAGCGAAGCTTGCATTCCCAGCCTGTGGCCACCAAGCGCATTCACCTCGGCACGTCTCGCTGAACCATCAGTCTTCCCTCTGGAACTGACGGTTCACGAGGCGGGAAGCGTCTGCTCGACCAGATTGACGTAGTAGCGCAACACGGTCGGCACGATCTCGTCATTGAAGACGTAGCGATCGCCGTGCAGCCCCTCGCCTGGGCCGACATCGCCGGCGCCGATCCACGCATAGCAGCCGCCTGCCTCGCGGATCATGAAGGCGAAATCCTCGCAGCCGAGGCTGGGGCTGAACTCGGTCGAAACGTTCTCCCTCCCAACGGTGGCGGCGGCCGCCTCGACGGCGCGAGCCGTGGCGTCAGCCGTGTTGATGAGCGGCGGATAGCCCTTCTTGTAATCGAGCGTGGCCTTGAGCGCATGGGCCGCGGCGACGCCCCGGGCGATCTCACCGATCAGCGTCTGGCAGTGATCGGAATGACCGGGCTCGAAAAAGCGGCAGGTGCCCTGCAGCCAGACCTTGCCGGGCACGATGTTGCCGACATTGCCGCCATGGATCTGCGTAAGGCTGACGACCAGCGCGGTTTGCGGATCGACCGAGCGGCTGACGATGCGCTGAACAGCCTGGACAAAGGCCCCCGCGGCCAGGATCGGGTCGTCGCCGAGCTGCGGCATGGCGGCGTGCGCGCCAAGACCCTCGAAGGACAGCTCGAAATTGTCGACGGCCGCCATCTGCGCTCCAACGCGAATGGCGATCGTGCCGAGCTTGACGCCCGGCCAGTTGTGGACGGCATACATAGCCTCGACCGGGAAGCGTTTGAACACGCCGTCCTCGATCATGCGCATGCTGCCGCCTTCGTTTTCCTCGGCTGGCTGGAAAATGAAGTTGACGATGCCGTCAAAGGCACGGGATTGGCTGAGCAGCCTGGCGGCGCCGAGCAGCATGGCTGTGTGGCCGTCGTGACCGCAAGCGTGCATCACCCCCTCGTTTCGGGATGCATAAGACAAGCCGGTCTTCTCCACCACCGGAAGCGCGTCCAGTTCGGCGCGAAGACCGATGGCGCGTGTGCCCGTGCCGCTGCGCAGGACGCCGACAACCCCGGTGCCGCCGATCCCCTCATGAACCTCGTCGAAGCCGAAGGCCCGCAGTTTCTCAGAAACGAAACGTGCCGTGTCGTTCTCATCGAATCCGAGTTCGGGATTGGAATGGATATGGTACCGCCAGGCTATGACCTCTGGCGTCAAGGCGGCGATGGGGTCAGTATGCAGCATGATGCTCTCCTTCCGCGCCGGTGAAGGGCGATTTGATCCGGGATCAGGATTACAAAGTCGCACAAGAGGCGTCTTGAACCAGATTGACCGCAGCAGGGATGAAAAGACGTGCACGCGACAGAGACCAGGACATACTGGCGCCATCCCTGCTTTCCTGACCTTGGCCTGTTCAAGGCGCGCTTCACGCAGCATCGTTACGAGCTGCATACTCATCCAACTTATGTGATCGCGCTGATTACGGCTGGCTGCGAACGCATCCGCATCGGCCGCCAAACGGTTGTCGCTCCGGCAGGCACCGTTGCCGTCGTCAATCCCGAGGAGTGGCATGACGGGGAACAAGGCGCGGACGAAGGCTGGGCCTACCGCACGTTTTATCCCTCGGTGCCGCTGATGACGGCGGTCGGCCGTGAACTGGGCCAGGACCGCGCTCCGGTCTTCTCACGCGCGATCATCCAAGACAGCGACCTCGCGGCCGCGTTGGCGGCAGCCCATGAAGGCTCGACGTCCAGGGATGCGACGAAAGCCGAGGCGTCGCTTCTGGTCGCATTGAGGCGCCTCATCGTTCGGCATGGCGATTGGAGCCGGCAGGCCGAGGAGGTCGAAAGCTCCGGATCACGGCAGAGGTTTTCGCTCTACGAACACCTTGTTGAAAGCGGACTTGGCTCGCAGCTCGACCTGCAGCGGCTTGCCGACGCCGCGCGCGTCACCCGCTTCCAGGTCATCCGGGATTTCAAGAGGGCGATTGGCCTGACGCCCGCAGCCTATATCCGCGACCGGAGATTGCGTCGCGCCAGCTTCCTGATCGAACAGGGGCTCGGCCTCGCCGACGCCGCAATCGCGGCAGGTTTTGCCGACCAGAGCCATCTTTCCCGCACCTTCCGGGCTACGCGCGGCATGACGCCTGGCATGTTCAGGAGAGGCGGCTAAGCGCTCTCGGACGTAAGCGCTGTTCTCAGGCCACGGCGAGATGCCCGCCTGCGGTTATCAACGCGTCACCCCAACGGAAATACCACCTCAACTTCGTAGAAAACGATGAGCCAGGCCAATGCCACTAGGAGAGCAAGCAAGCCTGCGCCGAGTAATGACTCGAACCTGTTTCCGTCGCTGCGCATTGGAACGCCAATGGTTGACAAGTTACTAATATTTATGTGACACTTTTATGACAATTGCAAGCGTCGAAAAGGAAGCCCCGCTTCTGTTCAGCGAATGGAGACCGATACTCGCCATTGTTGCAGGATTATCTCTACTGATTCTTTGTGCAAGCTTTGCGCAAGATTTAAGGTTGTACACTGGACAGAAGCCGGACCTTTCGACAAAAATATGGCTCCTTGATGTAGATGTGGAACGGAGCGTGTTCACTTGGGTCTCCGTGCTGGTGCTTTTTTTCTGCAGCCGTCTTTTATTTCAGTGCGGAGACGATGCGGCGGGCCGTAGCAGTCAGTTCACCTGGCATTGGTACTTCTTGGGCTTCCTGTTTCTGTTTCTTTGTTTCGATGAATTCGCTGGCCTTCATGAGAAGCTATCCTCTGCGTTGGCTGCGAGGTCAACCAATACGGGCCTGCTGTATTTTGCATGGGCAGCGCCGGCAGGCATCCTTAGCTTGGTGGGGCTAGCTGCCTTTGTTCCATTCATCCGCTCTTTCCCGACGTCACTCGCCGTGCTGTTGGCGGTTTCGGCGGCGCTGTTTCTTGGCGGAGCGGTCGGGCTTGAAATGGTCGGCGGCAGCGTTGCAGAGGCGGAAGGTGTGGAATCCTTGCGCTATCGCATGCTGGCGAACATCGAAGAAGGTCTCGAACTCGCCGGGACACTGACCTTTATCTACGCACTATTCTCATACCGTGAGATAACATCACGCGCGCGCTGATCTCATCGCTGCGCCAGCCGATACACCGATCTCCACCCGCTGTTAAAGCAAAAGCGCCTCCCCCGAACGAGAGACGCTTGCGCACGAATATTTGCTGCGCGCGACGGTGTGTTGCGTCAAGTGCTGGCAACAGTGGTTACCCACCGGGCTGCTCACTCCGCCTCCGCGCTCACCCGGTCCACGGCGGTGGCCAGCACGGCACGGTCGCCCTCCTCGTACAAGCGATCGACGGCGATGGCGCTGACGCGCCAGCCTTCTGGCGTGCGCACCAGCCGGTGGAGATAGCTGGCGCCGACCGTCCAGAACCGGGCGCCGATCCAGTGGGTCGCGCGGACATGGCTGCGCGCAATCGCATCGTTCTCCGTGCCTTCGACAACGATGTTGGTGATGAGATGCTGGGTGGCGTCGAAGCCCGGCAGCAGACCTTGCCACTGGGCAACCAACGCGTCGCGGTCGCTGGTCGCGGCCTCGCCACCGAAAAGACTGGTATAGTCGGTCATAACGTTTGCCGCGAAATAGGATTTGACGCGGCTCCATTCGCGCAGGTCGGCATAGAGGCCGATCCCGGCCACTGCCTCGGCGATGGCGACCCTGTCTTCGACCGTCAGCGCGGCTCGCGAGGCGCTCAAGGCCGGCGCAGAGGTGGCGGCAGGCGTCGCGGCGAAAACTGCCGAGGCCAAGACGTGCCGGCGGGTGACGGAGTTCATTGTCCCGCCTCCCCTGCACTGCCCAGCGTGGCGCGGAAATGCGCGGCGACGGCGTCGCTCGCGGCCTTCACCGGCGCGGCGCGGTCGTAGAAGTCGAACTGGCTGACGTCGTCGAGCCACAGCTCCTGCTTCGGCCCGGTCAGCCGCGCGTAGAATTTGTGCGCGCCCTGCGGAATGGCAGCCGCCTCGCTATGCACCATCAGAAGGGGCTGATGCAGGCGCGGAGCAGCCTGGATCGCATCGAACGTCAGCCAGCCATGCCAGAAGGCCGGATCGGCCTCGTTGCGCCAGGCAGGGATCATCCCGCGACCGGTGTCGGTGTAGTAAGGCACCTTGAACATGATCGCACGATCGTCGGTCAGGCTGGCGGCGGGCACGAATGCCTGTTTCCCGGTACTGCGATACGCGGCCTCGGCTGCATTGCCCGCGGCTTCAAGCTTGGCGACGCCGTCCTTGCCGCCATAGGTCTGCTCGACCACCTCGGCATCCTGCAGCCAGGGTGCGATGAGGGCGATCGACCTGATCGCGGCATCCTTGGCGGCGGCAGCGACCATGTAGCCGGAGCTGGCGCAAATGCCGAGCCCGCCGATGCGGTCCTTGCTGGTCTCGGACCGGGTCGCGAGATAAGCGACCGCCGCTTCGATATCGGCGATCTTGGTGCTGGGATCCTCGTACTGGCGACGTGCGCCGCCGCTCTCGCCCCAGCCGCGAAAATCGAAGGTCAAGGCGACGAACCCGCGGTCGGCCATCTCGCGGGCGTAGCGGGCCGGCATTTGTTCCTTCACCGTCATCCAGGCGCCGGTCACGACCAGCGCGGACCGAGGTTTCGCCGCGTCCAGGTCCTCGGGCAGATAAAGGTCGCCAACGATCTGCTCACCGTGCGAGGCGAAAGTGACGCGCTCGACGCGCGGCGCGGCGACGGCATTGGAGGCCAGCGCGACGGCGGTTGCCGCGGCCAGCGTCAGGGTTTTCAGCATCGCAAGTCTCCTTTGGCTTGAAGCGAGAAGCACGGCGTGACCGGTTGAGGAAAGCCGCCGTGTCAGCGATCAACCGCCAGCCGGCCGGGCAGCGGCTTCAGCGGATAGTGCGCCCAGTAGAAGGCGTCCGACTGGTACATGTCGGTCAAGAAATTCTGTGCCTCGGCGATCTTGCCATCCCTGATGCGGAACATCAGGGCGTAAAGCTGGTCGACCTCGGGACCCGAGCCGACGTTCGACCAGCCGCGATGAATGTCGACGACGAGGTCGCCCTGCGCCTGGAAGAAGATCGGCTCGGCCTTGAACTTGCCGTCGGCCAGGCCACGGAAGAAGGCGACCACCTCCTCCGGCCCGCGCTTGTCGCCGGCGAGCGGATGATGGCCGGGAATGCGCCACACGATGTCGGGCGCCAGGAAGGGCCGGACGGAATCCGGGTTCCCGGTCGCGTAAGCCGCGTAGTAATCCTTGATAAGTTGGATGTTGCGGTCTTCCTGCGGACCGCCATTCGCGGGGGCTGTGGACACCACCAGGAGAGCCCCGGCGGCGAGCGAAGCGAGCCTGGTCATTGGCCTTTTCTCCTTGCCTTTCGAGCCGTCGCAACAGCGAGGGCTCGTTTCGTCGGACCCAACATGAGGCTTTTTGTTCGCCGGAAAAACCCGTATGGTTCGACAAGGCTATTCGGAATATCCTCACAATGCGCCTCGACCAGTTCAGCGGCATCGTCGCCTTCGTCAAGGTCGCGGAGGCCAGAAGCTTCACCCGCGCCGCCGCCGAACTCGGCATCGCTCCGGCCTCGCTGAGCGAGGCCGTCAAGGGGCTTGAGGAGCGTCTGGGAGTGCGGCTCCTCAACCGCACGACCCGCAGCGTCGGCTTGACCGAGGCAGGCGCCTATTACCTCGACCACGTGCGCCCGGCGGCCGAAGAGGTCTACGCGGCAGGCGCGGCGCTGCGCGAGACCCGCGATCGCCCGGCCGGCACGCTGCGCCTGAGCCTGCCATGGATCGCCGCGCCACTGCTGATCGAGCCGCTGATGGGACCGTTCATGGACGCCTACCCCGAAGTGCGGCTTAGCCTGATCTTCGACGACAGCTTCGTCGATATCGCCGCCCAGGGCTTCGACGCCGGTCTGCGGATCGGCGAGCTTCTCGACAAGGATATGATCGGCGCGCGCCTGGGCGGGCCGCTGCAGACGGTCGTTTTGGGCAGCCCGGATTATCTGGCGCGTAACGGCACGCCCAAGCAGCCCGCAGACCTCGCCGCCCACCGCTGCATCGCATTCGCCTTCACCCGCACTCGCGCCATCTCGCCCTGGGAGTTCGTCGTGGATGGACGCCAGGTCGAGTTCACACCCGACGCACGTCTGATCGTGAACACGCTTCCGCTCTGCATCACCGCCGCCGCGCAAGGGCTTGGCCTTGCGTTCGCCATCGAAGGCCTCGCTGCGCCGCTTCTCGCCTCAGGCGCGCTGGTCAAGGTGCTGGAGCCCTTCTGTCCCACTTACGAACCGCTCCACCTCTATTATCCCAGTCGCCGCCTCGTGCCGCCGAAGCTGCGGGCCTTCATCGACTTCGTGCGCGCGAACGCTCACAAGTTGCGGATCTGATGGGTCGTTGCGCTGCCGCGGATCGCGAGCCGGTTCCAATCAGCCAAAGCGCCGGCTGAGCCAACAGTTCCGGCTTTCACGGCAATGGACCCAATGCTAGGGCAGGATCAGCCGAACTTGACCAATGGATCGCCCGTGACCGACGCCGAACGCCCTCGCCTGCCGCTAATTGAAATCTGTGTCGAAGGCATAGACGGCCTGCTGGCCGCGCAAGCAGCCGGCGCCGATCGGGTCGAGCTCTGCGCCAGCCTCGTCGAGGGCGGCATCACGCCGAGTTTCGGCACCGTGCGCGCGGCCCTCGAACTGGCGACGATCCCGTTCCATGTCATCGTGCGGCCGCGCGGCGGCGATTTTCTCTACAGCGACGCCGAGTACAGCTCGATGCTCGCCGATGTCGGCGCGCTGAGCGAGCTTGGCGTGGCCGGTGTCGTCGTCGGCTCCCTGAACGCCGACGGCACCATCGACGAAAAGCGCATGGGCGAGTTGGTGCAGGCGGCAGGGCCCTTGAACGTGACATGCCATCGCGCCTTCGACATGACGCGCGATCCGGCCGAGGCCCTGGAAACGCTGATCCGCTGCGGGGTTGGCCGCGTGCTGACCAGCGGCCAGCGCGACACCGCATTGGAGGGCGTGGCCCTGCTGGCGGACCTCGTCCGGCAGGCCGGAAAGCGCATCATCATCCTCGGCTGCGGCGGGCTAGATCCCAGGAATATCGCCGAGGTACGGGAAAGAACCGGACTGACCGAAATGCATTTCGCCGCGCTCAAGGACGTGCCGAGCGCCATGCGCTACCGCAATCCCCGGGTTGGGATGGGCGGCACCGACCTCGACCGCGAGTACCGCAACACCGTGACCGACGCGGCGCAGGTGGCGACGACAATTGCGGCGGCGAAGGCATGATCCCAAAGAGACTGTTTCGAAATTCGCTCTGGAGTGTCATATGGTGGTGGTTTCGAGAACGGGAGCGGAGCGGACATTAGAGCGCCGCGCGTCCAATTGGACGCGCAAAGGACGCTCTAACACTTTCCAGTTGGCGCATGATCCTTTCCGGAAACCGATTTCGGTTTCCGGGGTCATGCGCTGGGTCCGTGAGCACCGGAAGCGCAGAAAACGCCATCGGATGGCCGCCAGAGTAGAGTTTCCAAACAGGCTCTAAGGAAGAAAACACGTGACGGAAGCACGCTGGCCGATCGACCGGGTCTCGCCGCAGGACGAGCCCGCCATCCTCGCCCTCAACAACGAGCACGCGGCCGAACTGTCGTGGCTTGAGCCTGAACGCCTGTCCTTCCTGCTCGGTGAAGCCTTCTATGCGCGCCGCATCGGTGCGCTCGAAGCCTTCATCATGACGTTCGACCAGAACGCTCGCTACGACAGTCCGAATTTCCTGTGGTTCCGCGAGCGCTACCCGCGCTTCGTCTATGTCGACCGTGTCGTCGTCGCCGGAGAAGCGCGTGGCCGCGGCCATGCCCGCAGGCTCTATGAGGATCTGTTCGACCATGTCTCGCGTGCCGGCCAGACCATCGTCACTTGCGAGGTGAATGCCGACCCGCCCAACCCGGCTTCGGATGCCTTTCACGCAGCGCTCGGCTTCGTCGAGGTCGGCGACGCGGTGATCCACGGCGGCAAGAAGGCGGTGCGCTACTATACCAGGCAGATCAGCGGCTGAGGCGACAGCGCGGCCCTACCAGTTGTGGTTCAGCCACGCACGGCCGGCTTTTCGACGATGTGTTGCTGCACAAAGCGCAAGCGCGAGAATGGCGACACTCGCATGTCCGGCCGTCAGACCCGAGAGCGACGAAAAAGGGCCGCGAAGGCCCCTTTCCCAAAGCTGGCAATCCCAAAATCGGCGATCCCAAAATCGGCGATCGATGCCTTCAGGCGTTGGCGGCGGTCACTGCGCGCTTGGCCATCACCGCGATGAGATTGGCCCGGTAGTCGGCCGAGGCGTGGAGGTCGCTCATCAAATTCTTCGCCGAAACCTTCACGCCGTCGAGCGCGGCAGCCATGAAGCTTTTGGTCAGCGCCGCCTCGATGTCCTTCGAACGGAAGACGCCGTCGTCGCCGGCCCCGGTGACGGCGACCCTGACGCCGTCCTTGCCCTTGGCCACGAACACCCCGACGATCGCATAGCGCGAGGCGGGATTGCGGAACTTTTCATAGGCCGCCTTGGCCGGCGCGGTGAAGGTTACCGCGGTGATGATCTCGCCATCCTTCAGCGCCGTCTCGAACAGGCCCGTGAAGAACTTGCCGGCCGCGATCTCGCGCTTGTTGGTGACGATGGTTGCGTCGAGCGCAAGCAGTGCTGCCGGATAGTCGGCCGCCGGATCGTTGTTGGCGATCGAACCGCCGATCGTGCCCTTGTGGCGCACGGCCGGATCACCGATCAGCGAGGCCATATGGGCGAGCGCCGGACAGGCCTTCTTCAGCTTCTCGTCGCTGGCGACGTCGTAATGCGTGGTGGCGGCGCCGATGGTGACGGTCTTGCCCGACACTTTGACGCCCTGCAGTTCCTTGATCCGCGACAGGTCGACCAGGTCGGAAGGCGCGGCAAGCCGCGTCTTCATGGCGGGGATCAGCGTCATGCCGCCCGACAGGAGTTTTGCATCGCCGCTCTTGATCAGCTTGGCGGCCTCCGTGACGGAGGCGGCGCGGTGATAGTTGACTGAGTACATGTGTCTTTCTCCCTTCGGGGAAAGAGCGAACCGGGAAATGGCGAGTAGGGATTTTACCCCGACGTACCGCTCTTCCCTATTCGCTACTCCCTATTCGCTATTCGTTTGTCAGTGTTTCGTCGTCGCCCGGATCGCTGCCCAGACCGTGGACGGCGATGCCGGCATGGCGATATCGGTGATGCCGATGGCGTCGGTGATGGCATTGATCACGGCCGGCGGTGAGCCGATGGCGCCGGCCTCGCCGCAGCCCTTGATGCCGAGCGGATTGCCCGGGCACGGCGTGTTCGAGGTCGAGATCTTGAACGACGGCAGATCGTCGGCACGCGGCATGGTGTAGTCCATGTAGCTCGCCGTCAAAAGCTGCCCGCTGGCGTCGTAGTGGGCGCCTTCCAGCAAGGCCTGGCCGACCCCCTGTGCGATACCGCCATGCACCTGGCCTTCGACGATCATCGGGTTGATGATGTTGCCGAAATCGTCGGCGGCGACGAACTGGACGATCTCCGTCACGCCGGTTTCCGGATCGATCTCGACCTCGCAGATATAGCAGCCCGCCGGGAAGGTGAAGTTCGACGGATCGTAGAATGCCGTTTCCTTCAGCCCGGGCTCCATGCCGCCAGGCAGATTGTGGGCCGTGTAGGCCGCAAGCGCCATCTGGAACCACGGCACGTTCTTGTCGGTGCCGGCCACCTTCAGCGCGCCGTTCTCGATGACGATGTCGCCCTCGTCGGCTTCGAGCAGGTGGGCGGCGATCTTCTTGGCCTTGGCCTCGACCTTGTCGAGCGCCTTGACGATGGCCGACATGCCGACGGCACCTGAGCGCGAACCATAGGTGCCCATGCCCATCTGCACCTTGTCGGTATCGCCGTGGACGATTGAGACGCTATCGATCGGCACGCCGAAGCGCTCGTTGACCAATTGTGCGAAGGTCGTCTCATGGCCCTGGCCATGGCTGTGAGAGCCGGTCAGCACCTCGATCGTGCCGACGGCGTTGACACGCACCTCGGCACTTTCCCAAAGACCGACACCCGCTCCAAGACTGCCGACAGCCGCCGAAGGCGCAATGCCGCAGGCCTCGATGTAGCAACTCATGCCGATGCCGCGCAGCTTGCCTCTCTTGACGGCGTCCGCCTTGCGCTTGGCAAAGCCGGCGTAGTCCGAAGCCTTCATCGCCGCGTCGAGCGAGGCGCCATAATCGCCGGCGTCATAGTTCATGATGACCGGCGTCTGGTGCGGGAACGAGGTGATGAAGTTCTTTCGACGAAGCTCCGCGGGCGACACGCCCAATTCGCGGGCGGCGGTCTCCATGGTGCGTTCGAGCAGATAGGTGGCCTCCGGCCGCCCTGCCCCGCGATAGGCGTCGACCGGCGCGGTGTTGGTGTAGACGGCGCGCACATTGGCGTGGATCGCCGGAATATCGTACTGGCCCGACAACAGCGTCGCGTAGAGATAGGTCGGCACGGAGGACGAGAACAGCGACATATAGGCGCCGAAATTGGCGATGGTGTCGACCTTCAGCCCGGTGATCCTGTTGTCCTTGTCGAAGGCCATCTCCACTGTCGAGACATGGTCCCGGCCATGCGCATCGGTGAGAAAACTCTCGGTGCGGTCGGCAACCCATTTGACCGGCACGCCGGTCTTCTTCGAGGCCCACAGGCAAATGATTTCTTCCGGATAGATGAAGATCTTCGAGCCGAACCCGCCACCGACGTCCGGCGCGATGACGCGCAGCTTGTTTTCGGGGGCGACATTGTAGAAAGCACTCATCACCAGCCGCGCGACATGCGGGTTCTGCGACGTCGTCCAGCACGTGTAGTGGTCCTCGGCCTTGTCGTAATGACCAAGGGCGGCACGCGGCTCCATGGCGTTGGGCACCAGCCGGTTGTTGACGATCTTCATGCGGGTGACATGGGCAGCGGCCTTGATCGCCGCGTTGGTCGCCGTGCTGTCGCCGAGCTCCCAGTCGAAAATCAGATTGCCGTCGGCTTCCAGATGTATCTGTGGTGCGCTCCTCTCGAGCGCCTTCGGCGCATCGACGACCGCCTTCAGCTCCTTGTAGGTGATGTCGACCGCTTCGGCCGCGTCGCGCGCCTGGCCCTTGGTTTCGGCGACCACGATGACCACCGCATCGCCGACATAGCGGACCTTGTCGAAGGCCAGCGGCGACCACGCCCCCATCTTCATCGGCGTGCCGTCCTTGGAATGGATCATCCAGCCGCAGATGAGATTGCCGATGCCGTCGGCCTTGAGCTCCTTGCCGGTCAGCACGCCGATGACGCCCGGCATGGCTTTCGCCTTTTTGACGTCGATCTTCTTGATTTGCGCATGCGCGTGCGGGCTGCGCACGAAGGCCGCATGCTTCATGCCGGGAACCACCATGTCGTCGACATAGCGCCCGGCGCCGGTAATGAACCGCTTGTCTTCCTTGCGCGCTACACGAGCGCCAACACCCTCAATGCCCATCGCAGAAATTCCTCCCGAATTGCGGAAATAGCGAATAGTGAGTAGCGAATAGTAAGTAGCGATTGGTGGTGAGTTGGCGCTTGGTCAGAGGGGCACACTGACTACTCGCTACTCGCTATTCGCTACTCACTTTACCTCACGCAGCTTGCCTGGCCTTACCCTTCGATCCCTTGGCCATCGTCTTCGATGCGGCGAGGATCGCTTTCACGATGTTGTGGTAGCCGGTGCAGCGGCAGATATTGCCTTCGAGTTCGGCGCGCACCGTGGCCTCGTCGAGGCCTTCGGGGTGGCGGGCGATCATGTCCGTCGCCGCCATGATCATGCCCGGCGTGCAGAAACCGCACTGCAGCCCGTGATGCTCCTTGAACGCCGCCTGTACCGGATGCAGGTCGGCGCCGTCCGCCAGTCCTTCGATCGTCACGACGCTCGACCCGGAAGCCTGCACCGCAAGCATCGTGCAGGATTTGACCGCCTTGCCGTCGACATGGACCACACAGGCGCCGCATTGCGAGGTGTCGCAGCCGACATGCGTCCCGGTCAGGCCGAGATTCTCCCTCAAGAAATGAACCAGAAGCGTACGGTCTTCGGCAGCGCCGCTGACCCGCCTTCCGTTCACCGTCAACGATATATCCGACATAAAACCTCCCTGGGTGCTAACCTTGGTCGTTTGGCGTCGGTGGTGCCCGAGCCCTCTGTCTGTCTGCCATTCTTATACTGCATTATGCACGGGAAAAAGTGCCGCGAAATGCCGAGATTGCGAGAATGCAGTTCGTCCCAGAATCCGCATATTGTACTTTCGGTCACGCAAAGACAGCGGAAACGGCACGATGGAGGAGAGCTTCGATCGCCGTGCGAATGCCGCCTTCCGGCCATGAGCGGCTCCGAGCCGATCTCAGCCGATGCCGTGTTCCCTGAGAACCTCCTGCTCGTCGCCTGACACCCAGCCAAATATCTTGGGCTCTCCGCCCAGCTTCTGCACGAGGTAGTGGACGTCGAAATCTATCGTGACATCCGGTCGGCCTTGACGGGCATAGGTCGCCGTCCAGGCGACATGGGCAACGCAATGATGCTCGTCTATCGGCGAGATCCGAACATCCCGCTTCCGCATCGCCTTCGTGCCGATCGCTCGATAATGAGCATAGCCTTGTTCCATGGCCTGCTTGAGCTGGTCGTCGTTCTTCCCGACCATGACGCCGGCAGGTGACGCCGCGATGAAGGCGGAGGCATAGACCGATGCGACTTCATCCATGTCGGCATCGCCGGCGAGGGACTTCTGGAAAAGCTGCTCGTACCTTTCGAACAGCTTCCGGACCTGTGCTTCCATGGATCGCGCTCCCTTCCGGTGTGGATTTGAAGCTTCTGAACGCTGATGCCGTCAAAATAGCAGAAACTTCAAATCCATCATGTTGGCTCATTGCCAAACCAGCACTTGAAGACAACAATGACGTCGACGCCGGCGCGCCGAGGAGCACAAAAAAGAGCCGCGCACAAAAAAAGAGCGTCGGAGGAACGGAGGAAGAAGTCGCTGGCCAGTTCACGGACGCGCTATGCATGCGGCCTGTCGGTGCTCACCACGGATGAGCCCGACGCCGATGCGTTCACCCGGACGATCGCGGCCGAAGCCGCGGCCATCGATGCCGGCTTCGCCCTGCTCTTCTTCTCCCAGAGCCTCGTCGATGCCGCGGCCCTGTCGAACGCGCTGAAGATCAACGCGCCGGCACTTGCCTATGCCGGCTGCTCCACCGCCGGCGAAATCACGCCGCGCGGTCTGGAGGAAGGCCAGATCCTCGCCTTGCTGCTTCCGTCGGCGTCGTTTTCGGTCGCAAGCACCATGGTCGACAATCTCTCTTCGTCGGGCATGGACAAGATCACCGATGAAGTCGGGGCGCTGCGGCGCTCGCTGCAGGGCCGCATCGGGTACGAACGGACCAACACCACCTTCGCGCTCTGCTTCATCGACGGGCTGTCCTATGCCGAGGAAGCGGTGACCTCGGCCATCCATTGGGGCCTCGACGACATTCCTCTGATCGGCGGATCGGCCGGAGACGATCTGAAGTTCGAGACGACGCGGCTGATTTCGAACGGCAGGGTTACCTCCGACAGTGCCATCATCGTGCTGATCACCACGGAAATTCCTTTCCACGTATTCAAGACCGACAATTTCGTTCCCACCGACCAGAAGCTGGTGGTGACGGCGTCCGATCCCGATCACCGCACCGTGCGCGAATTCAACGCCACCAATGCCGCGGAGGAATATGCCGCCTCGGTCGGCGTCATCCCGCAGATGCTGACACCGCTGAGTTTTGCCTCGCACCCGGTGGTGGTGAAAGTCGGCGGCGAGTTTTACTGCCGCTCGATCCAGAAGATGCACGCGGACGGCTCGCTGTCGTTCTTCTGCGCCATCGACGATGGCGTCGTCCTTTCCATCGCCCAGCCCAAGGGCATGGTTGAATCGACACGTGCCGCCCTCAAGGACGTCGAGGACAGGCTTGGCGGCATCGACATGATCCTCGGCTTCGACTGCGTGCTGCGCCGGCTCGACGCGCGCAACCGGCAGGTCTTTCGAGAGATTTCGGAACTCTACAAGGTCAACAACGTCATCGGCTTCGGCACCTATGGCGAACAGTACCGGTCGATGCATCTGAACCAGACCTTTACCGGCATCGCCTTCGGAGAGCGGCAGGCGGCGGAGTAGGAGGTTCTCATGCCGCTCAAGGACATCAACGATCTGGAGAAGCTGAAGAAGATCAACGCGGCCCTTGTCAGCCGCGTCGAGCGCTCGATGGACCAGCAGGGCAACGCGTTCTCGCTGTTCCAGACCGCGATTTCGCTCGAGAATCGAGTGCGCACGCGCACCGAGGAACTGCACTCGACACTGCGTAGATTGGAACAATCCAACATCGATTTGAGCGCGGCCAAGGAAAACGCCGAGCTGGCGAACCTGTCCAAGACCAGGTTCCTGGCAGCCGCCAGCCACGACGTGCTGCAGCCGCTCAATGCAGCACACCTCTCGGTCTCGGCGCTGGCCGAAGTGCAGACCAGCGACGAGGGCAAGAAGCTGGTCCGGCAGGTCGAGCGGTCGCTGGAGACGATGGAGGATCTGCTCCGCACCCTGCTCGACATTTCCAAGCTCGACGCCGGCGTCGTGCAGCCCGACATCGGCGACGTCAACCTGGAGACGCTGTTTTCGTCGCTGCGTTCGGACTTTCAGCCAGTCGCGAAGATGAAGGGCCTGACGCTGAAATTCCGGCCGGTCAACGCCGTCGTGCGCTCGGACCGCACCTTGCTGCGGCGCATCCTGCAGAACATCCTTTCCAACGCTCTGCGCTACACCCGCTCCGGCGGCGTGCTGGTCGGCACCAGGCATCGCGGCGACACGATCCGCATCGATGTCGCCGATACCGGCTGCGGCATTCCCGACGACCAGCGCGAGGCCGTGTTCGAGGAATTCCACCGCGGCACGATCTCGTCCGATAGCGGGCTTGCCGGCGGCGGGCTGGGCCTGGGCCTGGCCATCGTGCGCCGCATCGCCGCCGCACTCGGCCATCCCGTGACGTTTTCGTCGAAGGTCGGACACGGCACGATTTTCCATATCGACGTTCCGGTCGGCATCGGCGCCACGGCCGACGTCATCGCCAACGCCGCCGACATGGAGCGGCCGCGTGGCTACGGTCTGTTCGGCACAAAGGTGCTGCTGGTCGAGAACGACATCGAGGTGCTGGAGGCGATGACGTTCCTGCTCGAGCGCTGGCAATGCCTGGTGCGCCCCGCCACCTCGACCGGTGATGCGCTCGACATGCTTGGCGATACGGACTGGGTGCCGGACATCGTCATAGCCGACCAGCATCTCGACGGCGGCGATCTCGGCACCACGACCATCGCCGAAGTCCGCGACTATCTCGGCCGCGCCGTACCGGCGCTGATCGTCACCGCCGACGGTTCCGAGACCGTTGCCAAAGCCGCCCGCGCCGCCGGCATCGAGCTGATGCGCAAGCCGCTGAAACCGGCACAACTGCGCGCGCTGCTGGCGCATTTGCTGGCTTAGAGAATGACTAACGCGATCCTCAATTACTTGGGAAAACCGGCGTCATCTCTTTTGACGTCACCGCCTTTTGCATTCGTGACCTACCTCACCTCGCGCTAGGCGAGGAATACGATCTCATCGATGAGGAATTAGGCGAAACGAGAGAAATCATTTCGTCTATATCATTCGGATAGGGACCAGCAGATCAAACGCCTTTGAGACATTCACCTGATCACAGCGCCTTGCTGCTTCGTTTGCAAGGGTATCGGCACCGACCCCTCAAAGCCCCGCCTGGCCCCGAAACAGATCGGCACTGTCGAGCTTCGAAACCTCGATGACGGCTTGCGTCCGGCTGTAGACGTTGAGCTTGCGCAGGATCTCCGAAACATGCGCCTTGACGGTGGTTTCGCCGACCTGCAGCTCGTAGGCGATCTGCTTGTTGAGCAGGCCCTGGCGCAGCATCTGCAGCACCCGCAATTGCTGCGGCGTCAGTTTGGCAAGACGCTGCACCATCTCGGCGCGGTCGGTGCTCTCGGCGTCCGGCGGCTGGCCTTCATAGGTTTCGGGCACGTAGATCGCGCCTTCCATCACCGAGCGGATGGCGGCGGCCAGATCACTCTTGCGCGCCGATTTCGGGATGAAACCGGCAGCACCATAGGACAGCGCCTCGGAAATGATCTTCGGCTCCTCATGCCCCGAAACGATGACCACCGGCAGGCGCGGATAGCGGGTCCGAAGCTGCAGCAGCCCATCGAAGCCATGCACATCAGGCATGCTGAGGTCGAGCAGCGCGAGATCGAACGGTTTCGCATCCGCCAGAAGCTCGAATGCCTCGGTGATCGAACGCGCCTCGACGGTGTCGACGTCCGGATAGGCCATTTGCACGGCGCTGTGCAGCGCCTCGCGAAACAGCGGGTGGTCGTCGATGATCAGAAACCGGGCGCTATCGTTGACTGCGGTCATGGCGTTCGTTTCATTTCAGGCAGGATAGAATAGCCCAGTGACCATGGCCAGATTATTGGCAAATAGTACATCGCCATCCCTGGCCGAAGGAATTCCGACCACCATGCCTTGCCCGGTCCTCCAAATCGGCCGAATGTGCCGCAATGAGCGACATCGTCCTCCACAACTACTACCGCTCCTCCACCTCCTACCGGGTGCGGATCGCGCTGGAGATGAAGGGCCTGACCTACCAATACGTGCCGCATCATCTGCGCCATGGCGAGCATCTGGAGCCCGCCTATCTCGCGGTCAACCCGCAGGGACTGGTGCCGGCGCTAATCCTGGGCGACGGCACGCTGCTGACCCAATCGCTGGCGATCATCGAATTTCTGGACGAGACCAGGCCCGAACCGCCGCTTTTGCCGAAGGACGCGCTTGGCCGGGCCCGCGTCAGGATGCTGGCGCAGATGATCGCCTGCGACATCCATCCGGTGAACAATCTGCGCGTGCTGACCTCGCTGCGCACCCTGTTCGGCGCCGGCGACGAGGACGTCGCCAACTGGTTCCGGCACTGGGTGAACGAAGGTTTCCAGCCGCTTGAAAAGATTCTGGCTTCGTCGTCCGAAACCGGGATATTCTGCCATGGCGACACGCCGGGGCTGGCCGACATCTGCCTGGCCGCACAGGTCACCAGCAATGCCCGTTTCGGCGTCGACATGACGCCCTACCCGACGATCGCACGCATCCACGCCACCTGCATGGCGCTGCCGGCCTTCCAAAAGGCCGCACCCGGGAACCAGATCGATGCCGAATAGAGCAGTTGAATAAAAGCATGAGGAATTGCCGATGAAAGCCGTCGTCTTCGAAAAATTCGGTGAAACGCCGACGATCCAGACCGTTCCCGATCCGGAGCCGGCACCGGAGGGCGTCGTCATCAAGGTCGAGGCGACCGGTCTCTGCCGCAGCGACTGGCATGGCTGGATGGGTCATGACGACGGCATCCGCCTGCCGCATGTGCCGGGTCACGAGCTGGCCGGCGTCGTGGTGGCAGCCGGCAAGCAGGTGACCCGCTGGAAAGCCGGCGAGCGCGTCACCGTGCCGTTCGCCGTCGGCTGCGGCCGCTGCTTCGAATGCAGCTCGGGCAACCACCAGGTCTGCGAACACCAGACCCAGCCCGGCTTTACCGCCTGGGGCTCGTTCGCCGAATATGTCGCCATCGACCATGCCGACACCAATCTGGTCCGCTTGCCCGACAAGATGGAGTTCGCGACCGCCGCCAGCCTCGGCTGCCGCTTCGTCACCTCGTTCCGCGCCATTGTCGACCAGGGCCGGGTGACGCCCGGCGAATGGGTGGCCGTGCATGGCTGCGGCGGCGTCGGCCTGTCGGCGATCATGATCGCCAGCGCCATGGGCGCCAACGTGATTGCGATCGACTTGACCGACGAGAAGCTGGACTTCGCCAGCAAGATCGGCGCCGTGGCGACGATCAACGCCGCGAAGACGCCGAATGTGGTCAAGGCGGTCAAGCAGATCACCAATGGTGGCGCGCATATGTCGATGGACGCGCTCGGCCATCCCAGCACCTCGTTCAATTCGATCGCGAACCTGCGCCGGCGCGGCCGCCATGTGCAGGTCGGCTTGATGCTCGGTGATCACGCCAGGCCGCAGGTGCCGATGGACAAGGTGATCGCCTTCGAGCTCGAAATCCGAGGCAGCCACGGCATGCAGGCCTACCGCTACCAGGCGATGATGGAGATGATCCGCACTGGCAAGCTCAAGCCCGAACTGCTGGTCGGCAAGCGGATCAGTCTCGACGAGGCGCCCGCGGCCTTGATGGCGATGGGCGGCTTCGAAGGCATCGGCATCGGCGTGGTGACCAAGTTCTAGCCGTGCGGCTCTCCCTTCTCCCCTTGTTGTGGGAGAAGGAGAAGGAGCGGTGCCTATCTCGCATATCTCTTCGCACCGACGACGCAAAGCACCACGGCGGCGGTGACGGCGATCATGGCAGGACTGACCTGCTCGTGCAGCAGCGTTGCCGCCAGCGCTAGGCCGAAGAACGGCTGCAGCAACTGCAACTGCCCGACCGCGGCGATGCCACCTTGTGCCAGTCCGCGATACCAGAACACAAAGCCGATCAGCATGCTGAACAGTGAGACATAGGCCAGGCCGATCCAGGCGGCCTCGCCGACACCCGCAAACGAAATCGGCATGGTGACGAGCGTCAGCGCCAGCATGACCGGCAGCGACAACACCAGCGCCCACGAGATCACCTGCCAGCCGCCGAGTTTGCGGGACAGTTTGGCTCCTTCCGCATAGCCCAATCCGCACAGGATAATTGCGGCCAGCATCAGCGTGTCGCCGAGCGGCGAGGCCGAAACGCCTTGTGTCATCGCAAAACCGGCAACAAGGAAGCTGCCAAGGCACGAAAACAGCCAGAAGGCCGGTTTGGGGCGATCGCCGCCGCGAATGACGCCGAAGATCGCGGTCGCCAGCGGCAACAGGCCGACGAAAATGATGGAATGGGCCGAGGTGACGTGCTTGAGCGCCAACGCGGTCAGCAGCGGAAAGCCGATCACGACGCCGAGCGCCACGATGGCCAGCGAGAACAGATCCTGCCGCTCCGGACGCTTCTGGCGAAAAATGAGCAGGAGCGCGAGGCCGAGTATGCCTGCCGTGGCAGCACGGGCGACGGTTACGAACGCCGGATCGAAATCCATCACCGCTACGCGCGTCGCCGGAAGCGATCCGCTGAAAATCAGGACGCCTACGAATCCGTTGATCCAGCCACCCGCCGTCTTGTCCATCGCACACTCCTGATATTTCCGCCCTCTATCGGGCCGGGCGGATGGCGCCGCCAGAGACAATGAGGTACAGTTCGACAAAACTGTCATGACACGTTGAGCAGTACGGATGGACGAGCAGACGACGGTAAGCGAGGGCAGCGGGACGCTTGTCGAAAGCGTCATGGCGACGATCAGGCACAGGATCGCCGCGCGCAGCCTGACACCGGGAACACGACTGCCTTCGATCCGGGCCTTTGCCAAGATCATGCGGGTTTCCAAGTCCACCGTCGTCGAAGCCTATGAGCGTCTGGCAGCGGAGGGCATGATCCGCTCGCGCCCAGGTTCGGGTTTTTATGCTGCCGGGCCGCTGGCTCCCTTGTCCCTGGCCGAGATCGGCCCAAGGCTTGACCGTGCTGTCGATCCGCTCTGGGTTTCACGCCAGTCGCTGGAAGCTGGCGACGGCGTGCTCAAACCCGGCTGCGGCTGGCTGCCTGCCTCGTGGATGCCGGAGGCGGGATTGCGCCGGGCACTGCGGGCAATGGCACGCGGCGGTGACGTCGCGCTGACGGACTACGGCACCCCTCTCGGGCTGCCGCCGCTGCGTCATCTGCTCGCACGGCGCATGGCAGAGCACGGCATCGAGGCATCTCCCGACCAGATCATGCTGACGGAATCAGGCACCCAGGCCATCGACCTGCTGTGCCGTTTCCTGCTCGAGCCGGGCGACACGGTGCTGGTGGACGATCCTTGTTATTTCAACTTCCATGCGCTGCTGCGCGCCCACCGGGCCAAGGTGGTCGGCGTTCCCTATACGCCGTCGGGGCCGGATATCGAGTTGTTCGCGCAGGCGCTGACCGAACACCAGCCGCGCCTCTACATCACCAATTCCGCGCTTCACAATCCAACGGGTGCAATTCTGTCGCCGGTCGTCGCCCATCGATTGCTCAAGCTCGCCGATCGCTCCGATCTGACGATCATCGAAGACGATATCTTTGCCGACTTCGAATACACGCCCGCGCCCAGGCTGGCGGCATTCGACGGCCTTGGTCGCGTCGTCCATATCGGCAGCTTTTCCAAGACGCTTTCGGCGTCGGTGCGCTGCGGTTTCATCGCGGCGCCGCGCGACTGGATGGAAGGTTTGACCGACCTCAAGATCGCGACATCCTTCGGTGGCGGACGGCTTGCCTCCGAACTGGTGCTGACGCTGCTGAAGGACGGCAGCTATCGCAAGCACATGGATTTGCTGCGCACGCGGCTTTCACGCGCCATGGTCGAGACAAGCACCCGCCTGAAGGCGATCGGCATCACGCCGTGGATCGACCAGCCGACCGGCATGTTCTTGTGGTGCAGGCTGCCGGAAGGCGTGGATGCGGCTGAAATAGCCCGCCGCGCTTTGTCGGCCAACGTCGTGCTGGCGCCCGGCAATGCGTTCAGCCTGTCCCAAACTGCCAGCCGTTTCCTGCGCTTCAACGTCGCGCAATCGGCAGACGAGAGGATTTTCAGGACGCTCGAAGAGGCGATGTCGCGTTGAAAAGTGCAGGCCCTGGCGCTTCGCCCCTCACGCCCCTGCCCGCTTGCGCCTTTCGTAAAGCATGACGAGCGTTTCGGCCGTCAGCGCCGGCTTCCGCTCACCTTCGATCTCGACGATGTTGGCGGCCTTCATCAGATACTGGCCGGGGCCTTCGTCCTCCATGGACAAAAGCGTGATGCGCAGCCTGATGCGCGCGCCGGCCCTGACCGGTGCTAGGAACCGGACTTTGTCGAAACCATAGTTGAACACGGCTTGCGTGTTTTCGGGCACGATACCCATGTCGAGCGCCAGCGCTCCGATGATCGACAGCGTCAGATAGCCATGCGCGATGGTAGTGCGAAACGGGCTTTGCCGCTTCGCCCGCTCAGGATCGACATGGATCCATTGGCGGTCGCCCGTGCATTCGGCGAACTGGTCGATGCGGCTCTGGTCGACCGTCGTCCAGTCCGACACGCCAAGCTCCTGCCCCGTCATTGTCCTGAGCTGCTCGTAGGTCGGCGTCCTCAGCCGTGTTTGCGTCATTCCTGCTTTCCCGATCGCTTGCCCCGCCTCCGGACCACGAACCGGCCGCCTCTGTCAATTCGCTCCGCGCGATCCGAGGGCAACGAGCTCAGGTTAACGGCGGGTTTGTAATTTGTGGCACGACGTAGGTTAGCGTGATTCAAGAGGCTTCCGGAGATTCGGGAGGAAGCCATGAGTGAAGATGTTGCCACGCGCCGCAAGAGTCTTTTGGAGCATTTTTCGGCCATCAAGGACAGCCGCCAGCCGTGCAAGGTGATGTATCCGCTCAGCGAGGTGCTGCTTTTGGTGGTCTGCGGCACGATGGCGGCCTGCGACGACTACGACGACATCGTTCTATGGGCAAGCAGGCATCTCGACTTCCTGCGGCGTCTGCAACCCTATCATTTCGGCATTCCCTGCGCCGACTGGCTGCGGGTGGTGATGAACCGGATCGGGCCGGACCTATTCGCCTCCTGCTTTCTGGCC
>NZ_VLKT01000061.1 GCF_007830515.1 Mesorhizobium tianshanense
CGCCGGGCAACATCGCCGACATCACCATGGCCATTCCCTTGATCGGCATGGTGGCCAAGCCCAAAAGGCTACTGGCCGACAAAGCCTATGATGCCGACAGTCTGCGCAATTGGCTGAAGCGGGCCAAGATCAAGGCGGTCATTCCATCAACTGCCGCACGGCGCACGCCCTATCCGCTCGATCACAAGGCATATCGCCGACGAAACCTCATCGAGCGCATGTTCTGCAAGCTCAAGAACTGGCGCCGCATCGCAACACGATACGATCGCCATGCACAGAACTACCTCTCAGCCCTCGCTCTCGCCGCAATCATTTCAGCCTGGATCTGAATGAGTCCTCAACCTAGGGCCTTGAGCGGCAGGCAGTGACGTTGCAGCGCCTGCCACGCGAATTCTGCGCCAACGTTGTTCTGCAGCAAAGAAGCCTCTCTCATTAGAAGTCATTGTTCAATTTGAAGCTGGAGACCGACAGCGCGTTCGACGAGGGGGCGGCTTCACGGGCATGTTGACAACCGAAAGTCATGATCCTGCGATCGTTCGAGGAATGGAAGCCAAGAGTTGGAGCAGGGCGCTGGGCCGTCGCCGTGTTGGCGGCAGTGTTCGTTCTGACAGGCGCGCTCCATGATGGGCTGTATGGCTTATTGCCTCCCCTCGGATCCTCGGGTTTCGCAGCGACCCGGCGCTAGCGTGGAACGCCATCGTGATCGGCGTTCTCACCCTTGCTGTCACCGGCTTGCGAGGCTGATTGTCCTTCCGGATCAGCCATGTGGAATAAGCCAAAGTCGGGGCTCACAGTTTTTCTCTGGGCGCAGAGTTCCCGAACAATTCGGCGCTACCTTCGGCCAGCAAGCCGGCGATGGAAATCGCATTCGACGGATGCGGAATCGAGTCCGTGCTCACGATCCTTTCGGCGCCGGCCGCCAACAGCTGCGCGTAGGCGTCCTGGGCGAATACGGGATGAATGACAATACAGACTGCGGGAGGCAGACCAAGCTGCCTCATATGATCCAGGGTTTCGATCATGGTTCGCCCCGATGAAGCGATGTCATCGACGATGACCGGGGTTCGGCCACGAGCCGCTTCGATCGAAGGAAGGCTCACCTCGACGTCGCGGTCACCTCGCCGGGTTTTCGTCAGGATCTGATAGGCGACGCCGGCACGGTCGGCAATGTCGGATACCCATTGGCCGCTTTCACTGTCGGGACCTATCAGGACGGCATTCGGGACGTTGTCTCTGATCCAGCCAGAGACAACGGGAGCCGTGGCGACCGCATGGGCCGGGATGCAAAACAGCTCGGAAAGCCTGGGGTTCCTGTGCAAATGAGGATCTGCCGTCACCAGCCAATCCAAACTGTCCGACAGGAACCGTGCGAACAATGGCGCGCTCACAGCCTCGCCGGGATTGAACCGCTTATCCTGCCGCATGTAGGCCAGATATGGCGCGATAAGGCCAATGGAGCGCGCCCCGAATTCGCGCGCCGTCGCCGCCGCGAAGCGCAGCGGCAGGGCGAGTTCATCAGGGTTGCGGAGACTGGCTACAAGGGCGACGTCGGCGCCGTGCAGATCCCGTTCGACCGTGACCAGGGATTCGCCATCGGGAAAGTGGCGCCAGTCCAGCCGGCCGGTTCGCGCGCCCAGCAAAGGGGCCATTGCGTCAGCCAAGGTTCGCTGCAACGGAAAAGCAAGCAGCAAGCGGGTCACTGTCCGGTTCCGATCTCGACTATGTCCGGATGAGCCGAGGCATAGTCCAGTGCGTAATCCAGTTCTCCTGGTGACCGGGCATGGACGTGAAACAGCGGCTCACCGGCCTGGATGTTCTTGCCAATCCGAACCCTTGAATCAATTCCAGCTGTAGCGCTGCGCGGCGCGCCGGCGAGTTTGGCGATCTTTGCAAGCCGGCGGTTGTCGATCGCCTTGACCTGGCCTGTGCGGTTGGCGAGAACCGGCCTGACATACGGAGCCACTCCCGGCTCGGTAAAGCCGCCCTGTGCCTCGCAGATCGCCAGAAACTTGCCAAGGGCGGCGCCACTGTCGAGCAGCTTGGATGCTACGGCCCGGCCTTTCCCCACCACCGCCCCAGGTGCGACATCAAGCAAGGCGCCGGCAATATCGAGCGCACGGCTGCACAGATCGAAGGGCGCCGCCGCATCGTTGCGCAGGACACTCAGCACGTCTCGCGCCTCAAGGGCCGGACCGATGCCATACCCAACCGGCTGGAGGCCAT
Source organism: Mesorhizobium tianshanense (assembly GCF_007830515.1). Lineage (GTDB taxonomy): Bacteria > Pseudomonadota > Alphaproteobacteria > Rhizobiales > Rhizobiaceae > Mesorhizobium > Mesorhizobium tianshanense. Next base: position 2,224 of record NZ_VLKT01000061.1, read on the forward strand.
CGGTGCGCAGCACCGAGAGGCCAAGTCCAAGAGCTTGCGCTGTGGCAATGAGCCTTGCCTCGAGCAACGCGGCGGCGGCAGCAGAGCGCACCTTGGCGGTCGGTCCGACCGGAATGTCGATCAGCACGTGGGTCGAGCCGGCCGCGGCCTTCTTCGAGAGCACACTTGCGACTATCTGTCCGTCGCTGTCGAAGTCGAGCGGACGCTCGACGCGGATCAGAATGTCGTCGGCCGGGCTTAGCCTGACACTTCCGCCCCAGACGATGCAGCCTCCCTCGCGCTCGACCACGCTTCGCATGGCTTCGAGGCCCAGCGCCACCGGCGCCATGACCTCCATGGCGTCTGCCGTGCCGGCGGGGGATGTGATGGCCCGTGAGGACGTCTTTGGGATGCGGTGGCCGGCGGCAGCAACGATGGCGACAACGATGGGCGTGGTGCGATTCCCGGGAAGGCCGCCAACGCAATGCTTGTCCAACACCGCGCCGCTGCCCCAATCGATACGATTTCCGACCGCAAGCATCGCTTTGGTCAGCGCAATCGTTTCCTCCACGTCGAGCCGCTCGCCGGCGCTTGCCGTGATAAATGCCGCCAGTTCGATGTCCGACAGCCGGTTCTCGACTGTGTCGCGCATAAGGGCGAGGAAGTCGGTCTCGCCCAGTCGCCGGCCGAAGACCTTCGCCCGCAACGCCGGCGCCGAGGCGGGCGGCTCCGGATGGCTGAATACGGCGACTGCGTCGGCGACTGGTTGGAGGATCGTCCAGGCGGCCTCGGACAGCGCGGCGACGTCAAGTTCGAGGTGATCGTCGACAACCACATTGAGCGTGGCGACGACCTCGCGATCGCCGCTGCGCGCCAGAACCCGGGTCAGGGCGGTGAACCCTTCCGACCGACAGACATGGCAATCGCGATGCATGTAGACCACGGGTTGCTGGTACGTGTCGATGCCCGCTCGGACGAGGCGTAACTGGCTATGGCTGTCACTCATGCTGGCCGCTCCAGATCGATCCGCTCGAGGTGCTCGGGTACGCGCGCCTGCCATCCGAGTTCGCGATTGATGCGGCCACGCAGCGTATCTGCGGCGTCCGGCTCGCCGTGCGTGAGGTATGTAATCCTGGGCGCGCGGCGGGCTTGACGCATCCAGTTGAGAATCTCGTCTGCGTCGGCGTGACCGGAAAAGCTCTCAAGCTGAACGACTTCCGCCCGGATCGGCACGTCGTGCCCAAACATCCGCAAATGGTCGGCACCGGCTGCCAGAGCCGCACCTCGTGTGCCTCCGGCCTGGAAACCCGAAAGCAAGATCGCGTTGCGCGCGTCTGACCCGAAGGCCTGAAGATGGTGCAGCACTCGTCCTCCCGTGAGCATGCCGCTTGCCGACACGATGATCATCGGTCCCCGCCTGAGGTTCAAGGCCTTGGATTCGTCAACCGATCTCACCAGCGTCGCGATCGAATGCATCGCACGGCATTCCTCGAGGCTGACGTGGTGCTCGTCATGAAAGCGGTGGTAGATATCCGTGGCGTCGATCGCCATCGGGCTGTTGAGGAAAACGGGTAGGGCCGGGATATCGCCGCGCTGAACAAGGCGGGCAATGTGCAGCAGGATGCCTTGCGCGCGGCCCACCGCGAAAGCCGGTATCACGATCACGCCACCTCGACCGGCGACACGCCGGATCACCGGCGCAAGCTCCGCCTCCGCATCAATACGTGGGTGTCTGCGGTTGCCGTAGGTGGACTCGCATACGAGTACGTCGGCTTCGTGCAGCGGGACGGATGGCCGCATCAGCGGGTCTTGTGGGCGCCCGAGATCGCCGCTGAAGTGCAGGGTCGTTCCAGCAATATCGACGCTTATCTGCGCCGCGCCAAGAAGATGCCCGGCGTGAAGGAATCGGGCTCGGATACTATGACCGGCCTGGAAGTCGTCGTCAAAGCCGTGGGTTGAGATGTGTTCGAGTGAAGCCTTGGCGTCCTCGAGCGTGTAGAGCGGCGTAGGGTTTGCGTGCTTTGAGTAGCCTTTCCGTCTGGCATACCTTGCCTCTTCTTCCTGAAGGTAGCCGCTGTCGGGGAGCAGCAGAGAACACAACTCGGCGGTGGCGGGAGTACAAATCACCTTGCCGCGAAAGCCATTGCGCACGAGGGCGGGAATGTAGCCCGAGTGATCGAGATGCGCATGGGTCAGCAGCACCGTGTCGATCGTTTCAGGCGGCACCGGAAACGCCGCGCGATTGCGATCGCGCAGTTGCTTGTAGCCTTGAAAGAGACCGCAATCGATGAGGACGCGGTGTCCATCCGTTTCGAGGAGGTAGCGTGATCCGGTTACGGTTCCGGCGGCGCCGAGAAATTGAAGCGAGGGTGAGGAATGTCGTTTCACGTAACTCTCCGGGCAGTTGGCAAAAGTTCAAAAATGCTCATTCTGGAACACTCCTGGTGGAAACGGCATGAAGGTCGGCCGTCACAGGCGCCACTAGTCGCGGCAGCTTCAGGCTCGCGATCGCGGCGAGCCCTATGGCGGCGGCAGCGGCGAGGAAGGCGGCGCCTCCCAGACCGGGGAAACCGAACAGCAGGCCGGCGACCGCAGAGCCCACCGACAGCCCGAGACTGACTGCCGCCGACTGGATGCCGAGTTCCATGCCCCGGTCTCGTGCGGTGATCCGCGACACCCAGTAGGCGAGCAGCGGGCTGATTACCCCGGCTGACGCCGCAACGACGGAAACGGCGAACAGCATTTCGCTGAAGCTGGCAACTGTCGGAAAGACCGCCAGACCGATCGCCATCACCAGGAAGGCGGGGGCCACAAGCAGCCTTGCCGCTGACGGTTTGACGAGCGGCGAAAAGACGAGGCCCTGGACCCCAAACATCACCACGCTGCATGTCGCGAACATGAGACCGAGCGCGGCGGGGCCCATGGCGAGTTCGACGTTTCGCAAGGTGAGCCCGACCTCGAATGCGCCAAGCCCCGCCGCGGCGACAGCCGCAAGAGCGAGCAGCCGCAGTTCTCCAGGCGCGAACATTGACGAGCCGCGATTGCGCGCCGCGGCAGGGACCCTTGGCAACAGGTTTCCAGGCAGCGCAAACCATACGCCAAGGGCCGCCACGACAGCGAGGCCGGACGCAAGAAGGAAGGGGACCGCCTGCGATGGGGCCGCACCCAAGTCCAACTCCAATTCCGCAGCGAGCCCGCCGAGCATCGGCCCGACCAGGAAACCCGCGATCGATGCCATGCTGACCCAGCCGAACGCTCTTGCGCGGCGATCATCCCCGGCTTCAATGTGGGCCCCGTTTTCGGTGTCGGCCCCGCCTTCCGTGTCGGCAATGAACGCGAGGGCCGTGGGCACTACAGCAGCCGCGAAGCCGCCATTCAAGACCCGCCCGACATAAAGAACGAGAAGGCTTGGCGCCAGCGCCGAAGCCGCCAAGGTGACGGCAAAGCCGAGCAGACCGACGACAAGAACGGGCCTGCGCCCGATCAAATCCGACCATCTTCCCCAGAGGAAGGCGACGGCCACCGGCGCGGCGACATAGGCAGCGGTCAAAAAGCCGATGTGCCGCGCGTTGAATGTCGGGTCTGCGAATGCCGGGTCTGCGGAACCGGCAAGCCGCTCGACCATCACCGCAGGACCGGCAAAACGATTCCGTAGCCGAGCGCAACGACGAAGGCCGAGGCCAGAAGTACGCCAAGGCTCCATCGCGACGTCGGCAGCGCGCTTTGCATCGATACGCTCATGCCGGCGCGCCAGTCGGGTGCTCATGAACGGCGCCTGCGGTCGATGCGGCAGGACGGATGCCCTCGAGCCTGGTTCGCTTGAGCAAAAGCGCATTGACGGCCACGAGGGCCGAACTGCCCGACATTGCCAGCGCCGCAATCTCGGGGCTGAGCAGGAACGGGTAGAACATGCCTGCCGCGATCGGGAAGGCGATGACATTATACCCGACCGCCCACCAGAGATTCTGGTGCATCTTGCGCAGCGTGGCGCGCGAGAGCGTCATTGCACCTACCACATCGTAGGGATCGCTCTTCATCAGCACGATGTCGGCGCTTTCAATGGCGACGTCGGTGCCCGCGCCGATGGCGAACCCGACATCGGCTTGCGTCAGGGCCGGCGCGTCGTTGACGCCGTCGCCGACCATGCCGACCTTGAGTCCCTGTCCCTGCAGTTCCTTGATCTTTTCGACCTTCTGCCCCGGCAGCACGTCGGCCAGGACGATGTCGATGCCGAGCATGTCCGCGATGCGCTTGGCGGTGCCGGCATTGTCGCCCGTCAGCATGGCTACGCGCACGCCTTGCTCGTGCAGTCTGGCAATCGTTGCGATGGCCGTCGGGCGCGGCGTGTCGGCGATCGCGATCAGCCCGAGCAGCTTGCCGGACCGCGCCAGATGGATGACGGTGCGGCCTTCGCCCTTGAGCGTCTCGGCCTTCTCGCCGAGCGCCAGAAGATCGATCTTCTGTTCGTCCATAAGGCGCCGGTTGCCGAGGAAAACCGGACTGCCGACGACGACGGCGCTGGCGCCCTTGCCTTCGATGTTGAGGAAGCCCGAGACCTCGGGAAGCTTCAGGCCCTTGGCCCGCTCGACGATGGCGACGGCCAGCGGGTGATCCGACCCCTGGTCCACGGCGGCCGCGACCTGCAGAACCTCGTCGGCTGAAACGCCGGCAGCCGGAACGATCTCGACGACCTTGGGCTGCCCCATCGTCAGCGTGCCGGTCTTGTCGAAGACGATCACGTCGAGCCTGGTCGCCTCCTCGAGAGCGGCGGCGTTCTTGAACAGGATCCCGTTTGCGGCGCCAAGGCCGGTGCCGACCATGACGGCCATCGGCGTGGCAAGGCCGAGCGCATCGGGACAGGCGATGACGAAGACCGTGATGGTCAGGGTCATCGCGAACAGCAGCGGCTGGCCGAGCCACCAGAACCAGACGGCGAAGGTCGCAAGCCCGATGACGATCGCGGCGAGCACCAGCCATTGCGAGGCACGATCGGCGAGCAGCTGTGCCGGCGCCTTCGAATTCTGGGCTTCCTGGACCAGCTTGACGATCTGGGCCAGGGCCGTGTCGGCGCCCACCTTGGTGGAGCGGTAGCGCAGCGTGCCGCTCTTGTTGATCGTCGCCCCGATGACCTTGTCGCCGACCTTCTTGGTCACCGGCATCGACTCGCCGGTCAGCATCGATTCATCGATGGTCGACGTGCCATCGGTCACCTCGCCGTCGACGGGAAGCTTGTTGCCGGGGCGCAGGACCACGACGTCGCCGAGCACGACGTCCGCGGTCGCAACCTCGACCTCCTTGCCATCGCGCAAGACGGTGGCCTTGGGCGGGGCGAGGTCGAGCAGCGCCCTGATCGCGGCCGAGGCCCCGGCGCGAGCCCGCATCTCGAGCCAGTGGCCGAGCAGGATGAACACGAGCAGCACGCTCGCGGCCTCGTAGAATTGCTGCCCCTCGAAGAAGAAGGTCGCGCCGACGCTGAACAGGTAGCCGGTGCCGACGCTCAGCACCACCAGCACGGCCATGTTGAGGACGCCGTTGCGCACGGCCCGCCAGGCGGCGACCAGGAACGGCCAGACCGGATAGAGGATCGCGGCGCTGGCGAGGAAAAACATCGCGACGTCTTCGCTCAGTCCGAAAGGCGGGCGCAACCAGGGCTCGCCCAGACCCATCGGCTCCATGGCGAAAATCGGCAGAGTGAAGACCAGGCTGACAAGGAACCGGTTGCGCATGTCCTTGACCATGCCTTGCATGTCCATGCCGGCGCCGTGCCCCATCTCATGGGCCATGGCGTCGTGAGGCGGCTTGGCTGGAACCTTGCCCTGGCCCGCTGGAGCCGGCTCGATCATCGCGGCGTGACCATGCCCGGCGGTCGCGTGCGGATGGCCCGGCGCAACCGTCGTGCCGTCGGGAATGCACAGATGCCGCGGCACGACCTCGCCGCGGCAATGGAAGCCGCAGGCCTCGATCTCCCGGGCAAGGGCCTGCGGGCTCGTCCGCTGTTCGTCGAATTCGATGGTCGCGGTGGTCGACCCCGCATTCATCGCGACACCGGCGACGCCAGGTAAAGCCGCGAGACGTTTTTCGACCGCCGCGAAATCCATCATGCCGACAAGGTCGCGCACTTCCAGATTGGCCTTCTTCATCGTCGTTCTCCATACCACGTTTCGGGGCGGCGACCCCACGCCAGCGGTGTCTCAGCTTCGGTAGGCGAAGGTCGACATCATGCCGCTCGCCATGTGATAGAGGTGGTGACAATGGAAGACCCATTTGCCGGGATTGCCGGCATCCACCGCAATGGTGATCGAGCGCATCGGCGGCACCAGCACGGTGTCGCGAACGGCGCCCTGGAAGCGCTGCCCGTCAATCGCGACCACTTGGAAACGATGGCCGTGAAGATGCATCGGGTGGGCCATCATGGTATCGTTGCGCAGCGTGACCTCGACGCGATCGCCCTTGTCTACGAGCAAGGGAGCGCTGGTTTCGAGACCCCAGCGATAGGCGGCCATGTCGCCGGTCAGCGCCATATCGAACGTCTTGTCGGCAAGGCGTGATGCAAACGGCACTCTTGCCCGAAGTTGCGCCTCGAGCGTCAGGTCGAGAACCGGGGCATCGACATCTCCCGCCGTCCCAAGCCTGGTCACCGCCGCTCCTGCCGAGCGCAGGATAATTCCGGTCCGTTCCTTGCTCCCCTCGCGCAGCGCCAGGATCGGGAAGGCGGAGGCGAGATCGCGCGGCAACTGCACGCGCACGTCGATGCGCTGTCCCATCGTCATCGGAAAGCGCCGGCCGCTGACCGGCTCGACAGGCTGACCGTCGACGGCGATCAGCTCGCCTTCAAGCGCGCCGAAGTCGATCGTGAACGCGGTCCCCGTGGCGCCATTGATGATCCGCACGCGCACGCGTCCGCCCCGTTCGACCGGCACGACCTCAGGGTCGTCCAGGGATCGATCATTGGCCAGATAGGCGTCATACTCGATGTCGTTGATATCCATCGGCATGCCGCCATGGCTCATCCCTGCCATGGCGTTGCCGGCGTCACCGGACATGTCCATGCCGCCATGCTGCATCGGTGCAGCGCCTCCCGTCAGACCGGCCAGCAGTTCCTCCGGCGATGAGAACGAGAAATCGTGCAGCAGGATGACGACCTCCTGCTCATCTTCAGCATCATCGGTGGGATCGGCGACGATAAGCGGAGCGGCGAGCAGCAATTGCTCCTGCAGGGTATGGGCATGCATCCAATGGGTGCCGGGCTCGCCGACCGGAAAATTGAAACTGCGATCGGCCCGGGCGCCGATGAGCGGAAGTGGCGCGTCGGGGACTCCGTCGCTCGACCAGGGCGGCGTCAGTCCGTGCCAATGTATGATCGTCGGCTCGGCAGTCTCGTTTTGCAGCAGGACATTGAAGGCATCGCCCGCCCGCAAGCGCAGGCCGGGCGCACCGTCGGCCCCTCGCAGACCGAAGACGCTTGCGGCCTTGCCGTTCACCTCGAGGGTGCGGCGCGAGATGCCAAGCGTCTGGCCGCCCGACTGGCTGGTGAAGGCTGCCGCGAGCAAGCTCGACGGGAGCGCAAAAGCCGCGGCGCCTGCCAATGCGCCCTTCAGGATATCTCTGCGTTTCATGATGGTTTCCTTCGGTTTCGATTTCGGATTTCGTGTTTCGCTCAGCGCACAAGGATCAGGCTCAAACGCCACCCGCTCTCAGGGCGCACCACGCTTGCCGGCGGAACCGAACAGCCTGGCCACATGCGGAAAAAAGGCGGGCACGCGGGCGGCATAGCGGTCGTAGGCTTCGCCGAACTCCTTTCTCGCTTCACGCTCCTCGATGAAAGAAAGCCGCACATACATGCCGACCAGAACGGGGAATATCGCCAGCGTCAGCAGCGTCGGCCACTGCACGAGGAAGCCCGCCATGACGAGAATGAAGCCGACATATTGGGGATGCCTGACGGAGGCATATGGGCCGCCGGTTGCGAGGCGATTGTGGCGCTGCGCTTCGTAAAGCACCCGCCACGCGGTCGCGATCAGCACGAAGCCGCCGCCGATCAGGAAGAAACTGAGAACGTGGAAGGGTCCGAAATGCGGATTGAGCCGCCAGCCGAACATCATCTCCAGGAGATGACCGGCATCATGCGAGAGCCAGTCAACGCCGGGGTATCGGCTCTGCAGCCACCCCGAGAACAGATAGATCGTCAGGGGGAACCCGTACATCTCGGCAAACAGCGCCACCAGGAAGGCGCTGAATGCACCGAAGGAGCGCCAGTCACGGCCGGTCCGCGGCTTGAAGAAGCTCAAGGCGAACAGGATGAAAATCGCCGAGTTGATTATAGCCAGGCCCCAGAGTCCGTAGGCGGAAGATTGCTCGACCATGGTCATGCTCCTTTATGGTGTGTGGGACTGTCTTGCGCGTCCGGCTCGGTTTCCCTGAGCCCATGTTCCTTGTGCCCGACTTGTTTCTTGGGCCCGGCATGACTGCCATGGCCGCCATGCATGACCATGTGAAGCAGAGGGCAGGCGAGCAGCAGCAGAAAGGGAAGGGCACCGAGGGTATGTGCCCGGTGCTCGGAGAGAAGGAAGAAAGCGGCGATCAGCAGGAAGGCGATCGTGACCGGGCCGGTCTTCGAAGTCCAGAATCCGCCCGTTCCTGCCTCGGCGTTCTTTTCTGGGTTGGAGCCGGTCGGGGGATCGGACATGCGGTGTGCGTCGGTGTTCATCGGTTGCATTCCCTTTGATTGTTAGCCGTTGTCATTGCCGGCCGCGGCGGACGAGTGCCGCGGCTTTCATGAGGCCCGCCGTAACGTCGCCCGGTGGCGACGACGTTGTAGATCGAGGCGTACACGACACCCGCCACGAGCCCGACGACGCCAAGGCCGACGACGCCGTAGAGAACGCGGCCAGGGCTCATCTGCGCCGCCAGTCTGATCGGGCTGAAGTCGAGCCCATGCATGAAGGCGCCGAAGAAATCGAGCGTCGTGTCCGGCCAGATGGCGAAGGCCAGAGCACAGAGCATGCTCATCAGGGCCAGCGTCACGCCCAGCGCAACGCCGGCGGACAGAATGCTGAGTTTGTTCATGGGTTCCTCCCGTCACTTCACATGTTGCCCGTCACTTCACATGTTGTTTGAGCCATTCCTGCATTGCGGCGATCTCGGCCTGCTGAGCCGTGATGATCTGATTGGCCCAGACCTTGACCTGATCATCCTTGCCGAATTGCAGGACCGCACGGGCCATATCGATCGCGCCCTGGTGGTGCGGAATCATTGCCTGGACGAAGGCGACATCGGGATCTTCGGCCTGGATGGCCTTCATCATCGGCCCGTCCATTCGCTTCATGGCATCCATGTATGCCCTGGAGGCCTCCGGCATATTGGCGGTGTCCATCGGCATGTTGTTCATCATGCCGCCCTGCATCATGCCGCCCTGGCCGCCTTGCATCATCTGCTGCATCATCGGCATCATCTGTTGCATCATGGGCATCATCTTCTGCATCGTGGACATCATCGTCGTGCACTGCTCGGGCAAACCGCCCGGCGTCGCCTCCGCGGCCTGGGCCGCTGTCGTGGCTTGCGGTGCGCCAGCCTCGGGATGGTGTGGATCCGTCTGGGCAAAAGCCGTACCCGAAAGAGTTGTGAATGCCGCAAGCGTGATCATTCGAAGGTGGGTTTTCATGACTGTTTCCTTGTCGTTGGTGTGAAGCCGACGTTGCTTGTGAAGCCGACAAGCGAACTCTGGAATTGGGCGCGCAAAGGCAGCCCGAATCGCCGGTGCCGGTTTGGTTTCGCGGATCGATCGCGCGCTATGGGGCCTTGACGGCACTGCAGGGTTCAACAGTCCCACGCACCGCGACGGCGCGAGATCAGGCGAAGATCTGGGGAGGTTGCAGGAGGGCCTCGGGGTCGATGCCCGTTGCCAGGAACGCCTTGCCCGCCATAAAGCGGACGGCATCCAGGGCGTCATGAAGAACGCCGCATTCGCCGGCGGAAATGCTTGCTGCACAACAGCCGGAGCCGGTCGAGTGCACGCAATCCAGGCAGCCTTCACATGAGGCGTGATGGTTGCCCTGGTCCGTGGACGCGACGTGACCTATCACCTTGTGCGAGGCGCTCGTCGAGAGCGTCGCAATATCGGCAGTGACGCCGGCACCGGCGCCCAATGCAGAAGTCCGCTCGGCAAAACCAGCAATGGCAGCACCGCCCGCGATCAGGAGGATCGCGGCCAGCAGTAACCGAAGCTGAGCCAATACGGTTTTCATGGTATCAGTGTAGCTCAACTTCGCGTCGCTACTTTGACGCAAATCAATGCCTGTAAGCGAGTGAAACTTCTTAATCGCAAAGTCTCAGAACAGCGGTCGGCAAGGAGGTGGCATGCTTACAGTCCCCAGCGTGGCGGAAGCCACCACGTCCCTGTCGGCGCGGCTCAACCGCAAATGCTTCTGCATCACGCTCGACCGGATCGCGCTTCGAGATGCACTGAACCGCGAAGCCGGCGACCCCGGCTTCTGCGAAACCTTCATCGCGTCGCGGCCGCATCTGTTTTCCAATGTCCCGGTCTTCCTCGCCGCGTCCGCCATCGACGAGATGCGGAAAATCGTCGCCGCCATCGAGGCGACCGCAAAGTTGCCACCCTACCGCGATGCTGTCCTCTCCTGGGCTGCTGAAATCGCGCATCGGGATTTTGGACCGCTCGGCGCTCTGATGGGCTACGATTTCCATCTCGACGATGACGGTCCCAAGCTGATCGAGGTGAACACCAATGCCGGTGGAGCTTTCCTCAACGCCCTGCTGGCCAGGGCACAGAAGGCCTGTTGCTCCGAAGTCGACCGGGCGTTGATCGGCACAAGGGACGATCGCTTCGAAGCCGGCGTCGTCTCGATGTTCGAGAATGAATGGCGCCGCCAGCGCGGAGCCGGTTCGCCGCGAAGAATCGCGATCGTCGACGATCGGCCTGAGGAGCAGTATCTCTATCCTGAATTCGTGCTTGCCAGGCAGCTGTTGCTGAAACACGGCACCGAAGCGGTGATCGGCGACGCGAGCGAGTTGAAATATGATGGCGGCAGACTTCGGCTCGACGGACAGGAGATTGACCTCGTCTACAACCGCTTGGTCGATTTCACGCTCGATCGCCGGGAGCATGCCGCACTCAGAGCGGCTTACCGGGACGGCGCCGTGGTTGTCACGCCCAATCCGCACAACCACGCGCTCTTTGCAAGCAAGCGCAATCTGACATTGCTGTCCGATCCGGCGGCGCTCGAAGCGTTCGGCCTTTCTCCGGAGCAGCGCGTGCAGCTCGCCGGCATTCCGCGGACCACGCTGGTCACGCCCGACAATTCGGATGCCGCCTGGCAATCCCGCAAGGACATGTTCTTCAAGCCGCTCTCCGGCCACGGCAGCAAGGCGGTCTACCGAGGCGACAAGGTGACCAAAGGGGTGTGGGCCGAGATCGCCCGTGGCGGCTACGTGGCCCAGTCATTCGCCGCACCCGGACAGCGCATGATCGAAATCGATGGCGCACCAGCGCCGCGCAAGATGGACGTGCGGCTTTATACTTATGACGGCCAGGTGCTGCTCGCCGCCGCGCGCCTCTACCAGGGCCAGACCACCAATTTTCGCACACCCGGCGGCGGTTTTGCCCCTGTCCTGGTCGTCTGAACATGCGAGGGGATCGGTGCTGACGCACGCTCAATGACACCATCGTGATTGCCACGCCCAGGCTTTACCAAGTACCATGCCCACGCCGGTCGTCGACGCGGCGCGTTCCGCGAGCCGGCAAGGGAGAAACGTCCATGTTACGATCAATTTCGCTTGCGGTTTTCCTGGCGGTCGTTCCAGCGACAGCCTTTGCAAATTCATGCCCGACGATCATGGCCGCGATCGACGCGGCGTTGCCGACCGCGACCCTCTCCGAGGCCGATTTGACCAAAGTCAAAGAACTGCGCGCCCAAGGCGAGAAATTGCACGCAGCCGGCGATCATGCAGGGTCGGAGGCTGCGCTCAACGAAGCCAAGACGATGCTCGGCATATAGTATAGTTGCGACGAACGCGGCTTTCCTGGCCGATTTGCGGGCTTTTTGTTCGGTTGTCGATCGGCGAGGATCGCGCTTTAGTCGGCCATTACTGAACTGACCGGTTGAAGCCGCGTCAGGCCCGAGTTGGGTTGGATCAGCCCAGCCCGATGCGCTTGGCGCCTTGCCGGAACAGGGCTGCGGCGTCCGGCTCGAACCGGAAGGTGCCGATGAAATCTTCGGCTGAGTAGTTCGGAAGTGCCTTGCGGATGGCGGCGGAGAAAGTTCGCGCCTCGTCAACACGTCCCGCAAGCGCAAGGCAGTGCGCGGCGATCGCCAGGATGATGGCATGGGCGTTGGGACGGGCGGCCGCCTTCAGCGCCCATTCGGCGGCCTCGTCGAACTGGCCGAGGCGGACATGCGCCATGGCGCGGGCGCCCAGCATGCCGAATAGCAGCGGATCGAAGGGGCTGAGATGCCGCGAATGGTCGGAGCAACCGATCGCGGCTTTCGGGTCACCCGACTGCGAGTGTACAAACGACAGCGCGTAGTGGCCGAGCGCGAAGTTCGGGCTGAGGTCCACGGCCCGCTCCAGCTCGATGAGGGACCCGTCCTGCTCGCCGCGCAGCCATAGCGCCCGGCCCATGGCCCAGTGCGCGGCCGGATTGTGATCATCGACCAAAAGACTCTGGCCGGCGGTCTCGAAGGCAAGCGCGCTTTCCTGGTCACGGTCTCCCCAGCGCTGAAAGGCGTTTTGCCAATGGGTGAATGACAGTCCAGCATAGGCACGGGCGAAGGTCGGATCCAGCTTCAGCGCCATGCCAAAAAAATGCCGGGCCAGCTCGTTTTCCGTGCGGGTGAAGCGATACATGTGCCAGAGGCCACGATGGTAGGCCTCCCAGGCATTCAGCGAGTTGGGCGCTTTCAGCATGGCGCGGTTGCGCTCAACCATCTCGATCTCGGCCGAGATCGACGAGACGATGCTGTTGCCGATATCGTCGAGGACGGCAAAAATGTCGTCGGGCCTGAGTTCGAACGTCTCGGCCCACACGATCCTGGCCGTGTGCACCTCGACAAGCTCCACGCTGACGACGACGCGGCCTGTCTGGCTGCGCACGGTCCCGGTGGCGACATAATCGACGTTCAGCCGCCGGCCGGCATCCTCCGGCGCGATGTTTTTTTCCGCTAGCGCAAAGACGGAGCCGCGGGCGATGACGAAGAAGTCCCTCAGCTTGGCCAGACGGGTGATGATGTCGTGGGTCAAGCCGTCAGCCAGCCCGCCGCGAACAGCGCCAATGCCGGCTTCCTCGACAAACGGCATCACGGCAAGCGAAGCCTTGCACGATGCAGCAATACTGGAATCGGCAAGCACAATTGCCGCTTGCGGTGCCGCGGGCACGAGTGCCGGTCGCGCCCAGAGCGTCGCGCCCGGCCGTTCGCCGCGGATCGTCCGCCATGCCTCACGAACGGGTCCGAAATCCAGGTCCTCCGAAGCAAACAGCTCCGCCGCAGAAGCAAGATGTTCCTCGCATGCGTCGAACTGGCCGCGCTGCGCAAGCCTGGTCAGAAGAGCCGCATGCGCGCGCCCGTCGAACGGAGCGAGTTCCACCCACTTTTCCAGATGCGGAGACGTTTCGTCAGCATCTGCCGGGAGATTGTTGACGAGACGTTCCAGAATGGCGGCATGGCACGACCTGAAGCGGCGGCGCTGCGCGGTCACCCAGCTGTTGAAGTGCGGGCTGCGATCGATCTCCAGCCCGTCGAGGAAATCGCCGACGAACAGTTTGGAAAGCGCTTGCAGCCGCTCCAGATCGAGTGTCTCGATTCCTGTAGCGGCGGCCGAGGCGATGTCGATCGCGTCGACGAAACCGTCGTTCAGATCGAGCGCGATCGTGTCGCCAGGCGTTTCGATCCTGCGGCGATCCGGGCCGTCGAGAATGCCCCTGAGCTTGCTCAGGCACCAGCGAAGCTCGCCCCGCGGATCGTTCGGCACATCCCACAGCAGCTCGCACAGACGGCTGCGGCCGACGGCATGCGGCGCGAGCGCCAGATAGGCGAAGAGCGCGCGCAGCTTGCGTGATGCCGGCAGCTGCACCGTGGCGCCGTAACGGATGACCGTCAGCGGCCCAAGCAGCCGCACGCAAAGCCCGGCCGTCCCGCCGTCCAGGCTCAATCGAGCGGATTCCACGTGCGTTTCCACGCTTGCTCCCACGCTGGCCTATCGCCCTCTATTTTATCACTGAATGCGACAGAGTGCATCCGGCAACGAATTTCCGCGCCGGATACCGGCATTGCCGGCAAGGAACCGTACCGCGGCAAGGTCTCGAAACCTCGCCGCCCAAGCCGCCGGTTTGTAACCGGCCCGTGACAACAACCACGACGACAAACAGGAGGAGATCAACATGTTGCAGCAACAGAAAATCAGAACCACGGCCGGGCGCGGCCGCCTGTTCGACAGCATTCTCGACACGGTCGGCGATACGCCGGTGATCCGGATCAACAATCTCGGCCCGGATCACGTGACGATCTATGTGAAGGCCGAGTTCTTCAATCCGGCGGCGTCGGTTAAGGACCGGCTGGCGCTCAACATCATAGAGGAGGGCGAGCGCAGCGGCGCCTTGAAGCCGGGCCAGACCGTCGTCGAGGCAACCAGCGGCAACACCGGCATCGGGCTGGCCATGGTCTGCGCGCAGAAGGGTTATCCGCTGGTGGTGACGATGGCCGACAGCTTCTCCATCGAGCGCCGCAAGCTGATGCGCATGCTGGGCGCCAAGGTGGTGCTGACGCCGCGCGCCCAGAAGGGCTTCGGCATGTACAACAAGGCGGTCGAACTGGCTGAAGCCAATGGCTGGTTCCTGGCCCGCCAGTTCGAGACCAAGGCCAATGCCGCCATTCACGAGGCGACGACGGCACGCGAGATCATCAATGATTTCGCCGGGTCGCGACTCGACTGCTTCGTCACCGGCTACGGAACCGGCGGCACCGTCGTCGGTGTCGGGCGCGTGCTGCGCAGGGAGCGTCCGGCGACCAGGATCGTTCTGGCCGAACCGGCCAATGCCCAGCTCATCGGCAGCGGCAAGGCGCAGGAGCGAGGCGCCGACGGCGCGCCGGCCGCCAGCCATCCGGCCTTCGAGCCGCATCCGATCCAGGGCTGGACCCCGGATTTCATTCCCAACGTCCTGCAGGAGGCGGTCGACGCCGGCCTCTATGACGAGGTGGTGCCTGTTCCCGGACCGGAGGGCATCAAATGGGCCAAGGCGCTGGCGCAAAAGGAAGGGATTTTCACCGGCATCTCCGGCGGAGCCACTTTTGCCGTGGCACGCCAGATCGCGGAAAAAGCCGCACCCGGCTCGGTGATCCTGTGCATGCTTCCCGACACCGGCGAACGCTACATGACGACACCGTTGTTCGACGGCATCGAAGCCGAGATGGACGCAGAGGAAACAGCCCTTTCGCGCTCGACGCCGGGCTGCCAGTTCCCAGCTGAGTAACGGCGTATCGGGAGCAACGGGGATGGACGCCATGCTGAAAACCGCCGGTGCCGAAGAAACGCTCGATCCGGTCGACTGGGCCGAGGTTCAGGCGCTCTCGCATCGGGTCGTCGACGATGCCGTCGACTATCTGCGCGATGTCCGGGAGCGTCCGGTGTGGCAGGACATGCCCGCGGAGGTGAAAGCCTTCTTCGCGGAACCCCTGCCGCGCTCGCCTCACCCGCTTGCCCAGGTCTATGACGAGGTTGCGCGGAATGTGATGGCCTATCCGATGGGCAACATCCATCCGCGCTTCTGGTCCTGGTACATGGGATCGAGCAATTTCACCGGGGCGCTCGGCGATTTCCTGGCGGCGATCCAGGGCTCGAACCTCGGCGGCGGCAACCATGCCGCCGCGCTGATGGACAGCCAGGTTGTCGACTGGTGCAAGCAGATGATGGGCTTTCCCCAGTCGGCCAGCGGCACGCTGGTCAGCGGCGGCTCGATGGCCAACATCATCGGACTGACCGTGGCGCGCAACGTCAAGGCAGGCATCGACGTGCGCGAGCATGGCGTTGCCGCCATCGCAAAGCCGCTGCGTTTCTATGGCTCGGACCAGCTTCACTCCTGCCACCGCAAGGCGATGGAGGCGCTCGGCCTGGGCAACCAGGCGCTTCGACGCATCCCCACCGATGCCGGATTGCGGATCGACATCGACGCCTTGCGGGCGGCGATCGCCGAGGACCGCAAGGCAGGTTTTCAGCCTGCCTGCGTGATCGGCACGGCAGGCACGGTGAACACCGGGGCGATCGACGACCTGCAGGCGCTTGCAAGTCTGGCTGCGCAAGAGAATCTCTGGTTCCATGTCGACGGCTGCATCGGCGCCCTGATCGCCATTGCGCCGGAAAATTCCTACCGCGTTGCCGGTATCGAACGTGCCCACTCCATCGCGCTCGATCCGCACAAATGGCTGCATGCCCCGTTCGAGGTCGGCTGCGCCCTGATCAGGGACGCCTCGGCCCATCGCAGCACGTTCGCGGTGACGCCGGAATATCTGGAGTCGACGCCACGCGGCCTCGCATCCGGACAATGGCTGCATGATTTTGGCCTGCAGACGTCACGCGGATTCAGGGCGCTCAAGGTGTGGATGGCGCTGAGGGAGCACGGCATCGAGAAATTCGGCCGCCTGATCGATCAGAACATCGCACAGGGCCACACGCTCGGCAGGCTGATCGAGGCCGAACCGTTGCTGGAACTGATCGCGCCACCGAACATCAACATCGTCTGCTTTCGCTACCGCGGCGACGGGCTGACGGGCGAACAGCAGAAGGCGCTCAACACCGAGATCATGCTGAGGCTGCAGGAGGAGGGCACCGCCGCCCTTTCGGATACGACGGTGCACGGCCGGCATTGCCTGCGGGTGGCGATCAACAATCACCGCACCCGGCGCGAGGACCTGGACCTGCTGGTGCGGGAAACAGTGCGCCTCGGACGAGAGATTTCAAGGCCTGGCGTGGCCGGCTGACGCCGGCATTCCGTTATGTTGGCCGTCGGTGTTCCGATCCGGCGGCAAGGACTACGCGTCAAGCCAGACCTTCTCGAAATGCTGCTCCAGCGACTGGTGCTGCTCGCAGCCGTGCACGCCTTTGCGGAACGTGCGGTAGACGGAGCGCCAATAGGGCTGGATGATGATGCCGGAGTCGCGCAGATTCTGTTCAATCTTGGCCATGATCTCCTTGCGTGCACCGGCATCCGGCGTGGCCAGCGCCTTGTCGAGCAAAGCGTCGAACTCCGGGTTGGCGTAGGCGCTCTCGTTCCAGGCGGCGCCGGACTTGTAGGCCAGCGCCAGCACCTGGACGCCGAGCGGCCGGCCGAGCCACTCGGTGCAGGAGAAAGGATATTTGCTCCAGTCGTTCCAGAACGTCGCCGCCGGCAGCACGGTCCGTTTGACCTTCAGCCCGGCGTCGCGCATCTGCGCGGCGATGGCGTCGCCGGTGTTCTTCTGCCAGTCGACATCGACGGAGATGAGGTCGTATTCGTGGTCGGACTTGCCGGCCTCGGCAAGCAGGGCCTTGGCCTGATCGACATCGCGCACCGCCGGCCCGATATCGGCGTATTCGGCATGCATCGGCCCGACATGATGGTTCTCGGCCGGCTTGCCCCGGTCATCCATGCCGATCTTCAGGATCGCGCCGTTGTCGACCGCGAGCTGGGCGGCGCGGCGCACCTTGATATCGTCGTAGGGCGGATTGCCGACGTTGAAGCGCGCGACGAGCGTCGAGCCGGTGGCAAGCTCCGAATTGCTCAGGTCCATGGCGTCCGTCTGCGACACCGTATCGGCGGCGGTTTCGTGGTTGGTGTCGATCTCGCCCGATTCAAAAGCCGAGAACATGGCATTGGGATCGGAGCCGTAGTCGATCCATTGTATGCCGTCGAGGTAGAAGTCGCCTTTCCACCATGGCTTTTCCTTGCGGCGGACCTCGGCGCCGACCTCGGCGTCCCATGCCACCAGTTCGCAAGGTCCAGTGGTGATCGCCAGAGCCTTAAGCGGATCGCCGTCGCCATCGTAGCTGCGATGCATGATCAGCGCCGGATAGTCGGTCATGCCGGCGATCAGCGAAATATCGGGCTTCGGCAGATTGAGCCGGACGGTAAAGTCGTCGACACGCTCGATGCCGCCGTCGACCGGTTTCTTGGTGGCGGTGTCGATCAGCGCGCCCATGCGCTCGGCGACCGAGTTGCCGGCGACGCCGGCATCGCACCAGCGCGTGAGGTTGTGGACGACGTCGGCGGCGTTGAACGTGTCGCCATTCGACCAGGTGATGCCCTTACGGACATGCAGCGTGAGCACGCGAGCGTCGTCGCTGGTCTCCCAGCTCTCGAGCAGCCACGGCTCGAAGGTGAAATCGCGGTTCCAGCGCACCAGATATTCGTTGCACTGGCGGGCGACGTTGGACATTTCGACGCCGTCGAAGGTGCGCGGATCCTTCCAGCCCTTGACGTTCATGGCGACGCGCAGGACGCCGCCGCGCTTCGGCTCCTCGGCCGCCCTGGCCGGAGAGGGCGCAAGGCCGCCAAGCGCCAGCGCGCCGGCGGCGCTGACGCCGAGCGCGGCCATGGTGGCGAGATATTCGCGCCGATTCATGCTGTCTTTCTTGAAGCCGTCGGCGACGGGTTCAGCCTGCGGATGCAACGCTCTGTCGGTCAACATGAACTTCATCGTCGTTCCCCTGTTGTTGGGCGCCCCGGCCGATCGCCAAACGCGGGGGACGGATCAGATCGCCGGAGCGCCATTGCCTCGGGGATGATAGGGCGAGCTTTCGCGGGGAAGTGTTCGGACTTCCGCAGTTCTTGTGCGCCGTTCCGCAAGCGGAAGGTCCCCTCACCCGAATTGCCAGCCGAATTGGAAGAGCAATTCGGGGCAATCCGACCTCTCCCCGAGGGGAGAGGAGGTCGCCAGCGTTGATGCCAGCCTCTTCTCCCCAGCGGGAAAAGGTGGCCGCGAAGCGGCCGGATGAGGGCCCTTCGCGACGTCAGTACGGCCAATCGCCTTTGCCGAGCGCGGCGATGGCCGCGACGATGCGGGTGAAGGCCTCGCCGGCCCGTGGCACGGTTTTGCGGGCGCGCAGGAAACTGTGCACGAGGCGCGGTTCCTCGTACAACCAGGCGCGGCCGCCGGCGGCAAGGATGCGGTCGCGATAGGCCTCGCCGTCCGATGACAGCGGATCGCATTGCGCGGTGACGACGATTGTCGGCGGCAGGCCGGAGAAATCGGTGTCGCGCAGCGGTGAGAAGGTCGGGTCGTCTGGCGACTGCGCCTTGCCGGAGCGGACCTGGCGGTAGAATTCGATGTCGCTGAGCGTCAGCAGCGGCGCCTCGGCGTGCTCGACATAGGAACCGGCGCTCTCTTTGCCACCTAGCTCCGGACCGCCCAACTCGGGATAGACCAGCACCTGGCCGACTGCGGGGCGATCATGGCGGCGTGCCGCTTGCGCGACCGCGGCGGCAAGATTGCCGCCGGCGCTTTCGCCGCACAGCACGATCGGCAAGCCGGCTGTCGCCGCCGCCCATTCGAACATGGCCAGCGCATCGTCGAAGGCGGCCGGATGCAGATGTTCGGGCGCCAGCCGGTAGTCGGCGGACAGCACCGCAAAGCCGGTGCCGGCGCAAATCTCGGCACAGATGTCGTCGTGGCTGTCGAGTCCGCCAAGCACGAAGCCGCCGCCGTGATAATAGACGACCATCGCTTGCGGCGCCTTGCCCGCCAGCAGGTAGCGCCGGATCGGGATAGCGTGGTCGCCGGCGGCAACCGTGCCGTCGCTGGCTTCGACACCTGCGGGATAGCCTTGGTGGAACGCCCGGCACATCGCATCATAGACCGCCCGCTGCTGGTCGACCGGCAAGTCCATGTCGGGCGGATACCATTCATTGACCCGGTCGATATAGGCCCACAGCGCCGGCTCGAGCAGCGTCGCGTATTTTCCCCGTTTTGCTGTCTCGGGCGTGTCGGCGTCACTGACCATCGCCATCCGGTCCCACCAAATCCCCTGGAGCGTCAGAGTTCGTCGTAGAGGCGGGCGGCATTTTCATAGCTGAACCGCAAAGGCACCGAGCCCACGACCTGCCATGCATCGACCGTCTCACCTGCCATCAATCGGCACGCGCCGTCGGTGGTGGTCACGGCGCCGCCATAGAGCCGGTTGGCAAGGTTGAGGATGGCGGTCTGGTGCATCGCCGTGCTGCCGCTGCCGCACGCATCCTTGACCAGCAGCACGCGAAAGCCAGATGACACCGCATCCCTGACGGTGGCGTCGATGCAGGCCTCGGTCCACACGCCGGCAACGACCAGCCACTCGATCCCTTCTGCCTTGAGCCGCCCTGCGGCAGGGCCAGCTCCGAAGGCGCTGGCCTCAGTCTTGACCAGCATCATCTCGCCGGCGACCGGGGCCACTTCCGGACAGATCGCCGTCAGCGGATCGTCCTTGTCGGAGAAAGCCGACCTGCCATTCGCATCGACCGGATGGAACCGCCGCGCCTCCCTGGTGAGATCGACGATATAGGCGGAGTGGTAGAGCAGCACATCGTTGGCCCGCGCCGTTGCCTGCAGCCGCTGGACGTTGGCGAGAATGTCGCCAAAACCCTCGACCAGATAGCGCTTGTCCTGCCGATGCTCCTCCTGGAGGTCGACGAAGACCGCGGCCGCCGTGCCGCGCTCGATCGAGACCGGGCCCTTCATTCAAACCTGCCTGTCAAGAAAATCGTCCTCATAGGGAAAGCGCGACAGAAGCTCGGTGCCGGTCTCGGTGACCAGGATCTCGTCCTCGAGCTTGACACCCTCGCGTCCGCCTTTCTCGCCAATATAGCTCTCGACGCTGACCACCATGCCGGGCACGACAAAACCGTCGCGGCCATAGGTCTCGTAGTCCATGGCGTGCGCGATGAACGGCGTCTCGCCATGCATGCCGACGCCGTGCATCACCGACGTATAGCGCTGGTCGACGAAGCGGTCCGGGATCTTCCAGGCCTTCTCGGCAATCTCGCGAAACGCCATGCCCGGCCTGACGATCGAGATGTTGTGCTGAACCTGCTCGTGGGCCATGCGGTAGAGCGATTTCTGATAATCCGTCGGCTTGCCCGGCCCACAGCGGAAGGTGCGCGAGAAGTCCGAGTAATAGCCGTAGCAGCCGATCGTATCGGTATCCAGCGCCAAAAGTTCGCCCGGCCTGATCTTGCGGCCGCTCGCTTCGTTGAACCACGGGTTGGTGCGCTGGCCCGAGGTCAGCAGGCGGGTTTCGATGAACTCGCCGCCCTGCCGGATCACCTCGTGATACATGATGGCGAAGAGATCGTTTTCGGAAACGCCGGGCTTGATCGCCTCGCGCACCGCATAGACGGCGGCTTCGGCGCCGGCCATCGACACCTGCAGGCATTTTACTTCCTCCGGCGTCTTCACTGCGCGCACGGCCAGGATCTCGCCCTGGCAATCCCGGACCTCGCAGCCGCGCTTTTCCAGCGCCAGCGCCTGCAGATGGCCGCAGCGGTCGAGGCCGAGCTTCATCGAGCCGCCGCCATGCGTTTTCAACAATTCGGCGATCTCGTCGGCGAACGGACCTGCGGTTTCGTCGTCGCGGCCCGACACCGATGACCAGACCAGCTTGGACGGGCGCGCCTCGTCGATCGTGTCGAGCACCATCGAGACATGATAGCTCTGCGGATATTCGAACAGCACGATCGGCCCCGATGCCGGGATGAAGAAGTAGCGCGTCGAGTTGCGCAGGAAATAGCCGAACATGTTGCGCGAGCCGGTGGCGTAGCGCTGGTTGTAGGGGTCGAACAGCACCACGGCGCCATAGCCGGCCTCGCGCATCCAGGCGCGCAGCCTGGCGAGCCGCCCCTTGCGCAGCGCGTCCGCGTCGATGAAGGACGGCTCGGTGTCGGACAGCCACATGCCGCCGGCCGGATCGGCGGCCGCCGGGTGGCGCATGCGGTCCTTGAAGTCCACATCCTCGGTGCTGTCGGGATCAAAAACGACGATGCTCATGGGCGCCTCCTGGAAGCGGCGAAGATGAGCCATGCGCTGCACAGAGGCTGTGCGGGATACCGCAGATGTTGTGCCGGATGCCGCTTGAAGTCGTTCCGAAGCGCTCTACGGCGCCCCCCTCTGTCCTACCGGACATCTCCCCCACGAGGGGGGAGATTGGCCGTCATCGCTGCTTTCGCCAAACTCCACCGTCTCAGGAGAAGCGAAGCACCGAAGCTGCCGATCTCCCCCCTCGTGGGGGAGATGTCCGGCAGGACAGAGGGGGGCGCTGTCCCGCCAACGTCTTGATAGAGTCAAGTCCCCTGCGCTGGAAACCTAATGCCTGCGCGCCACCTTCGGCGCGTGCCCATGCTCCTCCCTGAATGCCCGCGCAAAACTCGACATCGAAGCAAAACCGCAGGCCAGCGCCACGTCGCGCACCATCAGCGTCGAATGCGCCAGGAGATCGGCGGCGCGCTTCAGCCGCAGGCGGCGATAATAGCCGTTGGGCGAGATGCTGAGCTCGGAGCGGAAATTCCGTTCGAGCTTGTCGGAGGAGACGCCGAGCTTTTCCGCCAGCGCCGCCATGCCGAGCCGCTCCTCCACCGCGTCCTCCATGATGGCGATGGCCGACAGCACCAACTCGTTCTGGACGCCGGTGCGCAGGCGCAGCGGCATCAGCTTGCGGTCGACGCTGGAGCGCAGCGGGCTGTGCACGAACCATTCGGCGACGCCGGCCGCGAGCTCGGCGCCAAAATCGTTGGTAATGATCTCCAGCATCATGTCGAGGCTGCCGACACCGCCGGCCGAGGTGAAGCGCTTGCGGTCGATGACGTAGAGATCGCGCCTGAGCTCGATATCCGGAAACGCTTCGGTGAAGGCCGCCTGGCTGGTCCAGTGCAAGGTGCAGGCATGGCCGTCTAGCAGGCCCGCGCGGGCCAGAAAGAAGGCCGCATCCGCGACCGCGCCGATATGGGCGCCGCCGCGCAGGCTCTTGCGGATCCAGCTCACGGCGTCGTCGGCGACAAGATGATCGGCGTTGCCGCCCGAGCAGACGACGATACGGTCGACCTTCGGCGCATCCCCGGCAAAAAAGCCGGGCTGGATGACGACGCCGTTCGAGGCCTCGACCGGGCCTTCGGCGGCGCCGACGATGATCCAGCGATAGCATTCTTTTTTCGCCAGCACGTTGGCCGCGCGCAGCGGCTCGATCACCGAACTGAACGCCATCATCGGAAAGCCGGGGAAGACCAGCACCGCGAAGGTGAGCGGGGCGTCGGTGGGTTTTGGTTGGTCGCGCGCGGGGATGTTCATGGGGTCCGGAGCCGGGAAGGATCGAGGCGCTACAATTCCGCCTGATAGCGCTCGGGGTCAACGGCAATTGGCTGAACGGCAACAGTTGTCGATCTAGGCGCTGCTCTGCCGTTCACCCTTGCAGAGTGCTTCCGCGCCCCCTTCAACTCGCCAGCGCCTGATCAAGATCCGCAATCAGATCATCGCCATCCTCAATGCCCGCCGACAACCGCACCAGCGAATCGGAAATCCCGATCGCGGCGCGCTTTTGCGCCGGGATCGAGCCGTGCGTCATCAGCGCCGGGTGCTCGATCAGGCTTTCGACGCCGCCGAGGCTTTCGGCCAGGGTGAACAGTTGCGTGTGTTCGAGGAAGCGTTTTGTCCCGGCAAGGTCGCGGTCGAGCTCGACCGTGATCATGCCGCCGAAGGCGTGCATCTGCCGCCTTGCGATGGCGTGCTGCGGGTGGCTGGGAAGGCCGGGATAGATGACGCGGCGGATGTCGGGGCGGCTTTCCAGCCAATGCGCGATCTTCTGGCCGTTCGACGAGTGGCGCTCCATCCTCAGCGCCAGCGTCTTGAGGCCGCGCAGCGCCAGAAAACTGTCGAACGGGCCTGATATGGCGCCGATCGCGTTCTGCAGGAATTTCAGCTGGTCGGCCAGATCCTTGTTGTCGCCGACCACGGCGACGCCGCCGACCATGTCGGAATGGCCATTGAGGTATTTCGTCGTCGAATGGACTGATATGTCGATGCCGAGCTCCAGCGGCCGCTGCAGATAGGGGCTGCAGAAGGTGTTGTCGGCGACCGACAGCACGCCTTTGCGCTTTGCCAACCCTGCGACCGCTTCGAGATCGACGACGCGCAGCAGCGGATTGGTCGGCGTCTCGACCCAGAGCAGTTTGGTTTCCGGGCGGATCGCCGCTTCGACCGCGGCAAGATCGGTGAAGTCGACGAAGTCGACCTGGAGGTTGGCCGAGCGTTTGCGGACCCGCTCGAGCAGGCGGAAGGTGCCGCCATAGATGTCGTCGGTGGCGACGACATGCGCGCCGGAATCGAGCAGCTCGAAAATGGTGGCGATCGCCGCCAGCCCCGAGGCGAAGGCGAAGGCGGCTGCGCCGCTTTCGAGATCGGCCACCGCCCGCTCGAAGGCAAAGCGGGTCGGGTTCTGGCTGCGGGCATATTCAAAACCCTTGTGCACGCCCGGGCTCTGCTGGCCATAGGTCGAAGTCGCATAGATCGGCACCATCACCGCGCCGGTCGTCGGGTCGTGGCTCTGGCCGCCATGGATGGTGCGCGTCGAGAAGGCCAGACGGTTCCTGCCCTCAACGGTTGCTTTGATAGTCATCTTGCGCGGCGCCTCAGATGGTTGATCAAGTCGATGCGGGTTATCAGGCCGATGAACTCGTCGCCGTCGAAGACGATGGCGACTTCGTTGCGGTCGAACACCGGCAGCAGCGCGTCCAGCGTCTGGCTGGCCTGCAGCGTGTGCAGGGTGGAGGTCATCGCGGTGCGGACCGGGGCCTTGAAGCGGTCCCAGCGGCTGTCATAGGGGCCTTCGACATGGGCGAGAATATCGCTTTCGTCGACGATGCCGACCAGTCTGCCCTCGTCCAGTACCGGCAGCTGCGACACATCCGAACGGCGCATGCGGCCATAGGCGTTGAGCAGGCTTTCGTCGGGACCGACAAACACGGTGTCGCCGGTGCGGTGCGAGCGCATCACCAGATCGCGCAGATCGCCATGCTGCTCCTGCTCGGCAAGACCCTGCTCGGCCAGCCAGAAGTCGTCGAAGACTTTCGACAAATATTTGTTGCCGCTGTCGCAGACGAAGGTGACGACCCGCTTCGGAACAGTCTGCTCGCGGCAATAGCGCAAGGCTGTCGAAAGCAGCGTGCCGGACGACGAGCCGGCGAGGATGCCTTCCTTCGACAGCAGGTCGCGCACCGCCAGCATGCTCTGCTTGTCGGGGATGGAGTAGGCCTTCTTGACCAGCGACAGATCGGCATTGGGCGGGACGAAATCCTCGCCGATGCCTTCCACGGTCCAGCTTCCGGCCTCTATCATCTTGCCAGTCTTGATCAGTGGCGCCAGTACCGAGCCGACCGGATCGGCGAGAATCATCTCGGTCTTCGGCGAGGCATCAGCGAAGTAGCGGCCAAGCCCGGTCAGCGTGCCGCCCGAGCCGACGCCGACGACCACCGCATCGACGTCGCCATCGAGCTGCTGAAAGATTTCCGGACCGGTCGTGGTTTCGTGGGCGAGCGGGTTGGCCGGATTGGCGAACTGGTTGGCATAGAAGGCCCCAGGCAATTCGGCGGCGATCTTTTCGGCCATGTCCTGATAATATTCGGCGTGACCCTTGCCGACATCGGAACGGGTCATGCGCACTTCCGCGCCGAGCGCCCGCAGATGCTGGATTTTTTCGCGCGACATCTTGTCGGGCACGACCAGGATGATGCGATAGCCCTTGGGGATGCCGACCTGGGCGAGGCCGAGACCGGTGTTGCCGGCGGTTGCCTCGACGATGGTGCCGCCGCGCTTCAGCTTGCCCTGCTTTTCGGCGGCGGCGATCATCGACAGCGCGATGCGGTCCTTGATCGAGCCGCCGGGATTCTGACTTTCGAGCTTGATGAACAGCCGGCACTTGCCGACGTCGAATTTGGTCAGCTCGACGACCGGCGTCTGCCCGATCAGGTCGAGAACCGATGCATAGGGCGGACGCAGGCGCGACATTGCACCGTCCGAGGGGGCGCTGTCGGGTGCGGCGATCTTGTGCTTGCTCATATAAGATGCTCCATGGTCAAGCGACCGCCTTGGGCAGGTCGTCAGCCTAGCTTCTTTTCCAGCCGTTTGCAGTCTGAAAGAAGATAGATCGTGCCAATCCAATGGCCAGACGAGGAATGAGATTCCAGTTGTTGGGACATAGGGCCGCTCACAAAAGCCTGCGGGACAGCGCCCCTCTCAACAGCCTACCCCAGCAGCCGCTTGCTCAACCTTGCACACTGGACGCGAATATCCGGAATGGCGTCGATCTCGAAGAAGGTGCCGCGCGTCAGCGGTCCGACCGCGAGGATCTTGGCCGATACGGTATCGTCGCTGGCGATGACCTCGCAATTGTCGGTCACGTCGAGGCCAAGGCGCAGCGGATCCGGCCGGGCCCAGCCCTCGGTCGACCAGCGACCGCACCACACTGTTTGAGGTGGTCGAGATGTCCCTGGCGATGCCGGTGCAATCGTAGATGCGGGCGACGTCGAACGTTTCGAGACGCTGCGTATGGCGCGACTGGACCTGCACGCTGAATTCGTCGCCCGCCGCGATGCCGACGACGCGCCCGGCGACAAGCCGGATGCGGCCCGCTTGAACCGCCTCGGTGACGCGGGTGTAGACCTGTGGCGCCATGCGATGGCGGTGGATATCCCACCACGCCTTGGTGTGCTCGACAAAGCGGCGCTTGGCGGAGGATGGCCAGTTTTGCCAGATTTTCTGGTTAAACGGCCTGAGGCCGTCGACGACATCGCGCCAGTCGATGCCGGCCTTCTGGTTTTCCCGGATCAGGTCGCGGAACCAGCCGACAAAATAAGAAAGCTGGGTGCCGAGCGGAATGTCGGCGACGTCAAGCTTGATCGGGTTGCCCTTGCGATGCGGCGACGGCAGCAGGCCGCGCCGCGACACGGCGACGATCTCGCCGCGATGGCTGCGTTGTTCGAGCGACAGGAAGGCATCGACCATGCTCAAGCCGGAGCCCAGCACCAGGACTCGGGCTTCGGGATCGAGCGCGGAGTCGGCCTCCGATCCCATCCTGATCGCGTGGCCCTGGCCGGCGCCAGGCTCCTCGTCATGTCCGGCCAGGCTCCTCGTCATGTCCGGTCGCCAGCACGGCAAGGTGGGCGACGATGCTGGTGCCGTTCGCCAGCGCCACCTCCACCCCGGACGCGGACGGCGAGATCGACAGGCTTTCCTCGCGGATCAGACGCAGGCGTCCCGTCTCGCAGGCCTCGAGCTCGTCCGGCAGTTCCTTCAGGTAGCGGGCGTAGACGCTGCGCGGCGCGTAGACGGGCGCCTGCTCGGGGGTTGCCAGACCGCGTTCAAGCAGCCAGCGCCAGAAATTGCCGGGGTCGTCGGCATAGGCGCTCATACCGGCCGCGCTGACATTCAGCACATGCGCCGACAGCAGCGTGGAATAGGCGATGCCCTGTCCGAAATGCGGACGCCTCTCGATCAGCGTGACGCGGAGATCGGGATTGGGCGATTTCAACAGATGCGCGGCAAGGACGACGCCGCTGGCGCCGCCGCCGACAATGATGATCGAATTCGGGATGATCGAATTTGCGCGACCGGTCATGCGCGCACTCGCTGCCTTGGCCGCTTCGCCGATCGTTGCCGGCTCAGGGGTTGTTGGTTCAGGCCTGGATCTTCAACGCAACCGAAAGGTCGTCGCTGGCGATATCGCGCATCTCGGCGAGGCTGCGCTGATCCAGCACCTCGGCGATCGCCTGCCGGACCTCCAGCATCAGATGACGGACTTGGCATGTCGCCTCGTTGCAGTCTTCGCAGCGCTGATACCGGGTGCGGCTGGCGCAGGGAATGGGGGCGAGCGGCCCATCGAGCACGCGCACGACGTGGCCGACCTTGATCTCGTCCGCCGGCCGCGCCAGGCGATAGCCGCCATCCTTGCCCTTGCGGCTCTGGACGAAACCGGCGTTGCGCAATTCGCCGAGTATGGCATCGAGAAATTTCTTCGGGATGTTGTTCGCGGCGGCGATGTCGTTGACGAAGGCGAGCTGTCCAACCGGCAGCCGCGCGAGATGTACGAGCGCCTTGAGGCCGTATTTGCCCTTTTTCGTGAGCATAGACGGAACATTTCTCTGTCATGCGATGGCGCAGGGCCACTGGTTGCGAAAAGCCTGGCATGCGTCCCCACCGCGTCCACGCTTACATGACACATAAATTCTAGTGACATGATATACAAGCCGAGTGCCGTTGATTTTGCTTCGTTTTCAAGCCGCTACGGCCATTTTGATGGACGCCCCCGAGGGCACAGAGACATCCGAACAGCCAGCGCGCTCGACATTGAAGGCCGATGCATGCTGCAAGCGATCGCCGCGATATGGAGCGCTCATCGCCCTCTCCAATTTCTGTAATGTCGATAAGACTACTATACTTAACTTCGAATACAGGGACTAATTTTCAAATCCTCGGCCATTCGCAGCATGGATTTGCCGCGGCGAAGCACCGGCGTGGGTACCCGCCGGATCAGCGCTCTATTGTAATGTGAATATCAGTGCGGACGGTTCGCCCAGACCAATCCCGTCAGGCCGACCAGCGCGGTGACGATACCGATATAGAGCCATTGCGACTGGCCGGTCATGAAGCTGCCACCGACAAGGCCGATGCCTTGCAGCGACCAGAGCGCACCGATGCCGAGCACAACCAACGCCAGCAGAGTCTTGATCAATCTCATCGCCGGAATTTCCTTCCCAAGTCGATCGTCAGTCGCGCCATGGCCGCAATGAAAAAGCGAAAGGAAGAGTATCGATCGCTCTCGCATCTACTTGCATAGTAAGGCCAGATCTTGCCGGAAACACCCCGGTGCTGGTGCGAAGGCCACCACAGATACATCGGCGTGGTCCCCAACATGCCTGACAAACTGTTTCCCGCCGACTCCAAACGTGTACTGTAGCCATGGAACCGCCAGACGATTGCCGCATTTCGTGCCACATTCGATCCGTAACGGCTGGGGTCTGTCAAAACGGAGCCATTCCCACAGATGAAGAAACCCAACCAGACCGCGCTTGTCGCGGTGACGATCGCGGTTGGCCTGATGGTCGGCGCGTCCATCTCCCCTGCCGCCGCTCAATGCGGCCGCGCCTCCTGGTACGCGCTGCACTCGAAGACCGCTTCCGGCGAGCGGATGAACCCGTCGGCATTGACCGCCGCGCACCGCACTTTGCCTTTTGGGACAAAGCTGAAGGTCACCAACCGCAACAACGGCCGCAGCGTCGTCGTGCGCATCAACGACCGCGGCCCGTTCATCAAGGGGCGCGTGATCGACCTGTCGAAGGGCGCCGCCAGGCGGCTCGGCTTCATCAGCTCGGGCCATACGTCGGTGTGCACAGACCGCATTTGACATAGCGCATCTGATTCCCGACTTGCATTCACCCGGGCAATCGCTTCAGACCCGAAGCGATCGCCCGTGCCTTCCCGGCGCCTTCGCGGCCGCACACTGAGCCGGCTCCTACCGTTCAAAGCGGATTTTCAACGCCTTGGACGAAAGTATGAGCATAAATCACGTCACCTGACGTATTGCATCGCAGCAATTTGTTGTTAACGTCCCCGCGAGACATCTGGGGATCGGCGCTGCCCGTCGTCCCTTCGGTCGCAGCAGCGGGGTTCTCGATGTTCTACCAATTCTATGAATTGAACCACGCCGCCTTGCAGCCGGCACGGCTCTATGCCGACGCGACGCGGATGTTTTACAACAATCCGCTCAATCCGTTTGCGCACACGCCCTGGGGCCGCTCGGTCGCGGCAACGGCCGAATTGTTCGAGCGCATGACGCGCCGCTACAGCAAGCCGCCATTCGGCCTGACGAAGGCCGTGGTCGACTGGAAAAGCGTCGATGTCACCGAAAAGACGGTGTGGTCGCGGCCCTTCTGCAATCTGCTCCGTTTCGAGCGGGCCGTTCCCGCCGGCCGCCGGCCTGATCCGAAGCTGCTGATCGTGGCGCCGATGTCCGGCCACTATGCGACGCTGCTGCGCGGCACGGTCGAGGCGATGCTGCCCCATGCCGACGTGCACATCACCGACTGGGTCGATGCCCGCATGGTGCCGCTCAGCGACGGCAGCTTCGACCTCGACGACTATATCGACTACATTGTCGATATGCTGCATGCGCTAGGCCCCGACACCCACGTCATGGCGGTGTGCCAGCCTTCAGTGCCGGTGCTGGCGGCGGTGGCGCTGATGGAAACGCGGGGCGACCCGTTCGTTCCCTCGACGATGACGCTGATGGGCGGGCCGATCGACACCCGCCGCAATCCGACCGCGGTCAACCTTCTGGCCGAGGAAAAGGGCATCGACTGGTTCCGCGACAACGTCATCATGCAGGCGCCCTGGCCGGTGCCGGGTTTCGGTCGCGAGGTCTATCCCGGCTTCCTGCAGCTTTCGGGCTTCATGAGCATGAATCTCGACCGCCACATCATCGCCCACAAGGACTTCTTCATGCATCTGGTAAAGCATGATGGCGACAGTGCCGAAAAGCACCGTGATTTCTATGACGAATACCTGGCGGTGATGGATCTGACCGCGGAATTCTACCTGCAGACGGTCGACACCGTGTTTGTCCGTCACGCTCTGCCCAAGGGCGAGATGATGCATCGCGGCATGGCCATCGATCCCTCCGATATCCGCAATGTCGCCCTGTTCACGGTCGAGGGCGAGAACGACGACATTTCCGGCCTCGGCCAGACCCAGGCCGCACACGATTTGTGCGTCAACATCCCCGCGGACAGGCACGCCCACTATGTGCAGCCGGCGGTCGGCCATTACGGTGTCTTCAACGGCTCGCGCTTCCGCTCCGAAATCGTGCCGCGCATCGTCGACTTCATCACCAGCTATGGCCGCCGGACCCGCGTTGCAGTGAAGCCTAAGCTGGTCCGCACCGCCAAAAAGTAGGGGGGGCCAAAAGTAGGGGGCTTGTGCCTGTCCAGTCGATCTGTTGCACAATAGCCGCTTTCCCGGCCGTCCGGGTAACCATGTCGTAAATCTGGCCGTTTACATAATTGACACGGGCTGTAGATCGCCCTTAACCTTTCGTTAATAAAAAACAAGGGTGAGCGGGGACAATGATTTCCTCAATGGTGGCGCGAAAGCTGCGCGTGTGCGGGGTAGCCGGGCTGGTGATTTCGGGGGGCTGGGCGACGGCGGCCTCGGCGGCCGAGCCAATGGCAACCGGCGGCCCGACATCGCAGCCGATCGGCCATTACGATTTCTGCAAGACCAACCCGGCCGAATGCTCGATCCGCCCGGGCAATCTCGCCCCCGCCACCATGACCGGCGCGCTCTGGCGCAAGATCCTCAGTGTCAACGCCAATGTCAACGCCACGGTCAAGGCGATGAGCGACTATGATATTTACGGCAGGGACGAGGTCTGGGCCTATCCCGTCAAGGGTATTGGCGACTGTGAGGACTATGTCCTGGAAAAGCGCCGCGAATTGAACCGCATGGGCGTGTCCTACGCCGATCTTCTGATAACCGTCGTGCGCAAGCCCGACGGCGAAGGCCACGCGGTGCTGACGGTGCGTACAAGCAAGGGCGACTACGTCCTTGACAATCTGAACGAAAAGGTCCGCTCATGGGACCGGACTGGCTACCGCTTCCTCAAGCGGCAGGCGACCGACAATACCGGCCGCTGGGTCTCGATCCGTGATGGTCAGCAGGTTCTGGTCGGCGCGGTCCAGTAACAGGCCATTACTTTGGCTGTTTCAGCGCGGCGCGGATTGATACGGTGATGCGGCGAAGCTCCTCTTCGTCGAGTTTTTCGATGTTCTCGGCCAGAAGATTGGCGAGCTCGGTGGCGGCTGGGGTGAGGCCCGACGTGTCGAGCTTCACCCGTGGGTGCGAGGTCTCGGCCAGCCGGGCGAGTTCTTCCGCATCGTCCCATATGACGTTGAAATAGCCGATGATCTTCTGGATCAGCGTCCAGGTCGGCGCGCCACGGCGGCCATGCTCCAGCGCCGACAGGTAGGCGGCGCTGACGCCGATCGCCTCGGCCATAGCCTTCTGACTGACGCCGCGCTCACTTCGCAGTGCGCGAAGCTTTTCGCCGAACGGGGTCACAAGCGCATCCTCATGGGGCGCATCCTCATGGGGCGTGTCCTCACGGGCGCGCCCGGCGCAGACGGACGTAGAGCGCGCCCGAGCCGCCATGGTTGCGGGCGGCATGGTCGTGGCTGGAGACGAGTGGCCTGAATGCGGGGGCCGACAGCCAGGCCGGCACGGCGCGCCGCAAGACGCCGTCGCCGCCCGACGAGGACCCCTTGCCGGTGATGACCAGTACATAGCGGATGCCGCCGGCATGCGCCCGATGCAGGAAGGAAAACAGCAGCGAATAGGCTTCGTCCTGGGTCAGCCCATGCAGATCGACGCGGCCTTCTATCGGCAGCCGGCCCTTCGACAGCTTTTCCAGCGTCGGTTCGTCAAGCGCATGCGAAACATGCTGCGTCTTTGCTTTCTCCGCCGCGGCAGGAGCCATGGCCTGGACACGCGGCGGTGGCTTGGTCTCGTCACCGACGTCCGGACCGGTGTGCCGACTATCGATAGCGGTCTTGCCCTTCAGCGGTTTGGCCGTGCGCGCCACCAGGTTCCACAGGACCCGGTCGCCCTCGCTCAGCCTGTCGATGCGCCGGCTCATCGCCCCGCCCCCGAAACAAGCGGACGCGGTATCAGCGCATAGAAATCGGCGGGGTTGCGGACGACCCCGGCGATCTCGCCGGCCGCGCTTCCCGTTCCGGCGAACAGGTCGCCGCGGGCCGGCCCGGTGATGGCCGAGCCGGTGTCCTGCGCGATCATCAGCCGCCGGAACGGTTTGTTGCCGAAAGCGGTCAGCGACGGCCCATCGATGTAGAACGGCGTGCCGAATGTATGGAGCAGACGGTCGACAGCGACGGAGCGGCCCGGCGTCAGCGGCACCTTGGCGGCGGCGATCGGGCCAAGTTCCGGGTCGTCGACTCCCACCTCACGGAAGAAAATATACGAGCGGTTGCGCCACAGGATCTCGTCGATGCGATCCGGATGCGCCTTGAACCAGGCGCGGATCGATTGCATGGTCACCTTTTCCAGCGGGATCTCGCCTAGCTCGCTCAGGATCTGGCCCGGCCCGGTGAAACGCTGGCCGGATTTGGCGGCGTAGGTGACGCGGCAAAGCCGGCCATCGGTCATGATGAGCCTGGCTGCACCCTGGACGTGGATGAAGAAGGCGTCGACCTTGTCGGCGAGCCAGGCTATTTCCAGACCCTTGCCGGCCACATCTTCGCCAGCGAGCGCCCCGCGCTCGATCTCGCCACGGTCGAAATACTCGACCGGTCCGCTCGGCGTTTCCCGACCAAAGGCGAGATAGGGATCCATACCGGGCGGCCGATTGGCGTCGTCGATGTCGACGAGATCGGCCGGGCCCGACAGCAGCGGCACCGTAAATCGTTCGGTTCGCACCGGTGAAGCGTCGACAACGGGTTCATAGAAGCCGGTGACGAGACCGGCGCCGCCGTTTTCCGGCCTTATGTGTGCCGGGATGAAATGACGCTCGAAGAAGGCGCGGGCTTGCGCCCGGTCCGTTGGCGAAACGGTGCGGGCTGCAGCGTAAGCCTCGGTGAAGGCGTTGAAGTCGATACCGAGCCCGCCGGAACGATAGGGCTTGGTCAGGACATAAAGGGCCGACCGGCGAAAGGCGGCGAAGGCAGGGAGATGGTCATCCTCATCCCAACCGGGCAGATCGCCAAAGGACTTTTCACTGAACGCCTGAGAAAGCGACACGACAGGCCTCGCCGCCGCCCAGTTCAGTCTTCTTCTTCGGTGGCGACGAGCTTCCAGTTCGGGTCGCGCGAGCGCGTGTCGCGGGCAAAGGTCCAGACGTCCTTGACCTCCGCGACGGTTTCAGGATCGCCGTCTATGACGGCGCCTGCCTCGTCGCGCGTCGCCGAAATCAGTTCGCTGACGATGCGCAGCGTGATATGCGCCTCGCCGCCCTTCATCTCGGCGGAAACGATATCGGCCTTGTCGATGCCGACGAAGGAGGACTGGATCTTTTCCGATTTCGCCTCGCGGTCGCCGATGGCCGCGACAAAGCCGTCATAGACCTCGCGCGACAACAGGTTCTTCAGCGTCTTGCGGTCGCCATCGGCATAGGCCATGACGATCATCTCATAGGCCATCTTGGCGCCGTCGACGAAGGTCTTCGGGTCGAATGCCGGATCATTGTCCTTGATCGTGCGCAGGCCCTTGTTGAGATCGGTGTCAGGCTTGGCGAATGCGTCGATCGCCGCGTAGGCGTCGACTGCCGGCTCTCCCGGCGCTCGCTTGCGCGGCAGCGAGACGACGTTCTCGGATTTCTGGGCAGCGTCCTCGCGCGTCCGGCCCGCCGTATAGGGATCGAAGGGCGGACGTTCGCTGCCGGTGCGGCGGCCGAGCACATTGCGCAGCTGGAAAAAGATCACAACCGCCGCAACCAGAAAGAAAATCGTGCCGAAGTCGAAGAATCCCATATCTTCCGCCAATCAATCCCTACTCCGGCCGGATCGCCCGGCTGGCAAACAGCCGCGATCGCATAGCGTTCAACATTCAAAGCATATAGAACGCAAGCTGCAATCATTCAAATCAAAGGCAGGCATACCTATCTAAAAGGTCCAGTGCCAGCGGCGATTGCTCGCCGGCCGGCAAAACATGGAAACGATCGGTCAAGATTTGCGTATTTCGCTGCTTCCCCTGTTCATCATCGCGCTTCCGCTTCTGGAGATTGCCGGTTTCGTCATTGTCGGCCGCCAGGTCGGCGCACTGGCGACGGTTGGCCTGGTGCTGGCTTCGAGCATAGCCGGTGCGCTATTGTTGCGGCACCAGGGTTTCGGCGTCATGATCCGGGTGCGTGCCGAAATGGACGCCGGCCACGACCCAAGCCGCCAGCTCGCGCATGGCGCCATGATCGTGCTGGCAGCGATCCTGCTCATCATTCCCGGCTTCATATCAGATATTTTTGGCATTCTGCTGTTCCTGCCGCCGGTCCGCGACCTTGCCTGGCGCCTGTTGAAGGGCCGCATCGTGCTGGCGACCGATTTCAGCACCGGCGGGTTCCGGGCGAGGCCGCGCGACAAGATCATCGATCTCGACGATGACGACTATTCGCGCGACGACGATTACCGGCGCGGACCGGATCACAATTCTCCCTGGCGTCGCCTCAAGGACGAGTAGGTCGGCAACTGCCTCGGGGACGAGTAGGTCGGCAAACCTTGTCTTGTCATGCCGACCATGGTAGCGAACGCCCGATTTCAATCCGGTCAGCGACGCTGCCCAGGCAAAAGGACAACGGCTTATGGCCAGCAAAGACGACGCGCCGACCGGCGCAGCCAGCGGCAACGGCAACGGCAACGCGGCGCAGCCTTCGCTTAACGTGCTTGCCCAATATGTGAAGGACCTTTCCTTCGAAAGCCCCGGAGCACCGAACTCGCTGCGCGGCCGCGACAAGGCCCCCGGCATCGCCATCAACGTCAATGTCAACGCCAACCCGCTTTCGGACAAGCAGTTCGACGTCAACCTGACGCTGAACGCCAAGGCGTCCTTCGATCAGGAAGTGCTGTTCAACGTCGAGCTGGTCTATGGCGGCGTATTCGCCATCAGCGGCTTCCCGCAGGAGCACATGCTGCCGCTCCTGTTCATCGAATGCCCGCGGCTGCTGTTCCCGTTCGCCAGGCAGATCATCGCCGAGGCGACGCGCAACGGCGGCTTCCCGCCCTTGATGCTCGACCCGATCGATTTCGCCCAGATGTTCCAGCAGAAGCTGGCAGAGGACCAGGCCGCCGGCAAGGTCAAGGTGAGCTGAGAATGCTATCTCGGTAGCGTTTGAGAAGCCCGGCCTCGCGCCGGGCTTTTTTGTGTGTGCCGAGCATGATCGACAGCTTGGAGGTGTAAGTCCTCTACCCAGCCTGATGGCGGCGAAGGGTTAGCGAAGCGCAAGGGCGTCGTCGCAAGGCGGGGTCTGAAGGAAGCGTGGAGCAAACCCGCGACCCGATGGACAAGAACCGGATACGAGGCCTACCCGGCCGGACGAGCGGGCACATGACCGCGAAGTCCATGGTCATCAAGGACCGGGGTGGTAAATCCGGCGGGTGTGCGGGGAAGGCGGTCGATCTTACCTCGGGAGATCTGTGCCGTGTCCGGAATTCCGGACTGAGCCCGCCGTGAGGCGCGCTGATCGCGGTGCAGAAGTCA
>NZ_VLKT01000062.1 GCF_007830515.1 Mesorhizobium tianshanense
AACCTCCTGCTCGACGACCTCGACAGGGAACTGGCCCGACGTGGTCTCCGCTTCTGCCGCTACGCGGACGACTGCAACATCTATGTTCGCAGCCGCCGCGCCGGCGAACGGGTCATGGCTTCGGTAAGCCGGTTCCTGACCAAGAAGCTGCGGCTGAAGGTCAACGAGGCGAAGAGCGCGGTGGCGCGGCCGGAGGAGCGGAAGTTCCTGGGGTTCAGCATCGCGAATGACGGGAGCGAGCGGCGCATCGCGCCGAAGGCCCTCGCCAAATTCAAGGCGCTGATCCGGGATATGACACGCCGGACCCGGGGCATAAGTCTGCCGCAGCTGGTCAAGGAGCTGAAGCCATACCTCATCGGATGGCGCGGCTACTTCGGCTTCTGCCAGACCCCGCGGGTGCTTACGAACTTGGAAGCGTGGACCCGCCGAAGATTACGCATGTATCTTTGGCGGCAATGGGGGAACGGGCACAACCGCTTCAAGGAGCTGCGCCGTCGTGGCGTGCCAAAGCTCCGGGCCGCGGTTGCTGCCGGTTCACCGACGGGATTCTGGCGCATGTCAGGACACCCGGCGGTCCAACAGGCCCTGCGCAACCACCACTTCGAGTCGCTCGGTCTCCCCCGTCTCTATGTCTCTGTCTAAGCTTAATCCGGTCGAACCGCCGTGGTACGTGATCCGTATGCCCGGTGGTGTGGGAGGGGCGGCGCCGCGAGGCGTCCCCCTATCCCGATCCCCGGTCCCAGAACAGGTCATTCGGTGTTAGCCTCAGCGACGACCGCTTCTGGCGCTGCCCGCTCACTCTGCTGATATTCGGCTTTGACGGCAAATCCCAGCCAAAGCACCAAGCGTCAGATTTTTCACGACTGGCTACTCCGCCGCCACGAGCTTAGTTTCCACCGCCGATGAGATCCGGCCGGCCCGGTCGTCCTCGGTATCTTCCCACCAGCCGCCCAGGGCGTCGATGAGCGGCACGAGCTTGAGGCCGGGCGCTGTGAGGTCGTAGTCCACGCGCAGCGGATAGCCGGGATGCGCCGTTCGCCGCACGATCCCGGCTTCCTCCAGCTTGCGCAGTTCCAGCGCCAGGATGCGGTGCGACACGGTCGGGTTGTCGCGCCTCAGGTCGCTGAAGCGCTTGGTCCCGTTCTTAAGATAGTAGAGCAGCAAGGTGGGCCAGCGACCGCTGAGCACACGCATGACCTCTTCGATCGGGCAGCTTGAGACGACGTCTTTCATGGGCGGACCGTGGTTACAGAATAGTGCGTAATTTACATGGGGCGACCAGCGTTTAGGGTCAAGCTTCGCTGCGCAGCGTGATCCCCTAACATGGAAGAGACAAAGAAATGGAACCTATCCTCCTTTATGGCTTCCCGCTGGGAAGTTCGATGGGGCTCGTCGCTGCCTTTGAACGCCTCGGCCAGCCCTACCGCCTGTGTCGCGTCGACATGCTCACCGAGATGAAGAACGACGCCTATGCCAGCATCAACGGCCGTCAGGAAACGCCGGTGTTGATCACCGATAAAGGCAGGATGCTGACCGAGACCATGGCGATTGCCGCGTGGCTCGAAGCCCGCGACACGCAACGTCGTATCAGCTTCGACCCCCGCTCGCCGGAAGCCGACCGGATGCATCAGTTGATGGCTTTCGTGAACACCGGTTTCACCGCCGCCTTTAGCCCGCTCTGGGTTGCACTTGAAACGGAGTCGGCCGAACCGGCCCTGCTGGCGACCTTGCGTGACTTTGGCCGCAAGGCCGTTACCGAACGCCATGACCGGCTTGAGGCGATGATCGGCGACACGGACTTCCTTGTCGGCGATCGGCTGACGCTGGCGGATACCACGCTGATCGGCGTGGCGCGCTGGGCGGAGTTCCACAAGGCGGTCGACGGGGCAGCCCATCCCAGGCTGGCGGTGTTACGTGGCAGGATCGAAGCCGATCCGGTCGTGCAATACGCGCAGGCCATCGAGGATGGCGAAAAGCCCGCCGGCTCTGGCGCCTGCCTTGGCCATGTCCCGCTGGCCGAAGTGATCGAACGCTTTGGCGCCTAACTCACATCATCCGCGCGGCGCCATTCACCCCCGGCGCCGCGCGGTGGCGACAATCGCCGGCAAATCGGTTATGATCCCACCTGATCTAGAAGTGGCAGCTACGGGCGGCCATCCTGGCGGTGACCGTCCCCGACACACGGGAGGGAGGTTATGGCCAGCTTTCATATCATGTCGGACGCGCGTGGAATGCACGTGCAGCCCACGGTGCGCCGCATCGCCACCGCGGACCTGATGGATGCGTTGCGGCTCGGCTACGAGGATTTCTGGGCAAAGCCCTCGCACTACGTGTTCCTGTGCCTGATCTATCCGGTGGTCGGCCTGATCCTGACGCGATGGAGCTCCGGCGCAAACGCCATCCAGCTCATCTATCCGCTGATGTCCGGCTTCGCGCTGATCGGGCCTTTTGCCGCGATCGGTCTCTACGAGATCAGCCGCCGCCGCGAACTTGGCATGGACACCTCCTGGCGGCACGCGCTCGACGTGCGCCACTCGCCGGCGCTGCCGGCGATTGCGGTCATAGGCATCATGCTGCTGGCATTGTTCCTGCTGTGGCTGTTCACCGCGCAGTCGATCTACACCAGCCTGTTCGGCAATCAGCCGCCGGATTCGATCGTCGGCTTTGTGCGCGAGGTGCTGACGACGACCCGAGGCTGGACGCTGATCCTGCTCGGCAACGCCGCCGGCTTCGTCTTCGCCGTGATCGTGCTGGCGACGACGGTCGTCGCCTTTCCGCTGCTGCTCGACCGCGATGTCGGCGCGGTCTCGGCAATCGAGACATCGGCGCGGGCGGTGATGACGAACCCGCTGCAGATGGCGCTATGGGGCCTGATGGTCGCCGTGCTGCTGGTCATCGGCTCGATCCCGCTGTTTGCCGGTCTCGCAGTCGTCATGCCCGTGCTTGGCCATGCGACGTGGCATCTCTACCGCAGGGTGGTCGAGCCGGAGCGGGTGCAGCAGGACCGGCGGCCGATGTAGGAGAGCGCAGCGTCAGCGCTGCGCGTCCGTCGCCATCTTCAGCGCCAGTGCGGTCAGCACCGTGCCCATCATCCAGCGCTGGATCACCAGCCACAGCGGCCGGCCGGCGAGGAAGACGGCGATCGAGCCGGCCGTCACCGCGATGATCGCGTTGACGGTCAGGCTGATCGCGATCTGCGTGGTGCCGAGCACCAGAAGCTGGGACAGCACGTCGCCCTTGCCGGGGCTGATGAACTGCGGCAGCAGCGACAGATAGAGCACCGCCACCTTCGGGTTGAGCAGATTGGTCATCAGGCCCATGAGGGCAGGAGCCTTTGCGCCAACGCCGCTGTCGGCCGGAAGAACGGCCAGGCTGTCAACTCGGGGCGATGGCGCTCCGCTCAGCCGACGATGCGCAGGTTCGACAATTCGTCGGCGATTTCCTTGAAATTGTCCGACAGCGTCGCCCCGGTCGCGTTCCAGAACAGCTTGGCCGGTTTGGTCGGATCGGCGGAATCCTTGCGGAAGCGCGAGTCCGAGGAGCAGGCCTTCAGCGCGTCGAGTGCTTTCTTGTCGCCGGCATCGCTGGTCGACAGGTCGAGCGCGACGGTCATGACGAGAACGTTCGAATTCTTGGCGTTGGCGCAAAGGGTCTGCATCTGCTCGTCCAGCGCGGCCGTGTAATTGGTGCTGGTGTAGGTGGTTTTGCCGATGTCGGTGCTCGTGTTCATGAACAGGCGCGTCACGCTGCCCGAGCCTGGATATGTCAGGCCGGTGTAACCGTAGGCGGCGTAGGTCGACCTGTTGTTGGCATAGCCGCTGTCGCTGACGGCGCTGTAAGTATTGGCGCCGTCGGTCAGCACGATGACCACCTTGTCGTTGCCCCTTTCGGTGTTCGGCCGGCCATCCGTGAACGGTTCGTTGCTCGACACCGTGCGCCAGCCCCAGGCAAGGCCTTCCGGCACGTTGGTGTTGCCGTTCGGCGCCATGGCGTCGATGGCGTTCTTGATCTCCTGTTTTTGCGCATCCTGGCTCACGTCCTTGAGCGTCGTGATCGGGTTGGTCGTGCAGGACGCATTCGGACCGTCGCCCGAGCCGGCCGACTTCGAGCCGTAAGGCTTGACCAGGAAATATTTGCGCATGTCCGACTGCCGCTCGGAAGCGGTCGGATTTGCGGTGTAGGGCCAGTCGGCCCACCAGTTGTTGCCGTAATTATACGACATGCTGTCGACGTCGTTGACGCCGTCGCGGTTGAAATCGAGCCAGAGGGTGCCGGCCTCGTCCGGTGCGAACATCGGCACGAACAGCGTGGCCGGCGTGGCGTTGTCCGGCGTCGTGTCGTCGTTATTGTACGGGTACGGCCTCGCCTCCACGCAACCCTGCCAGCTCGCATAGCGGCTGGTGGTGTAGATGTACTCCGGGGTGGTCCAGTGGCCGGTCCGGCAAGTGCCGTTTCTCTTGTACTCGTCGCAGATGTATTGCTTGGTGTTGGGCACCTCTTCGCGGCCGGACTCGACTGTCATGTCGGCATATAGGCTGAAGCGGGTCAGCGGCTGGTCCACGGTGTCTCCCCAGCCGGCCCCGCGCTTGTACCAGACGCCGCTACTTTTCTCGGCGAATTTGTCCGGATTGTTGGCCGCGGTCATCGTCGTCCAGTCGAAATCCTCATGCTGGATCGGGGAGGTGCCGTCCTGATCCATCCAGCTGTCCTGGTCATGCGTGGGGCCGACATTGACCGACGCGGCGAACGGCACGAGAGAGAACTGCACCGGTTTGCTGACCTGCTTCATCTGCTGCGCCTGGAGTGCCAGCGTATCGACAAGCTGCTTGGCGGCCGCCTTCAGCAGATCTATCCGCTTCTGGCCGGTGCCCGAGCCCAGATTGTTCATCGAGCCGGAATTATCGAGTGCAAGGGCTACTTCCAGAGTGTTCTTGAGGCGGATTTCCGAGCACGCCGTGAAGCTTGCGTCGCTGCTGGTCCCGCCCACCAGCATGGCGGCGGCCGGCAGAAAATAGGGATGGTACGTCAAGTCGCTGCACAGCTTCAGCGTGCCGCCGCCCGCATTGTTGTTGGGCAGGGTGACGGTAAGCGACGTGTTCGCCGGATCGACGCGGCCGAGATTAGCTTCGAAGAAATCCTTGGCATAGGCCTTGACGTCGGCTTCGCTTGCGCCGGCAACGATCTGCCGGGCGGTGGCGATGCCGGCGGCATCCAGGGCGTTCAAGGTAGTCTGCTTCTGGCGGAGCAGTTCCGAGTAGTCGACGCTGAGCGCCAACCCGCCCATCAGCGGCACCATGGTGATGACCGTCATCAGCGTGTAGTTGCCACGCCGATCGCGACCGAAATTTCGGATCATTGCCTTCAGTACCCCGCCATACCCCAATGGCGGGACGATGCCAGCAATCATTAAATTTCATATTGCTAAAATACATCCAAGGCCGGCCCATTTTTTCAAAACTCGTTAACCACGCCGCCGATCACGGCAACGCTGCCCGCGATTGGACCGCAGTGAACCCTTCGGGATCAGCTAAATAACTGGAAAATAATGGACTTTATGCCTTTCGATGCGGCCTTCATCGCTGGGTGGCAATCCTGAAACATTGCGAAAGCTGGTGACAGGGTGAAGAGCTTCGGCTAATGCGGGCCTGCTGCGGCGGACCGTCGGCGGCGGCGCTCGCAACCATCATGACTTGGGAAACGATATGGCGGATTCGCCCGATATCATCGGCTCGCTCGCGGATTTGTCGGGAGCCTATTCGGCCATCCTGTGCGATGTCTGGGGCGTGGTCCACAATGGCGAACGGCATTTTCCGGCCGCGGCTCTTGCATTGGCATCCGCGCGCGAGGCGAAGATACC
Organism: Mesorhizobium tianshanense; assembly: GCF_007830515.1. Lineage (GTDB taxonomy): Bacteria > Pseudomonadota > Alphaproteobacteria > Rhizobiales > Rhizobiaceae > Mesorhizobium > Mesorhizobium tianshanense. The sequence continues at coordinate 5,858 of NZ_VLKT01000062.1, forward strand.
TGTCGTCCTGATCACCAACTCGCCGCGCCGAAGCGCCGATGTGGTGGCGCAGATGAACGCGATCGGCGTTCCCTCGGCGGCCTACGACCGCGTCGTCACCTCCGGCGACGTGACCCGCGACCTGATCGCCGAGGGCCCGCGAAAAATCTTCCATATTGGCCCCGATCGCGATTTCACGCTCTATGACGGTCTTGACGTCGAGCTGGTCGAGGAGTTCGAGGCATCCGGCGTGGTCTGCACCGGGCTGTTCGACGACGAGGTGGAGAAGCCGGAAGACTATGCCGATCTTCTGCGGCGGTTGCGCGCCAGGAACCTGCCTTTCATCTGCGCCAATCCCGACATCGTGGTCGAGCGCGGCGAGCGGATGATCTGGTGCGCGGGCGCCTTGGCTCGCGACTATGCCCAGCTCGGCGGGCGCACGCTGATCGCCGGAAAGCCTTACGCGCCGGTCTATGACGTCGCGATGAAGGAGGTTGCCGACCTGCTCGGCTGCCCGGTCGAGCGCTCGGGCGTGCTGGCCATCGGCGACGGCATGATGACCGACATCAAGGGTGCCGCCGACAACGGCTTCGACGTGCTCTACGTGTCCGGCGGCATCCATGCACGCGACTATGGCGACGCTCTGGGTCCGGATCCGGTCAGGCTGACGGCCTTCCTGGAAAAACACGGCTACCGGCCGGTCGCCGTCATTCCGAGACTGCAGTAGGGTCGCTCCATGACGGAAGCCTTGAAATGACGGAAGCCTTCGAACGCGTTTCTGCAGTCTCGCCGCTGCCTGCCCATTTGCGTGGCGGGGTGGTTGCGATCGGTAATTTCGACGGCGTTCACCGCGGTCATCAGGCCGTGCTCGATCGCGCTCTTGCCGAGGCCCGCCGGCGCGGCGTGCCCGCCCTGGTGCTAACCTTCGAGCCGCATCCCAGAAAGGTGTTCCAGCCCGATATGCCGCTGTTCGTGCTCACGCCGCCGCCGATGAAGGCGCGGCTGCTGTCGTATCTGGGCTTTGCCGCACTTGTCGAACAGCCGTTCACGCGCGACTTCGCCTCGCTGTCGGCGGAAGCCTTCGTGACCGACGTGCTGGACAGGAATCTCGGCGTCATCCACGCCGTGACCGGCTTCGACTTCCATTTCGGCAAGGACAGGCAAGGCGGCCCGGCCTTTCTGATGGCGGCCGGCGAACGCCACGGTTTCGGCGTCACGCTGGTCGACGCCTTTCGCGACGAGGGCGCCGAGGTGGTGTCGTCGAGCCGGATCCGTGCGCTGCTATGCGAGGGCGCGGTGGCCGAGGCCGCCGGCCTGCTCGGCTACCGCTTCACGGTCGAAAGCGAGGTGATCGGCGGCCAGCAGCTTGGCCGCACACTCGGCTTTCCGACCGCCAATATGAGGCTTTCGCCGGAAGCCGCCCTGAAGGAAGGGATTTATGCCGTCCGCTTCCGTCGTGCCGACGGCACGCTTCATGACGGCGTTGCCAGCTTTGGTCGCCGCCCGACCGTCGACGACAATGGCGCGCCGCTTCTGGAAACCTTCGTCTTCGACCTTTCCGGTGATCTCTACGGCGAGATATGCGCGGTGTCCTTCTTCGGTTTCCTGCGCGCCGAGGTTAAGTTCGATGGGCTAGACGCGCTGGTCGCGCAGATGAAACGCGACGAAGCCGAGGCGAGGGCGCTGCTTGCCGGCGTCAGCCCGCATTCCGAGCTCGACGCGGCCATCGCCTTCTGAACCTACTTCTTCAGCGCCAGACCGACGGCAATGAAGGCCCAACCCTGGAAGATCAGGTCGATGGCGAGGAACAGCCCCAGCACCCACAGGCTGTTGACTGGCCAGCCCATGGCGATGACCAGGCCCGCCAGCGCGCTGATGACGCCCGCCGCGACGATCCAGCCCCAGCCCTTTTGCGGCCTGTGCTGGGAACCGACCCATGCCCTGAGTACGCCGGATGCGACGAGGGCGACCGCCAGCAGCAGGGTCAGCACCGCCGAGGCCAGCAGCGGATTGTAGAAGGCGAAGAACCCGGCGACGGCATAGAGAAGCCCGCTGAGCAGCCAGTAGAAGAAGCGGCTCCATGTCTTCACACCGAAGGCATGCAGGATCTCGACGACGCCGGCCACCAACATCAGCCAGCCGACGACATAGACCGAGGCGACCGTTGCGATAAACAGATTGCCGAAGGCGATACCGCCGAGGATCAGCAGCAGCACGCCGAGCCCGACGAACCATCCCCATTTCGCCTGCGTCTGACCAATCGCGTCTTTCAAGGCATCGCCGCGCAGGGACATTGTCGATCTCCATCGTCGCGATACGGAGGTTAGCGCCGAAGGCCTCGCTCGTCCAGCGAGCAGCTTGCGCCGGAGGCGCACCAAAAAAGCGAACGGGCCGTTTCGAGTTTAAATCAAATTTTACCGAACGGGCGCCATGGCTCTTGGCAGGCCGGTTGTTCCTGCCCGGTGTTCGTGTGTACGGAGTGACAATGCGTTCTGTCAGGGTGCTTCCGGTGGTCTTGGCCGCCTTCATGCTGGGTGCGCCCGGTGCCGCGGAAGCCGGCGAGGGCGCCTTGGGCTGGCTGTCCGGCGACTGGTATCTGACGGTTGGCGCCACCGGCATGGTCGCGCCGGATTTCGAGGGCAGCAAAAACTACCTGCTCAGCGCCTCGCCGATCATCTCGCTCGGCAAGGCCGGTCCCGCGGCCCGCTTCACCTCGCGCAACGACAACATCTCGCTGGCGCTGATCGACGACGGCGGCCTCCGCGCCGGCCTGACCGGAAAATTTCTGTTTTCGCGCGATGGCGGAGACGCCGACGAGCTGAAAGGTCTCGACCCGGTGCGCTGGGGCGGCGAGGCCGGCGGCTTCTTCGAATTCTATCCTTTGGACTGGCTGCGCGCCCGCGCCGAATTGCGGCACGGCATTCGCGCCCATAACGGCTTTGTCGCCGATATCGCCGCCGACGCCTTCTACGATGTGACGCCGGACGTCAGGATTTCGGGCGGGCCGCGCGTTTCGTTCGCCTCATCGGACTATTTCGACGCCTATTACGGCGTCAATGCCGGGGAAGCCGTGGCGTCTGGCCTCAACGAATACCATCCGGGCGGTGGGGTGAAGTCGGCAGGCCTCGGCGGTGCGGTGACCTGGAAGGTGACCGAGCCGATGACGGCCAGCCTGTTCGGCGAATATTCGCGCCTGATGGGCCCGGCCGCCGATTCCAGCCTGGTCAAGGAGCGCGGCGACCGCAACCAGTTCACGATCGGCGTCTCGACGACCTATCGGTTTGATTTCTCGATGTGAGCGCTTGTCCCGGCAATCGCGTATTGGCCGGATGCGCGGTGACGGCACAGCTGTAAGAAAGGCACCGAGAGTTCGGGCTTTTCAATATCGGCTGTCTCGTTTAAAAGCCCAGACATGACGAGCTTTTCGCGCCTTCTCGCGATTGCGATACGAATTACAAGCCCGGTGTTCCGGTTGGCCTGAGCGCCGCCGGAGCCGCCGGGAATCTTGCGCGTGGCCTCTCGCGCTTTTTCCAGATCATGATAGTTCAACACCCGGGCTCCTTCGCCGCCGGGCAATGCATATGGCAAACCAATGACCGATACCCCAATGACCGACACCGTTGAAACGATCGACTATTCCAAAACGCTTTATCTGCCGCAGACGGATTTCCCGATGCGCGCCGGCCTGCCCGAGAAGGAGCCGCTGCTGGTCAAGCGCTGGCAGGACATGGACCTCTACGCCAAGCTGCGCGAAAACGCCGCCGGCCGCGAAAAATACGTGCTGCATGACGGCCCGCCCTACGCCAACGGCAACATCCATATCGGCCATGCGCTGAACAAGATCCTCAAGGACGTCATCACCCGCTCGTTCCAGATGCGCGGCTACGACTCGAACTACGTGCCCGGCTGGGACTGCCATGGCCTGCCGATCGAATGGAAGATCGAGGAGCAGTACCGCGCCAAGGGCAAGAACAAGGACGAAGTGCCGGTCAACGAGTTCCGCAAGGAATGCCGCGAGTTCGCCGCGCACTGGATCAAGGTACAGGGCGGAGAATTCCAGCGGCTCGGTGTCGTCGGCGATTTCGACAACCCCTATACGACGATGGCGTTCCATGCCGAGGCGCGCATCGCCGGCGAACTGTTGAAATTCGCCATGTCGAACCAGCTCTATCGCGGCTCCAAGCCGGTGATGTGGAGCGTGGTCGAGCGCACCGCGCTGGCCGAGGCCGAGGTCGAGTACCAGGATTATGAGAGCGACACCATCTGGGTGAAGTTCCCGGTCGTCAGTCTTGCCTGGCAAGTCACCAATGTCGTGGATGGGCAACTCGCAAAGCTAAATCCAAAGCTTACGGAGACGTCACTGGACTTGCTGGAGGCCCATGTCGTCATCTGGACGACCACGCCGTGGACCATCCCCGGCAACCGCGCCGTCAACTTTTCGCCGCGCATCAATTACGGCCTCTACGAGGTCACGGCGGCCGAAAACGCATTCGGCCCGCAGCCCGGTGAAAAGGTGATCTTTGCCGAGGCGCTGGCGGAAGAGTCTGCTGTCAAAGCCAAGGTCACCTTGAATCGTCTTCGCAGCGTCAGCGCCGAAGAGCTTGGAAACTTTACGCTTTCTCATCCCTTCAAAGGCTTGAATGGCGGCTACGAGTTTGATGTGCCGATGCTGGCCGGCGACCACGTCACCGACGAGGCCGGCACCGGCTTCGTTCACACCGCGCCGGGCCATGGCCGCGACGACTTCGACGCCTGGATGGATGCCGCGCCCGAACTGCGTCAGCGCGGCATCGATACCGCTATTCCCTTCACCGTCGACGATGCCGGCTTCTTCACCAAGGATGCGCCGGGCTTTGGCTCGGACCGCGACGGCGGTGCTGCGCGCGTCATCGACGACAACGGCAAGAAGGGCAACGCCAACCAGGCGGTCATCGACGAGCTGATCAAGCGCGACGCGCTGTTCGCCCGCGGCCGGCTGAAGCATTCCTATCCGCATTCGTGGCGGTCGAAGAAGCCGATCATCTTCCGCAACACGCCGCAATGGTTCGTCTATATGGACAAGGAACTGGGCGACGGCACGACGCTGCGCAGCCGTGCCTTGAAAGCGATCGACGACACCCGTTTCGTGCCTGCCGCCGGTCAGAACCGCATCCGCGCCATGATCGAGGAGCGCCCCGATTGGGTGCTGTCGCGCCAGCGCGCCTGGGGCGTGCCGATCGCCGTCTTCGCCGATGCCGACGGCAATGTTCTGCGCGACGAGGCGGTCAACCAGCGCATCATGGACGCCTTCGAGAAAGAAGGCGCCGACGCCTGGTTCGCGGCCGGCGCCAAGGAGCGTTTCCTTGGCAATCACGATGCCTCGAAATGGCAGCAGGTGATGGACATCCTCGACGTCTGGTTCGATTCGGGCTCGTCGCATGTCTTCACGCTGGAGGACCGTCCGGACCTGAAGTGGCCGGCCGACCTTTATCTCGAAGGCTCCGACCAGCATCGCGGCTGGTTCCACTCCTCGCTGCTCGAAAGCTGCGGCACCAGGGGCAGGGCGCCTTACGAGACCGTCGTCACCCATGGGTTCACCATGGACGAGGAGGGGCGGAAAATGTCGAAGTCGCTCGGCAACACCGTGGTGCCGCAGGACGTCATCAAGCAGTCGGGCGCCGATATCCTGCGGCTATGGGTGGTGACGACCGATTACTGGGAAGACCAGCGGCTCGGCAAGAACGTGCTGCAGACCAACATCGACGCCTACCGCAAGCTGCGCAACACCATCCGCTGGATGCTGGGCACGCTCGCCCATGACGATGGCGAGGACGTGCCGCTGGAAAAGATGCCGGAGCTGGAGCGGTTGATGCTGCACCGGCTGGCCGAGCTCGACGAGGTGGTGCGCCAGGGCTATGACGCCTTCGAGTTCAAGCGCATCACACGCACGCTGATCGACTTCATGGTTGTCGAACTGTCGGCCTTCTATTTCGACGTTCGCAAGGACGCGCTCTACTGCGACGCGCCGTCGAGCGTGAAGCGAAAGGCTCCCGTGCAGGTGGTGCGCCATCTGTTCGACTGCCTGGTGAAATGGCTGGCGCCGATGCTGCCCTTCACCATGGAGGAAGCCTGGCTCGACCGTCACCCCGACGCAGTCTCGGTGCATCTCGACCAGTTTCCGCACATCCCGGCCGACTGGAAGAACGAGGCGCTGGCGGAAAAATGGCGCAAGGTGAGGCAGGTCCGCCGTGTCGTCACCGGCGCACTGGAGATCGCGCGCGCCCAGAAGGTCATCGGCTCGTCGCTGGAAGCGGTGCCGGTCGTCACGCTCGACGATGCGGCGCTCGAAGCGGCGATATCAGATGTCGACATGGCCGAGATGGCGATCACCAGCGATCTGGTCGTTGCGCATGGCAGCGTGCCTTCCGGCGCCTTCACGCTGGACGACGTCAAGGGCGTTGCCGTGGTGGTCGAGAAGGCCGAGGACCGGGGCCTGGTCAAATGCGCGCGGTCATGGCGCTACACGTCCGATGTCGGGCAGGACAAGGAGTTTCCCGACGTTTCGGCGCGGGACGCCGCGGTCCTGCATGAGTTGAAGGCGCTTGGCCGTATATAAGGCGGTGCACAAATGCCACGGCGGGCGGCTGATCGGCCTCCGCTCGTTGCCCTTAACGAGTGGTTGAGGTAAACACGCGAAACTCCGGACGACAAATTGTCGCCGGATTTCCGTCGGAAGAGCATAGACGATAGGGGACCGGACCTTTGGCCGGTGGCGATCGAGAGGCTGTCTAGAGTGGGACTTTTTGGCATGACCGATAGAACTTGCGCGCGCGTTGCGCTGCTGGCGCCGCTTGTCGTATCCGGCCTGGCCCTGTCCGGCTGCATGGGCTCGCCCACCTACGGAACCGACAAGCCCGCCGCCGCCCAGCTTGCCGGCGATCTGACCAGCGCTTTTTCGGTTGTGCCGAAGAACAAGGAAAGGATCGACTACAAGCCGCGTCCCGAGCTGGTGAAGCCGGCGCCGGGGCAGAAGGGCGTGCTGCCGCCGCCGCAGGACAGCATCGCGACGGCAAGCGCCGATTGGCCGGAATCGCCCGAGCAACGCCGCGCTCGCCTGCGCGCCGACGCCACGCTCCACCAGGACGATCCGTCCTACCAGGCGCAGATCGTCGATGACGTCCAGACGGATCCGGTGGCGATCAAGGCTGCGTTGGCGGAGTCGGGTTCCAGTCATCCGCCGGCCTGGTCTCCGGCGGATTCGGACAAGGGTCGCGCCGCCGAGGTCAAGCGCCGCCTCGCCGAAGCCAAGCAGGGCGACCCGAACACCCGCAAATATCTGAGCGAGCCGCCGGTGCAATACCGCGCCGCCGCCGCCACCGCGCCGGTGGACGACCTCGGCGAGGACGAGTACAAGAAAGAACGCCGCCTCAAGAAGGAAGCGGCCGCCAAGAACAAGAGCGGCGGCATGTTCGACTGGCTGCCCTGGTAAGCTGCCGACGCCGACGCTACGGTTCGCGTCGTTCCCTGAAAAAATCCTTCAGAAGCAGCGCCGCGTCGCTCTCGGCCATGCCTGGATAGATGTCTGGCACATGGTGGCAGGTCGGTGAGGCGAAAAAGCGCACGCCGTTGACCACGGCACCGCCCTTCTCGTCGGCGGCGCCGAAATAGAGCCGGCGCAACCTGGCGAAGGAGATGGCGCCGGCGCACATGGCGCAGGGCTCCAGCGTCACATAGAGATCGTGGCCGGTGAGCCGCTCGCTCGACAGCCTGCGGCAGGCCTCGCGGATCGCCAGCATCTCGGCATGGGCGGTGGGGTCGGCAAGCTCGCGGGTGCGGTTGCCGGCGCTGGCAACGACCGTATCGCCGCTGGCGATGACCGCGCCGACCGGCACTTCGCCACGCAACGCGGCAGCTTCGGCCTCTTTCAGCGCCAGCGCCATGAAATCCGGCCGCTTCAAGCGGTTTCCATTCCTATTATCTCCTCGCCACTCAGGCGTGATCCTGTTATCTAGCGCATGACCCCGAAACCGGAATCGGTTTCGGAAAGGATCATGCGCCAAAATCAATGTGCTACAGCGTCCTTTGCGCGTCCGATAGGACGCGCGGCGCTGTATCGGTGCAAAATGAGCAAAGGCCACATGGACGACAAAGACAAGAAATTCCCGCGCCAAAAGGGTTCGGGCAGAAACGGCCCGAAACCGTCGGGCCCGCGTGGTCGTGATACCGCTGCCGGCAAGGGCGGGAAGCCGTCCTTCGGCGCGAAAAAACCATACGCGCCGCGCGGCGATCGACCGATGGCGACCGAAGGCGAGCGGCCGAAGCGTGACTTCAAGGGTGGCGACAGGCCGTTCAGCAAGGGTCCGCGCCCTGAAGCCAAGCCCTATGAGAAGCGCGAGGGTCCGCGCAAGCCATACGCGCCGCGCGGCGACCGGCCGATGGCCGCCGAAGGCGAGCGGCCGAAGCGCGACTTCAAGAGCGGCGACCGGCCATTCAGCAAGGGGTCGCGCCCCGAAGGCAAGCCCTCCGAAGGCAAGCCCTATGAAAAGCGCGAGGCGCCACGCAAACCTTATGCGCCGCGCGGCGACCGGCCGGCCTCGGCGGAGGGCGGCGAACGGCGTTTCGATCGCCCCAAGCGCGACTTCGGCGATCGGCCCAAGCGCGATTTTGGTGACAGGCCTCAAGGGGCATCGGGCGGCGGCTTCAAACCGCGGTCGCGTCCCGCGGAAGTGACGGAAGAGGCAGGCGAGCGCATCGCCAAGCGGCTGGCCCGCGCCGGCCTTGCCTCGCGCCGCGATGCCGAGGAGCTGATCGCGGCCGGCCGCGTCAAGGTCAATGGGAGGGTGCTGTCCTCGCCCGCCTTCAATGTGATGCCCGGCGACATCATCCATCTCGACGGCATGGAGATTCCGCCGATCGAGCGGACCCGGCTGTTCCTGTTCCACAAGCCGGCCGGCGTGGTCACTACCAACCGTGATCCCGAGGGCCGCAAGACCGTCTTCGACGTGCTGCCGGCCGATCTGCCGCGGCTGATGACCATCGGCCGGCTCGACATCAACACTGAGGGCCTGCTGCTGCTCACCAATGATGGCGGGCTGTCGCGCGTGCTCGAGCTGCCGTCCACCGGCTGGCTCAGGCGCTACCGCGTGCGCGTTCACGGCAAGGTCGAGGAAAGTGCGCTTGCCGGCTTGCGCGAAGGCATCGCCGTCGACGGCGTCTTCTACGGCGCCATCGAGGCGACGCTCGACCGCGAACAGGGCACCAATGCCTGGCTGACGCTCGGCTTGCGCGAGGGCAAGAACCGCGAAGTCAGGAACATACTGGGCTCGCTTGGCCTCGACGTGACACGGCTGATCCGTATTTCCTACGGGCCGTTCCAGCTCGACGAGCTGCCCGAAGGCCATGTGCTGGAGATCAAGGGCCGCGTGCTGCGCGACCAGCTCGGCGAACGCCTGGTCGAGGAGTCCGGCGCCAATTTCGATGCCGAGATCACCAAGCCGTTTTCCAACAGGCCCGTGCGGCGTGAGCGGGAAGCGGAGCCGGAGCGGCCGAAATTCACCCGCGACGGCGAACGCCGTCCGATCGGCGAAGGCGGATTGATCAAGAACCGCAAACGCCGCGAAGGCAGCCGCGACGAGGCGCTGGGCAAGCTGTCGACAAGTCCCGGCAGAAGCTCCAGGCCGGAAAAGAGTTTTGGCGAGCGCGGCCCCAAATCTGAACGTAGCGGGCCCGGTGGATTTGGTGGCAAACCGGGCGGTGGGAAAAAGTCCGAACGCGAGCAGCGGCCGATCGAGCCGCCGGGCCAGCGCAAGGCCAATGTCTGGATGGCGCCGGGTGCGCGGCCGATCGGCAAGGGCAGGGCGGATGCCGACGCCGCCAAGGCGGCCGAAACCAAGGCACGCAAGGCCTCGTTCAGGCCGTCTTACGGCAAGCCCGCCGGTGGAAAACCCGCCAGCGGAAAACCCGGAGGCGCAAAGCCGTTCGGCAAGCCGCGTGGCGAACGCCCAAATTCCGGCAGCAGTGATGGCCGTGGCAAAGGCGGCGACCGGCCACGCAGTGGCCCTGGCGGATCAAGGGGAAGCCATGCGGATCGTCGGCGGTGAGTTTCGCGGGCGTCCGCTGGCGACGCCCCGCTCAAGCGCCATCCGCCCGACCACCGACCGCACCCGCGAGGCTGTCTTCAACGTGCTGGCGCATCGCTTCCCCGATAGGCTGGACGGCGCGCGCGTGCTCGACCTGTTCGCCGGAACCGGCGCGCTCGGCCTCGAAGCGCTGTCGCGCCGCGCCGCCTACGCCGTCTTCATCGAGGAATCTGCGGAAGGGCGCGGCCTGATCCGCACCAATGTCGAGGCTTTCGGCCTCACCGGGCGCACCAAGATATTCCGCCGCGACGCCACCGCCCTGGGAGAAGCGGGCACGATGGCCGCGTTCGGCCTGGTGTTCGCCGATCCGCCCTACGGCAAGGGCCTGGGCGAGCGTGCCTTGCGCTCGGCCAAAGCCGGCGGCTGGCTCGCCCCCGGCGCGCTCTGCGTCGTCGAGGAAGCGGCGGTGGCGACCTTCGAGGCAGGGCCGGGCTTTTCGGTTGTCGACGAGCGCAGCTATGGCGAGACCGTCATCCGCTTCATCGAAGCCGCCTGAGTTCGGCCTCCTTTGCGCGCGAAAATGACGAACAAATCACTTTGCCTGTATCAATATCCCCGCCTATCGTCCCACCCCCATGACAACCGGAGCCATTGATGACATCCCAGGCTGAATGGCTGCGCGGAACGCTGTTGGCGCTGGCTCTCGTGATGACTGGCCCGGTTCTGGCCGACAACAAGCCGGCCGACGGCAAGGTGACGGATTTCATGCTCGACAACGGTATGGAGGTCGTCGTCATCCCTGATCGCCGCGCGCCGATCGTCACCCATATGGTGTGGTACAAGATCGGCAGCGCCGACGAACCGCCGGGCAAATCCGGCATCGCCCATTTCTTCGAGCATCTGATGTTCAAGGCGACGACCAACCATGCGGCCGGCGCGTTCGACCGCGCCGTCTCCGCCATTGGCGGTTCCAACAACGCCTTCACCTCCTATGACTACACCGCCTTCTACGAGACGGTGGCGCCGCAGGCGCTCGGTGAGATGATGGATTTCGAGGCCGATCGCATGCGCAACCTCATCCTAAGCGACGATGTCATCGCCACCGAGCGCGACGTGATCCTCGAGGAACGCCGCTCGCGCGTCGACAACAATCCGCAGGCGGTGCTCGGCGAGGAGGTGGACGCCACGCTCTGGCAGAACCAGCCCTACCGCATTCCGGTGATCGGCTGGATGCAGGAGATGGAGAAGCTGAACCGCACCGACGCCAAGGCCTTCTACGACAAGTACTACACGCCCAACAACGCCGTGCTGGTGGTGGCCGGCGATGTCGAGCCGGAGGTGATCAAGGCGCTGGCTGAAAAGACCTATGGCAAGGTCGCGCGTGGTCCAGACCTGCCGCCGCGCATCCGTCCGGTCGAACCCGAGCAGAATACCAGGCGCACGGTGACGCTCTCCGACGCGCGCGTCAGCGTGCCGAACTTTTCGACGCAATGGGTGGTTCCGTCCTATCGCACTGCAAAGCCGGGTGAAGCGGAAGCGCTGGACCTTCTGTCTGAGATCCTCGGCGGCGGCAGCCGCAGCCGGCTCTACCAGCAGCTTGTCGTCAAGCAAGGCATTGCCGCCGAGGCGGGCGCCTTGTTCCAGGGCACCATGCTCGATGCCAGCAACTTCACCGTCTATGGCGCGCCGCGCGGCGACGCCAAGCTGGCCGATGTCCAGGCGGCGGTCGAGGTCGAGGTCGCCCGCATTGCCAGGGACGGCGTTACATCAGGCGAGCTGGAGAAGGCCAAGGATCGTTTCGTTCGGTCGATGATCTTCGCCCGCGACAAGCAGGATTCGATGGCCAACATCTACGGCGCAACGCTTGCCACCGGCGGCAGCGTCAGGGATGTCGAGGAATGGCCAAGCCGCATCCGCAAGGTCACCGCCGACGACATCAAGGCGGTTGCCGCGCGCTATCTCAATCTCGACCATTCGACGACCGGCTATCTCTTGCCGCAGACACAGGCAGGGAATTGATGTGATGACGAGCTTGAGCGTTGGCGCTGCCCCTCACCTGCCTGCCGGCATCCTCTCCCCATATAGTGACGGGGAGAGGGGCGCTCTCATCGACGGTTTCGCCAATCACCAGCGTTGCAGAAACAGCGCCGGGGTTGCGGCCAGCCCCCTTCTCCCCGTCACTATACGGGGAGAAGTGCCCGGCAGGGCGATGAGGGGCGGCGCCGACTCCGACAGCTATTCGTCACGAACACAAGTTGGAAGCTACCATTTATCCGAAGCGATTGCCCTGAAGCGCGTCACCATTCCGCTATTCACCCTCTTCCTCTCGCTCCTCTTCCTCATCCTGCCGCCACTCGCCGCCCGCGCGGCCATGAACATCCAGGAGGTGACGTCCTCGAAGGGCATCACCGCTTGGCTGGTGGAGGATTATTCCGTGCCCATCGTCGCCATCCGCTTCGTCTTCGACGGCGGCACGACGCAGGAGCCCGCCGGGAAGGAAGGGCTTGCCAATCTGATGAGCGGCCTGTTCGACGAGGGCGCCGGCGATCTCGACAGCGAGGCCTTCCAGATAAAGCTGGACGATGTCGGCGCCGAGATGGGCTTCGACGCGGCGCGTGACGGCACCTATGGCTCGATGCGCATGTTGGCCGAGCAGCGGGACGGCGCTTTCGACCTGTTGCGGCTGGCGGTCACCGAGCCGCGTTTCGACCAGGCGCCAGTCGACCGCATCCGCGCCCAGGTGCTGTCCGGCATCATCGCCAACGAGCGTGACCCCGACACGGTCGCCCAGCGCAAATGGCAGGAAGCATTATACGGCACCCACCCCTATGCGCGGCCCGACGAGGGCACCAGGCAAAGCATCGCCACGATCGCACGGGACGATCTCATCGCCTTCCACCGGGCGAACTTCGCCCGCGACGGCCTGCATGTGGCGGTGGTCGGCGCCATCGATGCTGAGACGTTGAAGAAAAAGCTCGACACGGTTTTCGGCGACCTGCCGGAACACCAGGCGCTCGGCGCGGTCGCCGATGTCGATCCGAAACTCAACCAGCAGCTCGAGGTCATTTACGACCAGCCGCAGACATCGTTGCGACTGGCCTATCCCGGCGTGAAGCGGAGTGCGCCGGATTTCTTCGCCGCGGTGCTGATGAATGAGATCCTCGGCGGCGGCGCCTTCACCTCGCGGCTGTTCGACGAGGTGCGCGAAAAGCGCGGCCTGGCCTATAGCGTCAGTTCCGACCTCGTCGATCACCAGCACGCCAACGCGCTCGCCATCACCACGGCGACCCGCTCGGACCGGGCGGCCGAGACGCTGGCTGTCGTGCGCGAGGTGGTGCGGCGCATGGCCGAAGAGGGGCCGACCGAAGCGGAACTGGCGGCGACCAAGAAATACATGATCGGCGCCTATGCCATCAACAATCTGAATTCCTCCGGCGCCATCGCCGCGACGCTTGTCGAGCTGCAGCTCGACAAGCTTGGCATCGACTATGTGCAGCGGCGCGGCGCCCTCATCAACGGCGTGACGCTGGATCAGGTCAAAGCGGCGGCGAAGAGACTGCTCTCACCCGAACCGGCCATCATGGTCGTCGGGCCGAAGCAGGGCGAGGCCAGCGAGCAATGAGCCCGAGCTTCGGCATCGCCTTCGGCGGCGGCGGCGCGCGCGGCCTGGCGCATATCCATGTCATCGAGACGCTTGACGAGCTTGGCATCAGGCCCGTCGCCATATCAGGCTCGTCGATCGGCGCCATCATGGGCGCCGGCATGGCCTCGGGCATGACCGGCAAGGATATTCACGACTATATGCGCTCGATCCTCGGCCGCCGCGCCGAGGTTGCGGCGCGCATGTGGCGGGCGCGGCCCGGCACCTTCGCCGAGATGATGCAGGGCGGGCTCAGGGTCAGCCAGTTCAATGTCGAGCGCATCCTGAAAGCCTTCCTGCCCGACAGCATTCCCGAAACCTTCGCCGGGCTGAAAATACCGCTGAAGGTGACGGCGACGGACTACTTCGGCCACAAGCTCGCCGTGTTCAGCAACGGCGACCTGCATTCGGCACTTGCGGCTTCAGCGGCCATTCCCGCGGTGTTCCGCCCGGTGATGCGCGACGGCAGGCTGCTGATCGACGGTGGCATCTACAATCCGGTGCCGTTCGACCTGATCGAACACGACGCCGACATCATCATAGCCGTCGACGTGGTTGGCGTGCCGACCGAGGCCCGGCGCAAATACCCGACTTCCGTCGACCTGATGTTCGGAGCCACGCAACTGATGATGCAGTCGATCATCGCCGCCAAGCTGAGGCAATGCCAGCCGGACATACTGGTCAGGCCGGCGGTGTCGAAATACCGCGTGCTCGATTTCATGAAGATCGACGCCCTGATGGCCGAGACGGCCGCGATCAAGGACGAGCTGAAGCGCGAGATCGAGAAGGCGGTGGAGGGGAGAACCAAGGTCGACGCGGGCAAGCCTTCCGTGGCCTGACTATTCCGCCACGGCTTGAACCGTTCGCGGGTCAATCGAACGGTTCAGGATCAGCGCCCCGGCATGGCTTTCGCACACCGCTGTCCGCGGTTGCTGCCGCACGCCCGGGCAGATCGCTGCCAGTCCCTCCATCGTGAGCACGTCGGGTATTCTGGTGTGGCTGACGCAAAGCGCGCCGTCCGGTCCCCATGCCGCTTCGAACGACATATCAGGCGCGGCCTCGTCCTGCTGAATGCCCTTCCGATCGTAGACGACGATCGGCGTGCCGTTGCGGGTATGGCCGACGCCATCGCCGCAATAATCGGCGCGGATCATGCGGGTGCATGCCTGATGATGATCCCACAGCGGCGTGCCGTCCGGCGCGCTTTCCCAGGGCCGATATCCGAACCGCGCGCATTTCGCCTGCGCGCCGCCGGTGCAGGTGATGCTGAACGCCGTGTCGGACGGCAAATGGCGGCCGTCCTGCGTCCAGGTGCCGGCAAGCGGAAAGCCCATGCGCCGGCCCTCGATGTCGGGTTCGCAGATGTTGTGCCATGCGCCGGTCGCCGCGTCGCGGGTCGACATGGCGTAGAGCATGATCCCGCCATCCGGATTCCTCGGATCGGTCTCGACCGCGTCGATGCGCAGCGGTATCCGGTCCTGTCCGTCACCAACCGTCAGAACGGCGCCGACGAGATCGTTTTGAGCGACAATGCGGCCGTCCGCCGTCGTCACCTCGAACCTTGTGCCGACAATGGAAATCGAGCTGACACCTTGTCCGGTCCCGGCCTCAGCCGGAAGCATTGCGGCCATGCTGGAAATTGCTGTGGCGATTGCGGCCAGTGCGTAGGCGAGGCAATTCCGGCGACGGGGCATTTTTTGGCTCCTGACGATGCATTTGCGAGCGCAGATTGCTGAACGCGCCAAAGATCAGCGCGGCAGCCGCTTCGTTTGACAGAGATCGGACGGCACAAGGCCGTCCGCCCATAATTGATACCTAGCGCCTCGGCGAAGGGGTCGGCCGGTCACGGTTGCTCCCATCGCCGCCGCCAACGCTGTGGCCAGACGGAAGGCCGTTGCTTCTCTTGCCGGCGGTCGAGGATTGGACATTCCCCTTCTGAACAGCCGGCAAGCCGCGGACGTTCGGGTCAACGATCGAGCGGAAGTTCGGATCGATGACGGAGCGGATGTTCGGGTCGATGATGGATTTGCCGGCCGGAGCGAGGCTTTTCGCCAGAACGATGCCGTCGGCATGCACGCCGTTGAGCGCTAGGACGCCGAGGCCGTTGCTGGTCAGTGAATTGCTTGTCAGCGAATTGTTCTCCAGGCCGTTCAGCGATTTGCCGTTCGCGCCGATCGGACCCGCCGCGCTAGCCGGAGCCGCGAGGCAGGCCATTGCGGAGGCAGCAGCCAGGTAAGTCTTGAAGCGATCCATCTTGATTTCCTTTTTCGTTTTTCAGCGGAGCCGTCCCGTCGGGTTCGCTCCATGGCGCGGCTTTTCGCTCTCGACTGTTTCGGACGAATGCCGAAATCCGTCCGAATTGTTTCATTTGTTGCGATCCCTCGGGCGCTGCGTCCGGTGCACCGGCGCGACGACACAAAGGAAACCTTAAGCCGGCAAATCGGCAAATCCGCGCAACACCCCTGCGCCATTGGTGACGCCAGAACGAGGAGATTTCTGGCGATGCAAGCTTTGCGAAAAACCGATGGCCGACCGACCGGCGAGGCGACGGCGGCCCGGACTGCACGGCTGGCGGTGCTGGCGGGCACCCCGGGCTTGCTGCTGACCGCATATGCAGTGGCGACATCCACGTCGCTGACCATCCGTGCCGATCTCGCCCTGACGCTGATGGACATGCTGGTGCTGGTCTCAGTCATGGTTGTGGCTGGCGGCAGCAAGAAACTGGGCATGAACAGGCGGCGAGCAGCCCTGGCCGAGACGCTAGTCAATGCGCTAGCCGCCGTCGGCATGTGCTTTTCCATGGCAGTCGTCGCCGGCATCGCCATCCAGCGGATCGCCGTCGGCGGCGTCGAACCTCACGGTCCCGGCATTGTTCTCGCCATGAGCCTGAACGGGGCCTACGCAGCGATCAATTTCTGGATCCTGCGCCGATGGAAGGCCCGCAACTTGGCTGCCGCTTCCGCGCTGGCCCGCGCGCAAATCTGCCTGTTCTCGGACAAGCTCTCATCGAACCTGCTCATCGCCGCATCGCTCGCAACAGCCTTGATTTGGGAAGGCACGATGATCGCCCGCTTCATCGATCCGTTTGCCGGGCTGCTGATCGCAACGATGACCGCACGCTGGACCATCCCGGTCGTGCGGGACACTGTGCGAAGCCTGCGAAGGGAATTTCGCAGGGCGCGCAAGCCAGCCGCGTAAGGCGAAGCTGTGAATGGCCTCGATCCGTCCTGGCTGGAGGCCTCAGCCTCATTCTAGCGGCGCCGTGCCTCCTCGTGAGCAGGCTCGTAGACATAGCCCTCGCCGCGAACCGTCACCAGAACCGCCGGCGTGTCGGGTTCGGTTTCGAACTTCTTGCGCAGTCGCGTGATGCGGATGTCGATGCTGCGGTCGCCCGGCTCGATATCCCTGTTGTGGGCGAGCCTGCACAGCTGGTCGCGCGACAATATCTGCCGGGGATGACGTGCGAACACGCACAGCAGGTCGAATTCCATCGACGTCAGCTGCACGTCGGCGCCGTCCGGGTCGACCATCGTGCGGCCATCCATATCGAGGATACAGCCGCCGAAGCGGATGCGGTTTCCCGGCGTTCGCTCTTCCTCGCCCAGACGCCGGATGACGCTTCTGACACGCGCCAGAAGTTCGCGTGGCTCGAACGGCTTCGCCATATAGTCGTCGGCGCCGGCGGCCAGACCTTCGAGCCGATGCGGCAGGTCTCCGACGGCAGTCAGCATCAGTATGCCGGCGCGGCTGCGTTTGGCTATTTCGCGGGCGAGATCGTAGCCGCTTTCGCCAACGAGATTGACGTCGAGAATGACGAGGTCGGGGCCAAAGCGGTCGAGTTCGGTGCGCATTCCCGCTCCATCCGCAACGGAGCGGACATCGAAGCCGTGCGCCAGCAGGTAGTCCGACAGCATCTCGCGCAACGGCGCCTCGTCGTCGACGATAAGCAATTTCTGTTTTGTCACGCGTCGGCCTCCATTGCGCTGGTCTCCATCGCCCTGAGGCGTTCCATCACCAGCCTGCGAAAAGTTTGTGGATCGAGCGGTTTCTCGATCACCGGCGCGCCCGTCTCGCCGATGAAGCGATCGATCTCGGGCGCCAGCGTGTCACCGGTCACGAACAGCAACCGGCTGACGAGCCCGGGGCGGAACTGCTCCAGCGCGCGATAGAGGCCGGGGCCGTCGAGGCCGGGCATGCGTATGTCGCTGATCAAAAGGTCGATTCCATCCTGGCGCACAGCCTTGAGGGCGGCATTCGCATCGTCGGCGATGGTGACGTCGTGGCCATCGCGGCGGAGCATCTCGGCGATCATCGAGGCAATGTCGGCATCGTCGTCGACCACCAGAATTCGGGCGGCCGATGGGGCAGGCGGCGCCTTGCCGGCAATCTCGGGAGCAAGAATCATCTCGGTCGTGCCGCTCGGAAGCCGGACCGTGAAGCGCGCGCCGCCGCCCTCCGTCGAATCCAGCTCTATGCTGCCGTCGTGGGCCGTCACGATGCCCTGGCAGACGGACAGCCCGACGCCGGTGCCTTCGCCGGCCATTTTGGTCGTGTAAAAAGGCTCAAAAGCACGCGCGCGAACCGTCTCCGGCATGCCGGGGCCATTGTCGGCGACAACAACCTCGACGGCATCGTCTTCCCCGGTGGTAACGATGGTCAGCCGCCGCGGGTGCGGGACCTGCAGCAACGCCTGCTGTGCATTCACCACCAGGTTGGTGATCACCTGATGAAGCTGGTCCCTGTCGCCCCAGATATTGGGAAGCGGCTCCGCCAGTTCGGTGCGGATCTCGACCCCAGCCGAGCGCAGGCCGTAGGCGGCAAGCTCCAGCGAGGCGACCACGACCTCATTGATGTCGACGGCGCTCCGTGTCGGCGGCTTCTTGCGGGCCATCGCCAGAAAGGTTCGGACGATCCGCGAGCATCGCTCGGCCGCCGCGTGGATCTTGTCTGCGCGTCCCACGGTCGCCTTGTCCGTCGAGAATTCCTTCAGCATAGAACTGTAGCCGATGACGACGGAAAGCGGGTTGTTGAGCTCGTGCGCCACGCCGGCTAGCAGCGAACCGAGAGCGGAGAGCTTTTCCGACTGGTACAGCGTCTCGCGCTGGCGTGCGATCTCCGCTTCGGCTTCGCGCTGACGGGTGATGTCGGTGACGGCCGCAAGCATGGCCGAACGACCGGCTTGCGTGATCAGCCGCGCCGAAACCAGCGTATCGATTCTCGACCCTTGCATGTTGGTCATGCCGGCTTCGAATGCGTCGACGATGCCATCTCTCAGCAAAAGCCGCAGGAGCTCGTCTCGCCGCGAGATATCTTCCCAGGTCGCTATCGCTTCGGCTCCGATCTGGCCGACCTCGACGCCGAGCGTCTTGCGCGCCGGTTCGTTGACGAACAGGATTTCAGGCCCCTCGATCGCCGAGATGATGATCGGCAGCGGTACGCCTTCGGCGATGGCGCGGAATTGCGCCTCCCTTTCTCCCGAAAGTTTCTCGGCTTCAAACCGCGCCTGTTCGGCGAACACGCGGTCGGAGATGTCGCGGCCGACGGACTGCACTTCGACAAGGCGACCGTCGCTGTCGAATATGCCGTGATCGTTCCAGGCCAGCCATCTGCTCACGCCATCGGGCATCGCATTGAGAAGTTCTATGCTGGCATTCGGCGCCTCTGGGCTCAGGCGGGCAAGGTGGTCCAAAAACCTGCGCCGTTCGCCGGGCGGCAGCACGTCGAGTTCGCACCATGACGGGTCCAGAAGCTGTTCGCGGGTCATTCGGCATGCCCGGCAATAGGCATCATTGACGAAGCTCAAATAGCCACCCGGCGACATTCGGACGACGAATTCCGTCTGCAGTTCGACCACGCTGCGGTAGCGTTGCTCGCTGTCGGCCAGTTCGCGCAGAGCCGTGCGGTTTTCGGCGAAGATGCCGACGATCTCCCTCAAAAGCACTCTGTGCAAAGCGTATACCGAGACAAGCAACCCGGTCAGAATGAGCGCGTAAGGAAAAAACGACTGCTGCAGGGCGTAAGACTGGTAGAGGCCAACGCCGGCGACAAGCACGAGAAGCGGCAAAACGCAGGCCGCCATCAACAACGCGTAATGCCCGGACAGCTTCGAGGAGGTCGGCACGGCGAGGTCTCCACAGACGGATGCGCCGTCACGACGGTTGCTGTTCCCGTGCGGGCCAGTGGACTGAACGGCCCACGGCCTGTCAAGCCAGCCATCTGCCGACGTCGTTGGACACATAACCGCAAGGATGTTTCACGATGATGCCGCCAGCCGTTTTTCCCGGCTTCTATTGTTTCAATTGTGTCGTATCGCCCGAAATCGGCAGCATATGGGGCCGATTGACCCGGGGTGAATGCGCCCTGTACGCTTAGACGGTCGCTCGCCGCGGGGAAAATGCATGGCCGACATCATTGTCGTGGACGACGAGACCGACGTGGCGTTCATGATCGCCGATTATCTGCAGGCGAAGGGCTACGGCATACGCACGGCATCCGGTGGCGCCGAATTGCGCGAGGCGATCGCGGCGGCTGGGGCCGATCTTGTCGTTCTCGACCTCAACATGCCGGGCGAGAATGGCTTTAGCCTGGCCCGCTGGCTTCGCGAACATCACGACACCGGTATCCTGATGCTGACGGGTGCCGGTTCGGTCTTCGACAAGGTAGCGGGGCTGGAGGTCGGCGCGGACGACTATCTGGCAAAACCCTTTGCTCCGGTCGAGCTGGAAGCGCGGATCGCCGCGGTGTTGCGCAGGCGCAGGCCGAAGCGATCGAACGATGCCGACGCTTTGCCGGCCGGGCATTTCGCCTTCGGAACCTATGTGTTCGACGCCCGCGCGAGAAACCTCATCGATGCCGAAGGCAGGGCTATTCCGCTGACGCCGATGGAACTCGATCTGGTGGCGGCCTTCGCCACGCGGCCTGGCCAGGTCATTGGCCGCGACGAATTGCTCGATCTGGCACCACCCAGGGGCGATGAGCCCTTCGACCGCAGCATCGACAGCCGCATCACCCGGCTGCGCCGCCGGCTCGAGAAGGATCCGGCCAAGCCGGAACTGATCAAGACCATCCGCGGCCTTGGATACCTGTATCCAAGGCGGTGAATGAGGGCTCAGGGAGCAGGCTGCCCTGTGGGCGGAACGATCCGCATGACAAGGCGCATCAGATCGGCCTGGCGGGAGACGCTGGTCTTCTGGAAGATATTGTCGAGATGGGTCTTCGTGGTCGTGTTGGCGATGTGAAGGCTGGCAGCGGTCTCGGCCATTGTGTGCCCGGCGAGAAGGCTGGCGAGCACGCGGGTTTCGGCGAGCGTCAGCCCAAAGGCTGTCGCCAGCATGTCGGCGGCGTCATGCTCGTCCGGTGCATTGCCGATGAACACAGCGGCTACCGCCGCGGGTTCCATGCCGGCGCGCAGGTCGCCGCCTGCCATTGGCAGCACGCGGGCGAAGACGGGCGGCAAGTCGGGTTCGGGAAGCAAGTCGGATTCGCTGAGGCGGACGGCAAGCCCGGTCTTGCCGATGCTTGCCTCATCCTGGGCCGCAATCATGATGGCGGTGTGAAGCTCCTTGGAAGCCGACGGGATATTCGCTTGCAGAATGCCATGGGCATCGTGGATCGGCCCGCCGCTGCGCAGCATCTGGGTGGCCGAGCGGTTGGCGTGCAGGATGGCGCCGCGTTCATTGGTGAGGACCACGGCGCATGTCAGCGCATCGAGCGCCTCGGCCATCCGCGTGCGCTCGATCGTGCTGATGTCGAGCATGTTGCTGATCATCACCGAGCGGCGCACATGCGGCAGCAGCAGCCCGCCAAGCTTGATCTCGCGCTCGGTGATGATGCCTTGCCGCTCATGGCGGGCAACGGCGAAGCCGGCAAGGCGGGTAGGGGTGTGGATCAGGAAAAACGACATGACGTCGATCAAGCCCTGCGGCTTCAGGCACTCCTGAAAATATCGGGAGGCCTCCAGATAGCTTTGAGGGACATGGCGTGAAACCACATGCGGCATTTCGAGCGAAGGCCATGTCGAGAGATCCTCGACTAGGCGAGCGTGAATCTCGGGGATATATTTCGCCTGTTGCTCCAGCCAGTATGGCTCTATTCCAACGGTCCTGTAGATCAGCAGCCGGTCGTGGCTGAGGTCGTCAAGGTGCAGGACCGCCGTCTGGGCGTTGAGCGCATCCCTGATCCCGGCAAGCGCGTCCTCCCACCGCTCGGGATCGAGCGCGCAATCGTAGATCGAGCCGATCAGCTTCGACAGTTCATGATGCGACAATGCCTTGGCCATCGACGGCCCCCCGCATGTCGACAGCGCGTCCGACGCGGACGCCGCGCGCTCTCACAGGTGCTCTCGCCTCTCCAAATTTTAGCGAGCGCTTAAATTCGATTATCTCCCCCAAACAGGGGATGTGCAAGCAGCCGGGCGGTGAAATGCTCTCGCCTAGAAGAGAAAAGTGTGACGACCGGTGGGGTTCGCGCTGTTCCCGGCTCGCAAGCCTTCGCCATCGTGATGCAGCCGGGGGGCCTATCATGAATTTTCCTGTGTGCGCGCCGGCTGTCACGGCGCGCGACCGCCTATTGGTGAAACCAAAAACCGGGCTCGACCCGGACAATTTGAGAGGGCGCAGCATCATGTACAGGTACATTGCTCTTGCGACACTTTGCATGGCCGCAATCCCCGCGCATGCCGGCGAGCTTGGAGCCATGAAGGCGGAAAGCATCGATCTCGGCGGCTTCCTTGGTGTCGTCTATTACATGCCCGAGGAGGACGGCTATCGGGTGGTCACCACAATCGCGCAGGGCGAGGCCGGCTTGCCGGTACGTTTCGTGGCGACACTGACCGAGAACCAGATGGTCGCGGTCTCCGTGCCAGGCAAGCTGGGAGAGTCGGATCAGATCATCGAGATATCGCGTGTCGGCGGCAAGCTCGTCGTCAGCCCGCAGCCATTGGACGGGATCGTGGTCGCTTCTCCGACGCTCGCCGCTGAGTGACGACCGCCATCCCAAGGTCGAGTGATCCAAGGTCGGATGATCCGGGGGCATGCGCGTCGCGGCGGCGCTGCCTGCAGCGTGGGCCACGGACGCTTCCGTGGCTCGTCCCGTCTGTCATCGTCCTTACCGTTGCCGCTTGCTTTGGCGCGTCTTCGCAGGATGACCTGGCCACGGGCAGGTTCTACGAGGTTGTCGGCGGCAAGGTCGATGAGCGAACCTACAACGGCTTCCGTCGCTACCATGGCAGCTGCAACCACTGCCACGGCCCCGATGGCATGGGCTCGACCTTCGCCTCGGCCCTTGTCGACCGGCTGCCCGACATCGAGGTCTTCCGCAGCAACGTTCGCGACGGCGTGCGCAGCGGCCCTTCGGTCATGCAGGGCTTCGCCGACGACCCCAACATCGCTCCTTACATCGACGACATCTACGCCTACCTGCAGGCCCGCGCCGACGGCGCGCTTGGCCGTGGACGGCCGCAGAGGCTTGAGGATTAGAGCCGCGGGCTGATCGACCCGTCGGAGACCGGCATCGTCGACGTGGGCGCTTGCCCTATGGAAGCAGCCGACGTAAAAGGATAAGTTAGCACTTTCTTAACTAAGAATTGGGAGCCAGTGCAGGGGTGTTCGGTCATGAACTTCAAGGATCTGATCAAGCGTGCCGAGAATGTGGACAGGGAATTCAAGGAGCTCGAAACCGACTTGGCGGTTGCATTCGATGAGTGCCTCAGCCTCGACGACCAGTCGCCGCCGGCGAACGGCGGTGCCTCTGATGAGGTTTTGGCGGGAAACTATGATAGCGCGCAGCCTGAGGACAGCGCGGACTCTGCCGAGGCCGCACCACGGCTGACTTCGCATACGCAAACCCGGCTGGCCGCATTGAGCGCTGTCGACGGGCTCTTTCACGATGCGCAGGGCTATCTGGAAGAGATCGATGCAAAGCGCTCGCAGATCGCGATCTCGCACAATCTGGTACGCGAATTCTTGAATATCCTTCACCGCGACATGCTTCGAGCCAACGAACTGGAACTGGCAAATGCCAGCCTGACCGCGCAACAAAAAGTGCTGTCGGAACAGCTTCACGATACGACCAGAAAGCAGCGCGAGCGCGAAGGCGCCGTCGAGGTCTTGCAGCAGCGCGAGGCAAGCCTGGTTCAGGACAGGGAGGCGCTTCGCAGTGCGCTGGCGGCGGTAAGGCTGGAACTCGTGGAGGCAGCCAATGCAAGCGCAAAACGCGAAGCGGAGTTCGGCGACATCGTCAAGACGCTTGCGGCCAAGATGGCCGAGGCCAGCAGACGCTCGCTTGAGAACAAGATGCTGCGCGAAAAATATGTCAGCCTGTCGATCGATCTCGACAAGGCGCTGAAACGGGAAGCCGAGGCGCGGCATAGGCTCGACGAATTGTCGACGATTCATGCCAGCGAAGCGGGTCGGCTTTCGGAGCTGCTGGCCGCACTGGGCAAGAGCGAAAACGAGGAAACGCGGCTCCGGAAATCGCTTGAGGTTGTGCAAACGAAGCTGGCGGAAGTGAACGAAACGGCTCGTATCGTGGAAGGTGATAGGGAAGCCGAACTCGCCCGAAATCACGCCGAGATAAGCGGCCTGCGTTCCGAAATTCAGGACCTCCAATCGCGACTGGAGCTTGCCTCGAACCAGAACAGCGACGCCGCCAGCGAGCTCTCCAGGCTCAAGGCGCAATGGAGCGACGCCGTGGCCGAAAGGCAAATTGCGGATGAAAAATTGTCTGCTCTCATGAAGGAGAGCGAAAGCGACAAGATGAACCTTTCGATGGTGAACGCGAATTTTTCGCAGCTTTCCTTGCAGCAGGCTTCCGAACAGATGCAGTTCGACGTCCAGAGGCAGGAGTGCGAGGATCTGCGAGCCGAAGTCGCGTCGCTCAATGCCCGGATCCAGGAACTGTTGCCCTATGAGCGCCTTCATAGGGTCACCAACGCCAAGCCGCGCGAAGGCGTCGTGGTCGAAATCAACGGCGTGGTGGCGGAGGCGGCGCGCGCCACCAGGCGGCGCGGGCGTCGGAACCTGCGCGCCACGTCATAGCAGAGCGACCTGCCCTGGCCGGCGGCGCCGGGGTGGTTGAGAAGCCTGACGCGGTCGACCAGGCCGTGGCTCGGCAATCGACGGGCAGCCTGCCAGCCTCACCAAAGAACGGTGAGGCGGTCGTCCCTCCTGTGCGCCACATGGGTGCCGAAGGGCGAGCTCTTGCGCTCGAGCGTCGCCGCCAGCCAGGCGGCATCTTCGGACGAGGCACGGTTTAGCCGGAACTTGGCGAGCCGGAACGGCACGAGCTCGAGCGAGACGAGCCTGCCATCCGGGATGGCGAGCCGCGGCAGGTACATCAGGGCAAGCTCGCCGCGATAGGTTTCGTACCCCCTGATTCCCTCGTAGTCGGAGAGGAAGTCGCCGCATCCATAAAGGATCAGCCGACCGTTATGGACTTCGATCGGCTTGGGATGGTGGGAGGAGTGCCCATGCACGACGTCGAAACCCGCGCCATCGATGAGGGCATGGGCAAGCGCGCGTTCTTTCGCGGAGACGTCGTAGCCCCAGTTGCCGCCCCAGTGGATCGAGGCCACCGCGAGGTCGCCAGGCTGTTTCATCGCCGCCACGGATCGGGCGATCCGCTCGAGCGACCGGGCCGAGACATCCGCCAGCAGGTTGACCCCTGGCTTGTGGGCTCCGGCTGCCCAAGAAGCCGGAACGCCGCTCGTCTCGAGCGCGAAGCCGAAGACGAGCACGCGGCCGCCGCCGGCCAGTTCGATAATGGCGGGTGCGGCCGCCTCATCCGCGTCGAGCCCGGCCCCGGCATGGGCGAGGCCGGCATGCCGGAGCGTATCGAGGGTTTCGACGAGGCCAGGCTCATCCCAGTCGAGCACATGGTTGTTGGCGAGCACGCAGCAGCTTGGCCGCGCCGCCGCCAGGCAGGCGATGTTGGCCGGGTTCATCTTGTAATTGATGCCCTTGGGCGCCTGGGACCGGCTGGTGGTAATGCTGGTCTCGAGATTGATGATCCGCGCGTCGGGCGCTTCACGGTCCAACTCGGCGAGCGCATCGCCCCAGACATACGCATCGTCGGCCTTTCTCGGGATCGGGCCATTGATGCGCTCGGCAAGCTCGACATAGATCGTCGCCAATTTGACGTTGCGCTCGTAGAGGCGCGGTTCGCCCGGATTGGCGAGGATCTGGTCGATGCCGCGCCCGAGCATGACGTCGCCGCACAGGAACAGTTTTACGCTGCTTCGGACGAGCCCGGCGGCATTGTTGGCGACCTTCGGCATCGGTTCTCCTCCTCGCCAACCTCCAGCGAGGCTGAGGGTTTCCAGCCCCAATTTGCGCTCGCCCGTATCGGCCGGCGGCGAAACCGGTTGCGCAAGGGCCAAGTTCGCCTATTCTGCTTGTAGGAGAAGAGTTTACAATCATGGGAGGAATAAAATGTCCGACAAGAAAATCTCGCGTCGCGGGTTCCTGGGAAAGTCCACCGCCGTCACCGCCGGTGCGGCTGCGGCAACGACGCTCGCGGCCCCGGCCGTGCTGGCGCAGTCGCCGGTCACCATCAAGATGCAGACCTCCTGGCCTGCTTCGGACATCTGGATGGATTTCGCGCGGCAATACATAGAGCGCGTCGAAAGGATGTCGGGCGGCCGGCTGAAGTTCGAGCTCCTGCCCGCGGGTGCGGTCGTCGGCGCGTTCCAGGTGCTGGATGGCGTCAATGACGGCGTCATCGACGCCGCGCATACGGTCCCCGTCTACTGGTACGGCAAGCACAAGGCCGCGTCGCTTTTCGGAACCGGCCCTGTGTTTGGCGGCAGCGCCACCACCATGCTTGCCTGGTTCCACAAGGGCGGCGGCAAGGATTTCTACCGCGAGCTGACGCAGGACATCATGGGCCTCAACGTCGTCGGCTTCTATGGCTTCCCGATGCCGGCGCAGCCGTTCGGCTGGTTCAAGAAACCTGTCACGACCACCGCGGAACTGCAGGGATTCAAGTATCGGACGGTGGGTCTTGCCGCCGATCTCATGCAGAACCTTGGCCTCAGCGTGGCGCAGCTGCCCGGCGGTGAAATCGTGCCGGCCATGGAGCGCGGGGTTATCGACGCCTTCGAATTCAACAATCCGTCATCCGACCTTCGCTTCGGTTCGCAGGACGTCGCCAAGAACTACATCTTGTCGTCCTATCATCAGGCGAGCGAGTCGTTCGAATTCCTGTTCAACAAGGACGTGTTCGACGACCTCGACGACGATTTGAAGGCCATTCTCGAATATGGCGTGGAGGCGGCCAGCACCGCGAACACCGCGTTCGCCCTCGACAACTATTCAGCCGACCTGCAGAAGCTGCAGACCGAGCACGGCGTTACCGTGCACCGCACCTCCAAGGAGATTCTCGACGCGGAACTCCAGGCTTGGGACAAGATCATCCCGACGCTGGAGGCGGATGAGTTCATGAAACGGGTGCTCGATAGCCAGCGCCAATGGGTCGAACGCGTCGTCTACTACGAGCTCATGAATTCAGCCGACCTGGCACTGGCCTACGAACATTATTTCCCAGGCAAGCTGAAGCTCTGATTCGCACCTCCGCTTCGGCAAATCCGGCGGTCTTCCGGCCGCCGGATTGTATCTGACGGAACCCAGCACATGCTCCGTTACATTGCATTCGCCGATGAACTTTCGGCATGGTTTGGAAAGGTGTTCGCCTGGAGCGTCGTCATCATGACGCTCGGCGTGAGCTATGAAGTTGTCGTGCGATACCTGTTCAGCGCGCCGACCGCGTG
The DNA here is from genome assembly GCF_007830515.1 of Mesorhizobium tianshanense. Taxonomy (GTDB): domain Bacteria; phylum Pseudomonadota; class Alphaproteobacteria; order Rhizobiales; family Rhizobiaceae; genus Mesorhizobium; species Mesorhizobium tianshanense. The sequence goes on from NZ_VLKT01000062.1 coordinate 33,300, forward strand.
GGCATTCGACCTCAGCTACATGCTCTACGGCACCATGTTCATGATGGCCGGCGCCTACACCCTGTCGCGAGACGGGCATGTGCGCGGCGATTTCGTCTACCGTCTGTGGCGGCCGCGCACGCAAGCGGCGGTCGAACTTGTCCTCTACTTCATCTTCTTCTTTCCAGGCGTGACGGCGCTGGTTCTGGCCGGATGGAAGGCTGCCGCGCGCAGCTTCCGCTATCTCGAGGTAAGCTCGAACAGTCCGGCCGGGATTCCGATCTTCCAGTTCAAGGCTGTCATCGTGGCGGCAGGCATCCTGCTCTTCGTGCAGGGGATTGCCCAGGTGTTCCGCTGCGTCGTCTGTCTGCGAACCGGAACATGGCCGCGCGCGGCTGAAGACGTGGAAGAGACCGAGAAGGTGCTGATGGAAGCCAAGACGCTCGATGTTCTGCATCACGGTTCGGAAGCAGTCGACCTCCCATTCCTCCACCCCGACGATAAACCCGACCGCGACGGAGAAGACAGATGAGCGATCCTCAGGTCGCCGTCGCGATGCTGCTCATCCTGCTTCTGGCGATCTTCCTTGGCTTCCCGGTTGCGTTCACCTTGATGGCGCTCGGGGTCGCCTTTGGCTACTACGCCTATTTCGATCCGGGGCGGATGTGGCGCGTCTACGAACGGGCGGTTGAGGATGGTGCCGACGCCTGGACGCTTACGGAGCATTGGATCGGCGGCTTCTTCAACAACCGCATTTTCGATCTGTTCGTCAATCAGACCTATTCAGTGATCTCGAACGACGTGCTGACCGCTATCCCGCTGTTCCTGTTCATGGGCTACATCGTCGAGCGATCCAATATCATCGAGCGCCTTTTCGGCACCCTCTTTATCGCCACCCGGCGCGTTCCCGGCTCCATGGCGGTCGCCGCCCTCATCACCTGCACCCTTTTCGCAACGGCCACCGGCATTGTCGGCGCGGTCGTGACACTCATGGGCCTGCTGGCGTTTCCCGCCATGCTGAAGGCGCGCTACGACGTCAGATATGCCTCGGGAGTGATCTGCGCGGGCGGAACCCTCGGCATCCTCATTCCGCCGTCCATTCTGCTCATCGTCTATGGCGCGACGGCGGGTGTGTCGGTGGTCCGCATGTATGCGGCGGCGCTGCTTCCAGGACTGCTGCTTGCCGGCCTCTATCTGACCTATGTGGTGGCCAAGGCGGTGCTGCAGCCGCAGGTGGCGCCGAAGCCGACCCGGGACGAGGTAGGGCACTATTCGGCCCTGCAGATCAGCTGGATGCTGCTGACGTCCTTCGTCCCTCTGGCGGGCCTGATCCTCGCGGTGCTCGGCGCTATTCTCTTCGGCCTCGCCACGCCTTCGGAGGCTGCCGCCATCGGCGCGCTCGGCGGCGTCGTGCTGGCCGCCGCCTACCGAGCCCTGACGTGGCAACGCCTGAAGGAGTCCGTCTATTTGACGGCGCGCACGACCGCGATGGTGTGCTGGCTGTTCGTCGGCTCCGCGACCTTCGCCTCGGTCTTTGCCTATCTGGGAGGCCAGCAGCTGATCAGCGATTTCGTCACCGGCCTCGACATGTCGCCGCTGATGTTCCTGATCGTCGCCCAGCTCATCATCTTCATCCTGGGCTGGCCGTTGGAATGGACGGAGATCATCGTGATCTTCATTCCGATCTTCCTGCCGCTGCTGGCGCATTTCGAGATCGATCCGCTGTTTTTCGGCGTGCTCGTCGCGGTCAATCTTCAGACGGCCTTTCTGTCGCCGCCCATGGCGATGTCGGCCTACTACCTCAAGGGCATTTCGCCGCCGCATGTTCAGCTTTCGGATATTTTCCGCGGAATGATGCCCTATATGCTGATCGTCATCCTGTGCATGGTCATCATCTACATCTTCCCGCAGATCGTGTACGGGCTGCCCAACCTGATCTACGGGGGCTGAGATGCCGCTGGAGGACAATAGATGACCTTGAGTCGCTTCCTGGCCGTCCTGGCGTTTGTTGTCTTCCTGGCGTTTTTCGGCGTCGTGGTCCGGTTCGTCCCGCATCCCGATCTAGTGGTTGCGATCGGCATCGGCGTCCTCCTTGCGGGCTACGATCTTTGGAGCCAACTGTGGTCTCGCGCGAGGTAATCGCCAGATGGGGGCAGGTATCCCCAAAGAACGCATTGCAGGAAGATCATGGGATTCGGGGTCTTCATTCACCGCTCAGATTCGATCTACAACGATCGCCCCGCAGAGCAATACCAGTTTCCTCGCCCGTATCTGCGCCGCGTCGAAGCATGCGTCGGCGGCTGGATCATTTACTACGAGCCTAGCAAGGTAAACGATACCCGTGGCTATTACGCCGTAGCCAAAGTCCAACAGATCATTCCCGATCCTGTGACGCCTGATATGTACCTCGCTCTGATTGAGCCTGGAACTTATCTCGATTTCGTCAATCCTGTTCCATTCAACGGACCTGATGGCGTCGTTGAACGAGGCTTGCTCAACGACCAAGGACGGATTTCCGGTCGCGCCCAATCGGCCGTCCGGCCGATCAGTCCAAGCGACTTCAACCGCATTATCGATTTGGGCCTGGAGACGAATGAGTTGTTGCTATCGCGCGTTGATGAGACCGGCACATCTCCTGGCTTTCAGGATGAGCAGGTGCCATTCGAATTCGAGCAGAGCCGTGATCGCGTAAACTACATCGGATCGCGAATTGTACGGGACCGCATTTTCCGTCGCATCGTCTTGCGCGCCTATGATGAGCGGTGCACGATCACGGGGCTGAAGTTGATAAATGGCGGCGGCCGGGCCGAGGTTTCTGCCGCCCACATTCGACCAGTCGAAGCGAACGGACCGGATGTCATCAACAACGGGATCGCACTGTCCGGCACCGCGCATTGGATGTTCGATCGCGGATTGATCAGCCTATCCGATGATCTGGAAATCCTTATCTCGCGACAGGTCAACGATCTAGACAGCGTACAGGCGTTCATAAACAAGACCGGCCGCGCGCTTCCGCCGAACCGACAGTTTGAACGCCCGCATCCTCGCTTCTTGAAATGGCACCGCGACCACTGCTTCAAGCAGTGAAGCACCGCCGGCGTGGGAGCGTGTTGGTAGGTGGGTGGAACGGCCGCCTCTGACCGATTGTGTTGAAAAAGTCCGGGTTGCAGCAGCCCTGAAGCACTGATTCAATCTTCGTCGTAAGAGGAGATTGAGTCGATGATGGGCGAGCAAAGTGTGATGCAGGAGGAGCTGTTTTACGGCTTCAGCCTGGAGCGGCATGTGCCGGCGGATCACCTGCTCAGAGCGATCGACCGCTTCGTCGACCTTTCCGCCATCCGCCAGCATCTGGCGCCCTTCTACAGCCCGATCGGCCGTCCCTCGATCGACCCTGAGCTGCTGATCCGCATGCTGATCGTCGGCTATTGCTTCGGCATCCG